>JABBOH010000001.1:134856-280324 GCA_019351895.1 Pseudomonadota bacterium
GACGACGGCGCCGTCGCCCACGAAGCCGCCGAGCCGCAGATACCCCTTGATGAGCGGCGGCAGGCTGACGAGCACCTGCCGCGCGTCGATCTCGGCCGGGTCCATCCGCCGCATGTCGACATAGCGGTGAGGGAGCGCGCGCAGCCGGATATCCGGCGGCGCCAGATGGTTGGCGTAGAGGTAGGTGAGTTCCGCCGCGAGCGCGTCCACATCCGTTCCGGGCAGGCTGGCGCAGCCGAACATCAGGTCGATGTTGTGCGTGAAGACGTAGGCGGCAATGCCCCGCCACAGCAGCTGCATCGCCGCCCGGCCCCGATAGGCGGCATCGACGCAGGAGCGGCCGAGTTCCAGCACCCGTCCAGGAAAGCGTTCGATCAGCCCGATGTCGTATTCATCCGCCGAGTAGAAGCGACCGATCGTCTCCGCCGCCTCCCGGCGAATGAGCCGATAGGTCCCGATGACGGCGTCGGGCCCGTCACCCAGATCATGATCGACGACGAGCAGATGGTCGGCGACGGCATCGTAGCGGTCACTGTCGCGGCCACGCGCGGCCGCCGCGGCATCGGGTTGCGCGCCCATCTCCTGGTAGAAGACGCGGTAGCGAAGCGCCTGCGCCGCGTCGAGCTCATCCGGCGTGCGGGCGATGCGCAGCCCGAGGTTGCCGGCACGCAGTTCGCCGATGCCTTCCTCGCCGTCGAGCCCGGCCAGAGGTTCCGGTAGGTTCACCTAATGCCCGCGGTCGGCGCCAGGGCCGGTTAGAAGGGGGGCGGTGAGAAGGGGGCTGGTGGCAATCCTGCCGCGGGCTTGGGCCCGGCCTTCGCGCCCGTGGCTTTTGTGCTCGTGGCTGTCGTGCCCGTTGGTCCCGCTTGCGGCTTCCGGCGTGGTCGTCTGCTCCGGCAGGCGGCGGCCGAACAGCTCGAGCCGATGGGAGGCGAGATCGAAGCCGAGACGCGTCGCGATGGCGCGGATGGCCGTTTCAAGCTCGGGGTCGATGAACTCGATCACCCGGCCGGTGTCGACATCGACGAGATGATGGTGCGGGCCGGGCGTCGTCGGCTCGTAACGGGCGCGCCCGCCGCCGAAGTCGCGCCGCTCCAGGATGCCGTTCTCCTCGAACAGACGCACCGTGCGATAGACGGTCGCGATCGACATGCGGTTGTCGAGCGCCACCGCGCGCCGGTAGAGTTCCTCGACATCGGGATGGTCAGCGGCGTCCGACAGGACGCTGGCGATGACTCGGCGCTGCCCCGTCATCTTCAGGCCCTTTTCGACGCACAGCCGCTCGATGCGCGACATCATCGCATGAGTTCCGGTTCTATCCCCGCCTCCTCCGGCGCTTCTGTCCGGGCTGCCAAGGGTTGAACGTCCGGCAGGCCGAGGTCTTCGTCCATCGTTATACGGGAGCGATCCGAGGAGGCAAAGCTATGGGTGAGGCCTGGGGCCGTGTCAGCCGCCGCGTCCGCCCCGGCCGGAACCCGGCTTGGCAGCTGCGCGAGGCTTCGTCCCCAGGCCGATCTTCTTGGCGAGTGACGACCGCTGGCGCGCGTAATTAGGCGCGACCATCGGGTAGTCGGGCGGCAGACCCCAACGCTCTCGATACTGGTCGGGCTCAAGATTATAGGCTGTCTTGAGATGCCGCTTGAGCATCTTCAGCTTTTTCCCGTCCTCAAGGCAGATGATGTAATCGCCGAAGACGCTTTTCTTGATGGGCACCGCCGGCTGCGGTTTCTCCGAAGGCTCGACCTGCACGCCGACGTTGGAGAGGGTGCGGAACACCTCCTGGATCAGGCCGGGGAGCGCCTCGGGGGAGACAGTGTTGTTGGACACATGGGCGGAGACGATCTGGGCGGTCCAGCCGAGGACGCTCGGGCTCGCTGTGTCGTCAGACATTCGTCATTCTCCTGGCCGGAAGGCTTAGGTATGAAGGCCGCCGTGGCGCAGCCCTTTCTTGTAAAGGCGGCTCGTCGGGTAGAATTGGGTCAATCCTTCGCGGCAAATCAAGCCGTGGCTATTGCATGACGAATCGACAAGGTCCTCTCTACATCCACCGGAGCAGTCGGGGCAACCTGTCTCGCGAGCATACAAGTAACGCAGGACCATGACGGCAAATACTCAGCAGGCCACGAAGCTTCTGGATGTTACCCGCGATACGTGTCCGATGACGTTCGTCCGCACGCGTCTCGCCCTTGAGCGTCTTTCGGAGGGGGATCTATTGCGCGTTCTCGTCCGCGGCGATGAACCGCGCGACAGCGTGCCGCGCATGGCGGCGTCTCAGGGCCATGCAGTTCTTTCCCGAAATGAAAACCCCGAGGATCCGTCTGTGCTGGAAATCCTCATCCGGCGCGGTCCGCGGGCGTGATCCCTTGACTGCGTCCCCACCGGCTCCGCTCCGCTCCGTCGCTACGGTGTTGCCGCCTCGGGAGGGCTTCGGGCCGCAATCGGCGGGCGCAATTTCGCTGCTGCAGGCGCGGCTTGCTCGGCCTGAGGCCGCGCCGCACTCGCCCTTCGCGGTGACGATTGTCGGCGCGCAACAAGACGGGGAGGTGTTCCCCCTGCCCTTCAGCGCCGTGACCCCGCGACGCTGGCCGCTCGGCGACGATGCCCGCTACGCCGCCGGCGTCCGCCGCGTGCTCGACAACCTCAGGCCGGATCTCATCGAGGTCCACAACAAGCCCGATCTCGCCAGCCGTCTCGCCCGGTGGTTTCCGCCCAACCGCATTGCGCTGTTTCTGCACAACGACCCGCGCAGCATGCGCGGCGGCGGCACTCCGGCGGAGCGGCGTCGGCTGTCGGCGCGGCTCGGCCGCATCGTCTGCGTCTCGGGCTATGTCGCAGGCTGCTGGATGGAGGGGCTCACGGATGTGCCCGCGCCCGTGATCGAGCCGAACTGCCTGGATCTGGCGGCGCTGCCGCGCCCCGCGCCGGCGGACACGCGGGCGAAGTCCATTCTTTTCGCCGGGCGGATCGTGGCCGACAAGGGCGCCGATAGCTTCGTCGCCGCCTGCGCACGGGCTCTCCCCGCGCTGCCGGGCTGGGCGGCGGTGATGATCGGGGCCGATCGCTTCCGACCGGATAGTCCTGAGACGCCCTTCACGGCGAAGCTGCGCGGAGAGGCCGAGGCGGCGGGGATCAGCCTTTTTGGCTATCGCGATCATGCCGGCGTCCTGGCTGCTTTAAGCGCCGCCGCCATTGCGGTTGTGCCCAGTCGCTGGCAAGAGCCCTTCGGCCTGACAGCTCTGGAGGCGATGGCCAGCGGCGCCGCACTCATCGCCTCGCGGCGCGGCGGACTTGCGGAACTGACGGAAGGTGTGTCTCTGGCGATCGATCCTGACGACCCGGCGGGCATATCGGAGGCGATCATCGACCTCGCGCGGAACTCCGCGGCCCGGGCAAAACTCGCGGAGGCGGCGCTCGACAGAGCCCGCGCCTATGACGTGCCGGACGCGCGCCGGCGGCTTGACCAACTCAGAACGGAATTGCTCGTCCCTTGATGCCGCTCAATCTCCTGATCGAACGCCTCGCGCTCACCGCGATGCTGCTGGTGATGCCGTCCCTGCTGTATACGCGGGGCCTTGCGGATACCTTGATCTCCAGCACCGCCATCCTGTTCCTGATCCACTGCGGCCGCACGCGGAGCTGGGGCTGGGTACGGCAGGGTTGGGTGCCCTTCGCCGGTGTGTGGTGGATTTGGGAGATGATCTGCTCCCTGCCGCTGCCGCCGCCCTTCTACGGCAGTTGGCCGTCGCTTTTTCAAGCGATCGTCATGGTGCGTTTCTTCGTGTTCCTGGCGGCCCTGGAGCATTGGCTGCTGCGCGATCCGCGGCCTCGGGTTTGGCTGCGCTGGGTTGTGCAGGCGACGACCTTCTATATCGGCATCCAGTGCCTCTTTCAGTGGCTGACCGGTCGCAACTTCTTCGGCGACGGCCGTTTTGTGGACGGTGAGCTGACAGGCCCCTTCTTCAAGCCGCGCGCCGGCCCCGAGCTCGTGCGCATCCTCTGGCCCGCGGTGCTGCCGCCGGTCATGTACGCGATCGCGCAACGATCCTTTCTGCTGCGTGCGGCGGGCGTGGGCCTCGCCTTCATCAGCATCGCGACGATGGTGCTGATCGGCCAGCGCATGCCGGTGCTGCTGACCGGTCTCGGCCTCGTCGTCTCCGCGCTTCTGCTGCCGCGGCTGCGCCCGGTGGCGATCGCCGCCGTCGTCGTCGGCGGCATCGTGCTCGCGGCTTCACCGGTCATTTCGCCGCCGACCTATTATCGGCTCGTCGAGAAGTTCAGCCGGCAGATGGACCATTTCCAGGTCAGCCCCTACGGCTACCTGCTGCGCCGCGCGGATGAGATGACCGAACAGAACCCCTGGGTCGGGCGCGGCTTCAACGGCTTCCGCATCGGTTGCCCCGATCCGCGCTACTTCGTCGGGTGGTCCAACAAGCCCGGCCACGATGGCGGCGGCGCCGGCATATGCAAGCAGCATCCGCACAACTTCTATACCCAGGCGAGCACGGATGGCGGCTATCCCGGCCTCATCCTCTTCTCGATCATGGTCCTTGCCTGGTTGAGGGATGTCGGGCGCGGCCTTTGGCGGGATCCCGATCCCATCCGTGTCGGAATTTTCGTGGCGGCGCTGGTGCATCTCTGGCCGATTGCGTCTACCAGCGCCTTCACGAGCCTGCCCGTGAGCGGCTACTTCTTCGTCATCCTGGGCTGGGGTTTCGCCGAGACGCGATGGCGACAGCCCTCGGCTGCGCGCGTCCTTGCCGGCAGACCCGCGCCCGAAGGCGCGACCGAGGCCTCGCCGCCGCGATCGGGCGGACTTATATAGACGCTCTACCTTGTGTCGGCTTTGAACTTCGCCGCAGTACCCGGAGGCTCTCCCATGCCCGATACCGTTGCTGAAACCGTTGCCGCCATCGGCCAGGACCTCGTGCCGGTCACCGTTCTGACCGGCTACCTCGGGGCCGGCAAGACGACGCTCCTCAACCGCATCCTCACCGAGCAGCACGGCCGGAAGTACGCTGTGATCGTGAACGAGTTCGGTGAACTCGGCGTGGACAACGACCTCGTCGTCGATGCCGACGAGGAAGTCTTCGAGATGAACAACGGCTGCATCTGCTGCACCGTCCGCGGCGACCTCATCCGTATCGTCGCCGGCCTCATGAAGCGCCGGCAGAAGTTCGACGGCATCATCATCGAGACCACGGGCCTCGCGAACCCGGCGCCGGTGGCGCAGACCTTCTTCGTCGACGAGGGCCTGCGCGCGAAGGCCCGCCTCGACGCGATCGTGACCGTGGTGGACGCCAAGAACCTGCCGGCGCGGCTCGACGACAGCGCCGAGGCCGGCGCCCAGATCGCCTTCGCCGATGTCATCCTGCTGAACAAGGTCGACCTCGTGACGGCCGACGAACTGGCGGCGGTCGAAACCCGCATCCGCGCCATCAACGCGCTGGCGCCGATCATCCGCTCCGAGCGCTCGCAGGTCGCGATCGAGGCGGTGCTCAACCGCAACGCCTTCGACCTCAGCCGCATCCTCGCCCTCGATCCCGGCTTTTTGGAATCCGACGAGCACGAGCACAACGAGGAGATCACGAGCATGAGCTTCACGGTCTCCCGCCCGATCGACCCGCAGAAGTTCAACGGCTGGATCGGCGCGTTGCTGAACTCCAAGGGCGCTGACCTGCTGCGGACCAAGGGCATCCTCGACTATGCGGGCGAGAGCCGCCGCTACGCCTTCCAGGCGGTGCACATGATTGCCGACGGCGACTTCATCGGTCCCTGGAAGGAAGGCGAGCCCCGGCAGAGCCGCATCGTCTTCATCGGGCGCGACCTCAACCGCCCGATGCTGCGGCGCGGCTTCGAATCCTGCCAGGTCGGCTGAGCCGCCGGGATGTCGGGTGTTCAGGCGCCACCGCGGGACCCCGTTCTCGCCACGCGGGGACTTAACCGGGGGCTCGACGCCTTCGTGGTTCAGGCAGCCTTCGACCGGGGAGGCGACTTCGTGGCCTTCGCGCTCGGCGATGGCTCGGTGCATTTCGCGCCGCTCGCCGGTCCGGCCGACGAGTGGAAGAGCACGACGGTTCATGAGGGCGCCATCCTCGGTATGGCGGCGGACGCGGTCGCCGGCGGCGTGGTGACCGGTGGCGACGACGGCGACTTTCGCCGCGTGAAGCCCGACGGAGAGGCGGTGACGCTGGCCGATCTCGGGTCCAAATGGGTCGAGCATGTGGTGACCTTTGCGCCCGGCCGCGGCCGGGACCGCGATGCCCCCGTGATGTCCTGCGCTGCCGGGAAGCAGGTGCATCTGTTTGATGGCACCGGGCGGCGGTTGAAGACGCTCGACCATCCCTCGACGGTCACCGGCATCAGTTTCGACAACCGCGGCAAGCGCGTGGCCGCTTCCCATTACAACGGCGTGAGCCTGTGGTTCGTCGCCTCCAAGACCGACACGCCCCGGCGGCTGGAGTGGAAGGGCAGCCACATCGGCGTCGCCCTGCAGCCGGATGGCGAGGCGGTGGTGACGAGCATGCAGGAGAACGCGCTGCATGGCTGGCGGCTGGCCGATGGCCAGCACATGCGGATGAGCGGCTATCCGACCAAGCCGGAGTCCATTTCCTTCTCGCGCTCCGGCCGCTGGCTGGCGTCCTCGGGCGCGGACTCTGTGGTGCTGTGGCCGTTCTTCGGTGGCGGCCCGATGGGTAAGCCGCCGATGGAACTCGCGGGCGGTGGCAACGTCCTCGTCTCGCGCGTCGTCTTCAACCCGCGCAGCGACGTGGTGGCGGCCGGTTACGCCGACGGGCGCGTGGTGCTCGCGGATGTGGAAAGCCAGCGCGTGCTGCCGGTCGCGCCGTCCGGCCACGGCCCCGTCTCCGCGCTGGTCTGGAACGAAGCGGGCAGCCACCTTGCCTTCGGGACCGAGGACGGCTTCGCCGGGGTGGTCGATCTGTCGAAGCGCTGACAAGACGAGGCGAGCGGGTGCTTAAACCCGCCGAGCAGGAGGAGACGTGACGATGGCACAATCAGGCAGCGCGCAGCCGCGCCGGATAAGGTTGGGGATGGTGGGCGGCGGCCCCGGCGCGTTCATCGGGCCGGTTCATCGCCTCGCCGCGCGGATGGACGACCGCTACGACTTCGTCGCCGGCGCCTTCTCCTCCGATGCCGAACGCTCCCGGCAGGCCGGGATCCTCTGCCATATCGACCCGGCGCGCGCCTATCCGACCTGGCAGGCGATGGTCGAGGGCGAGCGCAACCGGCCCGACCGTATCGATGCGGTCGCCATCGTGACCCCGAACAACGTGCATTACGGACCGGCCAAGGCCTTTCTCGAAGCCGGCGTCCATGTGATCTGCGACAAGCCGCTGACCATGACGGCCGCCGAGGCGACCGACCTCGTGCAGACGGTGCGCCGCACCGGCCTCGTCTTCGGCGTGACCCACACTTATGCCGGCTATCCGATGGTCCGGCTCGCGAAGGCGATGGTGGCGGCGGGCGACCTCGGCACGATCCGCGTGATCCAGGCGGAGTATGCGCAGTCCTGGCTGACCGAGACCATCGAGACGACCGGCCAGAAGCAGGCCGCGTGGCGTACCGACCCCGCGCAATCCGGCGGCGGCGGCTGCCTTGGCGACATCGGCACCCACGCCTATCATCTGGCGGGCTATGTCTCCGGTCTTAAGGCCGAGGCGATTTCGGCGGAGCTTTCGACCTTCGGCGAGGGCCGCCGGCTGGACGACAATGTCAGCATGCTGCTGCGCTACGAGGGTGGGGCACGTGGCATGCTCTGGGCGAGCCAAGTGGCGGTTGGCGAGATCAACGGCATGCGGCTGCGGGTTTTCGGCAGCAAGGGTGGCCTGGCCTGGCAGCAGGAGCAGCCGAACGAACTGGTTTTCACCCGGCATGGTGAACCGTCCCGGGTGATCACGCGCGGTGGCGCGGCCTCTGGCGACTCCAATATCTATGTCCCGCGCGTACCGGCCGGCCATCCGGAGGGCTACCTCGAGGCTTTCGGACAGCTTTACGCCGACGCCGCCGAGCAGATCACGGCGAAATGGGAAGGCCGCGAGCCGGGACCGACGGCCCGCTTTCTGCCGACGGTCGAGGATGGCGAAGCCGGGATGAGGTTCATCGAGGCGGCGATCGCATCGAGCCAGCAGGGCGGGAAGTGGCTCTCTCCCCGGTAGTCTAAGCCGTCGCTTTGCCGCGGCGGAATTCGGGCTTGAGCGCGCGATAGAGGCTGCGATAGGCGTCCAGCCGAGGCAGATAGGCATCTCGCAAACCCGCCTCCGGGGCGATCGTCTCGACGATGGCCGGGGTCTCGGCCCGGAACGCGGCGCCTGTCGCCATCCGGCCGAGACGTGCGGCGCCGAAGGCCGCGCCGTGTGCGCCGCCATCGAAGCGGTTGAGGGTGAGCCCGGTGGCAGCCGCGATGATGCGCGCCCACAGCCGGCTGCGCGCGCCGCCACCGATGAAACCCGCCTCCCCCACGGCCACTCCGGCGGCCGTCAGGGCCTCGACGCCGTCCGCCAGGCTGAACGCGACCCCCTCCAGCACCGCCTGGATCATCTGGGCGCGCGTGCTGTCGGAGGTGAGGCCGAAGAGCACGCCGCGCGCCCAGGGGTCGTTATGGGGGCTTCTCTCGCCGGTCAGGTAAGGCAGGAACAGCAGCGGGCTCGGCCGGCGGAAACCGGCCTCCACCTCGGTGAGCAGCGTCGGGATGTCATCCGTCCCGGCGACGCGGCCCATGACCGAAAGCGCGCTGGCGCCGTTCAGCAAGGCCGCCATCGCGCTCCATCGCCCGGGCAGGCAATGGCAGAAACTGTGTACGGCATATTCCGGTGCGGGCCGGTAGCTGTCGGTCGCGACGAAGACCTGTCCCGAGGTGCCGAGGGCGACGAAGGCGCGGCCATTCTCGACCACGCCGATGCCGAGACCGCCCGCGAGCGTATCGCCCGCGCCACCGGCGACGACCACCCCGGGCGAGAAGCCGAAGCATCGCGCTATCTCCGGTCGCAGTGTGCCGGTCGGCACCGGGCTCTCCACGATCGGCGGCAACAGCGCGCGGTCGATGCCGAGCGCGTCGATCGCGCGATCGCTCCAGCGGCGGGCTGCCTGATCGAGAAGCCAGGTACCGGCGGCGTCCGACACATCGGTCACGCGCTCGCCGGTCAGATGGAGACGGATCACGTCCTTGGGCAGCAGCAGATGGCGGGCGCGGTCGAGCGCCTCGGGCTCGTGCCGCTTCAGCCACATGAGCTTGGGCGCGGTCAGACCCGCCATGGCGGGCACGCCCAGGATGCGCGCGAGGTCGAAGCCCTCGGCCTGCAGCGCCTCGGCCTCGGCTTCGGCCCGGCCGTCGTTCCACAGCATCGCGGGACGGACGGGCCGGTCCTCGGCGTCGAGCAGGCTGAGCCCATGCATCTGGCCGCTGAGGCCAAGCCCGCGCACGCGCGCCATGGCGGGCGCGTGATCGGCGGCGAGTTGCCCGAGCGCCGTGGAGACGGCGGTCCACCAGCTGTCCGGCTCCTGCTCCGAGGCGAGCGGCATGGGATGGGTCGGCGCGGGCACCGGCACTGAAACGGTCGCGAGCACCGTCTCGGCTTCGTCCACGATCAGCGCCTTGACGGCGGAAGTACCGAGATCGATGCCCAGGAAGCACGTCATGCCTTCAAGCCCCGCCCGCGCCCGATGATCGTGGCGCCGAAGCGATCTCGTAGCTTGTCCACGGCTTTCTGACGAGCCACGCGGCGGGCCGCATCGGGATCGGCGAGGTCGATCGGGTCCGCATCCGCCGCCGGGCGCAGCGGCTGCGCGCCGAGGCCGAGCAGCCGGAACGCGGTCCCGTCGGTCTCGCGCGCCAGCATGGACCGGCCGGTCGCGAACAGCAGGTCGGGCAGCGCGGTCGGGGTCGCGAGCCTCTGGCTCCGGGTGCGCAGGACGTGCCGCCCGGTCTTGAGTTTGAGCGTGAGGCCGCCGGCAGCCCAACCGCCCGCGCGGAGGCGCGCCGCGAGCTTCTCGGCGATGCGCCACAGCACCGCTTCGAGTTCTGCGACACCCGACAAGTCGCGGGCGAAGGTGGTCTCGGCGCTCACGGATTTCGTCTCGCGGAAGGGCTCGACCCGGCGGCTGTCTTCGCCACGGGCGCGATGCACGAGCGCCGGGCCGTCCGTGCCGAGGAGACGAAGCGCGGCGCCGTCGTCCAGCGCCTGCAACTGGCCGATACGGGTCAGGCCAATGCCGGCGAGCCTCGCGGTCGCCGCAGGTCCCATGCCGGGAAGCAGGCTGATCGGCTCGGGTGCCAGCAGGGCCGCGGCCTCCGCGCCGATGACGGAGAAGCCGCGCGGCTTGTCACGCTCGGCCGCGAGTTTTGCCAGGAGCCGGTTCGGCCCGAGCCCGATCGAGATGGTGACGCCGATTTCGCTCTCCACGCGGCGGGCGAGGCGCGCGAGCATGACCGCGGGCGGCGCGCGATGCAGCGCTTCGGTGCCCGAGAGGTCGAGGGCTGCCTCGTCGATCGACAGCGGTTCGACCAGTGGGGTGAGGTCGCGCATCAGCGCCCGGATGCGGCGCGATTCGACCGCGTATTTCGCCATATCCGGCGGCAGGATGACGGCTTCCGGGCAAAGCTTCACCGCCTTGAACATCGGCATGGCGGAGCGGACGCCGGAGAGCCGGGCGATATAGCAGGCCGTGGTGACGACGCCGCGCTGGCCGCCGCCGACGATCAGCGGTTTCGCCGCTAGTTCCGGGCGGTCGCGCTTCTCGACGCTCGCATAGAAGGCGTCGCAGTCGACATGGGCGATGGCGAGGGTCAGCAGTTCAGCGTGGCTGACGGAGAGTCGCGATCCGCAGAGGACGCAGAGGCGGCCGGGGCTGTCGCTGACCGCATCGCAGGATCTGCAGAGGCTCGGCATCGCAGGCCCGTTCAGGGAAGCGTCAGCTTATCGCTCTTCCGGTTGCGGTGCCAGAAGAGCAACGCCGCCGCTATTTCTGGGCCAGCATGGCCGATCGCGCTCAACAGATGGGGAACGCAGGAACCTGAATGCCCAGCCCTTCCTGACCAGCCCGCCCGAGCCTACCGCCGCTCCACCTGGCTCACGTCCCGCACCGCGCCGCGCGACGCGCTCGTCGTCATCGCGGCATAGGCGCGCAGAGCCGGCGACACGACACGCTGACGGTCCTCCGGCTTCCAGGCAGCCGCCCCGCGGGCCTCCATGGCGATCCGGCGCTCGGCCAGCTGCTCATCCGTGAGGTCCACGCGCAGGACGCGGTTCGGAATGTCGATCTCGATCCGGTCGCCCTGCCGAACAAGGCCGATGGCGCCGCCCTCCGCCGCTTCCGGCGAGACATGGCCGATGGAAAGACCCGCCGTGCCGCCCGAGAAGCGGCCGTCCGTCACCAGCGCGCAAGCCTTTCCGAGGCCCTTCGACTTCAGGTAGCTCGTGGGGTACAGCATCTCCTGCATGCCGGGACCGCCCTTCGGCCCCTCGTAGCGGATCAGCACGACGTCCCCCGGCTGGACCTCGTTGCCGAGGATACCGGCGACCGCGTCGTCCTGGCTTTCGAAGATGCGCGCCGGACCCGAAAAGACGAGGTTGGACGCATCGACGCCCGCCGTCTTCACGATGGCACCCTCCAGCGCGATGTTGCCGTACAGCACCGCCAAGCCTCCGTCGCGGCTAAAGGCATGCTCGACATCGCGGATCACGCCGCCCGCGCGGTCGAGGTCAAGCTCCGCATAGCGCTGGTCCTGGCTGAAGGCGACCGTCGTGCGCACGCCGCCGGGTGCCGCGCGATACATCGCGCCTGCCGTACTGTCGGGATCCCGCACGGTCGCGATGTCCCACCGGTCCAGCGCCGCGCCCATCGAGGCGCTGTGGACCGTCGGCGGATCGGTATGGATGAGGCCGGCGCGGTTCAGTTCCCCCAGCAGCGCCATGATGCCGCCGGCCCGATGCACGTCCTCCATATGGACGTTCGGGACCGAGGGGGAGACCTTGCAGAGGTTGGGCACGTGCCGCGACAGCCGGTCGATGTCGGCCATGGTGAAGGGCAGCCCCGCCTCCTGCGCCGCCGCCAGCAGATGCAGGACCGTGTTGGTCGATCCGCCCATGGCGATGTCGAGCGACATGGCGTTCTCGAAGGCCTTCATCGAGGCGATGGTCCGCGGCAGCGCCGAGGCGTCATCCTGCTCGTACCAGCGCCGGGCGAGATCGACGATGGTCCAGCCGGCCTCGACGAACAGCTTCCGCCGGTCGGCATGGGTCGCGAGCAGGCTGCCGTTACCCGGCAGAGAGAGGCCCAACGCCTCGGTCAGGCAGTTCATGGAATTGGCGGTGAACATGCCGGAGCAGGAACCGCAGGTCGGGCAGGCGGAGCGTTCCTGTTCCTCGGCATCGGCGTCGGACACATGCGGATCGGCGGCGGCCACCATGGCGGTGATGAGGTCGGCCCGCTTCACGACGGCCGGGCCGCCGGGAACGCCCGCGCGGATCTTGCCGGCTTCCATCGGCCCGCCGGAGACGAAGACAGTCGGGATGTTGAGCCGCATCGCGGCCATCAGCATCCCGGGGGTGATCTTGTCGCAGTTGGAGATGCAGACCAGCGCGTCGGCGCAATGCGCCTCGACCATGTATTCCACGGCGTCGGCGATGAGCTCCCGCGAGGGCAGGCTGTAGAGCATCCCGGCGTGACCCATCGCGATGCCGTCATCGACTGCGATGGTGTTGAATTCCTTGGCGACGCCGCCGGCCTTCTGCACCTCGCCCGCGACAAGCTGGCCGAGATCCTTGAGGTGGACGTGTCCCGGGACGAACTGAGTGAAGGAGTTGGCGATCGCGATGATGGGCTTGCCGAAATCCCCGTCGGTCATGCCCGTGGCGCGCCAGAGCGCGCGGGCGCCAGCCATGTTGCGGCCATGCGTGGTGGTGCGGGAACGATAAGCGGGCATCGGTCGGTCCTTGATCCTGCGGCGCCGTCGGCGTCAGTCGATGCCCAGAATACGCCTCCCCGCACTGGCGCGCGAGCCGTTCTGCCGCGACGGGGGCGAAACTCTGCCCCCTTCTCCGGTCAGACGCCGATCCGGCTCAGGGCTGGAGGTGGACGTTCTCGTCCTCGACGGCGAAGCCCACCTTCATGGTGACCTGATAGTAATGGACGCGCCCGTTCTCGACCTGCCCGCGCGTCTCGACGACCTCGAACCAGCGGATGTGGCGGATGGTGCTGGACGCCTTGGTGATGGCGGACTGGATGGCGTCCTCGATGCTGGTTTCGGAGGATCCAACGACCTCGATGAGGCGATAGACGTGGTCGGTCATGGGGCAGCGCTCCTGCGATGATGTGGGTCCGTGAGGCCATCATCTTGGGCGGCGGCGGCGAACCTCAACCGTGCGCCTTGGCGACCTCCCCCAAAAGCCGCAAGATCGCGTCCGAAAGCATGGAGCGCCAGGAATGCGGCAGGAAGAACTCGTCTTCGTCGGCATCTGCGATCTGGCGGGGCTCGTCCGGGGCAAGGGCTTCCCCGCCGTGGAACTCGACGCCAGGCTGCGCCAGGGGGTTGGCCTCACCGGCTCCAATATCATGATGTCCGCCTTCGGCCCGATCCTCGCGACGCCGTTCGGCACCACCGGCGATCTCGTCATGATGCCGGACCGGACGGCCCGCGTGCAGGTTCCCTTCGACGAGGGCGCGGCCGAGCATTTCTACCTCGCCGATCTGCAGGAGTTGGACGGCACGCCCTGGTCCTGCTGCCCGCGCGACTTCCTGCGCCGCGCGCTCATCGCGCTCGAGGCAGAGGCGGGGCTCGTCGTCCACTCGGCCTTCGAGCAGGAGTTCGTCTATTCCGGGATCGAGGACCGGCCCGGCGCCACCTACGCCCTCGACGCCTTCCGCCGTCAGGGCATCTTCGGCGAGAGCCTGATCGGCGCGCTGCGCGCCGCGGGAGTGACGCCGGACAGCTTCCTGCCCGAATACGCGCCGCGCCAGTTCGAGGTGACGGTGAAGCCGGCAATCGGCCTGCGGGCGGCGGACGACGCCGTGATCTGCCGCGAAATGATCCGGTCGGTGGCCGAGCGGCTTGGGCACCGGGCGCTGCTCGCGCCCGTGTTGAAGCCCGATGGCGTCGGCAGCGGCACGCACATCCATTTCAGCCTCTGGGACAAGGACGGCAAACCGGCCTCACGCGACGCCTCGGCCCCGTACGGCATCGCACCGCGCGTCTCGCCCTTCGTCGCCGGCGTCTTGCACCACCTCCCCGCACTCGCGGCGATTACCGCCCCCTCGGTCGCGTCCTACTTCCGGTTGCAGCCCGACCGCTGGGCGCCGGTCTGGGCTTTTCTGGGGCGCCAGGACCGAGGCGCCGCGCTGCGCGTCGCGCCCGTCTTTCCCGGCGCGGAGGCCAAGGCCGATGCCCAGTTCAACGTGGAGTACCGCGTGGCCGATGCCACCGCCTGTCCGTATCTGGCGCTCGGCGCCATCATCCATGCCGGGCTGGACGGCATCCGCGGCGGCATGCGGCTGCCCGCCGAACTGCCCGGGTTCTGGGACATGACGGAGGCAGCGCGCGCGGAGGCGGGGATCGAGCAACTTCCCCGGTCGTTGGCCGAGGCGCTCGACCGGCTGGAGGCCACGGACGTGGCGCGCGCATGGTTCGGGCCGGAGTTCTTCGCGGCCTATCTCCAGTTCAAGCGTTCGGAGATCGCGGCGCTGGAGGGGCTGGAGCCGTCCGACATCTGCGACCGCTACGCGGCCATCTACTGAGGAGCGACGGCATGAACAGGTTTGGGCTGAGCCGAGACGTGCCGGTAGTTCTGGGCAAGACAGCGCTGCTGTTCATCGACGTGCAGAATTACGTGATGCCCGGCGGCGGCGAGTATGCCGGACTGGACCCGGCCGAAATCGACCGCCGCTACGGCTACTTTTTCGCGGAGATGGCGCAGCGCGGCCTGCCCAACATGCGGCGGCTGCAGCATGCCTGCCGCACGAAGGGCATCGAGGTGATGTACACGGTCATCGAGAGCCTGACGCAGGACGGGCGCGATCTCGGCCTCGACTACAAGATCAGCGGTCTCTTCTGTCCGCGCGGCTCGCGCGATGCACAGGTCGCGGACGCCATCGCGCCCCATGGCGATGAGATCGTCATCGGCAAGACCTCATCCTCCGTCTTCATATCGACGAACCTGCATTACGTGCTTGGGAACCTCGGCGTGCGCCATCTCATCCTCGCGGGCGGGTTGACCGATCAATGCGTCGATTCTGCGGTGCGCGATGCCTGCGACCTCGGCTATCTCGTGACCGTGCCGGTGGATGCCTGCGTGACGCAGAGCCGCGAGCGTCATGAGACGGCGCTGGCCAATAACCGGGGCTACTGCCGGCAGGTCACGACGGCCGCTCTCGTGGCGGAAATCGAGACGCTTTAGGATACCCGGCTTGCGTTGACGCGCGCCACCGCTGGGCGCTTGCCCATGCGTGTGCGGTGGTCGAGCACCTTCGGGAAGCGCGCCGGATCGACGCCGTCACCTTCCATCCATTCGGCGAAGACAAATAGGTAGGGGTCGCAGATCGTGAAGGTCTCGCCCATGACCCAGGGACCGCGGAACAGCCTGGTCTCGATCATCTCGAAGCATGAGGCCACCGCCTCCGGCACCTTACGGCGTATCTCGGCGATCGCCGCCGGGTCGTCCGCCCAGCGGCTCCCGCGCAGCTTATGGGCATGCGCGACATGCAGCGTGGCGCAGAGATAGAGGTTGAAGGACTGGATCTCGGCGAAGGCGAAAGGATCGTCCGGCAGCCGGAGAGGCGAGTCCGGGTGGGTCTGCGCGATATAGGTCAGGATCGCCGGCGTTTCCGTCAGGATGCCCTTGTCGGTCACCAGCGCGGGTACCCGGGCTTTTGGGTTGATGGCCAGATACTCAGGCCTGCGCTGGTCGCCGCCGCTGAGGCTCATCTGCACCGCCTCATAATCGGCGCCGACCTCCTCCAGAGCCAGATGCGCGGCCCGGGCGCAGCTATCGGGCGACTGGAACAGCTTGAGCATCGTTGAACTCCGAGGACGTTGCCGATCGAAATCTAACATATCCGGATCGCCCCGCATCGGGCGCTGCGATTGGCTCCGGCCACGCCTTGGCTTGCCCCGCGCAATCGCGCTATGCACCCGCCATGATCGAGCAGGGCCGGAATTGCTGGCGAGTGGAGCGAGCCGACCGGCTGGCTGTCATTGTGGACGCCGAGGATTATTTTGCCGCGGCCCGGGAGGCTTTTCTCCAGGCAAAGCGCAGGATCATGCTGATCGGCTGGGATTTCGATGCCCGGATCCGCCTGAGCGGGGACGAGCGGGGAGCGGACGAGCCGGAAACGCTTGGCGCCTTTCTCCTCTGGCTGGTCGAGCGTACGCCGGAGCTTGAAATCTACCTCCTGCGGTGGGACGTGGGAGCCCTGAAGATGTTCGTGCGCGGCACGACCATCCTGACCATGTGGCGGTGGTTCCGTCACCCGCGCATTCACCTCCGGTTCGACGGGCACCATCCCACAGCCGCATCTCATCACCAGAAGATCGTTTCGGTAGACGATTGTCTGGCGTTCTGCGGCGGCATCGACATGACTGTCGACCGGTGGGACACGCGCGAGCATCGCGATCACAATCCCCGCCGGAAGCTTCCTAGCGGAAAGCCTCACAAGCCCTGGCACGATGCGACGACGGCGTTGTCCGGTCCCATCGCAAAAGCTTTGGCGGAAGAGTGCCGGGCGAGATGGAAGCGGGCGTCGGGGCAGGATATCGAGCCGCTCGATGTGGACGGGCCCTGCTGGCCGGACAATGTGAGCGCCACGGTCGAGGACGTGGACGTCGCCCTCGCACGGACGCATCCGGAAATGAAGGATCAGCAGCCCGTTCATGAGATCGAGGCGTTGTTTCTCGATCAGATCGCCTCTGCCAAGCGGTTCATCTACTGCGAGAGCCAGTATTTTGCGTCGCGGCGCATCGCCGAGGCGATCGGCAAGCGTCTCGACGAGGAGCAACCGCCGGAGATCGTCATCATCAACCCGGTGACGGCGCAAGGCTGGCTGGAGCCCATTGCGATGGATACCGCCCGCGCCCGTCTGATGACGGCGCTCAAGAAGCGGGACCGGCACCAGCGCCTGCGCATGTACCATCCGCACACGTCGGGCGGTGAGCCGATCTATGTCCATGCGAAGATCACGATCGTCGACGAGGAGCAGATGAGGATCGGTTCCGCCAATATGAACAACCGGTCGATGCGCCTTGATACTGAGTGCGACATTCTGCTCGATAGCCGCCGCAACAGCGCACCCGTCAAGGAGATCATCCTCGGCATCCGGAACGGGTTGATCGCGGAGCATCTCGGGGTATCGTGCGATGAAGTCGAGACGGTCCTTGCAGAAACCGACTCTCTGATCGAGACAATCGAGCGGCTGCGCGGAACCGGGCGGTCCCTGCGGCCGTACGAGATTCCGGATGTCGCGGGCGTGGAGGCTTGGCTTGCCGATAACGAGGTGCTCGACCCCGAGGGGCCGGACGAGATGTTCGAGTCGCTGTCCAAGCGTGGTCTGTTCCGGCGGTGGCGCCGTCGCTGAAGGGGATGGCAGGCGGGGCCCGCCCCACGCTTGGCCTATAGGCTGGCGAGGCTCTTCGAGATCTTTTGCCGGACGGCGCTGGGGACAGCCCGCTTGAGTATGGCGCGGGAACTCGCCGCCCAGCTGTAGGGCTTGCTCTCCATCCGGATGTTGATGCGCCTGACAGGCGTCAACCGATACTTGGCCAGGAACAGCCCCGATTCCGGCGAGTTGAACCCATCCATATCGAAGACGAGCCCCTTGCTCTGCGCAAGCTCGAGCGCCGTCCAGACGAGAAGACTATTGGCGCTGTTCTTCGACTTGCTGGGGACCCGGGATGACAGCCAGTAGTACAGGTGCGACTGATCCCAGATGAGGATTGTGCTGGCGACAACCTGACCTTCCGCATCATGAATGTTCAGGATCGTGGATGCGCCGCGTTGCTGCGTCGCGTGCCAGATACGCTCGATGGCAGCCTTGTCCACATGGTTCGTCTGCTGCTTCTCCCGCATATACTCCCGGAACACGTCGAAGTAGGTGCCGATGTCTGTGGACTCGCAGACGGTGAAGGCTTTGGCGGCGCGGCGGATGTTCTGGCGTGTCTTCGCATCGATGGTCATGAAATGATCGGGCGTCGGGGCCAGAGAGCGGAAGGTATGCCGGCTCTCGGTGCCGTAGCCGGACAGGTTGAAGGCGAGCTCGAAGTCGGATTCGGGCGCCAGGGTGTAGAAGATCGCATCGTGCTTCGGCAGCCGCCCGAGGATTTCCCGCACGACGTCGAGTTTCTCCGAGAGATCGAGCGTCGGACGCTCGCTCGTCTGAGCGTCGACGATGTCCATCGTTCGCGAGAGGTAAGGCATCGTCACCTCGGTGAAGCCGTATTTGCGGTTGATCGCGAATATGAACTCCAGCTTTTGCGTCGAGGAGAGCGCGACCTCGATGCTGCTCCACGCGCCGGGGGAACTGGCGTCGCACCACCAATGCTCCGCGAACAGCGAACGCTGCGGGGCCGTCGCGGGCGATGCCCCTGAGGCCTCAGACCACAGACCGGCGCTCGGCCGCCTCGAACCCGCCGGGGCCCGTTCCGGAGCCAGGATATAACCGTCCATCCTAAGTCTCTTTCAGAAGCTAAGTGTTGGCCAGGATGCGCCGGATGCCGGCGTCGACGGAGTTCGGCGTCGTGCGGCGGCAACAAGCCCGGCCGCACGACGGTCCGAAGCCGGCGCGGCGCGGGTGAGGCCCCGCGAAAGCATTACCTCAGTTGAGCCCTTGTCCATGGGCGGGAAGTACGAGGGCGGCGCCGCCGCGGCAATAAGCCTTTCGGTCTAGGACGTCCGAAAGCCTGGAAAAGGAGAGGCGTTGGGCAGCGGGCGCTAACGCCGGTTTACCGAGACTGCAAAGATGATGATCGCGCCCTTGATGATTTCCTGCACGCTCGTCGAGAAGCCCATCACCAGAAGTCCGAAGCCGATGATGCCGATGAAGATGGCGCCGATCACCGAGCCTATGATGGTGCCGTAGCCGCCGAACAGGCTCGTGCCGCCGATGATCACCGCCGCGATCACATCGAGTTCGAGACCGGAGCCGAGGCTCGGGTTGCCGGCGGTGCTGCGAGCCGCGAGCATCATCCCGGCCATGGCGGCCGCGGTGCCGCTGAGGACGAACGCCCATACCTTCGTCCGGTTTACGTTGATGCCGGAGAAATTCGCGGCCAGCGCGTTGCCGCCAACAGCCAGAACCCGGCGTCCGAAGAGCGATACGTGCAGAAGGTAATATCCGAACAGAACCACCAGCAGCGTCCACCAGACAGGTGCGGCGACAGTGAGGAAGCTCCCGTTCCACAGCGCGTTGTTGATCCCGTCATTGACGATCGGTACAGGCATCGTGTTGGTGACGGTGAGGGCGGCGCCGGAGAAGACGCTCAGCATGCCGAGCGTCACCAGGAATGACGGGATTCGCAGGCGCGTGACCAGCAATCCGTTAATGGCGCCGATCGCGGCACCCATGACGAGCGTCAGCAGGGCGCTCGGCCAGGATGGCACTCCCGCGTCCAGGAGAAGTGCGAGGATCATACCGGAGAAACTCGCGACCGATCCGACCGACAGGTCGATCTCGGCCGAGATGATGACGAAGGTCATGCCGATCGCGATGACAGACACGATGGCGGTGATGCGGAGAATGGCGCTGACTGTCGCCATCGTCGCGAAATTGGGTGCGAAGATCGCGAAGAAGACCGTGACGCCAAGGAAGATGACGTAGGTGATGTAGTCGCGCAGCAGACGCAGCATCGTGGAGCCTTGGGCAGTCATGCAATCACCGGATTCTTGGAGGCTTTGAGTTCGTCCTGGAGCATCGCCCGCAATCCCGCTTCGTCCAGGCCCGGTTCCACTTCGCGCGTGATCCGGCCATCGATCATCAGCAGCACGCGATCGGCTGTAGCGGCCAGTTCCTCGAGTTCGGAGGAGATCAGCAGCACGCCGACGCCTTCCGCCGCTGTCCGCCGCATGAGCGCCCGCATCTCGGCCTTGGCATTCACGTCGACGCCGGAGGTGGGCTCATCGAGAATAAGGACCCGTGGCGAGGTTGCCAGCCACTTCGCGAAAACCACCTTCTGCTGATTGCCGCCGCTCAGTTCCGACGCCGCCTGCCGGGGGCCGCGCGCGTTGATGGCGAGGGCGCTCTGGAAGCGCGTGAACAAGGCGTCCGCTCCTGCGCGGGAGAATGCGGGCCAGGAGCCGCCGATGCGCAAGCGCTTGAGGTTGGGCAGCGAGATGTTGGCGGCCAGCCCCTGATCGAGCACCAGACCCTCCCGCCGCCGGTCCTCGGGCACCAGCGCCAGACCGGCGCGCACGGCATCCGCGGGTTCTCCGGGCGGCACGACGCGACCGTCCACCTTGATCTCGCCCCTGCGGTCGGAGATCAGGCCGAACAGCGCCTTGGCGAGCGTGGACCGGCCACTGCCGACCAGGCCCGCGATCCCGACGACTTCTCCGGCGGCAACCGTGAAGCTCACCTCGCGCAGCTTCCGCGCGGTGTTCAACCCATTGACCTCCAGCGCCTTGGTGCCGGATTTCGCCGATGTGCCGCGCAGCATGTCGACGGGCGCGGTGCCGCGCGACATCAGCCCCGAGATGTGAACGACCGACGTCTCCGAGGGGCGCATCGGTCCGATCAGACGCCCATCCTTGATAAGGCTGATCCGATCGCTGATGGAGAAGATCTCGGCCATACGGTGGCTGATGTAGATAATGCCGATGCCGCGCGACTTGAGTTCCGCGATGATGCGCATCAGCACCACCTCCTCGCTCATCGTCAGGGAGGAGGTCGGCTCATCCATGATGAGAACCCGCGCGCCACGCGCCACCGCCTTCAGAATTTCGACCATCTGGCGCTGGGCGAAAGGCAGCCGCCCGACTTCGGCGTCGAGGTCGAGCGGGAACCCATACCCTTCGATGAGGCGTGACGCTTCGCCGCGCATCGCACGCCGACGCACGCTCCAGCCGAAACCGCGCGGTTCGCGGCCGAGGAAGATGTTGTCGGCGACGGTGCCGTTGGGCACGAGGCTGAGTTCCTGGAAGATCATCGCGATCCCCCGGCTCAGATGATCGCCGACCGATCCACCGCTGATCGATTGCCCCTCAAGCGCGATCGTGCCTGCATCCTGCCGATGAACGCCCATCAGGATCTTCATCAGCGTCGACTTACCCGCGCCGTTTTCACCGAGGAGGGCGTGCACCTCTCCGGCGTCCAGGACGAAGTCGACTTCGGACAGAACACGATTCTGTCCGAAGCTTTTGCTGATGCCACGCATCTCGATCAGTGGCACGCCGTGCTCCCGTCGCTGGGTGCGGTGCGGGTTCTCAGAAGCACTGGCCCTTGCAGGCGTTGATGACGTTCTTCGGCGGCGGCTCATGCGTGACCGTCTGCAGCGCGCTCAGCAGGTCGAGCTTCTTCACGCGGAGCGTCGGCACTTCAATGTAGGGAGGCACCTTCTCGCCAAGCAGCGCAGTCGCGGCGGACTTCGCTTCCGCGACGCCCTGGTCGAAGGGACGCTGAGACCCGACGGCGAGGAACTGCCCGCGCGCGACATAGAGCGCGCTGTCCGGCGCGAGGTCGTTGGTCGTGACCGTCACCTTGCGGCCGAGCGTCTCCGCCGCCGCCACGACCTGCTCCGCGGGCGTATCCCAGGCAACGAAAAAGCCCTTCAGCTTCGGATGCGCCGTCATCATGGCGGTGGCCACGCTATACGCGCCCTGCGGCGTAGTGAAGGTGCCGACGCCATCGACCTTGATGCCGGGGTATTCGGCAAAGGCCTTCAAGGCGCCCACCTTCCGAACCGCGACCGAATAGTAATAGTCGTAGACGAGCGTGATGACGCCGACTTCGCCTTTGCCGCCCATCGATTCAGCCAGCTGCTTCGCCGCGAAATAAGCGTTCTTCTCGTTGTCCGAGGCGGTGACCGAGACGTAGTCCTTGCCCGGCGCCATCCCAACCGGAACATTGTCCATGAAGACGAGCTTGATGCCCGCGGCCGCCGCCTTTTCGTACGCAGCGGCCTCGCTCTTTGGATCAATCGGAATGGAGAAGATGACGTCGGGCTTGCGCGCGATCATTTCCTCGAGGTCGCTGATCTGCGTTCCCGGCTGGAACTTCGCGTCCGTCACCGCGACAACCTTGATGCCGAACGTGCTCAGCGTCTGCTTGATGCCTTCGACCTGCAGCAGCGGCCAGCCTGCGGCCATGGTGTGCATGACGATGCCCGCTGTGTAGTGACCGGCCTTCAGCTTGGCGATCTGATCGGGCGTGAAGGTCAATACGTCCGGCGGCGAGGCCGGGGCGCCATTCGGGTAGCCGGGCACCACCTGACCCGTCGGCGTCAGCGGCAGGGGCTTCAACAGCGCCTTCGCTGCCGGGGGAATGTTGTTCGGCCAGGAGTAGTTCTGGGCGAGTGCCGGCACGCTCATCAGTGCCAGGATGGCGGCGGCCGATGCCAGCTTCTTGGATAGGCTCATGACGATCTCCCTATTGAGTTTATTCTTGTATCCGCGAACGCGGGACGCTTCAGCTACCTTCAGCGTCGTCGCAGCCCCTGCGCTACGATTCTCTCATAGATTGTCAGAAATGCGCAAAAATGTGCAAGGGCTATTCCGGCGCTCACGCGGCGGCGGTCGCGACCATGGTCACTTTGATTCCGGCGTGACGCAGACAGTCGACATCGTCCTCGGCGGCGCCGTCATCGGTGATAAGTTCATGGACGGCCCCAGGATCACAAATGCGACAGAAGGCCGCAAGCTGAAACTTCGACGCATCCGCGAGAAGCACGACACGACGCGCGGCGGAAACCATGGCCTGTTTCATGGCGGCCGCCTCCAGGGACGTTTCCGTCGGGATGCCGCGGTGGATGGCGTGGACCCCGATGAATGCCACATCGGCGTGCAGGTTCGGGATGAAATCCGAGCCCGGGCGCCCGGTCAGGGTCAGCGACCCGGGACGAACGGTTCCCCCCAGGACAACAACCTGCATCCTGGAGGAGGATGCGAGCAGTTGTCCGATTCCGAGGTCGTTGGTCACCGACGTCAAGCTGAGATCGCGATCGAGGCAGGCCTGCGCCGCCATGGCAACCGTCGAACTGCTGTCGAATATCACGCTCTCGCCATCGCGAAGCATTGCTGCCGCGGCCTGGCCGATTGCTGTTTTCTCGGCGCGCGAGAACTGCGCGGCGATCGCGGCCTCCGGTTCGAAGGTCGAGCGGGGCTGCCGCTGCTGGATCAATGCGCCGCCATGCGTTCGCTCGATGTAGCCGCGGTCCTCAAGGTGTTCGAGATCGCGTCGGATGGTCGAGGGCGAGGTTTGGGCGGCGTCCGCCAGTTCCTGGATGGATGCGGAACCTCGCTTCTGAATGTGCTCAAGCACCAGGGCTCGCCGTTGCGCGGGTATCATTTCGGCGATCTGACGGCTGGCCATGACAGTCATCCCGTTCGAGTTGGCCACGCTCGTCTGCCGCTAGTCGCGTGATCGGGCGCGGTATACCCGTGCGGACCGAGTTTGGACTGTTTTGGAATCATTTGGAAGACGTGGCCACTCGCGGGTAGTTATAGGCGCCGTTTGAGGGGAGGGGGAACTCGCCCCGGACTAGCCGCCAGTCGCGACGTATTTGCCCGTCGAGGGGGCCGCGAACAGCCTGAACGTAATGAGGTCGCCCTCCTCCATCGTCGCGATCGCATGGCCGAGCGGGCTGATGATCTTGCCGAAGCTCCGGGTGGATGTGTGGTCCGCCTGCCCGACCTTGCCCGATATGGCCCAGACGCGGCCGCGCGCCTGCAGATGGCTGGCGGCGACGAAGACATCCTTCGTCCAGGCGCTGTCCGGGAGCCGTCGATCTTCACGACCGAGGAAGAAGTTCATCATCTCTATCGGCCCGCGATCGGGCGCGAGGATGAGGTCGCCGGGTTCGAGCACCCGCTGCAAATCGACCGCTGCAAGGTCCCAGCGCGGCTTCGTCTCGGCCCGGTAATAGGGGGCGAGATTGATGATCGACATAGCAACCAGTAGAGCCGCCGCCACCGTCTGCCAGAGCCGCGTCGGCATCATGCAGACGCCGAGGCCGACGAAGACGAAGAACGGCACGGAACTCCATATGAGGTAGCGGGGCATCCACAGCGGCTTGGCGAGAGAAATCGCCAGGATGGCGACCGGCGGCACGACGGCGGCGATGCCGAGCGTGCGTGCGAGCGTCCAGCCGGCGCTGCCGGTGGCACGCCGGGGCCGGAGATAGGCGAGGCCCATGGCGCCGAAGATGAGGAGGAGAACTCCGAAGCCTGGAATGACCTCGGGGAACAGGTGGAAGTTTATGAGGCGCGAGATGCGCATGAGGTAGAGCGACCCGAGCGTCGACAGAAAGCTGTGCGCGGTGATGGCGGGCACCCAATCCGTCGCGTTCGTCATCTGGCCTTTGGTGACCACGGCCATCGCGCCGAACCAGGGCAGGGTCAGCAGCAGGATGATTGCCTGCGCCGTGAGCCAGCGGCGTAGAAATATCCGGCGGTCGATCGTCCGGTCGGGGAGAATGGCGATTGCCGCGCAGTTCGCCGAGATAAGCCAGAAGTAGGCGATGCTCAGCACCTGCAGCGCGCCGACCGTTCCGATCGTGTAGATGATCCAGGGTGCGAGCCGAACGGCAGGATCTCTCCGCGGCAGGCTGGCGCGGCGCGGGTCAGCCGCAAGTTCGACGAGCCCGAGAAACCCGATCGCCATCATGAACACGACGAAGGTATAGGAGCGCGCCTCTTGGCCGTACTGGACATGAAGGGGTGAGAGCGCCAGCAGCAGCGCGGCGACGAGCCCTGCCCGCCAGCCGCCGAGGCGCTGCCCGATCAGATAGACGACGCCGCACGCCGCCGCGCCGAAAACGGCGGCCGGAAGGCGCAGAATCGCTTCCGTCAAACCGTAATGAGCGAAGAGGGCGGTGATGGCGAAGTAGGACGGGAGGTGATGAGCGGCCAGCGCGTTCTGCACCATGCCCCAGAAAGGCAGGCTCGCGCGCTGAACGGTCGTGACTTCGTCGAGCCAGAACGGCATCGCGTCGATGTCGATCAGCCGCGCCGCCAGCCCCACGAGGCAAACCACGGCGACGAAAGCCCATGTGAGGCGGCGCTGGATGTTGTCGGCGGTCCGGTTTTTTTCACCCGGCAGCAGGTTCGACGCGATAGCCGGGATTGCCGCGGGCATGATGTCTCCACTTGCCGACCCCGAGCGGGCCAGACAACGAGATTGGCGCGCTGATTGCGGCGAATTTGGCGTGGGTGGACGAGAGTGGCGGCGCAGGCAGCGATGAGACGCTCAGCGTCCGCTGCCGCTCTCGAGATAATGTTCGCGCTTTGCCTCATACATCGCGCGATCCGCGAGGCGGATCGTCGTCTCCAGCCGCACACCGTCCTTTCCGGTCGCGTAGCCCATTGCGGTCTGGAGCATTGTCCCGTTGTAGAACTGGTTGTTGATCGCCAGAAGCTCATCCAGATTCTCCATCATGGATTCCGCGCCGTGCTCATCGGTGTCCGGCATCAGGATGGCGAACTCGTCGCCGCCGATGCGGCAGGCATAGGCGGGCTCCTCGACGGCCTTGATCAGCACCTCGCCCATGCGCCGCAGCAGCGCGTCGCCGGCCTGATGGCCGAGCTCGTCGTTGATCGCCTTCAATCCGTTGACGTCAATCATGATGATGGAAATGGGATAGCGGCCTTTGCGCTCCAGGCGATTGAGTTCGTCGGCATAGAACGAACGGTTGTGGAGCTTGGTCAGCTCGTCGTGCTTGCCGAGAAACTCGAGGTAGGCCTCGGCCTTCTTCCGCGCCGTGATATCGGTCATGGCGACCTGCACGAGCGCCCAATCATCCTCGTGACCCGGAAGCACCGAAAGCTGCATATGCAGATAAAGCGGCTCGCCGTTGAGCGCGTAGTTCACAACCTCCCGCTGCTGATGAAGCTTGTTGTCCCATAGCTCCATCAGTTGCTCCTTGAAGGGGCGCTGCATCTTGTCCCGGAATATCTCCGAGGTGCGCCGCAGCAGCGTCTTGCGATCCGGCGCGCGAAAGAGCGACAGGGTGTGCTCGTTCACGTCGATGACGCGAATTTCCTGCATGCAGCGGACCACCAGCTCCTCGTGCACGTCGAGAAAGACGCGGAAGTCGGTGATGCCGCAATCTCGGACCTCCTGCAGCAGCCGCTTGATCGAGCTGAAATCCTCGACCCAAAGCGACACTGGCGAGTATTCGAAAAGCCCGCGCGCGTAGCGCTCGCTCTCGTCCAGCTGCCGCCGTGCCGCCTCGCGCTCGGTCACATCCTGAACCGCCACCAGAACGCGCCCGAGGTCGGCCTCGTATCCGGGCAGAACCGTGGCGGTGACTTCCACGTCCAGCCGCCGGCCCGTCAACGTATAGTTCACTGTATTGCTCGAAAAGCTGTTGCGTCCCTCCCAGAGCTGCACGAGTTCGGTCGCATGGCAGTCGAGGGATTCGGCCTGGAAGATGCGGTCGAGGTTGCCGACCAGGTCGGTGAGACCTGTAGCCTCGAACAGCTGCAGCGTCCGCCTGTTGACCTTGATCACCCTGAGTGTCGCCGCGCATTCGGCGATCCGCGCAGGGTCTTCCGCGAAATGAGTGGCGAGCGACGTGACACCTTCAGCGCGCCACCGGCGGAAGAGGGCGCTGAGCCCGCTATAATCCTCAAGCCAGAGAGACACGGGCGCCAGATCAAACATCTCGGCATCGACAGCGGCGTCCGGCCCGGCCTGCGTTGGGAGATTGTCTGCGCGGGCGCGAGGCTCTGTCATGCGAACGCAACTCTCATCAAGAACATGTGATCATTGGAACCTATCATCCCGCCGGGGGTTTTTCCACTCTGCCGCCTCCATGCGCTCGGGCTTCATGCGCATGGCGTCCCGGGACGACGCCGCCGAGCGCGCCAGGGGGAGGACTCGCGACCATGCCGGCTGGTCCAGAGCTTTGGGGGTAGCGCGGACTGTCGTTCGCGAAACCGGATGTTTACCTTCGGCGGTTAAGGATACCGCGTCGCCGCCAGTTCCAAGAAACGAGACCTGCATGGATATCGACCGCTCGATCTCGTCTGAAGCCGATTGTGACGCGGCGGCGCGCCGGGCCGGGGGCCGCGTCTCGCCAAACGCGCCGATGGAGCCCGCCGAGGCCATCAAGCGCGATGCCGGCTTCTCGCCAAGCTTTTACCTCGGTCTCTACAGCGATCTCCGGGCGCTCACTATCGCCGAGGCGGAAACCCACTGGCTCAGTCTCGGCCGGCAGGAAGGCCGGTTCGGCTGCGCCCGTCAGGTGCTCGAGGATTGCGTGCGCCGAGGCGTGGCGCTGCCCGAGGACTTCGAACCCGGCATGTATCTGCGCCTCAATCCTTCACTACTGGCGAGGTTGACGACGGACGCGGACATCGCCGCCCACTACCTGGCGGCGGGATGCGCGGCCGGACTCCGCTACGCAGCTGAGGACAAGGCCTTCTTCGCCGCGCTCTACGACGACGAGGCATCGGAGTACAGCCGGCGGCTAAGGAAGGCGATGCAGACCGGTAAGGCCGCGCCGGATCAGAGCGCCGCCGCCCTTTTTTCCAGGATTGGCATCCGGTCGACCGAGTTTCTCAAGGTCTTCGACATATCCGACTACATCTGCCTCAATCCAGGTCTGGGGTTGGGCAACTTGGCCCAATGCCTGCATCATTTCGCCGAGACCGGGCTGCGCCAGCTGACGCCCATCGCGCTCGACCACATGTTCATCGCCAGCTTCTACCGGTCGGTGAACCATGATGTTGCCGGGCTATCAGATCAGGAGGCTTACCGGCATTGGCTGACGACGGGCCTGCGGCGCGGCGAGTCACCGAATCCGGCGCGCTTCCTGCACAAGCTCGGCTTGCTGGAAACGGGGGATTACCCTGTTGGCTTCGACGCGGGCATCTACGCTGCAGCCAATCCGGATCTCGAGGGTCTGATCGAGGGGCCGTGGCGGCTGTTGCAGCATTGTATTATCAATGGAATCGTCGAAGGCCGGGCGGGGTGTCAGCTCTCGGTTGCCAATATCGACGTCTTTCGGGCGGCGGCCGACCAGCAGGCGGTCACCGGCAGTCTCGACACGGCGAAGCGCATCTACCAGGACATGTTGGCGCTTGACCCCCGCCACGCCCTCGCGCTGCGTCATTACGCCGACTGTCTGCTGCGTCTGGGCGAGTGGTTCAACGCCGCGCTGATCTACGAGGAGACGATTAGATCCGGTGTCGGCACCCTTTGGTCCTACCTCAACCTTGCCATGTGCTACATCAACCTCCGGCGCTGGCGTGACGCCGCGACCGCCATCCGGATGATCCAGCAGCGCCATAGCGGCGACATGGGCATCCGCACCCGGCTGCGGGACATTTGCCGCAGCGGTTTCGAGGCCGGGCAGGCCGAGGCGCTGTGGCTCGCGGAGCAGGGCTTCGACGTGCAGGCGCGCAGCTGCATGAGGGACGCCGTCGCGTTGGTCTCCATGCAGGCGACAACAGCACCGACGGCAGTGGCGCGAGCGCGGCGCGACATTCGCAGCATCGCCATCGTGGCCGACATGGGGCTCGCGCAATGCCGCTTCTATCGGGTGGAGCAGAAGCGCGCCCAGCTCGCGGAACTCGGTGTCACAGTCACCCTCTTTGACATCCGCGACCCGCTCGACGGCTTTCATCAACGGCTGCCGGGGCTGGACGCGGTCATCTTCTACCGCGTTCCGGCGACGCCCGAGATCGTCGACGCCATCCTTGCGACCCGCCGCGCCGAGGTTCCGGCATTCTACGAAATCGACGATCTCATGTTCGACGAGGCGTACTTCCCGCCCGAGTTCGCGAGCTATGGGGGCCAGATATCCCGCAGCCTCTATGCCACGCTCGTCATCGCCGCCGAGGCGCTGAAGGGCGCCATGGCGCTCTGCGACTACGGGCTCGCCTCCACCACATCGCTCGCGGCGCGCATGGCACCCGTGGTGCGCAGCGGGCGGGCCTTCGTTCATCGCAACGGTCTGCATGCGCCGCATGAACGCGCGATGGCGGCGCGTCCCACCCATCCCGGCGATGGCTGTGTGAGGCTGTTCTATGGCACCGGCACCAAGGCGCATAACGAGGATTTCGAGGTTCAGCTGGCTCCGGCCCTACCGCTGATCCTCGCCGAGCATCCCGAGGTCCGGCTCGTCATCCTCGGCTATCTGAAGCTGCCGCCGTCGCTCAGCCCGTTTGCCGATCAGATCATGCTGATCGAGCCGGTCTGGAAGATAGACGCCTACTGGCGCGTTCTGAGCGGCATGGACATCAACCTCGCCGTGCTGACGCCAGGGCCGGTCGCCGATTGCAAAAGCGAGATCAAGTGGCTGGAGGCGGCGATGCTGGGCATCCCCTCCGTCGTCACGCCGACCCAAACCTACCGGGAGGTCGCTGTCGATGGCGAAACCGTCCTTTTCGCGACCACGCCCGAGGACTGGTATCGGGCCCTGACGCGCCTCGTGTCGAGTGCCGACGAGCGCCGACGGATGGGGTCCGCTGCGAGGACCGCCGCAGGCGCGGCCTACACGACGGCGGTGATGGCCAGGAACCTGCACGACATCTTCGGCGCGGTCACGGCTGCGCCGCAGGCCCGCAGCGCGCGTCGGCGTGTGCTTATCGTCAACGTCTACTTCCCGCCGCAGGCGGTGGGCGGCGCCACCCGCGTCGTCGCAGATAATGCACTCGACCTGCAACGGCTGTATGGCGACCAGATCGAGATCGAGGTCTTCACGGGGATCGAGGGTTCGCCTGATCCTTACCGTCTGTCCAGCCATGTCTGGAACGGCATCCGCGTCACCGGCGTGACGACGCCCGACGATCCGGAAATCGACAGCCGCATCTCCGACGAGCGGATGGGTGAAGCTTTCGCCACCTGCCTTGATCGTTTTTCTCCCGATGTGATCCACTTCCACTGCGTCCAGCGGCTGACCCTCGCCGTGTGCGAAGTGGCGCGCGCGCGGGGCATCCCTTACTACGTCACCTTGCACGATGGCTGGTGGATTTCGGACAGGCAGTTCCTGGTGGATAGCTGCGGCGCGGTGGATTGCTACGATTACACCCGGCCCCTGATGGAACTCGCGCGGCACGGCGTGACCCGCTTCAGCCGGATGAGCCATTGCGCGGACATCCTCGGCGATGCCGCGCAGGTGCTGACGGTCTCTCAGAGTTTCGCGGCACTGCATGCGCGTTGCGGGGTCCCGAACCTGCGGGTCATTGGGAACGGTCTGCCGCCGGTGGCGCTCGGCCCGCGCAGCCCGTCCGCGCACGGCAAGGTGAGGGTGGCCCATGTCGGCGGCGTGTCGCTGCACAAAGGCTACAACCTGTTCAAGACCGCGGTCATGCTATCCGGATGCCGCAATCTCGAGATCCTCGTCATCGACCACGCCCTGCAACCGGGCATCGAACACCGCGCGAGCTGGGGCACGACACCGGTACGCTTCCGGGGGAAGCTGCCGCAATCCGAGGTGGCGGATCTCTATCGCGACATCGACGTGCTGATCGCGCCCTCCATCTGGCCGGAAAGCTATGGGCTTGTGGTGCGTGAGGCCCTGCAGGCGGGGTGCTGGGTTGTCACCTCGGACCGCGGAGCCCTGGCCGAGGATGTATCGCCCGGCTGCGGCCATGTCGTCCCGGTCGAGACCTATGATGCGCTGCGGGCTGTGCTGGAGGAAATCGACAGCGATCCCGCACGATACCTGGGACCGACCGGATCACGGCCGAGCCTACGGAAATCCTCCGATCAGGCAGTCGAACTCGCGGCTCTTTATCTCGGTAGCGCGATGGAGCCGGCGATAGCCGCCGAGCCGGCACGCAAAGGCGTTCGCGCCGGTGCCGGTGCCGGTGTCAGCGCCAGCACCCGCGGCCGCGTCAGGTCGCCCGTGGCGGCGACCGGCGCCTCCGCCTGAGTTTGAGGGGTTGAGGTTCAGGGGCGTGGAGCGGCCGGCACTCGGCGGCGCGTCAGGATGAAGGGCGTCGGCCGATCGGGCTGCGTCGTGACCCTGCCGACGGGACGCATGCCGCCTCCACCGGCAAGCTGGAACTCGAAGGTCTGCATAAGGCGCGCCAGCACCAGAACGGCCTCGGTCAGCGCGAACTGCGCGCCGACGCAGATGCGCGGACCGGCGCCGAAGGGCAAATAGCTGAAGCGCGCAGGCGGTTTCGCCCCGGGCAGAAAGCGGCCGGGATTGAAGGTCTCGGGGTCCGTCCAATACGCGTGATGGCGGTGTATCACCCAGGGTGCGATGCTGACGACCGTGCCGGGGGCAATGGAATGTCCGAGGATGCTGTCGGCCTCTCGGGCCACCCGGACCATCAGGAAGGCCGGCGGGTAGAGGCGCAACACCTCGTCGACGAACGCGCGCGTATAGACGAGGCGCTTGAGCGCCTCCGCCGCGACGCCGGGGGAAAGGTCCACGCCGCGCACTTCCTCGGCGATCTCAGCCTGTAGCGCGGGCAGCTTGGCCGCGATGTAGCAAGCCCAGAACAGCGCGGTCGACGTCGTCTCATGCCCCGCGATGATCATGGTGGACACTTCGTCCCGCAATTCGGCTCTGTCGAAGCCCCTGCCCGTCTCCGGGTCGCGCGCCGCGGCCAGCATGTCGAACAGGTCCCGCGCCTCCTCGGGCGGCGGACCCAGCGCGCTCCGCATGTCGATGACGCGGTCCATCATGGCCGTCCACTCGGTGCGGAACCGCGCGCGGGCGCGATCTCCCGGCGAGGGGATGGCCGCCGGCAACATGAGGTCGAACATGTCGGGCCGCGTATGGTGCAGCCCGTAATCCATCAGCTTCTCCCGCATCTCCCGGCTGAAGCCGGTGGCTTCGAGCGAGAACATCGAATGCGCGGCGATGCGCAAGGCAAGGCGCTGCAGATGGCCGAGGAGATTAACGAGGCCGAAGCAGGCGCCGAGTTCCGCCACCGTCTCCTCGGCGATCGTCGCGACATGCCGGGCCAGCATCGGCATCATCCGCGGCGACATGGCGGGCGCGATGGTACGGCGCCGGTGGCGCCAGGCCTCGCCCGTCGCCAGGAAAAGGCCGCCGCCGAGCAGGGGCCGCAGGATGCGCATGGTGCTGGCGTTGCGGTCGTAGTTGTCGGCGTTCTCGATCAGCACGTGGCGGATGCCGGCGGGGTCGTTCAGCAGAACCTGCGTGCGGCCCAGGAATCGCCCCGGCAAAAAAGTCTCGGTGTAGGCAGGCTCGCCCCACAACTCGAGCAGGTTGCGACGCAGGACGAGGAAATCCTCGAGCTGCGAACGGCGCCGCGCCGCCCTCTCCGGAAAGGGCAGAGTGGCTGCCATGGCTGTCGGGTTATCGCCGCGGCGTCCGGGGATCGACATGGAGGACGCCTTTCGTTGCTGCAACACACGCACCACTCCGGGTGAACACCTGGTCCGGCGCGGCGGCAACTAAATTGCCGGTTACCTGCCGGCTGCTTCACGATGGCCCTCTCGCTTATTCTCCGAGAGGCGCAGCTGACGGCCAGCCACATGGAGACGGAGGCCGAGGTCACGCTCGACACGGTCGGCGACGGGTTCGCCATTACCGCGGTGCATCTGACGCTGGAGGCTCGCATCCCCGGGGCCGACCAAACGGAGTTCGAGGAACTCCCCGGCAAGGCGAAAAAGGGGCTGTGGGCGTCGAGCTCGCGATCGAGCTATTGCCCTCCGAGATCGACACGGATCTCGCCTTGCTCGGATTACAGGGCACCGGGGAAGCGACCCGGGAAGCCTTGGTGCCGGCCAACGCCTGACGGGCGCGCCCTCCCCTACTTTCCAGAAGAAGGCTCCAGCTTGGTCGTGTGTATCCGCGATCGTCGTACTTCTCTAAGTTCGATCTTCGTCCGAAAGAGGAGGTGCCTTATGGCTAAATCACCTGGAACGCCCAAGGCTCCTGGAACGCCTAAGGCTCCTGGAGCGCCCAAGGCTAAGTCAGCCGCACCCGCCCAGTTCGACATGAACAGCCGGGACCGCAAAGGCGGCAAAGGCCGTCCTGGCGGCCCGGGCGGCGGCGGGCGTGGACGCGATGAGAAACGCCCGCCCGCGCGCATCGTGACGCTCCCGCCCACCCTGGTCGATCGCGGTGAGGGGTGGACCATCCAGAAGGTCAGCCGGATCGATCAGGCGTCGCACGCTCCCATGGGCGCCGAATACCGCGTGGTCTTCGAGGGGCATGATCCGCTCGTTTTCGATTATCTGGGCGCCGCTCGGGATCGGGCCAAGGAGCCGCCACCCGAGAAGCATCAGAACGCGGAGACCGCGTCCGCCGTAATTCCGGAGACTGCGGGGGAGGATGCCGCTGCTGAAGGAGCCGCCGCTGAAGAAGCTGAGGTCAATGAAGGCGGTATCTAGGAGCGCATCCTTCAGCTAGCCGCCGGTCAGCTTAGCGCGCGCCTCGGTCGCCATAGCGTCGGCGCGCTCGTTCATGGCGTCACCGGCATGGCCACGCACCCAGCGCCAGTCGATCTCGTGTCGCTGGGCCGCCGCCAGGATGCGCTGCCAAAGATCGATGTTGGCGACCGGATCGCCCGCCGCATTGCGCCAGCGGCGCCGCACCCAGCCCGTCGTCCACCGCGTGATGCCGTTGCGGAGATACTCGCTGTCGGTATGGAGAACCACGGTGCAGGGGCGGGTCAGCGCCTCCAGCGCTTCGGCCGCCGCCGTCAGCTCCATCCGGTTGTTGGTGGTCGCAGCCTCGGCGCCCGAAAGCGCCCGCTCAGCCGCCCCGAACCGCATGATCGCGGCCCAGCCGCCGGGTCCTGGGTTGGGTTTGCAACCGCCATCGGTCCAGATCTCGACGACACGTCCTTCGGCCGTGGCCGAGGTTTCATCACCCGGCATAGGCGGCGAGCCCCGTGGCGTGGCGATGGAACCGCAGCTTGCGCAGATACTCAACCGGGTCCTTGGGCGTCACCAGGGCGCCCGGCGGCGTATTGAGCCAGTCGTAGAGGCGCGTCAGCAGGAACCGGAGAGCGGCGCCTTGCGCGAGGATGGGCATCGCGTCGCCCTCCGCCGCGGTCAAAGGCCGCACGCTCTGGTAGCCGGCGATCAAAGCCCGCCCGCGCGTCACGTTGAAGGCGCCGTCCGCCTCGAAGCACCACGCATTGAGGCAGATGGCGAGGTCGTAGGCGAGCAGATCGGTCGCGGCGAAATAGAAGTCGATAAGTCCGGAGATCTTGTGGTCGAGGAAGAAGACGTTGTCGGGAAAGAGATCGGCATGGATCTGGCCCTCGGGCAGGTCACGCGGCCAATCTGCCAGCAGGCGGTCGAGCACGGCGGACAGATCGGCGCCAAGACCCGGCGCCACCTCGTCGGCGCGGCCGAGGCTGCGCTCCAGCAGCGGACGCCAACCGTTCGGGCCGAGCGCGTTCGGACGGCGGGGCGCGTAGCTCGCGCCGGCCTCATGCAGCCTGCCCAGCGCCTGCCCGAGCGGCCCGCAATGCGCGATCTGCGGGCGGCGCGGCCAGATGCCGGGCAGGAAGGTCGTGATCGCTGCGTGGCGGTCGGCCAGGATGCGCAAAGCCTCCCCGTCCCGTCCCGGCACCGGCTGCGGGCAGGTGACGCCCTGTGACGCCAGATGCTGCATCAGCCCCAGGAACCAGGGCAGGTCCGCAGGATCCACGCGTTTTTCGTAGAGGGTGAGGATGAAGTCGCCCGCCGTCGTTCGCAGCATGTAGTTGCTGTTCTCGACGCCCTCCGCGATGCCCCGGAATGCCACTACCTCGCCGATATCATAGGCGGAGAGGAAGGCGCGCAGGGCGTCGTCGGTGACTTCGGTATAGACGGCCATCGGCAGGAACTCGCAGGTGAAGAAGCGCTTCTCCTACGGACACCGCCCCCGCAAGGCCAGAGGCAAAGACGCCTCCGGCTTGGGGTTCGGTGGTCAGGCGGCCTTGTTCTGGCGCGGACGGCGGCCCGAGCCCGAGCGGCGGCCGCGGCGCTTCGGCCGATCGGCGTCTGGCGCCGAGGAGGCGGGCCGGATCGGCACGATCTCCGCCGGCGGATGGTCGCCAACCGCTGAGACGGCATGCGGCCCGGCAACATGCATGACGACGCCGGTCAGCCGCTGGATCGCGCGGAGGAACGCCTGCTCGCTCGGGTCGCAGAACGCGAAGGCGATACCGGATGCCCCGGCGCGCGCCGTGCGGCCGATACGATGCACATAGCTCTCGGGCTCGTTCGGCAGCTCGTAGTTGATGACGTGCGTAATGCCGGTGACGTGGATGCCGCGCGCCGCGAGGTCGGTGGCGACAAGCACCCGAGCCTGGCCGTTCTTGAACAGCTCCAGGCTGCGCTGGCGCGCGTTCTGGCTCTTGTTGCCGTGCATGGCCTCGGCCGGAATGCCCGCGCCCTCAAGATGCTCGGCCACCTTGTCGGCGCCGCGCTTGGTGCGGGTGAAGACGATCACGCGCTCCATCGAGGCGTCGCGCAGCAGGTTCACCAGCAGGTGCTTCTTGCCGCCGGCATCGGTGAAATAGACGTGCTGCTCGATCTTGTCGGGCGTCGCTGTTTCCGCCTGGACCTGGACCCGCACCGGATCACGCAGCAGGCTGGAGGCGAGCTTGCCCACCTCCGTCGGCATGGTCGCGGAGAAGAGCATGGACTGCCGCTTGGCCGGAAGCGCGGCCATGATCGTGCGGATGTCTCGGATGAAGCCGAGATCGAGCATCTGGTCGCCTTCGTCGAGCACGAAGTGCGTCACCTGGTCGAGCAGAAGCTCCCGCGTGTTCATCAGGTCCTTGATGCGGCCCGGCGTGCCGACGACGATGTCGGTGCCGCGCTGCATGCGCTGAACCTGCGGCGTGCGGCCGACGCCGCCGAGGATGACGACGGTGCGGAGGCCGGTGCCGGCCGAGAAGCGGCGGATGCTCTCGTCGATCTGGAGCGCGAGTTCACGCGTCGGCGCCAGGATCAGTACGCGCGTGCGATAGGGGCTGTAGCGCACCTTCTCCGCCAGTAGGTGCTGGATAATGGGCAGGGCGAAGGCGCCGGTCTTGCCGGTGCCGGTCTGGGCGACGCCCAGCAGGTCGCGCCCGGCCAGAAGCTCGGGGATGGCGCGCGCCTGGATCGGTGTCGGCGCGGTGAAGGACAGCGCCGCGAGGGCACGTTGGATCGGCTCGATCAGCCCCAGGGAGGCGAAGCTGTCGTTGGTGGTCGAGATAATTTCAGTCAAAATAGTCTCCACGCCGCCCGGAAGCTCATCCGGGCAGTTCGTGTCCTTGCTCCCCGCGCGATGCGGAGTGGAACAGGTTTGAAGAAGATCGTTCGGAAAAAGATGACACCCGAAGCTGCTCCGATAGCCGGACCAGCGGTCGAACGAGAATCACCGTTCGCGCATCTCGCGAACAATCACGTGGATTTCCTACCGGCTCGCACTGGAAAGATCAACGAATATCTTACGCAACGCCGATAAGCATAAGGACGAGGCCAAGGATCGCGACGACCCAGACGAGGGAGCGAACCATGGGAACCCCGGCGACGTAGAGCGGCCAATATGCGAGGCGTCCCCAGAAATAGAGGTTCGCGCCGATCACGGTAAGCGCGGAGTGGCGGTCCAGCACCTGCCCCGCAAGGACCAGGACGACGAAGAAGACGTAGGTTTCCTTGAAGTTGGCGAAGGCGCGAATGACCCGGCCGCCGATGCCGCCGATGGGCTCTTGATCGTCCCGAGCGCTGCTGCTGAAGCCGATCCCCCGGTGGGAGGACACGGCCATGCCGGTCGCCAGACATTGCAGCAGCCCGATGACGACGGACCAGAGCAGCAGCTTCATCTCAATCGTCATGGTGTCCTCGATCCCGTTCGCGAGCCTTGGCCGGAGGGTAGAGATGAGGTCGAGCCAGCCGCTTCCAAGGATGCCGCCGATAGGTCCGCGAGCGGTCACGGGACAGCCTCACAGGGTCTGCGATATGCTGGCCGCCTGATGGTGGTGGTGGACGGCGGCATGCGGCAGCAGGCTTTTCGGGTTCCGTTCGACTGGCTGCGTGGCGTCATCGCCGCCCTTGCCGTCGTGGTCGCGTTTCTGCCCATCGTCTTCCTCGGTGCGGCGACCGACCCCAACATCCTGTGGAAGATCGTCCATGGCCGCTGTGTCGCGGACCAAAGGACCTTCGGACACCCGGCGCCCTGCGCCAAGGTCGATCTCGCCCAGGGCTATGCCATCCTCAAGGACATCGTTGGCGAGACGCAGTATCTGCTCATCCCCACGGCAAGGATCACCGGCATCGAAAGCCCGGCGGTGTTGGCGAAGGGCGCGCCCAACTATTTCGCCGAGGCGTGGGATCAGACGCCGCTCGTTGATGCCCGGCTCGGCGAAACCCTGCCGCGGCAGGATCTCAGCCTCGCCATCAACGCCGTCACCGGCCGTACCCAGGACCAGTTGCATATCCATATCGACTGCATCCGTGCCGATGTGCGCGACGCGCTGGCGCAGCATGCGGATGCGGTGGGCACGCGCTGGGCCCCCTTCCCCGTGCCGTTGGCAGGACGGTCCTGGCGGGCGATCCGCATCGACGGGGGGACGCTCGGCACAACGAATCCCTTCGACCTCCTGGCCGATGACGAACCCGGCGCCCGCGCCGACATGGGCGCCCATACCCTGGTGCTGGCCGGCGAGACCTTCGCAGGCGGCTTGCCGGGCTTCATCCTGCTCGACAACCATGCCGATCCGGCGGCGGGCGACTTCGGCAACGGCGAGGCGCTGCAGGATCACGCCTGCCGCGTCAGCCATGCCCGGTAATCAGGGCGCCGTCGTGTCCGGCGCCCAGTAAAGCAGCCGTTTCAGCAGCCGGTCGACGATCACCCAGAGCAGGATGGCGACGACGGCCAGCACGAAGAGCGCCGCGAACATCACATCGGTCTCGACGCGCGCATTGGCGTTCATCATGACGTAGCCGAGGCCGGCGGACGCCCCGACCCACTCGCCGATGATGGCGCCGATGGGCGCAATGGCCGCCGCGACCCGCAGCCCCGCCCCGAAGGAGGGCAGCGCCGCCATCAGCCGCACGTGGCGCAGCATCGTCCAGGGCGAGGCGTTCATCGTCCGCGCGAGGTCGATCCACCCGATGTCGGTGCGTCTCAGCCCGTCGAAGAACGAGGCGGTGATCGGGAAGAAGATCACCAGCACCGCCATGACGACTTTGGAACTGATGCCGAAGCCGAACCACAGAACCAGAAGCGGCGCGAGGGCGAAGACGGGCACCGCCTGGCTCAGCAGCAGCAGCGGCATGAGCCAGCGCTGCAGCAGGGGTGAGAAGACCATGACCAAGGCCAGCCCTCCGCCGAGCACCGTACCGATGATGAGGCCGAGTACGATTTCGGCGAGCGTCGTGAGCGTGCTCCAGAACAGCAGCGGGCCCTGGGCGAGCATGGCGCGCCCGACGGATGCGGGATCGGGCAGCATGAAGGCCGGGACGCCGGTGAAGCGGGTGATGCACCACCAGGCGAACAACAGCCCGGCAAGGGTCGTCAGTGGACGCGCGATGGCTTGGCCGCGCCTCATGCCGCCGCGCTCTCGGTGAGCTGCCGCATGAGCTGACCCTGGATGCGCAGCAGGTCGGGGTCGTCCAGGGCGCGCGGGGTCTGGCCGGGCACTACGATGGGCGCGCTCAGCACGGCCGGGTCGCCGGCGAGCACCACAAGGTGGTGGCCGAGGCGGCAGGCCTCCATCGGATCATGGGTGATGAGCAGCACCGTGCGACCCCGCAACAGCTCGGCGGCCAGAACCTGCACGCGTGCGCGCGTGACCGTGTCGAGCGCCGAGAAGGGCTCATCCATCAGCACCATCGGCCGGTCCTCGTAGAGCGTCCGTGCCAAAGCGGCCCGCTGCCGCATGCCGCCCGAAAGCTCCATCGGCAGCGCCCTCGCCCGTTCCGAGAGGCCCACGCGCGCGAGCAGGTCCATCGCCCGCGCCGGGTCCGGCCGCTCCCGCCGCAGACGGCTGCCGAGCATGACGTTGTCGATGACGCGCAGCCAGGGATAGAGGAGATCGGTCTGCCCCATATAGGCGATGCGGCCGGAGAGCGGGTCGCCGTCGCTGGCGCGCACGGTTCCGCCGTCGGCCATCGCCAGCCCCGCGAGCACCTTGAGGAGGCTGCTCTTGCCGACGCCGCTTGGCCCCAGCAGCGCGACGAGTTGCCCCCCGGGGATCACGAGCGACAAATCTTCGAAGACGGGCAAGCCATCGAAGCGGAGCGTCAGCCGCTCGATCAGGATGCCGGGCGCGCGATGCGCCGCATCCGTAAGCCTGTGCCGGGTCACGGCGGCCAGCCGATGCCCCAGAAGTCAGCCTCCAGCAGCGTCGCCGTGCGAAAGGTCTTCAACAGCGACGGGTAACGCGCCTCGGCGCCGCGCCGCTGGCCGAGCGCGTCCAGCCCGGCGATCGCTTGGCCTGCCGCCGCGCGGTATTCGCGGCCCGCATAGGCCTCGATCCAGGCGGCGTAGGGATTGCCCTGCAGGATCGTATTCGGGTTGGCCAGCATCCACTGGGCCACTTCGGCATAGCCCGCGATGCAGGGCGCCAGCGCGACATCGAGGTCGAGCTTGTCGCCTGCCATCCCGCGCTCGAGAAAGAACCGGGTATAGGCGACCATCCGCATATCCTCGGGGGCGGCGGCCATCTCCTCTTCCGTGAGCCCCCATTCGGCGCAGTAGGCGATGTGGAGCGGCATCTCCACGTCGAGGATCGCCGCCATGATCTTCGATGCCGCGCGGACGTCCTCCAGGCTCTCGCTCTTGTAGGCGCCCAGCGCGTAACCCCGCGCATACTGGATCAGATAGAGGTAGTCCTGCACGAGGAAGCGCCGGAAGCCGTCCAGCGGCAGGGTGCCGAGCGCCAGCGCCTTGAGGAAAGGGTGGTGCGTGTAGAGCGCCCAGGCATCCGCCGCATCCCGCCGCAGCCGCCCGAACAGCCCGTGCTCGAAGTCGATCGGCGCCTCGTCCATCGCGCTGGCTCAGGGCTGCTTCAGCTGCACGGCATAGTCCGATAGCGGCAGCGCGTGGGTGATGAGGTGGTGGGAGACCATGAACGCCTCATAGGTGCGGTAGCGGGCCTCGTCGAGCCGGAAGGGATCGCGCGCGAAGTAAGCGACGGTCTGGAACCAGGCGGTCTTGTTGAGTGTGTTGTTGAGGTCCGGATGCTCGGCCGCGAAGCGCGCCCACATGGGTGCGGGATGTGCGATGAGATAGGCCGTGCCCTCCTTCACCGCTTCGAGGAAGCGCGGGATGCGCGGATCGCTCAGGCGGTGCTTGTTGGCAAGGATGATCAGCTCGTCGTCCATCGGCACGCCGTAATCCTGCGGCGAGAAGATGACCGGCTTGGCGCCCCGCTCGGCAAGCTCGTTGTCCTCGAAGTTGCGATAGGTGCCGATGACCCCGTCCACTTGGTGCGACAGCAGCGCGGTGACGAGGGCGAAGTTCACGTTCACCATCGTCACGTCCGACAGTGACAGGCCGACGTGCTGCAGCATGGTGCCGACGAGCGCGTCCTCGACGCCGCTGACGGAGTAGCCGATGCGCTTGCCCTTGAAGTCGCGCATCGTTTTGATGCCGCTCCCGGCGAGCGCCGTCAGCGTGTTCAGCGGCTTGTCGATGAGTGTGCCGACGCGCACCACGGGCAAGCCGTGGTCGACCAGCATATAGAGCTGAGGCTGGTAGCTGAGCGCCAGGTCGCCCTGGCCCGCCGCGAGTTCCCGTGGCGGCGTGCTGGGATCGGCCGGCGCGATGAAATGCACATCCAGCCCCTCCTTCTTGTAAGCGCCGATGTACTGCGCGACGAAGAGCGGCGCGTGATCGGGGTTGACGAACCAGTCGAGCAGGACCGTCAGCTTGTCGTTCGCCCTCGCCATTGGCGCGGCCGAGAGCAGGAGCAGGAGGGTCAGGGCCAGTTTGCGCAGCACCAAGGCAGTCTCCGGAGGTTGGAGCCAAACGCTAGCCGAGGCGCATGAGCGGCGATAGCCGCGCGCCGGCAGAGCGGTGGCGCGTTCAGGGGAAGCGGTGCGGCGGGCGCCGGCCGCACGAAGGGTTTTCTTCCGGACGCAGATGGCGCAGGCTCGCCCGTGTCGACCTCGCGCCGATCTCTCGCCACAGGAGTATTCTCCATGCCCGATCGCGCGGCCGGTGCTCTCTGCTTCTCTTTTGCGCGGCTGCGGGCCGGGCGCTGAGGACGTCGGGATGGAAAGCTCCGGCAAGACGGCGCGGCAGCTGTTCTCAGAGTTGCGCGCCGATCCCCGCCGCCGCGCCTTCGGCTTCGGCACCCGGCCGATGCTCGTCAATGTCGACTGGCAGAACGCCTATACCGCCGTCGGCGAGTTCCCGACCGCCTACGAGAACGACCCCCTCGCCTTCGACTACGTCAACCGCCTGGCGGAATTGGCGCGCGCGCGGAGCCTGCCGGTGGTCTGGACCTACGTCGCCTATCGTGAGGATGGCAGTGACTGCGGCGTCTTCGGCTGCCGGGACGATGCCCCGGACTCCCTGCGAAACGTGAGGCGCGGATCGCGGCGTGCCGGCCTCGACACCCGTCTGCGCATCGATCCTGGGCGCGATCATGTCATCAACAAGCTCATGCCATCGGCCTTTCATGAGACCAATCTGCAGTCTCTGCTCGTCTATCTTCGGTGCGACACGGTGATTGTCACCGGCGGCTCCACTTCGGGCTGCGTGCGGGCGACGGTGGTGGACAGCCTCTCTCGCGGATACCGCACGATCGTCCCCGAGGAATGCGTGGCCGATCTGCACGAGAGCCCGCACTTCGCCAACCTCTACGACATGCACAAGAAATACGCCGACGTCCTCCCGGTGGCGGAGGTGCTGGCCTATTATGATGCCTGGTCCCCGTCAGGCTGACAGGATCGGGATACGAAACGTCATGGCACCCAAGGTCTCCCCATCATCCGGGCCACCATTGTATGCGCGGGTCTATCAAGCGCTGCGCGACGAGATCCTCTCGGATCGCTATCCCGCGGGCGGCCTCCTCCCCAGCGAATGCGCCCTCGAGCGGCGCTTCCTGGTCTCGCGCATCACGATCCGCCGCGGCCTGGAGGAACTGGAGCGCGCCGGGCTGATCGAGCGGAGCCAGGGGCGGAGCGCCACCGTTCTGCCTCGCCCCGCTCCGATCGTCGCGGACGTGACCGAAGCCTTCGCGGCGCATGTCGCGGAGTCTGCGGACATGCGCCCGCGCGTGCTGAGCTTCCGCTGGATCCGCCCAGAGATGGATCTCGCCGAGACGCTGGAGGTCCCGCCCGATAGCCGCGTCCTGTGGGTTACACGGCTCAGGCGCCGGCACGGCCAGCCGGTCAGCCATACGTCGGTTCATCTGCCCGAGCACATCGGCCGCGAACTCACGGAGGACCTGCTGGGCCGCTTGCAGCTTCTCGACGCCCTCAAGCTGCACGGTCATGTGGCCGACAGCGCCGAGCAGCTGCTGAGCGCGGCTCCGGCGCCACCGAAGATCGCCAAGCATCTCGATCTGGCGCCGGGCGCGCCGATCTTTTCCATGCGCCGCCTGATGCGGGACGTGGGCGGACGGCCGATGCTGCTGCTGCATGCGTCGATGCGGTGGGACCGGTTCAGCTATCGCCTCTCCCTCCGCCAGACGCGGCCAGGGGCGGCAGCATCGCAATCCGTGGTGGCGTCCGCCGTGGCCCCGGCGGCGCGGATCGCGAACGAGGAGGATCCGATCGAGGCGCTCGACTTCGCGCTATAGGGGCCGACAATCTTCTAAAACAGCTTAGAGTGCCCCCCGCGCGTCGAGCGCCGGGGACCGCGATTTTGCCGATGGAAGAGGTTGCAGACGTGGATGGCCTCGCGGCGACGCGCGCCGAGGCCGAAACCGGGGCCGGCAGCCCGTGCGCCGCTATCGATGCAGAATGGTACCGGGGCGTCCATGCCGATATCGCGGCAGCGGCCGTCGATCCGGCCGAGCATTACCTGACGCGCGGCTGGCAGGAAGGCCGCTGGCCGAACCCCATCTTCGATCCGGGCTTCTACCAGGCTCAGTTCGCGGCGGCGCCGGAAGGCGACCCCCTGCTCCACTACCTGAACCACGGTGAGGCCGAAGGAAAGCGGCCGATCGCATGGTTCGACCCGAACTGGTACCGCGCCACCCATGCCGTGCCGGACCAAGTGTCGTGTCTCGCCCACTACCTGCGCCATCGCCGCGACGGATCGGCAAGCCCGCATGCCGGGTTCGATGCCCGCTTCTATGCCGCGCGGAACCCGGATGTCGGCGCGGCGGGGCTGGACCCGTTCGAGCACTACCAGGCACGCGGACAGGCCGAGGGACGCCTGCCCCGAGACGAAAGCGACATTCTCCGCGCGTCGGGCCTCGTCGACCCCAATTACTACTATATCAACGGGCCGGACGTGCATCAGGCCGGGTTGGACGCCGTCGACCACTATGTCTCCGACGGCTGGCGCGAATACCGGCGCCCCAATCCCTATTTCGACGGCGTCTGGTACCGGCAACGCTACGCCCCTCCGGGCGCCATGAGTCCGCTTTGCCACTATGTGCTCGAGGGCGAGGCGCTGGGGCACCGGCCCAGTCTCTACTTCGACCCCGGCTGGTATCGCGCCGAATACGGGCTGACACCCGGGGAGCCGGCGCTGCGCCATTATCTGACCCATCGGCCGGAGCGCCGGTTCAGCCCCCTGCCCGTCTTCGATATCGGCTTCTACCTGGCGACCTACGGCAGCGAACTTGGCCGTGCGCGCGACGTGTTCGCCCATTACCTCGCCATCGGCGCGCCGCGCGATCTTGATCCCGCGCCCTGGTTCAAGGCGGCGGAGTACCGTCGCCGGCACATGTTGGGCAAGTCGCTGCCGCCTGCGGCGACGAGCGAGGTCGCGCGCAACCCGCTGCTGCATTTCCTCTGCGCCTTTATCCTGGCCGCCGGGCGTTGACGCGGCTTTGTCCCGGGCGTGGTGGATGCTAGACGCGGCACGTCATGACCCAAGCGCTCGACCTGCCCCGCACGCAACCCGTTGCCGATGAGCCAGCCGGCAGCGGCATTGTCATGGCGCTGCCCAAGGGCCGCATCCTGGCGGATTGCCTGCCGCTGCTGGCCCGCATGGGCATCGCGCCGTCCTCCGACCTCGTCGACGAGGGCAGCCGGCGGCTACGCTTCCCGACCAGCCATCCGGCGCTCGACATCGTGCGGGTGCGCTCCTTCGACGTGGCGACCTTCGTCGCCTTCGGAGCGGCCGAGATCGGCATCTGCGGGGCCGACGTCTTGATGGAGTTCGACTATCCCGAGATCTACGCGCCCCTCGACCTCGGCATCGGCCGCTGCCGCGTCTCGGTCGCCGAACCTTCCGAGACGGCGGGGGCGGACGACGCCGGCCGCTGGTCGCGCGTGCGGGTGGCGACGAAATACCCGAACATCGCCCGCCGCCACTATGCCGCGCGTGGCGTCCATGCCGATGTCGTCCATCTCAGCGGAGCCATGGAACTCGCCCCGCGCCTCGGCCTTGCGCGGCTGATCGTCGATCTCGTCCAGACCGGCTCGACGCTGCGGGCCAACGGCCTGGTCGAAACAGAGGTCATCGCCGCGGTGACGAGCCGCCTCATCGTCAACCGCGCGGCCCTCAAGACACGGCCCGAGGTCATCGGCGCCTGGATCGCGCGCTTCCGGCAGGCCCTCGGCGAGGCGAACGGCTGATGCGCCGGTTCTCAACTGCCGAGGCCGATTTCGAAACGAACTTCGCGGCGCTCCTCGGCGAGGCGCGAGAGACGACCGAAAGCGTGGGCGACGCGGTCGCGGCTATCGTCGCCGATGTGCGCGCGCGCGGTGACGCGGCTCTTTGCGAGGCGACGAGCCGTTTCGACCGGGTCACGATGACGCCGGAGCGGCTCCGTGTGACGGCCGCCGAGATCACGGCGGCACGGACGGCGATCTCTCCTGATCTGCTGGCGGCGCTCGATTTGGCGGCGACGCGGATCGAGGCGTTCCACCTAGCCCAGCTCCCGCGCGACCTCGAGACCGCGGACGCCGCGGGATATCGCCTGGGCATGCGCTGGACGGCGCTCGACGCGGTGGGGCTTTATGTGCCCGGCGGCAAGGCCGCCTACCCTTCCTCCGTGTTGATGAACGCGTTGCCGGCACGGGTCGCCGGTGTGGGGCGCGTTGCGCTCTGCGTGCCTGCGCCAGATGGCGTGCTCAATCCGCTGGTTCTGGCCGCTGCCCATCGGGCGGGCGTCACCGAGGTCTATCGCGTCGGCGGGGCGCAGGCCATCGCAGCCTTCGCCTTCGGCACCGCGACCATCGCTCCGGTCGATCGCATCGTCGGGCCGGGCAACGCCTATGTGGCGGAAGCCAAACGGCAGGTCTTCGGCCGCGTCGGCATCGACGGGATCGCCGGACCCTCGGAGGTCGTGATCGTCGCCGACGAGGCCAATGACCCGGCCCATGTGGCGATGGATCTGCTCGCCCAGGCGGAGCATGACGAGTCGGCGCAAAGCATCCTCATCACGACGGACACAAACTTCGCCGACAAGGTCGCCGAAGCGGTCGCGGCCGCGCTCCTGCCCCTGCCCCGCTCGGCCATTGCGGGCGCCAGCTGGGCGCGTCACGGTGCGATCGTCATCGCGCGGGATTGGGAAGAGGCGAGCGAACTCGTCAACCGCCTCGCGCCCGAGCATCTGCAGATCATGTTGGACGCGCCCGAGGCATTCTTCGCGCGCATCCGGCATGCCGGCGCGGCGTTCCTTGGACGGAACCTTCCTGAAGCGGTCGGCGATTATGTCGCCGGACCCAATCACGTCCTGCCGACGGGACGAACGGCGCGGTTCGCCTCCGGCCTGTCCGTTTTCGATTTCCTGAAGCGCACAACCTGGGTGGCCGGCGATGCGGCGGCTTTGGCCGCTGTCGGGCCTGCGGCCGTTCAACTGGCCGAAGCCGAGGGACTGGGCGCGCACGCGCGGTCGATCGCGATCCGGCTGGCCGGACGCTAACCTGATTTTATCGCCTGCGTAGCCTGCGCCCACGGAAGCGGTAGTCGAAGTTTTGCCAATCCTTACGGTTTGAATTCTTCCGCTTAGGTCTTCTGCAACACCGACGGTCTAGGGTCTCCTGGTCGACAAGCCGGGAGCGATCATGTCGGATATCATTTCCACCGCCATCACGCAGGGCATCACGCTCTCGGTCAGTCCCACGACGATCACGACTACGGGCTCGGTGACGGCGGCGACGGGGGTGGCGATCACCGGGCCTGCAAGCGGCGGCATTCCCATCACAGGGTGGACCCTGAGCAATGAAGGCAGCGTAAGCGCGACCGCTGCGGGAGCGAACGGCGTCGACCTCGCGGGCGGCGGCTCGATCACGAACGCCGGCGTCATCTCCGGCTACAACAACGGCGTCGACGTGAGCTCCGGCTTCTCCATTCTGACCAATACCGGAACTATCGAATCCAGCACGACGAAGGTCGTGAACGGCGCGCCCAGCAACGTCTATGTCGGCATCTACCTCGCCGGCGGCGGCAGCGTCACCAATTCCGGCACGGGAACCATCTTCGGCGGCATCGGCGGCATCGACATCGCGGGCGGGCCGGGAACCATCAGCAACACCGGCACGATCGTGACGACGACGCTGCAGGGCAACGGCGTCGCGCTGGAGAACGGCGGCACGGTCGTCAACAGCGGCACCGGAAGTATCTACGGGGACTTCTCCGGCATCAGCATCTATGGCGGCGTCGGCGTCGTCACCAACAGCGCCGCCGTCGGAGCCATCGGGTTGAACGGCGATGGCATCTACCTGGGCGGAGGAGGAACCGTCACCAACACGGCGAGCGGCTCCGTCATCGGCAGCTATGTGGGCATTACCACGGGGGCCATGACGGCCACGGTCAGCAACGCCGGCTACATCTACGGCGCCAATGCCGGCGTCAACGCGGGCGCTGGGGGGCTCGTCACCAACATGGCGGGCGCCACCATCCTGGCCGCGACGACGGGCGTCACCATGGTCGGGGGCACGGTCATAAACGCCGGCACCATTCACGCCACGTCCACGAGCGGCACTGCCGTCAGCTTTGCCAGCGGGGTAGCCGAGCGTCTGGTGGTGCAGGCCGGTGCCGACTTCATCGGCGCCGTCACGGGCGGCGGCGCAGGCAGCGTGCTGGAACTGGGCGCCGAACCTGCGAGCACGACCGGAACGCTGACCGGCATCGGCGGCCAGATCACGGCCTTCGCGAGCATCGCCTTCGACAGCGGCGATGCCTGGAGCGTCGCCGGCACCATCTCGGCGTTCAATGGCGACACCGTGACCGGCTTCGCCGCTGGCGACAGCATCGTGCTCGACGGCGTGACTGGACTGTCGAGCAGCTTCGATGCCCCGTCCGGCGCCTTCTCGCTGAGCGGCGGCGGAACGAGTGAGACCATCAGCTTCGGCGGCACGTTGGAGGGCAGTCTGCTCGCGACAGTGGTGGGCGCCAACACCGTCATCACGCTCGTGCCGTGCTTCGTTGCGGGCACGCGCATCGCGACGCCCCGAGGCGAACAGCCGGTGGAGGCGCTGCAACCCGGCGATGAGGTCCTGACCGTGCTCGGCGAGGTTCTGCCCATCGTGTGGGTCGGCCAGCGCACCATCGATTGCGAGACCTATCCGCAGCCGGACCGGGTCCATCCCATCCTCATCCAGGCCCATGCCTTCGCGGAGGGCGCGCCGCACCGGGACCTGCTGCTCTCGCCCGACCACGCCATCCTGGCTCATGGCGTGCTCATCCCAGCCAAGCAGCTCGTCAACGGCACGACGGTCCGCCAGATCGTCACCAGCCCTGTGACCTATCATCATGTCGAGCTGACCCGTCATGCCGTGATTCTGTCGGAAGGGCTGCCGACGGAGAGCTTTCTCGATACCGGCGACCGTGCATCGCTTGGGATCGGACGCGGGGACTGGCCTTCGCGCGCGTCGTCCGGCGAGCAGGGACCGGAAGCGCAGTTGATCCGCGATGCGCTTGCCTGCGCGCCGATCCGGATCGTGGGTCCGGAGGTCGATCGGGTGCGGGGGCGGCTGGACGTGCGGGGCGCGAGGACGCCCGCCCTCGCCTGAACGTGACGGCCCGACGCCCGCATTGCCTCTGCCCCGGAAGATCGCCAAGCTCGCGCCGTGCCGCGCCGGCGCTGGATGGGAGACCGAGGCGATGGAGACCGAGACCCAGGGCGCTGACGCCGCCGCGGGTGTGCATGTGCTGCGGGATGGCTGTGTCGGACGGCTGAAGCTCGACCGGCAGAAGGCGCTCAACGCGCTCGACCTGCCAATGATCCGTGTTCTGCGCGGGGCGCTCGAGGATTGGCGGGACGATGACGCCATCACCGCTGTGGTCATCGAAGGCGAAGGCCGTGCCTTCTGCGCCGGCGGGGACATCCGCGCCGTGCGGTCGCATGTTCTGGCCGGTGACCATGCCGAGGCGGAGCGCTTCTTCGCCGAGGAATACGCGCTCAACGCGGTCATCGCACGCTATCCGAAGCCTTATGTCAGCCTCATCGGCGGGCTCTGCATGGGGGGCGGGCTCGGCATCTCCGCCCACGGCAGCGACCGGGTGGTGACCGAGGCGGCGATCATGGCCATGCCCGAGACCGCGATCGGCCTTGCCCCCGATATCGGCGCGACCTATTTCCTGCCGCGACTTCCCGGTTTTCTTGGCACCTATATGGGCCTCTGCGGCTATCGGCTGCAGGGGGCGGACGCGGTCCATGCGGCGCTCGCCACCGCCTTCGTCCCGGCTGCGCGCCTGCCGGCGCTCTCGGCGGCCCTTGCCTCGGAAGGGTCTGCGGCGGTCGCGCGCTTCACCGGGCCGCTCCCACCCTACACGTTGGTGCCTGACCTTGCGGCGATCGACCGTTGTTTCTGCGCGGACAGCATGCCTGAGATCGTCGCCCGCCTTGAAGCCGAGGCGACGCCCTGGAGCGAGGCCGTGCTCAAGGTGCTGCGGACGATGTCGCCCTCCTCGCTCTGCTGGAGCCTCGCCGCCATCCGCTCGGGCGCGCACCGCACCCTGGAGGAGTGCCTCGCGGCGGAACTCGCTCTCGTCACCCGCATCATCCGGATGCCGGATTTCGCCGAGGGCGTGCGGGCGATGGTGGTCGACAAGGATCGCGCGCCGCGATGGCAGCCGCCCCGGATCGAGGATGTCGACCCGCGGCTGATCGCGGACCTGCTGCAGACCGGGCACTGACGCCGCGACCGCCGTTTCTTCCGGCCGGCGTCTAAAGCGCGTATCACCGGGGCTGCATGCTGGAAGAGACCCGCCCCGATCCGGATGCGCTGGCCGCCGCCCTCGCCGCCGAGGGACGGGCGAGCCTGCGCATCTTCCTTGGCGCGGCGCCAGGGGTCGGCAAAACCTGGGCGATGCTGGCTGCGGCCCGGCAGCGGGCGTCGGAGGGCGTCGATGTCGTCATTGGCGTCGTCGAGACCCACGGCCGCGCCGAAACGGCGGCGCAGATCGGCGATCTGCCGATCCTCCCGCCGCGCCGCATCCCTTACCGGGGCCAGACGCTCGAGGAATTCGATCTCGCCGGTGCCTTGGAGCGCAGGCCCCAGCTCATCCTGATCGATGAACTCGCCCATACCAACGTGCCCGGCAGTACGCACGCCAAGCGCTGGGAGGATGTCGCGGAGCTGCTGGAGGCCGGGGTGCCTGTCTGGGCGACGCTCAACGTGCAGCACCTCGAGAGCCTCAACGACGACGTGGCACGCATCACGGGCGTACGTGTCACCGAGACGCTGCCCGATCAGGTGCTCGAACTCGCCGCCGAGATCGAACTGATCGACATCACGCCGTCCGAGCTTCGGAAGCGGCTGACCGAGGGCAAAATCTACCGGCCCGAAACCGCCCGGCGCGCTCTCGGCGCCTTCTTCCGCGAAGGCAACCTCACCGCGCTACGGGAAATCGCGCTGCGGCGCGCGGCTCAGCATGTCGATGCCGATGTGCAGGACTATATGCGCCTCAATGCCATCAAGGGACCGTGGCCCGCGGGTGAGCGCGTGCTGGCGCTGATCGGCGCGGATGCCTCGGCCGAGGCCGTGGTGCGGCGGGCCAAGCAATTGGCGGACGCACTGCGCGCGCCCTGGATCGCGCTGCATGTCGAGCGGCCGAAGGACGGCATGGGTGGCGTGCTGCGCTCTCAGCAGCCGAAGACGCTGGCGGCGCGCCTCGGGGCGGAGGTCGAGACCCGGGCCGGGCGCGAGGTGGTCGCGATCGCGCTCGAACTCGCGGCACAGCGAAACGTGACGCAGATCGTGCTGGGCCGTCCGCGACCCCGCAACCTGCTGCAACTCGGTCGGCGGTTTTGGGGGAGAGGCTCGCTCGCCGAGCAGCTGCTGCGGCAGGGTGCAGATTTCAATCTTCATATCGTCCCCTCCTCCACCCATCGCACGCCGCGACGGACACTCATCAGTCTGCCGCGCGCTCCGCTGCCGTGGCTCGCCGCCGCCGGCATGATCGCGGCGGTGGTCGTGGTGGGGGAAGCGCTCAGGGACTGGGTCGACCATGAAGCGCTGGGAATGGTCTTCCTCGCCGCCGTCATGGCGGTCGCGGCGCTGCATGGGCTGGCGATCGGCCTGTTCGCGGCCGCGCTCGGCTTCGTCTGCTGGAACTTCTTCTTCATCCCGCCGCTCTACCAGCTCACCATCGCCGATCCCCGCGACGTGATCGCGTTATTGGTTTTTGGCATCGTCGCCGCCTCGTCCGGCGTCCTCGCCGGGCGCGTGCGGGCGGAGGCTCTGGCGGCCCAGGGACGGATCGAGGGTCTGCGCCGGATCGGGCTGTTCAGCCGCCGCCTCGGCGAGCCCGCGACCGAGGACGAGCTGATGGTCGAGATCGTTCAGCAGGCGGCGGCGCTCGCCCCCGCCGCCGCGGTGCTGACGGAGGCCCAATCGGGACTTATGGTCCGGGCGATGCGGCCCGCGGGGACGGAGGCGCTCGACGAGGGCAGTCTGGCGGCGGCGCGCTGGGCGCTGACCCGGCAGGAGGAGGCCGGAGCCAGCACGGCCACCCTCCCCTCCGCCGCTTGGCGGTTCATGCCGATCCGGACGAGTCGCGGCGTCGTCGGCGTGTTGGGCGTGCGTCCACCGGCCGATGGGCCCTTCGCCGTGCCGACGCTGCAGGCGGTCGCGGCCTTGGCGGATCAGGCGGCGGTCGCGCTGGAGCGTGTGCGGCTGGCGGGCGAAGCCGCGCGTGGCGAGGCGCTGTTGGAAACCCAGGCGTTGCGCACGGCGCTGCTGAACTCCCTTTCCCACGATCTGCGGACGCCGCTGACCGGGATCCGGGGAGCGGCGGAGACGCTGCGTGCCAGCTGGGACAGGCTGCCGGAGCCGACCCGGCAGGACCTGCTCGCGAGCATCGAGGAGGATGTGGGTCGGATGACCCGTTTCCTCGCCAATATCATGGACCTCACCCGGCTGGAGGGCGGCGACATCGCGCCGCGCATCGTGACGGTCGGGCTCGGGCCGCTGATCGACGCCGTGATCGCGCGGGTACCCGAGGCTCTGCACATGGGGGTCAGCCTGCCGGAGGGCGTCGCCGTCATCGCCGATCCGGTTCTGCTCGAACAGGCGCTGACGAACATCGTCGAGAACGCAGTGAAGTATTCGCCGGTCGGCGCCGGGATCACCCTCCGGGTCACGGAGGATCGCGGCATGGTCGATATCGCGTTGGCGGATGAAGGCATCGGCATATCGGGCGACGATCTGCCGCATGTCTTCGACAGTTTCTACCGGGCCAAGCGCGGCGACCGGGTGGCACCGGGAACGGGGCTGGGCCTCGCGATCGCGCGTGGCTTCGTGCAGGCGATGGGCGGCAGGATCAGCGCGAAAAGCCCGCGCCTCGATCTCGCGCGGGATGGGCTGCCCGGCGCCATCATCACGATCAGCTTGCCGGCGGCCGGTCGACCGGCAGATAACCCGTCCGCCGGACCAGAGACAGCGTCATGAAACACGCCCGCGTGCTCATCGTCGATGACGAGAAGCAGATCCACCGCTTTCTGCTGCCAGCTCTCGAAGCCGCAGGGTTTGAAGTTGATCAGGCAATGAACGCGGCCGAGGGTTTGCGCCTTGCGGCGTCGCGTGCGCCCGACCTCGTGCTGCTCGACCTCGGCCTGCCGGATGAGGACGGCCAGCAGGCGTTGCAGCGGTTGCGCAGGTTCAGCGAGGTGCCTGTGATCATCCTCTCGGCTCGGGACCAGGAGCACGAGAAGATCGCCGCGCTCGACAATGGCGCGGACGATTATGTGGAGAAGCCGTTCGGCGTCGGCGAGCTACTGGCGCGCATCCGCGCCGCCCTCCGTCACCGCCGCATGCAGGACGGCGTCGAAACGGTGTTGAAGGCGGGTGCGCTCTCGCTCGATCTCGACCGCCGCGAGGTGAGGGAGAACGGGCAGCTTCTGTCACTGTCGCGACGCGAGTTCGCGCTGCTCGAAATGCTCATGCGCAGCCTCGGGAAGGTGATCACGCATCGCCAGTTGCTGACGGCTATCTGGGGTCCGGCGCATGTCGAGGACTTGCAATACCTTCGCGTCTATGTCTGGCATCTCCGCCAGAAACTCAGCAGCGATTCGATGGCGTTGCTGATCAACGAGCCCGGTGTGGGATATCGTCTTCTCGACGCGAGGCCACCGATCGCCGCTGCGTCGCATGATCCAGGCTGAGCACGGTATGGGCGTTGCTGAGGCTGGTCGCTAGCGTGTTGATCGTGCCGGTGCGCAGCGCGCCGAGGATGCCGGCGGCCTTCGTGCTCTCGCTCGCGATGGCGATGACATTCGGAATGCGCCTTAGCTCCGAGGTGGTCAGCCCCATGATGCGTTCCTGCAGCGGCGTGCTGGTGGGGTTCCCCTGGATGTCGAAGAAGTCATAACCCATCATGTCACCGATGGTGCCCGAGAGTCGCGCCTCCGTGATCTCCTGCGGGGTGAACCAGCCCATGCGTACCATGTTGCTGTCTTCGCTAAGATCGCCCACGCCGATCAATGCAATATCCGCGCGGCGCGCCCGATCCAGCGTCTGCCGCACCGTCTCATTCTGCATCAGCGCGCCACGGACACTTGTATTGTCAACAAGAGCGGGAGCGTAGAGTGTTTCGCTCTCGCCGCCGAAGCGCGCGGCGAGCCGGCGGCAGATGTGGTCGGGGTTCATGATCTCTCCGGCGCGGAGGGAGCCGCCGATCGCCGAGACAAAGGTCACGGATCGCGGGCTTGTGGAGACCATGCTATCGGCGACGGCGCCGACATTGCGGCCCATGCCGACCGCGACGATCATGCCGTCGCGGAGGAGGCGGTTGAGATGGGCGGCCACGAGGGCGGCGAGGGCAGTCCGCTGCGCATCGAGGTCACGATGGTCGGCGGCGACGATCAGGCGGCCGATGCGGAACCGGCGGATGAATTCCTGCTCGATCTCGACAGCAACGCCGCGGTGCGCGCGCACGCGGATTTCGACGATGCCTTCTTCACGCGCGCGCTTGAGCAGACGGCCAATCTTCGCGCGGGACATGCCGAAGCGCTGCGAGAGGTCTTCCTGCGTCACATCGTCCGCGTAGTACAGGGCGGCGATTTCCGTTATCGCGTCGACTTCCGCGTCCTTGCCCTCGTCCGGGCGCGGCCCGACCGCATGAGGTCGTCGATATTGATCAGACATTTGAAAAGGATCTTGGCATTCTGAACAGCGATCGAGCCTCTGCTTCCTCGTGGGCGCAGCAGCAATAACCTGCACGCCTGGGCGCGTGCCGCTGCAGCAAGCCATACCGTCCGTTCTTGCGGCTCGGTAAGGAAACTTTCCGCCGGCCCCGCCTGCCTGTCAATCGCAGCATATGCTCCGAGCCTATGTCTTCTTTTCGAAGGCCATGATGTAGTTGATCGAGAGGTCGCGACTTTCGCGCCAGCGTCCGCGCAGCGGATCATAGCTCATGCCGGCACTGGCGATCGTCCGTAGCCCCGCGGCGGCGCCGAAGGCGCTCAACTGGCGTGGCGGGATGAACTGCCGCCAGTTATGCGTGCCGATGGGGAGGAGGCGGGCAAGATATTCGGCTCCGATCTTCGCCGTGAGGAGCGAACGCATCGTGCGGTTCAGCGTCGAGACGAACAGCAGTCCGCCGGGCTGGAGCACGGACTGCAGGGCGTTCATGAACCGCGCGGGGTCGGGGACATGCTCGATGACCTCCAGCGCCGTCACGGCGGGAAAGCTCGCCCCTTCGGCGACGAGTTCCTCGATGCGGCCCGCCCGGTATCGCAGCGGGAGATTCCGCCCGGCGGCATGCGCCTCCGCCGCCGCGATCGCGGCCGGTGCGGCGTCGAGGCCGAGGACAGGGAAGCCTTCGCGGGCGAGGGCTTCGGCGAGGAGGCCTGCGCCGCAGCCTACGTCGAGGATCGAGGGGAGGGCGCCATCAGTGGTGCGACCTCGCAGCCGCCGCGTGATCCACCCGGCCCGCAACGGATTCATGCGATGGAGGGGCGCCATCGGCCCGTCCAGTGCCCACCAGCGATCGGCGAGCGCGTCAAAGCGTTGAATTTCCGCGAAAGAGAGCGTTGGGTCCTGCTGCATCATTGCCCCTGAGCTTTGGCACGGCTATGTGTTCCGGCCGTTCGGCACACCGCTTTGCGGCGCCGGCGCAGTCATACGGCTTCGGCCGGCGCGCGCCTAATCCCCGTGACGTCCGGCGATGGCTTGGGTTTCAGCGCGAGCCTGCCGTCAGGATCGCTTCGGAAAGGTAGCATGGCCCGCATCGTCATGAAGTTCGGCGGCACCTCGGTCGCCGATCTCGACCGTATTCGCATCGCCGCTTCCCGGGTCCGCCGCGAGGTCGAGGCGGGGAACGAGGTCGCGGTCGTTGTCTCCGCCATGGCGGGTACTACGAACCAGCTCGTCGGCTGGTGCCAGAGCCTGTCGCCGCTCCATGATGCGCGGGAGTATGATGCAGTCGTCGCAACCGGCGAGCAGATCACCGCTGGCCTCATGGCGATTGCTTTGCAGACGCTTGGCATCGAGGCGCGGTCCTGGGCGGGGTGGCAGATCCCGATCAGAACCGATGGAGCGCACGGCAAGGCGCGGATCGAGCAGATCGATGGTGCGGAGCTGGTTCACCGGATGGGACAGGGGCAGGTTGCGGTCGTGACCGGTTTCCAGGGGCTCGGGCCCGACCACAGGATCACCACGCTTGGCCGTGGCGGATCGGATACATCGGCCGTGGCGCTCGCGGCCGCGCTGCGTGCGGATCGCTGCGATATCTATACGGACGTGGACGGCATCTATACGACCGATCCGCGGATCGTCACCCGCGCCCGCAAGCTTGCGCGCATTTCCTATGAAGAGATGCTGGAACTTGCCTCTGTGGGTGCGAAGGTGCTGCAGACGCGCAGCGTCGAACTGGCAATGAAGGAAAAGGTGCGCGTTCAGGTCCTGTCCAGCTTTCAGGACGTGCCGGGCACGCTGGTCGTGGATGAGGATGAAATCGTGGAAAAGGAACTCGTTTCCGGAATCGCCTATTCACGGGACGAAGCGAAGTTGACGGTCAGGCGCGTTCCGGACAGGCCCGGCGTGGCGGCGACCGTGTTCGGTGCGTTGTCAGCCGAGAACGTCAATGTCGACATGATCGTGCAGAACATTTCTGAGGACGGAATGACGGACATGACCTTCACGGTTGGAAGGTCGGATTTGCCGCGTGCCCAGGCCGCTCTCGCCGAGGCAAAGCCGCAGATCGGCTATGCCGAATTACTGGCCGATACGAACGTCGCGAAGATTAGCGTGGTGGGCGTCGGAATGCGCAGCCATGCGGGCATCGCAAGCAAGATGTTCCGTGCTTTGGCGGATAAGGGTATCAATATCCAGGTGATCTCCACGAGCGAGATCAAGGTCAGTATCCTTATCGCCGCCGATTATACGGAGCTTGCCGTGCGATCCCTCCATACCGCCTATGGCCTCGATGCCGCCTGACATCAGCACGCCGGTCGATCCGGCAGAGGCACAGCGGGTGGGCGACGTGTCGCCGGCTCTCGACGCGCTATGGCAGCGCGGGACCGCGTTCCTCGGCACGCGCTATGCCATCATGGGTGGCGCCATGAGCTGGGTGAGCGAACGACATCTCGTCTCCGCGATCTCCAACGCTGGCGGCTTTGGCGTGATTGCATGCGGGTCGATGTCGCCGGCATTGCTCGAAGCGGAGATCGCCGCGACCCAGGCGCTGACGCACAAGCCATTCGGCGTCAACCTGATCACCATGCATCCCGCCCTCGATGACCTGATCGCTGTCTGCCTGCGAGCGAAGGTCGGCCATATCGTCCTCGCGGGCGGCGTGCCGCCGGGTCCTGCGGTCCGCGCGGTGAAGGATGGAGGCGCAAAGCTGGTCTGCTTCGCGCCCGCGCTGGTTCTGGCGAAGCGGCTTGTGAGATCAGGCGCGGATGCGCTGGTGATTGAGGGATCGGAGGCGGGGGGGCATATCGGCCCGGTCTCTCTGATGGTGCTGGCGCAGGAAATCCTGCCGGTTGTGACCGAAGTGCCGATCTTCGTGGCCGGTGGCCTCTGCCGGGGTGACGCGATCGTCAGCATGCTGGAGATGGGCGCGTCCGGTGCGCAGCTCGGCAGCATGTTTGCAGCCACGTCCGAGAGCATCGCCCATCCGCGGTTCAAGGCGGCCTTCTTTAGGGCGCATGCGCGGGACGCGCTGCCGTCGATCCAGCTCGACGATCGGTTTCCGGTCATCCCTGTGCGCGGGCTCGTCAATGCCGGGACACGCCGCTTCCTTGAGCATCAAGCCGAGACACTGCGGCGTTTCCAATCGGGCGAACTCGACCGGGAGGCGGCTCAGCTTTCGATCGAACACTTCTGGGCGGGGGCACTCAGGCGGGCCGTCATTGACGGCGATGTCGAGCAAGGCTCTGTGATGGCCGGGCAGTCGGTGGGTCAGGTGCGCGAGGAGAAGCCGGTGGCGGCGGTGATCGCGCAACTTCTGGATGAGGCCGAAGCGATGCTGGCAAAGCGTGGATACGTCGGCCGCCCGGCCTGAGGCGGCAAGCTGGAGTCCGAGGCGGCTCTTCGCGGTTCTACGCGAGCGCCTCGCGCTCGGCGATACGCCGCTTCCCAAGCTGATAGAACTGGTCGCGACAGAAATGGCGACCGAAGTCTGCGCCCTCTATGTCATGCGCACCGGTGAAGTGCTGGAGCTTGCGGCGACCTGTGGACTGGAGGCCGAGGCCGTGGGCCGCACCAGGCTAAGATTGGGCGAGGGCATCGTGGGGCTCGTGGCCGCCATGGGCAGCCCCATCAACCTCGCCGACGCCCGGGAGCATCCGGGGTTCGCCCAGCGCCCGGAAACCGGGGAGGCGGCCTTCGCATCGCTCCTGGCGATCCCTATCCGCCGGTCTGGCCACATCGTTGGCGTCTTGACGATCCAAAACCGCGAGCCGCGCCGGTTCACCGAAATCGAGCAAGAGGCGCTGGAGACGGTTGCCATGTTGCTTGCCGAGATGATGACGACCGCTGGGGCGGTGGAGGTGAGGGGCGAAGGATTTGGGTCCGCCTTGCCGCGCCGCTTCGATGGGCTGCCCCTGGCTGCCGGAATTGTAATGGGGCCCGTGGTGCGCGCGGGGCAAGTGGTGTCGCGGCGTCAGGTTCTGGCGGCGGATCCGGAAGCCGAGCAGCGGCGTCTTCTAGCCGCGAGCGAAGGCATGCAGCGCGGTCTGGACGAACTCATCCGTGGGACATCCGAGACGCTCGGCGACGACGCGTCGGGCGACGTGATGGCCGCATACCGCCTTATTGCTGCGGATGCCGGCTGGTTGAAGCGCGTGGCCGCCGTCATAGAAGGGGGTTTCTCGGCCGAGGCCGCTGTCATCCGGGTGATGGGGGAGCTGCGTGAGCGGATGCGGCGCATCACCGACCCGTATCTGCGGGAGAGGCTGGTCGACATCGAGGACCTTGGAAACCGCCTGGTCGCTCACCTGGCCCGGCTCGATGACGGCGGAGAGGGCGAGTCCCAGGACGTAGCGGGCACTGTCGTCGGCGCAATCCTCGTGGCACGCAGGCTTGGACCCGCCGAACTGTTGGACTGGTATGGACGCGGGGTCGCGGGCTTCGTGATCGAGGAAGGCAGTGCCGCGGGGCACGCGGCGATCCTGGCGCGGTCCCTTGGCCTCCCTGCGCTCTCGGATGCGCGGGGGGTCATGGATGCCTGCCGTGACGGCGACCGAGGCATCCTGGACACGGAAGACGGGATCTTCATTCTCCGGCCGGAGGATGAAGTTCGGCAAGCCTATGACAGCGCCATCGCGACGCAGCAGGCGCATGCGGCCGAATGGGCAGCGCTACGAGCCCAGCCCTCGGTGACCGCCGATGGCGTTGGTGTTTCTTTGATGGTGAATCTTGCTCTGCCGCTGGAACTGGCACAGCTGGAACAAACCGGTGCAGCGGGAATAGGCCTATACCGGACCGAGATCTCGCTGCTGGCACAGCACCGGCCTGAGACCGACGGCGATCATGCGGCCGCCACAGAAGGCTACCTCGGCAGCGAGAAGCTGATGCTGCGGCAAACAGTAGAATATGCCCGCGTTATGGATCACGCCGCTGGCCGGCCGGTCTTGTTTCGCACGCTCGACCTTGGTGGGGACAAGATTTTAGCTGGCGCCGATCTCCCGGTCAGCGAAAATCCGGCGATGGGATGGCGATCCTTGCGGATCGGGCTCGACCGGCCGTCAACGCTTCGCCGGCAACTGCGGGCGATGCTTGCCGCCGCACATGGGCGGGATCTTTCCATCATGTTCCCGATGGTGGCGACAGTCGCGGAGTTCCGGGCAGCGCGCGCCCTGCTCGACGCCGAGGTCGCGCGGCTTGAGCGTCCACCCGGCAAGCTTCAGGTCGGCAGCATGCTGGAGGTTCCAGCGCTGCTCTGGCAACTACCGATGTTGATGAAGGAGGTGGACTTCCTGTCCGTAGGGTCGAACGACCTCATGCAGTTTCTATTCGCAGCGGACCGGGGAACCCCCAACCTCGCAAATCGCTATGACCTCATCAGCCCGCCGGTTCTGGATCTGCTGGAGAGCGTCATTCGACATGCCGCCGCGGAGAACGTGTGGCTTTCCTTCTGCGGCGAAGCCGCGGGCCGGCCTCTGGAAGCCCTGATCTTGGTCGCTTTGGGCTTCGAGTCTCTCTCAATGTCGCCCTCCGCACTGCCGCGGGTGAAGTCAGCGTTACGCCGGGCTGATATTCGCGCATTCCGGCGGGTGCTTGCATCCATTCGCAGTCATCAGCCGCAAGCGGCCAGTCTCCGCGAGCCGCTGAGCAGCTGGGCGAGGGAGCACGGCCTTCCGGTATGATGGGAAGGCGCTCAGCTGTCGGTGGGGGGCAGCCAGGGTATGACGCCGAACGCGATTCCCTCATCGGCCAGCGCCTCTGCCTGATCCCGCGTGGCTTCACCGTAGATGTTGTGCGACTTGGTCTCCCCATAGTGGATACGGCGGGCCTCCTCGGCAAACCCTGCGCCGACGTAGTCACAGTGCGATTCAACCTCGGCGCGAAGGCGGTGCAGCAGCGCGCGGAGCTTGTCCGGGGCGGCGTTGGTGGCCAAAGGTGAAGGATTAGCCGGTGCGAGCGTCGGCACTGCCGGGTCGACTGCATGGTGCGAGGTAGACGGTTCATCGTCGCGGGGCAGGGTCTTACCGCGGCTCCCGCGGCCAAGCGCAGGCGTCATAAGCGCTCGAGTAACCTCGGGGCTGTTGCAGATCGGGCAGACGACCAGGCCTGTCTCCACCTGACGATCGAAGGAGCCGCTGTCCCTGAACCAACCATCGAACCCGTGCCCGTGCTCGCATTGAAGCTGATAGTGGATCATCGAGAAGAGCCGTCCATCACGCGCGCGTGAGGAGAGCAATCAGACCCTCCAGCTGGTCAGGGGTGGTGTAGGTGAGTTGCAATACCCCACCTCGTGACTTCACGTTAATGGATACGGCCAGCCCGAGCCGATCCCGCAACTCCCGCTCAATCACCTGGATATCGGGGTCCTTCGGCTGTCGTTCGACATGCTTTTGCCCCTCGGCCGCATCCCCTTGACGAGCGGTCAGTGCCTCCGTCTGACGAACATTCAGCCCCTGCGCGATCACCGCTATGGCGGCGCGGGCCGGATCAGGATGCGTCAGCAACGCGCGCGCGTGACCGGCGCTGATCGCACCGCGACGCAACTCCGTCTGAACGGATTGCGGCAGCTTGAGGAGGCGCATGGTGTTGGCGACGTGGCTGCGGGACTTTCCGACGCTGTCCGCCACGCGCTCTTGGGTCAGAGAGAACTCCTCGATCAGACGGCGATATCCTTCGCCCTCGTCGATCGGGTTGAGGTCTTCGCGTTGGAGGTTCTCGACCAGGGCAGCGGCCATGGCGGCCGTATCCTCGAGAGCACGAACCAGCGCCGGGATTTCGTGTAGCCCGGCCTGTTGAGCAGCCCGCCACCGCCGCTCCCCGGCAATGATCTGATATTTGCCTTTGTTGGTCGGATCCGGGCGGGCCAGGATCGGCTGGAGGACACCTTGCTCTCGTATGGAGGCAGCGAGCGCGGCGAGCTCTGCCGGGTCAACCTGACGACGGGGCTGAAAGGGTCCGGGTGCTAGGAGATCCAACGGAAGGAGCTGAATGAGGGCTTCCTTCGGTGGCGGCGCATCTTCGCCCAGAAGTGCCGCCAGGCCTCGACCCAGTCTCGGACCAGCGTCGCGCACGCTCACGCTGCGCGTCCGGCACGGAGGCCGAGGCGCTCGACCAGTTCCGCAGCCAGCCGGATGTAGGCCTGTGACCCCGGAGATTTCAAGTCGTACAGGAGTACGGGCTTGCCGTGGCTCGGTGCCTCGGAGACGCGAATATTGCGAGGGATCATCGTCTCATAGACTTTCTTGCCGAAGAAGCCGCGGACATCCTCGGCCACCAGATCAGAGAGGTTGTTCCGTCGGTCGTACATCGTCAAGACAATCCCGTGAAGCGTCAGCGACGGGTTGAGACGCTGGCGCACCGCCTCGATGGTCTGAGTGATCTGCGTGATCCCCTCGAGAGCAAAAAACTCACATTGCAAGGGCACGAGAACATCTTGCGCGGCAATGAGGCCGTTCAGGGTGAGCAGCCCCAGGCTGGGCGGGCAGTCAATGATGACGAAGTCGTGGGACGATAGCCCGTCCCACGCTTCCAGTGCGGTCCGCAGTCGCTTCTCGCGCCCGGATACGTTGACAAGCTCGATCTCGGCGGCGGTCAGTTCAGGATCGGCAGGCAGGATGGAGAGGCCGGGGATGATCGTCTCCCGCAGGGTGTCGGCGACAGCGTAGCCCTCCGCCAGCACTGCGAAGATGCCGTGTCCGCGGGCGTTCCGGGCGAGGCCCAAGCCAGTGGATGCATTTCCTTGCGGATCCAAGTCGATCAGAAGTACCGAGCGACCAGCGGCGGCAAGGGCGGTGGCGAGGTTAATGGCCGTTGTTGTCTTGCCGACCCCGCCTTTCTGGTTGGCGATGGCGATGACACGCGCGGGCGCTCGGGCTGCCAGCTTAGCCCGTCGCTCCGCAGGGGCGTCCGCGAGCTTGCGGTCCGCCTGGACAAGGGCGCGGGCTCGGGATGATGCACTCATGTGTTGGTCTCGCTGTGACGACGGAGGTCGCTGATGCAGAAGATGGTGGCGCTCGGCGATGTCCGGCTAGGCACCTGCCGCAGGGACATCGTCCAGACTTTCTTCGCGGCTAGAAGCTCGTCGTCCGCGCGCTCGCCCTTCGGGAAGAGGCAAGTCCCGCCGACCGCTAGCATTGGAGCGGCGAGTTCGAGCAGATGGGCAAGGGGCGCCAAAGCGCGTGCTGTAACGAGGTCGCGTGGGGGAACGTCCACATCTTGAATGCGCTTGGTGTGAATAGTCACGCGGGCGTCCGTGGCGATCGCCGCCTCCCTAAGAAAGGCTGCCTTTCGGCTATCGGATTCAATGAGGTCAAAGTGTATGCCGGTGGCAATTGCCAATACCAATCCGGGAAAGCCGCCACCGGATCCGAGATCGACTGCATGCGTTGTCTGGGCTGCGATCATCGGCCTGAGCTGAAGCGCGTCATCGATGTGACGTGACCAGAGGTCGGAGATATCGCGGCTACTCACCAGCCTGATTGTCGGGTTCCAGCGCTCGACCAACTGGGCGAATACTTCGAGGCGATGCCGGCTAGCGTCGCTGACCGGCGTGCCGCCAGGAGCGCGACCGGAAGCCCCAATCAAGCTCGATCTCGCTCAGAGTGTTTCACGTGAAACGTGTCCTTCGAGCTTCCGCAGCCCTGCAAGAATTATCGCCAATCCGGCAGGAGTCATTCCTGGAATACGGGCCGCTGCGCCAAGAGAAGGCGGCTTATGTTCAGCAAGCTTACTTCGAAGTTCCGCGGAGAGGCCGCTCAAACCCGACAGGTCGAGATGGTCGGGAAGCTGGATATTTTCCTGACGGCGAAATCCACGAATCTCTGCCTCTTGCCTGTTCAGGTAAGCAGCGTAACGCGCCTCTGTTTCCAGCGTGGAATATACCCGTGGCGTCAACTCCGCCAGGGTGCCGAAGGTCGAGCAGAGCGTCTCGGCACGCAACTCGCCTCTCGCCATGATCTCATACAGGCTCCGGGGGCGACCATCGGCACGAACGGAGATATCGAGTGCCGCCAGAGTCTCCACGGAAACAAGCTCCTCCAGGAGCCGGCTCCGAGCCTCATCGACAGCCGTCTTGAACCGCGTGAAGCCCGCTGCCCGCTGCTGGGCCACGCATCTCCAGGCCATTCCTTTCTCGGTGAGGCGCAGGTCGGCATTATCGGCCCGAAGCGAAAGGCGGTACTCGGAGCGCGAGGTGAACATGCGATAGGGTTCGGTGACGCCGTGCGTGACCAGATCGTCGATCAGGACGCCGATATAGCCCTCAGACCGGTCAAGATGGACGGACGGCAAGCCTCCGGCCCGGCGAGCCGCGTTCAGCCCTGCGATCAATCCCTGAGCACCGGCTTCCTCGTAACCCGTGGTGCCGTTGATCTGCCCGGCCAGAAACAGGCCCGGAACCGCGCGGAGTTCGAGATCTTGCGTCAGAGCGCGCGGATCGACGAAATCGTATTCGATGGCGTAGCCGTGCCGAAGGATGCGCGCCTGCTCCAGGCCTGGGATGGTCTTGAGCATGGCCTCCTGCACCTTCGCCGGCAGGCTCGTCGAAATACCGTTCGGATACACAATGTCCCCGCCCGGATTGCTGGCCAGCCCCTCCGGCTCCAGAAAGATTTGGTGCCGGTCGCGGTCCGGGAACCGGTGAACCTTGTCCTCGACAGACGGGCAGTAGCGCGGGCCGCGCCCGGACAAGTGGCCCCCGTAAACCGCGGAGAGGTGTAGGTGCCGGCGAATCAAGTCGTGGGTCGCAGGCGTCGTGCCGGTGATGCGGCATGCGATGAGCGGGTTCTCGATCCTTGCTGTCATCGTGCTGAAGGGCTCGGGTGGATCCTCGCTCACATCGGGAGGCAGGTCATCCCAAGCGATGCTGGCCCGCTCGATCCGAGGCGGAGTCCCGGTCTTCAGCCGCGACACGGGAAGCCCGAGCGCTCGCAACCGCATTCCAAGCGGGATCGCCGATGCTTCCCCGGTGCGACCGCCCGGCGTCTTCAACTCGCCGACATGGATTGTGCCGTTCAGGAAAGTTCCAGTGGTCAGAACAGCAGCATGGCAGCGGAAGCGACGCCCTTGGATATCGATGACAGCTTCGATTACCCCGTCGTTGGTCAGCGCAATGTCGGCGGCTTCGCCTTCAATGACGGTGAGGCCGGGCTGCGCCGCCAGTAACCGCTGCACCGCGGCGCGATACAGGTGTCTGTCCATCTGCGCGCGTGGACCACGAACTGCCGGCCCCTTGCTTCGGTTGAGCACTTTGAAGTGGATCCCCGCCATGTCCGCGGCTCGCGCCATCACGCCATCCAGCGCATCGATCTCCCGCACGAGATGACCTTTGCCGATGCCGCCGATTGCGGGATTGCAAGAGAGGGCGCCGATTGTGGCGATACGATGCGTAAGCAAAAGGGTCCGTGCTCCGACACGCGCGGCGGAGGCGGCGGCTTCACAGCCGGCATGGCCACCGCCGACGACAACCACATCGAAATCGAACCGGGTCGGCAGGCTGGAAATGGCGGCCGGGAGCTCCCCGGGCAGCGCGGGCAGCTCATTGAGCGAGGGTTGGTAATGCATCGCGTGGTCATACATCCGCGCTGCTTGAATCGCTACTTTCCGATGCAGAAATCACTGAAAACGCGATCCAGCAACGCCTCTACACCGACCTTTCCCGTGATCCCGCCAATGGCTGACATGGCCAGACGAAGGGCTTCCGCGCGCAGCTCCGGCTCGGTCTCGGAGGATGCACGGTGGAGGTCGTCTCTCGCCATTTTTAGCAACTCCCTATGCCGCTGCCGCGTCAGCGGCGGCGGTCCGGCCTGGTCCGTCGCCTGCATGGCAAAGTCCGCTAGACGAGCCCGCAGGGCGTCCATTCCGGCCCCAGTCAGCGCGCTGACGGCGAGATCGGCAGCAACGGGCGCCGGCCGAAGATCGCATTTCGTCAGGATGCGGAGGCGCGACGGCATTGGGCGATCGGTGATCATCGTCTCGAAGCCCGAGACCTCCGGTTCCTCAGGGTCGTCGGCGCCGATCAAGAGGAGTACGAGATCGGCCTGTGCCGCTCTAGCGCGAGCCCGCTGTATGCCCTCCGCCTCCACAGGGTCGTCGGTTTCCCTGAGCCCAGCAGTATCGATGAGCGTCACGGGCGCGTCGCCAAGCACGAGAGACACTTCCAGAGCGTCCCGCGTCGTGCCCGCATGGGGAGAGACGATGGCGATGTCGCGTCTCGCCAGCGCGTTGACCAAGGTCGACTTCCCGACGTTGGGCGCGCCTTGCACGACGAAGATCAACCCGTCGCGCATCTTCTCGCCTCGCGCACCGTCAGCCAGGTGGTCATCCAGAGCGGCGCCGAGAGCACTGATCTCGGCCAGCAACGAAGCCTCGATCTCCGCGGGCAGGTCTTCATCGGGAAAATCGATGAGAGCCTCCTGGTGCGCCAGAACCCCGGCCAGCCGATCCGCCCAGCTACCGTAAAGACTGCCGAGGGCACCCTCCATCTGCCGCAGCGCCTGCCGTCTCTGACCCGTGGTCTCCGCCGTTACCAGGTCGTTCACAGCCTCGGCCTGAACAAGGTCCATGCGCCCGTTGAGAAAGGCGCGTCTGCTGAACTCGCCGGGTTCGGCTAGCCTGACACCGAGGGCAAGCAAGGCATCCGCCACCGCCTCCAGAACCGCGCGGCCACCATGCAAGTGTAACTCGGCCACATCTTCCCCAGTGTAGGTCGCGGGGCCAGGGAGCCAAATCACGATCGCCTGGTCGAGAACCTCGCCGGATCGATCCCGCAGGCGCCTGAGCGTCGCCCGACGGGCGGTCGGACAGGCTCCCGCCATCTGCTCCAGGACCTCGCAGGTTCGCGGTCCGCTCAGCCGGAGCGCCGTAACGGCCGATCTTCCGACAGCGGTCATCGGCGCGAAGATCGTGTCCTCATCCATGCAGCGCGACCGGCATCTGGATCTAGGCAGCGCGACGGGGGGATAGCCTCAGCGCTTCCGCGCGCCCGCCACCGACGAGATGCTGTTCGATGATGGCATCCACATCGGCGCGCGTCTCGATCCGATACCAGGTCCCGGCGGGGTAGATGACGATGCAAGGCCCTTCCTCGCACCGATCCAGGCACCCAGCCATGTTGACCCGCGCGTGAGGTATCTTGACCTCCTTGACCCGCGCCTTCATGTAATCCCGCAACGCCTCCGACCCCTTGGCCGCGCAGGAACCACGGGAGTGGCCATCAGGCCGCCGGTTGCAGCACACGAAAACATGGATATCGAAAAATGGTGGCGGATCAATAGTTTCGATATCAGTACGTTCATTCATCGCGCGTGTCCACTTCAGATGATACAGCAACTTCATGCCGGTGGCGCAGGAGGTCGATCGCCATCCGTGCTGGCTTGCCGCATGACGCTCTTTCGCCGCAGCTTGGGCTTTCTGCAGCAGCCTGTCTCGCGCGTCCACCGGCATTCAGGCGTGAGCGTCGCCTTTCCGGCCGAGGTTCCTTGCCACGCTTCGTCATCATCATACGCATGGCTCCCGCGACGGTACGTCGTAGGCACGGCTTGACAACACCGGGCCCGAGGGTTGGCATGAGGCTCCACTGCATCGGGCTCAGCTTTGCCTCAACTCTCCCTCCACACGCCAATAGGTGCGATCACGGTTTCCGCCGAGGCCGACGCAATCGTGGCCGTCGACTGGGGCTGGGGCCGGGACCAGGGCGTGACTGCTCTCTTGCTGCGCGCGAAAGACTGGCTGCAGGCGTATTTCGATGGTGTGGTCGAGCCCATGGTTTTGCCGCTCGCGCCTTCCGGCACACCCTATCGCCAACGCATCTGGTCCGCGATCGGCGCCATCCCGCCCGGTGAAACCCGCACCTATCAGGCGGTGGCTCGGTCGGCTGGCGGGTCTCCGCGCTCCGTCGGCGGGGCGATGGCCGCCAATCCCATCCCGCTCCTTATCCCTTGCCATCGTGTGGTCGGCTGCGGCCGCCTCGGTAGCGCCACCATCGGCGGTTATAGTGGTGGCGAAGGCATCGAGACCAAGCAGTTCCTGCTCGACCTCGAACGCCGCGCCAGCGGGCGCGACGCGAACTTGCCCATTGGCGGGACGCGCGCGGACAGGCGGTCCAGCGACAACAGTCAGAACAGGGTCACGCGATGACACAGGCGATCCGCGTGTATACCGCCGGCGGCCCCGAGGTGATGGTCTGGGAGCAGGTGCCCACGCCCGATCCCGGGCCGGGGCAAGTCCTGATCGAGCATGCGGCCGTCGGTTTGAACTTCATCGATGTCTACTTCCGCAGTGGCCTCTATAAGACGCCTTTCCCGATGACCCCCGGTATGGAAGCCGCCGGCACCGTCGTCCGCCTCGGTCCGGGTGTCACGGATTTCGTGGTGGGCGACCGCGTCGCCTATTCCTCGATGCCGCTCGGAGCCTATGCCGAGCGCCGCGTCATGCCGGCTGACCGGCTCGTCCGGCTACCGCCGGGCATCTCCTTCGAGGCTGCCGCCGGCATGATGATGACCGGGCTGACCGCCCAGTACCTCCTGCACCGCACTTACAAGGTCTTGCCCGGCGACACTGTCCTGATCTACGCGGCGGCCGGCGGCGTCGGTCTTGTCATGTGCCAGTGGGCGAAGCATTTGGGCGCGACGGTGATCGGGGTCGTCTCCAATCCGGCGAAGGCTGCCATCGCCGGCAACCATGGGGCAGACCACGTGCTGCTGGCGAACGAGGATATCGCCGCCCGCGTGCGCGACATCACCGGTGGCGCGATGGTGCCGGTCGTCTATGACAGCATCGGGCGCGACACCTTCGCGGCCAGCCTCGATTGCCTCGCACCGCTTGGCACGATGGTAAGCTACGGGAATGCCTCGGGCCCGGTGCCGCCGGTCGATCTCAGCGTGCTCGCGGCCAAGGGCAGCTTGTTCCTGACCCGTCCAAGCCTCGTCACCTACACGGCGAAGCGCTCGGCCTTGCTCGCTGGGGCGGAGGATCTCTTCAACGTCGTCCAGGCGGGGATCGTGCGGATCGAGATCGACCAGACCTTCCCTTTGCGCGAGGCCGCCGACGCGCACCGCGCGCTCGAATCCCGCAAGACGACCGGCAGCACCATCCTCATCCCCTGACCGGCTCCGAAGCCGGTACCACTGGCGGCGGGCTCAGGCGCGGGCGAGCAGCGGGTCGAGTTCACCCTTGCGGTCGAGTGCGACCAGGTCGTCGCAGCCGCCAATGTGTTTCCCATCGATGAAGATCTGCGGCACGGAGGTCCGGCCCGACCGGGTACGAGCCTCGGCGCGAGCAGCACTACCGCCGGGCGCGGCGATCTCCTTGAAAGGGATGCTCTTGCTTTCGAGCAAGCTGAGCGCGCGCGCGCAGTAGGGGCAATAGGGCTGTGTGTAGATTTCGATCTCGGCCATGATCTTACTCCGTCTTTGAGACGCAAGATCGGATCAACCGGGCCGGCCGACAAGAGGTACTGTCGCCATGCGGCTATCCTCGTCCCGGGAACGGGACCCGCGCCGCAGCGAGGACGTCGACCGATTTCGCACCTGCTTCCAGCAAGGCGGCGGCGCAGGCCGAGGCAGTGGCGCCTGAGGTCATCACATCGTCGATCAGCAGCAGGCGCCGTCCGTCGATCAGCGATTGCCGATCCGGCCTGACCCGGAATGCGCCGGCCACCTCCTCGCCGCGCGCCGCCGCCGATAGCTGGCCCAGCTGCACCGTCTGCCGATGGCGCATCAGAGCATCCGGTAGCCAGCGGCACCCGGCGCGCCGCGCGAGTTGCTCTGCGAGCAGCCCCGCTTGGTTGTAACGGCGGCTGACGAGGCGGCGGCGGTGCAACGGCACCGGCAGCAATGCATCCGCCTCGGCCAGCAGGCCGGCCCCGGCGCGCGCCATCATTGCGGCCAAAACCGGCGCGAATTCGGTCCGGTCGCCATGCTTGAACGGCAGGATGAGGCGCTGAGACGCTTCGTCATAGCGAAGCGCCGCGCGGGCCCGATTGAACCGGGGCGGGCGGCGGATACAGCCGAGGCAGGTGCCGTGCGGGCCGGCTTCCCCCGGCGTCGCGAATGGCAGACCGCAGCAGAGGCAGTGCGGCGCGGTGATGAAGGTTATGCCGCTGAAGCAAGCGACGCAAAGCCGGTGCGGTCCGTCCGTCAGTGTGCGGCAGATCGGACATTCCGGGGGCAGCACACTGTCGACGGCCCACCCAGCCGCGTATCGTAAACCTCGGCCGAGCCGGTTGCGAACCAGAAGCATGGCGCATCTTGATACGATATCAAACCGATTGCACGCGCTGACAGCCTGTGGCGGCTCCGGTACCTACCGGACACGTTCCTCGGTTTCGGTCGTATCGGCGGGCGCGATGTTGCGCGGCGGCGGCACTGCATAGAGCAGGGCCGGCTCGAAGATGAAGGTCGCGATCAGCGTGCAGGCGAGGCTGAGCAGCAGCAGCAGTCCCATGCTTGCCGTCCCGGGATGATGCGAGAAGGCGAGGGAGCCGAACGCCGTGCCGGTCGTCAACGCCGAGAACAGGATCGCGCGGGCCGTCGGAGAGGCGAGGAAGCGGCGCTCACCCGCCCGCCAGTTCATGACGAAATAGAGGTTGAAGGAGACGCCGACGCCCTGAAGCAGGGGCAGGGCGATGATGTTGGCGAAGTTCAGCGGCAGCGGCAGCAGCACGATCACCAGCACCGTCATCAGCGAGGATAGAACGAGCGGCGCCATCACCAGCAGAACGTCCCGCGGCCGGCGGAGAAACAGCAGGAGCATCGCGGCGATGGCGACCAGAGCGAGCACCGCCGCCTCCCGGAAGGCGCCGATGATCGTCTGGGCGCTGGCGATGACGGTCACCGCCGATCCTCCGGCATCGGGCGCTATCCGTGTGACCTGTTGCACGAAATGTCGCAGGCCCGTGCTGTTCATGGCCTCCGGCTTGGGCAGAACCTGCACCCGCGCCCGCCCATCGGGCGTGATCCAATCGACCGTCAGGTCGTGCGGCAGGCTTGCGAGCGTGACGGGCTGCGCGGCCAGCGACAGGCGGAGGTTCTGCAGTTCGACGGGCAGAAACCCGGTCAGCGCCAGATTGGCCGCCATCAACTGGCTGTCGCCTTCGGTGACCAGCTTCTTGAGCGCCTGCCCGATCGCGAGCAGCGGGCTGCCGGGCGGGAGTTTCGGCCGTGCGCTCTCGATGGCCTTGTCGGCGGTCGCTGCGGCCATCCGGATGTCGCCGGGCGTGACCGGCGCCGACGGTCCCGGGTTCAGCGTCGGCGCCAGAAGCTCGGAGGTGTCGGCGATGGCATTGAGCTTCGCCGTCTGGTCGGCCGGCACGAACGAGGAAAGCGAAAGCGCCTGATCGACCAGCGGCAAGCGGCCCAGCCGGTTTGCCTTGGCGGCCGCGGCGGCGACCGACGGGGTAAGCACGTCGATGCTGTAGGGGTTCGTGACCGGGTTGCTGGCCAGCGCCCGCAGCGTCTCCACGGCTTGGGTATGCTGATCCTGCGTATCCAGCGGATCGCTGTCGAAGGTGATGTGGGGCAGCAGGATGATCCCGGCGAGGGCGATCACGGCGAAGACGCCAAGCACCGGGCGGCGGTGGCGCAGCAACAGGGTGTCGGCCGCCGCCATCCCGACGATGCCGATTTCGCCCCCCTCGGCGGGCGGATGCAGCAGGGTGATCAGCGCGGGGAGGAAGGTGATTGTGCAGGCGAAGGCAATCAGCATGCCGACGCCCGCGATCAGCCCGAGTTCGGCGACGCCGACGAAGCTCGTCGGCACGAAGGCGAAGAACCCGGCGGCGATGGAGACGGCTGCGAGCAGCACCGAGTTGCCCGTCTTGCGGAGGGTCTGCACCAGCGCGGTTTCCGCGTCCGTCGTGAGGCGCCGCTCGTCCCGGTAGCGCACGCAGATCTGGATCGCGAAGTCGATGGCAAGACCCACGAACAGAACGGCGAAGGCGACCGAGATCAGGTTCAGCGTGCCAATGGCGACGGCCGCGAAGAAGGTCGTCAGCAGCAGCCCGAGGATGAGCGTGAGGACGATGGCAAGGATATAGCGCAGCCGGCGAACCGCGAGCACGAGCCAAACCAGGATGAGGACGACGGAGATTACTGTATCGGCGAAGATCCCCTGGGTTAGCGAAGCGAATTGCTGGTCCGCGAGCGCGATTTGCCCGGTGATCCGAAACGTCGCGCGTCCGCTCTCGATGGTGGGCACATGCGCGGCGATCTGGCGTAAGGCAGCGGTTGCTTCCGCGCCGGGCTCGATCGAACCGAAGTTCTGCACGGGCTGGGCCAGCACGAAGCGCGCCGGTCCCGCCCGGTCCGTGAGCGAGCCGCCCAGTAGCCTTTGCCAGGATAGCGGCACCGGGTGTCCGTCGGCGGCGGCCTGCAGCCCGTGCGCGAAGCCGTTCAGGGCGGTGCTGTAGCCCGAGAGGTCGACCTGACCCTGCGCCGCGCCTTGACCAAGCAGGCCGATGGCCCCGAGCAAGCCTCGCAGGGATGGATCCGCCGCCAGCTGGCCGATGAAGGGCTGCGCCACCACGAGGTTGTTGAGCAGCGTCTCGAGGCTCTTCTGGTCGAGGAAAAGCAGTCCCTCCTGCTTGAAGAAGGCGAGATCGTCCGGCCGGCGGACGGTTCGGAAATGGGCATGGTCGGCGGCGGCGGCCTTGGCGATCGCGGCGGCGGTGGCGTCCGCTTCCTCGGGCGTCTTGGCTTCGATGACGCCGACAAGCAGGTCCTGATACTGTGGGAAATCCTTGCCCATCGCGACCTGGGCCTTTCGCCAGGGCAGATTGGCGGAGAACAGGTCATCGGTGTTCGTGTTGATGCCGATATGGTGCGCCGTATAGAAGGCGCTGCCGATGGCAAGGAGCACGCCCGCCAACACCAGCCAGACGGCATGCCGGCTACTGATGCGTGCGATGGCCGCCAGTTTCGTCTGAACCCACATCGGCGCTTTTTCGTCCCTGTCGCAACCGCTAATCGTCCCGGACGGTGGAACCACGGCGCGGTTCCATGGTCCCGTCGATCGGGTCTCAATTCCAGCCCAACCGGCGCGCAGCACGCAAAGCAACCGGAACCGGTCGCAGCCCCGGAGGGCCGCGCCGTCCACGTTGCTCGCCGAGGATTGGCTGGTGCCGAGCGCCCGAGGCTCGCTGCGCATACCGGATAGGGCGGCGGGGGTGAAGATCATCTCTGCACGAGCGCCCGTGCGAGGCCCGCGTCAGGCGATACGGCGCGCGGCTTGGGAGCCTTGCGCGCCGGACCTTTCCGCGGTCGAGCCTCCCATCACGATGCTGGGAGACGCGCCTATGGATGGGCGTGCGCCCGGCGGCGTCGCGATCCGCGTGCCGATGCGCTAGACGGTCACGGGTCGAGATGAAGCCGGTTTGGCTTCAGGACAGCATGGAGCGGGGCCCCGTCGATGAGTGCAGAAAGCCACGAGATCGCATCCCTCGGCGTCATCGGCGCGGGGCAGATGGGCAACGGCATCGCCCATGTGGCCGCGCTCGCTGGGCTGCCCGTCGTGCTGATCGACGTGCGGGCGGAAGCGCTGACCCAGGCTCTCGCGACGATCGGCCGCAACCTGGAGCGGCAGGTGCAGAAGGCCGCCCTCACGTCTGAGGACCGGGATGCCGCGCTCGCCCACATAACGACGGCGGGCGACAACACGGCCTTGTCCGGCTGCGATATCGTGATCGAGGCCGCGACCGAGCGCGAGGAGACGAAGCTCGCGATCCTCGCCGGGCTGGTGCCGCACCTCAAGCCGAACGCGATCATCGCCTCGAACACCTCATCGATCCCGATCACCCGGCTGGCCGCCGTGACCGATCGGCCGCACAAGGTCATCGGCATGCACTTCATGAACCCTGTGCCGGTCATGAAGCTCGTCGAGGTGATCCGCGGCATCGCGACCGATGAGCCGACCTTCGCCGCGGTCGAGGCGCTGGCGCGCAGGATGGGGAAGACCGTCGCCGTTGCGGAAGACTATCCGGCCTTCATCGTCAATCGCGTGCTGATCCCGATGATCAACGAGGCGGTCTTTGCGCTGATGGAGGGCGTGGGCTCCGTGATCGCCATCGACACGGCGATGAAGCTCGGCACCAATCAGCCGATGGGGCCGCTGGAACTCGCGGACTTCATCGGCCTCGATACCTGCCTCGCGATCATGCGTGTGCTGCATGAGGGCATGGGCGACAGCAAGTACCGGCCTTGCCCGCTTCTGGTGAAATACGTCGAGGCAGGCTGGCTGGGCCGGAAGAGCCGGCGCGGCTTCTACGACTACACGCAGCAGCCACCCTGTCCCACCCGCTGACCCGCCGGGCCTGCCGCGCGGGGCTAGAGTCCGATGCTGCTATACGCGCCGGATAGCGCCGGGAAGGCCGCGACGAGCTCGACCTTGAGGATGATCGCCGCGAAGGCCGCGAGGATGGCGATCAGCAGGATGATGAGAACGAGCCGCCCCGACCGGCCTCCCTGGTTCTGCATCATCGCGTAGTGCTCGGAAAGGCTCGGATCGAGTTCGTGAGAGAGCCTCCGCTCCTCCGGGTCGGGGAGCACCTCCGCCGGTGCCGCGCCGGGCGTGCCCGTGAACAGCGCGCTGACCGACGGCGACGTTGGCTCGGCGAAAGACGCGGGACGCGGGCCCTCGCTCGCGACGAGCCTGTCCTCGGGATTCGGGCGGAGCGCGATCTTGTCGTCACGCCGCGCCGGGGCGCGGAGGGCCGTGGTGGGGGAAGGCGTGGCTGACGATGACGCGGTCGGCGCCGACGCGGTCAGGGGCGGTGCGCCTGGCGGAGGCGCAGCGTCTCGCCCAGCGAGCCCAGTCGGCCGTGGCGTCGCTTTCAGTGACGCCGCGGCGGGCGAGGACCGGCGCGGAGCGGTCGCAACCGGAGCCGTCGCCGCCTGAGCTGGGGACGTTGGCGTCGATGGGGCGGATCTGACAGGCCCCAAGGCGGGGGCAGGCGCGGAAGAGGGGCTCGTCAAGGGCGAAGGAGAGGTCGGCATCCGGAGCGTCGGCGTGAGCTTCCGGGGCCGCAAACCTGCGCCAGCCGCGTCTCCGGCCGTATCTCCAGGCGTCTCCCTGGCTGTCTCTCGGGGTGCGGGCGCGGGCGCAGTGGCCGGCGCCGGGAGATCGACCGGCGACTCTCGCTGCTCCGTGACCGGGACAGAGCCATCCTCAGTCGGCGCGCCGATGACCGTCCACTGATATCCGCAGCGATTGCAACGAACTTCTCGTGGCTGTGGCCCGAATAAGCTGTCCGGCGCCTCATAGACGGCGGAGCATTCACGACATACCAGTCGCATCAGTGGTTATACCTCTGCATGGGGACGCAGCGGCGGCCCCATCCTTCCAACTGGGGATTGTGGCCAAGACGGTCGTCCCGTGCAATCCTCCGGCACTCCCCACGCCGGGTGTGGACACGCCCAGGTTTTTTATTGGAGGGCGCGATGGCTTTTGAGGTTGAATCCAGCCCTCCCCGATGAATCGAGGCGCGAGTCGCCTCCCATAGCTTTGCCCGGAGAACGATGATCCGTCTTGAAGGCGTCAGTCTGCGCTACGGTTCCGGCACGCCGGCGCAGACGGAAGTGCTGCACGACCTCACCTTCCATGTTCCGGAGGGCGGGTTCCGCTGGCTCATGGGGCCGTCCGGCGCAGGCAAGACAAGCCTGATGCGCATGATATATCTGGCGGTCCGCCCGACGCGCGGCAGGCTATTCATACAGGGCACCGACATCGTCCGGGCCGAGCGCCGCAGCCTGCCACGGCTGCGCCGGCGCATCGGCGTCGTCTTCCAGGATTTCCGCCTGTTGCCGCACCTGACAGCTTTCGACAACGTGGCGCTTCCCTTGCGCATCGCGGGCCGCCCGGAGGGTCAGATCCGCGCGGACGTGGTCGAGATGCTGCGCTGGGTCGGTCTCGGCGCGAAGATGGAAAGCCAGCCGCGCCAGCTTTCGGGGGGAGAGCAGCAGCGGGTGGCGATCGCTCGCGCCGTCATCGGGCGGCCGAGCCTGCTGCTGGCGGACGAACCGACCGGCAACCTCGACGAGGCGCAGGCGGAGCGGCTCATGCAGCTATTCGGCGAGCTGAACCGCCTTGGGACGACCGCCATCGTCGCCACTCACAACGAGCGGCTGGTCGCGCGCCACCCAGCCCGCGCCTTGCGCCTCGACGCCGGGCGGCTCGTCTCGGATGAGTGAGCTTGGACGGGAGCGGCTTGCCCGTGGCCCGGGACGGGCCGTCGGCGGCAGGGCTCCGCGCAAAGCCGCCGCGGCGGGTCGGCTGCGGCCGGCCGGGTTCGACGATCTCGGCCTGCGGCGGGCGCTTTCCGATCGCCTGCTGCCGCTGCTCGTCGCGGCGATGGCTTTCCTGGCGGCGCTCGCCTTCGCCGGCGCGATCGCGACCGCCACGCTGGCCGAGCACTGGCAGCAGGGTGCCGCCGCGGAGCTTACGATCCAGGTGCCGACGCCGTCGGACCCCGCCGCCTCCGGCAGCGGCACCCGCCTGCAGGCGGTCCTTGGCGTTTTGCGCGCGGAGCCCGGCGTTCTGCATGCGAGCCCGATGAGCGCCGACGACCTGAGCGCATTGCTCAAGCCGTGGCTCGGCCCCGCCGGTAGCACGCTCGCCCTGCCGCTGCCCGCTGTCATCTCCGTCCAACTTGCCGCTGGCGGCGTTGTGCCGGCCGATCTGCAGTCGAGGCTCGCGGCCGTCGCGCCGGATACCGACATGGAGAGTGCCGATGTCTGGGCGGCGCGCCTGTCGGCCCTGGCCCGCAGCCTGCAGGCTTGTGCGGCGGTCGCTCTGCTTCTCGTGGTGGCGGTGGCGGTGGCGGTGGTGGCCGTCGCGACCCGGGCCGGGCTTTCGGCGCGGCGCGAGGCGATCGAGATCGTCCATGGCCTGGGCGCGACCGACGCGTACATTTCGGGCCGTTTCGCCCGCCGCGCCATGCGGCTCGCCGCCGCGGGCGGCGCCGGCGGGGCGATCGCCGCGCTTCCCGTGCTGCTGTGGCTCGCGTACCTCGCCGCCCCGTTTACCCAGAGCGCCGGGTCGTCCGGTGAGCCGCCGCCTCTCGTGGCACTCCCCCTGGCGCTCTGGCTCGCGCTGCCGGCACTGCCGCTTTCGACCGCGGCCATCGGCTACATGACGGCGAAGGGCACGGTTCGCGCCTGGCTTCGACGCCTGCCGTGACCACGCCTCGCGGCACGAAGTCCGCCCGTCGTCCGGTGTCCCGGCGTGCCGCAAGCCGTCGCTCTTCAGTGGGGGCTTCCGCGAGACGGCCGCGCCTGCTGCGCCGGGTGCTGGGCTTTGTGTTCCTCCTTGCCCTGATCGCGTGGTGCGGCGGCTTTCTCTGGTTCCTGCTCAACACCTATTCGCCGTCGGTTCCGCCGCCCCACGCGGACGGCATCGTCGTCCTCACCGGGGGCGAGGATCGTCTCGCGACCGCCTTCGAGATGCTGGATGAGGGGCGCGCCGACCAGTTGCTGATCTCGGGGGTGCCGGCTGCCGTTACGCTCCGCGATGTCGAGCGTTCGGCGCATCTTTCCCGGCCGCCCGTCGACAGCCACGTGACGCTCGGACACCGCGCGCAGACGACGCTTGGAAACGCCGACGAGACCGCAGGCTGGGTCGCGGCGCACCATATCCATTCGCTGATCGTGGTGACGGCGGGCTACCACATGCCTCGTGCGCTGCTGGAGCTGTCCCGCGCCATGCCCGAGGTCGAGCTCTTTCCCATGCGCGTGCAGCCCGCCGCCATTTACGATGGCTCACGCCCGCATGTATGGCGGCTCCTGCTGGCGGAATACACCAAGTGGCTGCTGGCGGAGGCGCGGTTCGCCCGCATCGCGAGGCTGCTGCAGGGGGCGCACCAGGGATGAAACGACTGAGCATCTACGGTGCCTCCCTCCTGTTCAACATCGTTTTTTATGTCGTGACGGCGGGATACAGCATCCTCGGCTACATCAACTTGCGGATCGGACGACCGGACCGCCTGATCCCTGTCGGCCGCTCATGGGCGCGGTTCGTCATCCACGCGCTCCGCATCATTTGCGGCATTCGTGTCCGCGTGAGCGGGCTCGAGCATGTGCCGGCGAGCGGAGCGGCGCTCATCGCCTCGGTGCATCAGTCCGCTTTCGACACCGCTGTCTGGATGCTGCTCCCGCGGCCCGCCTACGTCTTGAAGCGCGAGTTGGTGAAGGTGCCGTTCTTCGGCGCCTGCATGCGTCCGGGCGGCATGATCGTCGTCGACCGGCAGGCCGGGGCCAGGGCGATCCGCGACCTCATGCGCGACGGGCGGGAGGCGCGGGCCGATGGCCGGCAGGTGGTGATCTTTCCGCAGGGCACGCGAGCAAGACCGGGCGAGCCCCATGTCATCCAGCCGGGTGTGGCAGCACTCGCTGCCGCCATGGCCGTGCCCGTCATTCCTGTCGCGACGAATTCCGGCGAGCACTGGGGGCGCAACTCGTTCCTCAAGCATCCAGGCGTGATCCGGATCGCGATCGGCGCGCCGCTGGCCGCGGACCTGCCCCGGGCGCACCTCGTGGAAGCCCTCGAAGCCGCGTGGCGGACGCTTGAGGACAAGTTGGCGCGGCCTGTGGATAATCCTGTGGGCGATGTCGTCGCGGCCTTCGCCTCACGCGCTAAGGAATCTGCTTAACTCAAGTCGAGGCAAGGACTTTTTCTATCCCCGCACTGCCTGGCGCTACGGTGCGCGGGCTTGGGGATGAGCGGTCGGTCTGCGGCTCGCGAGGGTGTTCGCCGCGATTTGCCGCTTTCCTCCTCCACGGTCCTGCCACATTCTGCTAACGATGCTGATGCATGCGAGTTGTGCCGCCCGGGATGGCTTGGGGGTTCTGCTGACCGGTGCGCCCGGCTCGGGGAAGTCCGACCTCCTCTTGCGGCTGCTTGACCGGGGTTTCTCCCTGGTCGCGGATGATCAGGTGGAGATTGGCAAGGATGGCATGGTCCGCCCGCCGCGCGCTCTCGAAGGCTTGCTGGAAGTGCGAGGGCTGGGGCTGATGCGTCTGCCCTTCACGCGGGAGGCGCGTCCGGTCCTGGTCGCGGAAATCGCGCCCGTGTCCGCACCCCGGCTGCCGGCCCGCCGCACGTCCTCCCTGCTCGGCCTGCCGGAGATCGCCGTTGATCCACGCCCTGCCTCGGCGGCGCAGCTGCTAGCGCTGGCCTTCGATCTTGCCACGGGACGCGCCACGCAACTGAGCGGCGCCTTCACGTGATGTCCGGCGTTCCGCCGCGACGGATCGTGCTCGTGACCGGTCTCTCAGGTGCCGGGAAGTCCTCGATCCTGCACACGCTCGAGGATCTGGGCTACGAGACGGTCGACAATCCGCCCTTTTCCCTGCTCGACGAGTTGCTTTGCCGAACGGACCGGCCCTTGGCCGTCGGGATCGATGCGCGCACGCGGGGCTTTGCCGCGGTCGCGGTGCTGGAGGCGATCGACCGCTTCAAGCGCGAGACGGGCATCGCGGCTGAGCTTGTGTTCGCGACCGCGGACGATGCAGTGCTGCTCCGCCGCTATACCGAGACGCGACGGCGCCACCCGCTGGCGCCGCAGGGGCAGGTGCGGGACGGGATCGCCGCCGAACGCGCGCTGACCGACGAACTCCGCGTTGCGGCCGATCTCATCCTAGACACTTCGGCGATCTCCCTCCCCGTTTTGCGACAGGCCATCGGCCAGCGCTTCGGCCTTTCGGCTGATGAGGGTTTGTCACTGACGCTCATCTCTTTTGCTTATCGGGGAGGCCTGCCGCCGGAGGCGGATCTTGTTTTCGACGCCCGCTTCCTGCGCAATCCACACTATGACCAGACGCTGAGGCCGCGCACTGGTCTGGACCCCGAGGTCTGCGCATATGTCAGCAACGATCCGGACTGCGCGGCGTTCCAAGACGCCATCCGATCGATGGTCTTGCTTTTGCTCCCGCGATTCGTGCAGGAAGGCAAGAAATATGTAACTGTCGCGATCGGATGCTCAGGTGGCCGCCATCGCTCTGTCTTCTTGATCGAGGATTTGGCTGAGACGTTACGGGAATCAGGCTGGCAGCCGATGGTTCTCCATCGCGAGCTCGATCGCTCCGAGCGTGAAAAAGAGGCTAAGGGTTCGGCAGCCGCCTGAACCCAGGTTTGGCCATGGGAGGCCACTGAACTTATTATGATCGGTCTTGTACTCGTCACTCACGGCCATCTCGCCGAAGAGTTGCGATTGGCAATGGAGCACGTCGTCGGACCCCAGCGCGGGGTGGAGACGGTCTGCATCGGTCCCGAGGACAACATGGACGATCGGCGGCGCGACATTCAGCGCTCGATCGACCGTGTGGACACCGGGGACGGCGTGGTGCTCCTCACCGACATGTTCGGCGGCACGCCAAGCAACCTCGCCATATCCGTCATGGATCCGAAATCGATCGAGGTCATCGCGGGCGTGAACCTGCCGATGCTCGTGAAGCTCGCCAAGGTGCGCGGCCAGCAGAACCTCGCGAGCGCCGTGTCCTGCGCGCAGGAAGCGGGACGGAAATACATCGGCTGCGCATCCCAGATCCTTCAGGGCGCGCGCGGTCCCTGCGGGTGAGCGGATCGCTCCCGCAGGACGGCAACGCCGATGACGCCCAGGGCGGCACCGTCCTCGTCCGCCACCTCATCATCAGCAACAAACGCGGTCTGCACGCGCGCGCGGCTGCCAAGCTGGTGACGACCGCCGAGCAGTTCGGCGCCTCGGTCGCCGTTGCGAAGGACGGCCAGAGCGTCTCGGCGCGGTCCATCATGGGGCTTATGATGCTTGGCGCCGGTCAGGGCTCTCGCGTGGTGGTTTCGGCAGAGGGCTGGGACGCCAAGGAAGCGATCGATGCCGTGGCCTCGTTGATCGAGGCCGGCTTCCATGAGGAAGACTGAACCCAAGGCGGCGCCGAGGCCGCGGGTGGCGAAGGTCGCACCGGCCAGCGCCCAAGCCCCAACGCCGCCATGCGATGGCGCGGGCCTTCGGCCGACGGTAGCGGTCAAGGGCCCGCCCCAGCCGCCCGCCCCGAAACCCCCTCCAGCGGAGCGGCGTTTCCAGGGCCTTCCCGTCGGCGCTGGAATCGCCGTCGGCCCGGCCTACCTCATCGAGGACCAGACCCCGACCCTCGAACACCGCCCGATCCCGGCCGATGGCGTCGAGGCCGAACTCGCCCGGCTCGACGAGGCCATCAGCAAATCGCGCCGCCAGCTCGGAAAGCTCCGTGCCCAACTCGCCATGCTGCCCGCCGAGGGTCAGGCGGAACTCGAGCCGCTGATCGACGCCTACATGCAGATGATCGGCCCGTCCCGCCTCCTTCGCGGCGCGCGGAAGCGGGTCGAGGCGCTGGTGTCGGCGGAAACTGCCGTGACCGAGGAAACCGAGGCCCTCGCGGCGGCCGTGCTGGCGGTGCAAGACCGCGACCGTGCGGGCATCAAGCGCCGCGCCGAGGAAATCCGCGAAATCGGCCGCCGGCTGATCCGCAACCTCACCGAGACGCCGTTCCAGAGCTTCGCCAAGCTTGCCCAGGGGACCGTGCTTGTCATGGACCATCTGCGGCCGGCCGATGCGGCGCTGCTGAGCCCCGCGCGTCTCGCCGGCGTCGTCACCGAGGAAGGCGGCACCGACGGCCATACGGCGGTGATGCTCCGCGCGCTCGGGATCCCCGCGGTGCTCGGCGCGCCTGGGGTGACGACCGCCATCCATCGCGGCGATCTCCTGGTGCTGGACGGCGGCGAAGGCACGGTCACCGTGCATCCTTCGCCCGCGACGATGGCAGCCGCCCGGCGATCCTCCGCGAGCTTCGCGCGCGAACGCCAGAAGCTCGCGCAGCTCCGGCGTCTTCCGGCCGAGACGACGGACGGCCAGTCGGTCGAGCTGATGTCCAACCTCGAAGTCCCGCTGGAGCTGCCGCTGATCGCCCAGGCCGGCGTCGAGGGCATCGGCCTGTTCCGCAGCGAGTTCATGTTCATGAACCGGGCGCAACTGCCGGACGAGGGCGAGCAGACCGAGGTTTACCGCGCCGCGGTCGAGGCCATGGGCGGCGATCCGGTGACCATCCGCGTGCTGGACTGGGGCGGCGAGAAGGAGATCGAGGCGCTGCAGGTGGCCGGCATCGCCGAGGAGATGGCGGGCCTCAACCCGGCACTCGGCCTGCGCGGCATCCGCATGCTGCTGCGCTACCCCGAGCTTCTGGAGACGCAGCTTTCCGCGATCATCCGGGCGTCGCATTTCGGCCCCGTCCGGGTCCTGCTGCCGATGGTGACGACCATCGACGAGGTGCGCGCCACCCGCGAGATCTACCAGAAGGTCGCTCGGCGGCTAAGGCGCAGGGGGGAGGCGATGCCCGAGCGTCTGCCGCCTATCGGGATCATGATCGAGACGCCGGCCGCGGCCCTGTCGGCCGACGCGCTTGCCCTCGAAGCCGACTTCTTCGCCATCGGCACCAACGACCTCACCATGTATGCCATGGCCGCCGATCGCGCCGATGCCGACGTGGCGAAGCTTTACGATCCGCTGCACCCCGGTCTGCTGCGTCTCGTGCAGTTCACTGTCGAGGCGAGCCTCAGGCTGCGCAAGCCGGTGTCGGTCTGCGGCGAAATGGCGGCCAACCCGAAGCTCACGCCGCTGCTGCTCGGGCTCGGCCTGCGCAGCCTGAGCATGAACGCGAGCGCGGTGCCGCGTGTGAAGCAGGTGGTGCGGAGCGTTTCGATCGCTGACTGCGCGCGGCTGGCGCGCCGGGTGATGGAGCAGACGGAGCCTGCCGGAATCCGTGGGCTGGTCGAGGAATTCGCCGCCAAGCTCAGCTGAGACCGGGCCGCGTGGTAGGCTTGCTTGGGCCGTGCGGACATCACGCCGCCGTGCGCGGGCATGGCTGCCCGGCGGCGGCGCGGGCGCGTATCGCTGGACTCGTGGCTGTCTATCCGGTAACAGCGCCGCCTTCATCGGAACGCGGGAGAGGACGAGCAATCGCCCTCGGATGAACCGCGGTCCTTGTCCATTATGGCGTCCGCTGGGCGCAGGATAGGAACGAGGGTTATGGCTAAGAAGATCACCGGCTACGTCAAGCTGCAGATCCCTGCAGGCAAGGCCAACCCGTCGCCGCCAGTGGGCCCCGCCCTTGGCCAGCGCGGCCTCAACATCATGCAGTTCTGCAAGGAATTCAACGCGGTGACCCAGGGCATGGAGCCCGGGATGCCGGTGCCCGTGGTCATCACGGCCTATGCCGACCGCACCTTCACCTTCATCACCAAGACCCCGCCGAATACCTACTTCCTGATGAAGGCCGCGAACATCAAGAAGGGCTCGACGACGACGGGCAAGGGCGCGACGGTCGGGCGTGTCACGATGTCCCAGCTGCGTGAGATCGCCGCACAGAAGATGGTGCATATGAACGCCAACGACGTGGAGGGCGCGGTCCGCATGCTGGTCGGTTCCGCCCGCTCGATGGGTCTGTCGGTGGTGGAGGGCTGAGATCATGGCAAAGAACAAGCGCCTCGCCTCAGGCTATGAGGCTTTTGACCGCACCAAGACCTATCCGCTGGCCGAGGCCGTCAAGATCGTGAAGGGCAACGCCCGTGCGAAGTTTGACGAAACGGTCGAGTTCTCGATGAACCTCGGCATCGATCCGCGCCATGCGGACCAGATGGTGCGCGGCCTCATCAGCCTGCCGAACGGCACGGGCAAGACGCTGCGCGTCGGCGTGTTCGCGCGCGGCCCGAAGGCCGAGGAAGCCCTCGCGGCGGGTGCGGACGTGGTGGGCGCCGAGGATCTGGCTGAAAAGGTTCAGGCTGGCGAGATCGCCTTCGACCGCTGCATCGCGACCCCGGACATGATGGCCCTCGTCGGTCGTCTGGGTAAGATCCTCGGGCCGCGCGGCCTGATGCCGAATCCGAAGCTCGGCACCGTGACCATGGACGTGAAGGGCGCCGTATCCGCCGCCAAGGCCGGTCAGGTCGAGTTCCGGGCCGAAAAGGCCGGCATCATCCACGCGGGGATCGGCAAGGCGAGCTTCGACGAGACGAAGCTGCTCGAGAACATCCGCGCGCTCGCTGATGCCGTGCAGAAGGCGAAGCCGACCGGCGCCAAGGGCACCTACCTCCAGAAGGCGGCGCTCAGCTCGTCGATGGGGCCGGGCGTGCGTGTCGATGTGTCGAGCATCTTGGCGGCAGCGGCGGAATAACGAGAAGGAATTCGCCCCGGGCGTCAGCCCGGGACGCGCAGGAGGGGGGGACCCCTCCGAACCTGTCCAAGACCAGACGTGCATCGGCCCCCGAACTGAAGTCATGAGACGGACGTCGTGGGACCGGCGCTTAAACGGCCAGCGAGCCGGCGGGTGGGAGACGGGGAAGCCAGCGTTCAGAGACTGCGCCTCCTGATGGCGCGGCATGAAGAGCTTTGGCGGTTCCGGCTAGAGGACAGGCGAACCGGGCGCGCGGGTGACAGGTGTTGCCCGAACGCCCATGGGAAACCCGGGCGACGGATTTCGGTCCGTTCGCCTAAGCGGTGGAGAGTTGAGTGGACCGTACGGAGAAGCGGGAGTTCGTCGCTTCCCTCGCAGCCGTGTTCGCCGAGACGTCGATGGTGGTTGTTACCCGTAATGACGGGCTGACGGTCGCCGAAGTGACGGACCTGCGACGCAAGATGCGGGCGGAAGGGGTGACCTTCAAGGTTACGAAGAACCGTCTGGCCAACCTCGCCCTGGATGGGACCCGGTTCGACGGCATCAAGCCCATGCTGAAGGGACCGACCGCGCTCGCGTGGTCGAAGGACCCGGTGGCGGCGGCGAAGGTGGCTGTCGAGTTCGCCAAGACCAATGAGAGATTTGTTGTCATCGGCGGTGCTCTCGGCACCCAGGCGCTCGATGCGTCCGGGGTCAAGTCGCTTGCCGAACTGCCGTCGCTGGATGCGCTGCGCGCGAGGCTTTTGGGGATGATTCAGACCCCGGCCACGCGGATCGCAGGTGTCATACAGGCGCCGGCCGGCAATCTCGCTCGGGTCTTTGGGGCCTATGCCAGGAAGGACGAGGCGGCCTGATCGTTTGGGGCGTGCCGACCTTTCACAAATGTGACGCCGAAAAACTTCGGCTTGCATTGAACCGACTAAAGTTTACATAATAGGAATTCAGACAATGGCAGACCTTTCCCGGCTGGTGGATGAGCTTTCCAGCCTTACCGTGTTGGAAGCCGCTGAGCTTTCGAAGCTGCTCGAGGAGAAGTGGGGCGTCTCTGCCGCCGCGCCGGTTGCCGTGGCCGCTGCCGCCGGCCCCGCTGTCGCCGCTGCCCCGGTTGAGGAGCAGACCGAGTTCACCGTTGTTCTCGCCAAGGTTGGCGATAAGAAGATCAACGTGATTAAGGAAGTGCGCACGATCACCGGCCTCGGCCTGAAGGAAGCCAAGGATCTGGTGGAAGCCGCGCCGAAGCCCGTCAAGGAAGGCGTGACCAAGGACGAGGCCGAGAAGATCAAGAAGGTTCTCGAGGAGAACGGAGCCGCTGTCGAAATCAAGTGATTTCGGCCATGCCGGGCTTGTCCCGGTATGGACATCGCGAGACGAGACCGGGGTGGAGATCGGATGGATCTTCACCCCGCAAGCGGTTGCGGGGCAGGCTTGCGCTCGGGTCATGTCGGGTGTCGCGTGATCGACGCCCGTATGTGCCCATGCTGTGGGTTTCCGTGCCGCGGATACCAGGGGTTGGATGACGGTGCTGAACGGGAGTTCCCACCGGGGCTGAGCTTCGACCGCCGATGCTGTTCAGGCTGAGGCGGGGAGCGGGAGAGTGAGGGATGGCCGGACGACCCTTCCTGGGGGCCGGCCTGACTGAGCCGGCCGGCATGATCCGGTGCGGTTATGAAAATCGAGGGCTAAGGGCAAGCGATGAACGCTATTTCAGGTGGCTCGAACCAATCATTCACGGGACGCAAGCGCATCCGCAAGAGCTTCGGACGGATCCCGGAAGTGGCGCCGATGCCGAACCTGATCGATGTGCAGAGAGCGAGCTACGAGGCTTTCCTGCAGATGAACGTGGCGCCGGACAGCCGGACGCAGACAGGTCTGCAGGAAGTGTTCAAGTCCGTCTTCCCGATCGATGACTTCGCAGGCCGCGGCCGGCTCGAATTCGTCTATTACGAACTCGAAGAGCCCAAGTACGACGTGGAGGAGTGCATCCAGCGTGGCATGACCTTCGCCGCGCCGCTCAAGGTCGTGCTGCGGCTGATCGTCTGGGATCTCGATGAGGATACCGGCGCGCGCTCGATCCGCGACATCAAGGAGCAGCCCGTCTATATGGGCGACCTCCCGCTGATGACCGACAACGGCACCTTCGTGATCAATGGCACGGAGCGCGTCATCGTCAGTCAGATGCACCGGTCCCCGGGCGTGTTTTTCGACCACGACAAGGGCAAGACGCATTCGAGCGGCAAGTTCCTGTTCACGTCGCGCGTCATTCCCTATCGCGGGTCCTGGCTCGATTTCGAGTTCGACAGCAAGGACCTCGTCTACGTCCGCATCGACCGGAAACGGAAGCTGCCCGTCAGCACCCTGCTCTACGCGCTCGACAGCGCCGAGACCGAAGCCCTGCGGGCTGCCCGGGCCGCCAAGGGCGAGACCGTCGATATCGGCGAGATCAAGGGCATGGACCCGGAGGAGATCCTCGCCAGCTTCTACAAGCAGGTGGTCTACACCCATAGCCCGAAGGGCTGGGCGCGTCCCTTCGACCCCGAAGCGTTCCGGGGCATGAAGCTCTTCGAGAACCTCGTCGATGCCGAGACCGGCGAGATCGTCGCCAAGCCGGACGAGAAGATGACGACGCGGCTGACGCGCCGCATCGCCGAGCAGACCAAGACTGTGCTCGCCAGCCGCCTCGACCTCCTTGGCCGCTTCATGGCCGTCGATCTGGTCAACGAGGACACGGGCGAGATCTTCGTCGAGGCCGGCGAGGAGCTGACCGAGGCGCGGCTGACGGCGCTGGAGGAGGCGGGGATCACCAGCCTGCCGACGCTCGCGATCGACCAGTCGAAGGGCCCCTGGATCCGCAACACCCTCGCGGTCGACAAGAACAGCAACCGCGACGACGCGCTGATCGACATCTACCGCGTCATGCGTCCGGGCGAGCCGCCGACCAGCGAGACCGCCGAGTCCCTGTTCCGTGGTCTCTTCTTCGACTCCGACCGCTATGATCTTTCGGCGGTCGGCCGCGTGAAGATGAACATGCGCCTCGGCGTCCGCGCCGAGGACACGGTTCGCGTGCTCCGCAAGGAGGACATCCTCCGCACGGTGCAGATTCTTTGCGAACTCAAGGACGGCCGCGGCTCGATCGACGATATCGACAACCTTGGCAACCGCCGGGTGCGATCGGTCGGCGAGCTTATGGAAAACCAGTATCGCGTCGGCCTGCTCCGCATGGAGCGCGCCATCCGCGAGCGCATGGGCTCGGTCGATATCGACACGGTGATGCCGCACGACCTCATCAACGCCAAGCCTGCGGCGGCTGCCGTGCGGGAGTTCTTCGGCTCCTCGCAGCTGAGCCAGTTCATGGATCAGACGAACCCGCTCTCGGAGGTCACGCATAAGCGCCGCCTCTCCGCGCTCGGGCCAGGCGGTCTGACGCGCGAGCGCGCGGGCTTCGAGGTGCGCGACGTGCATCCCACGCATTACGGCCGCATCTGCCCCATCGAGACGCCGGAAGGCCCGAACATCGGCCTGATCAACTCGCTCGCCACCTACGCCAAGGTGAACAAATACGGCTTCATCGAGACGCCGTATCGCCTGGTCGAGAATGGCGAAGTGCAGAGCGGCTGGAAGTACCTCTCCGCCATGGAGGAGGAGAAGCTGGTCGTCGCCCAGGCCGATGTGCCGATCGAGGGCAACCGCTTCACCGAGGAACTGGTGTCGGTGCGCCAGCAGGGCGACTTCCGCCTGGTGCCCCCCGATCAGGTGACGGCGGTCGACGTGTCGCCGCGCCAGCTGGTGTCGGTCGCGGCCGCGCTCATTCCCTTCCTTGAGAACGATGACGCCAACCGCGCGCTGATGGGCTCCAACATGCAGCGGCAGGCGGTGCCGCTTATCCGGGCCGATGCCCCGCTCGTCGGCACCGGCATGGAGGCGGCGGTCGCCCGGGACTCGGGCGCCACCATCGTCGCGCGCCGCGGCGGCGTGATCGACCAGATCGACGGCGCCCGCATCGTGGTGCGCGCGGCGTCCTCCGAAGGCGGCACAGGCGGCGTCGACATCTACAGGCTGCGCAAGTTCATGCGCTCCAACCAGTCGACCTGCATCAACCAGCGCCCGCTGGTCCGCGTCGGCGACCGGGTACAGGAAGGCGACATCATCGCTGACGGTCCTTCGACGGAACTCGGCGAGTTGGCGCTTGGCCGGAACGTGCTCTGCGCCTTCATGCCGTGGAACGGCTACAACTTCGAGGACAGCATTCTTATCTCGGAGCGTATCGCGCGGGACGACGTGTTCACCTCCATTCACATCGAGGAATTCGAGGTGATGGCGCGCGACACGAAGCTCGGCCAGGAGGAGATCACCCGGGACATCCCGAACGTCGGCGAGGAGGCTCTGCGCAACCTCGACGAGGCTGGTATCGTCTATGTCGGCGCCGAAGTGCACCCCGGCGACATTCTGGTGGGCAAGGTCACGCCGAAAGGCGAAAGCCCGATGACGCCGGAGGAGAAGCTGCTCCGCGCCATCTTCGGTGAGAAGGCGTCGGACGTTCGCGACACGTCGCTGCGTCTGCCGCCGGGCGTCTCCGGCACCATCGTCGATGTCCGCGTCTTCAGCCGCCGCGGCGTCGACAAGGACGAGCGTTCGATGGCGATCGAGCGTGCCGAGATCGAGCGTCTGGCCAAGGACCGCGACGATGAGAAGGCGATCCAGGAGCGTTCGTTCCTCAACCGGATGAAGGAGAAGCTGCTCGACCGCAAGGCATCTGGCGGGTTCAAGGGCATCAAGGCGGGCACGGTCCTGACCGAGGAGGTGCTGGCCGAGCATCCGCGCGGCGCGATGCGCCACATGGGCGTGCAGGACGACGCCGTGATGGCCGAGATCGAGCAGATCAAGCGCGAGTTCGACGCCAGCGTGCAGCGCCTGCAGCAGCGCTTCGAGAACAAGGTCGACAAGCTGCAGCGCGGCGACGAGCTGCTGCCCGGCGTCATGAAGATGGTGAAGGTCTTCGTGGCGGTGAAGCGCAAGCTGCAGCCGGGCGACAAGATGGCCGGCCGCCATGGCAACAAGGGTGTCGTCTCCCGCGTGACGCCGATCGAGGACATGCCGTTCCTCGAGGACGGCACGCATGTCGATCTCGTGCTCAACCCGCTCGGCGTGCCGAGCCGTATGAACGTCGGCCAGATTCTGGAGACGCATCTGGGTTGGGCCTGCGCTGCCCTCGGCAAGCAGGTGGGCGAGCTGGTGGATGAGTATCGGCGCACAGGGGCCGCGCAAAACGAGCTTCTGGAGAGGCTGCGCGACATCTATGGCGACAAGGTCTACCGCGACGAGATCGCCAACATGTCGACGGCGCAGCTGACGGAGCTTTGCGACAACCTCAAGAAGGGTATTCCGATCGCGACCCCGGTCTTCGACGGGGCGCGGATGGACGATATCGAGGGCATGTTGCGGAAGGCGGGTCTCGAGACCTCCGGTCAGGTCACGCTGACCGACGGCCGCACGGGCGAGCCCTTCGAGCGCAAGGTGACGGTCGGCTACATCTACATGCTGAAGCTGCACCATCTGGTCGATGACAAGATCCATGCGCGGTCCATCGGCCCCTACAGCCTCGTGACCCAGCAGCCGCTGGGCGGCAAGGCGCAGTTCGGCGGCCAGCGCTTCGGCGAGATGGAGGTCTGGGCGTTGGAGGCGTATGGCGCGGCCTATACGCTGCAGGAAATGCTGACGGTGAAGTCCGACGACGTGTCGGGCCGCACGAAGGTCTATGAGGCGATCGTGCGCGAGCAGGACAACTTCGAGGCCGGCATTCCTGAAAGCTTCAACGTTCTGGTGAAGGAGTTGAAGTCCTTGGGTCTCAATGTGGATCTGGACAACCAGCCGGCCTGATCCCGCGGGCCTGCACCGCGACATCCTGGGTTAAGAGTGGGGGCCACGCAGCCCCCACCACCCTGCCGCCAAACTGCCTAATGTCTGATGAAGACGAGTTGAACGCGTTGGATTTGTCCGTCTACCTAAGCCGGCCGCGAGGCGGGCCTGGGGACGGTGTGAAGGTGAAGCCCGCATGAACGAGCTTATGAAAATCCTGGGTCAGACGGGTCAGCCGATGACCTTCGACCAGATCCAGATCAAGATCGCGTCGCCCGAGCAGGTGCGCAGCTGGTCCTACGGCGAGATCAAGAAGCCCGAGACCATCAACTACCGCACCTTCAAGCCGGAGCGCGACGGCCTGTTTTGCGCCCGCATCTTCGGGCCGATCAAGGATTACGAGTGCCTCTGCGGCAAGTACAAGCGGATGAAGTTCCGTGGCATCATCTGCGAGAAGTGCGGCGTTGAGGTGACACTCGCCAAGGTCCGCCGCGAACGCATGGGCCATATCGAGTTGGCGTCGCCGGTCGCCCATATCTGGTTCCTGAAGTCGCTGCCGTCGCGCATCGGCCTGATGGTCGACACGACGCTGAAGGATCTCGAGAAGGTCCTGTATTTCGAGAGCTACATCGTGCTCGAGCCGGGCCTGACCGATCTCAAGCTGCACCAGATGCTGACCGAGGATCAGCTGCTGGCGAAGCAAGATGAGTTCGGCGAAGATGGCTTCCGCGCCGGCATCGGCGCCGAGGCGATCAAGCGCATCCTGGCCGATATCGACCTCGACGCCGAGAAGACCCGCATGCGGGTCGAACTCAAGTCGACCACGAGCGAGGCCAAGCGCAAGAAGCTGGTGAAGCGTCTCAAGCTGGTCGAAGCCTTCGCCGAATCCGGCTCGCAGCCGAGCTGGATGATCCTTGACGTGGTGCCGGTGATCCCGCCCGAGCTGCGCCCGCTGGTGCCGCTCGATGGCGGCCGTTTCGCGACATCCGACCTCAACGACCTCTATCGCCGCGTCATCAACCGCAACAACCGCCTCAAGCGGCTGATCGAACTGCGCGCGCCCGACATCATCGTGCGCAACGAGAAGCGCATGCTGCAGGAGAGCGTCGACGCGCTGTTCGACAACGGCCGTCGCGGCCGGGCGATCACGGGCGCCAACAAGCGGCCGCTGAAGTCCCTCTCCGACATGCTCAAGGGCAAGCAGGGTCGCTTCCGGCAGAACCTGCTCGGTAAGCGCGTTGACTATTCCGGCCGCTCGGTCATCGTCGTGGGTCCGGAGCTGAAGCTCCACCAGTGCGGCCTGCCGAAGAAGATGGCGCTGGAGCTGTTCAAGCCCTTCATCTACGCCAAGCTGGAGAAGTACGGCCACGCCACCACCATCAAGGCCGCGAAGCGCATGGTGGAGAAGGAGCGTCCCGAGGTTTGGGACATCCTGGAGGAGGTCATCCGCGAGCATCCGGTGATGCTGAACCGCGCGCCGACCTTGCATCGCCTCGGCATCCAGGCTTTCGAGCCGGTACTGATCGAAGGCAAGGCGATCCAGCTGCACCCGTTGGTTTGCACCGCTTTCAACGCCGACTTCGACGGCGACCAGATGGCGGTCCATGTGCCGCTGAGCGTGGAAGCGCAGCTCGAAGCCCGCGTCCTGATGATGTCGACCAACAACATCCTCAGCCCCGCGAACGGCAAGCCGATCATCGTGCCGAGCCAGGACATCGTGCTCGGGCTCTACTACCTGTCGCTGGAGACGCCGGAATTCCGCGCGACCCCGGAGCAGGAGGCGCCGGCCTTCGGGACCATCGGCGAGCTGGAGCATGCGCTGGCGGCCAAGCGCATCCAGATGCATGACAAGATCCGTGCCCGCATGCAGGTGATGGAGGCGAACGGCCAAGTGGTCCGCCGCGTCATCGTGACCACGCCCGGGCGGATGCTGATCGGGCAGATCCTGCCGCTGCACCCGAACGTGCCCTTCGCGCTGATCAACAAGCAGCTGACCAAGAAGAACGTCTCGGACGTGATCGATGCGGTCTACCGCCATTGCGGCCAGAAGGAATGCGTGATCTTCGCCGACCGCCTGATGGGCCTCGGCTTCAGCAACGCGGCGAAGGCCGGCCTCTCCTTCGGCAAGGACGACTTGATCATCCCGAAGGAAAAGCCCGAGCTGATCCTGCAGACGCAGACCGAGGTGAAGGAGTTCGAGCAGCAGTATCAGGACGGCCTGATCACCGCGGGCGAGCGCTACAACAAGGTCGTCGACGCTTGGTCGCGCTGCACGGACAGCGTGGCGGCCGCCATGATGAAGGAGATCTCGAAGCAGGAGATCGGCACGCCGACCAACTCGGTCTGGATGATGAGCCACTCCGGCGCGCGTGGGTCGCCGGCCCAGATGCGTCAGCTCGCGGGCATGCGCGGCCTGATGGCTAAGCCCTCGGGCGAGATCATCGAGCAGCCGATCATCGCGAACTTCAAGGAGGGCCTCTCGGTTCTCGAATACTTCAACTCGACCCACGGCGCCCGCAAGGGTCTCGCGGATACCGCGTTGAAGACCGCGAACTCGGGCTACCTCACCCGCCGGCTTGTCGACGTGGCGCAGGACAGCATCATCGTCGAGGAGGATTGCGGGACCGAGAAGGGGCTCACGGTCCGCGCGGTCATGGATGGCGGCGAAGTCGTGTCCTCGCTCTCCGAGCGGACGCTCGGCCGGACGTCGGCCGAGGACATCATCGACCCGGCGACCGGCAAGATCCTCGTCAAGAACAACACCTTGATCGAGGAAGAGGAAGCCGACCTGATCGAGAAGTCGGGCGTCGAGGCAGTCAAGATCCGCTCCGTGCTCACCTGCGAGGCGGCGGTCGGCTGCTGCGGCCATTGCTACGGCCGTGACCTTGCGCGTGGCACGCCGGTGAATGCCGGCGAAGCGGTGGGCGTGATCGCGGCGCAGTCGATCGGCGAGCCCGGCACGCAGCTGACGATGCGCACCTTCCATATCGGTGGCGCGGCGCAGCGGGGCGCCGAGCAGTCGAGCGTGGAAGCCAGCCATGACGGCACCGTGCAGGTCCGCAACCGGAACGTGGTGACGAACAGCTCGGGCGTGCCCGTGGTGATGAGCCGCAACTGCGAAATCGTGCTGCAGGACGCGAACAACCGTGAGCGCGCGCGCTTCCGGGTGCCCTACGGCGCGCGGTTGCTGACCGATGACGGCAACACCGTCGCACGCGGCCAGAAGCTGGCGGAGTGGGACCCCTACACCCTGCCGATCATCACCGAGCGGAACGGCATCATCGAGTTCGCCGACGTGATGGAAGGTGTCACGCTGGTGGAGCGGATGGACGAGGTCACTGGCCTCACCTCTAAGGTGGTCGTCGACTACAAGCAGGCGACGAAGGCGGTCGATTTGCGTCCGCGCATGCTGCTCAAGGATGCGCGCGGCGATGTCGTGAAGCTGCCGAACGGCGCCGAGGCGCGCTACTTCCTCTCGCCCGACTCGATCCTCTCGGTCGAGAACGGCGCAACGGTCGCGGCGGGCGACGTGCTGGCGCGTATTCCGCGTGAGGGCAGCAAGACGCGTGACATCACCGGCGGTCTTCCCCGGGTGGCCGAACTCTTCGAGGCACGGCGTCCGAAGGACCATGCGATCATCGCGGAGATCGACGGGCGCGTTGAATTCGGCAAGGATTACAAGGCGAAACGCCGCATCATCGTGAAGAACGACGAGACCGGCGAGGAGACCGAGTATCTGGTGCCGAAGGGCAAGCACGTCTCGGTGCAGGAAGGCGACTTCGTGCGTCTTGGCGATCCGCTGGTCGACGGGCCGCGCGTGCCGCACGACATCCTGCGCGTGCTGGGTGTGGAGGCGCTGTCCGACTACCTCGTCAACGAGATCCAGGACGTGTACCGGCTGCAGGGCGTGAAGATCAACGACAAGCACATCGAGGTCATCGTCCGCCAGATGCTGCAGAAGGTGGAGATCACGGATCCCGGCGATACGACCTTCCTGACGGGCGAGCAGATCGACCGGACGGAGTTCGATATCGAGAACCAGAAGCGGATCAACGCGGGCGAACGCGTGGCCGTGGCGATGCCGGTGCTCCAGGGCATCACCAAAGCCAGCCTGCAGACCCACAGCTTCATCAGCGCCGCCTCCTTCCAGGAGACGACGCGGGTTCTCACCGAGGCGGCAACCGCCGGCAAGATGGATCAGCTGCAGGGCCTCAAGGAGAACGTAATCGTCGGGCGTCTCATTCCGGCAGGTACGGGCAGCGTGATGAACCGGCTGCGGCAGGTGGCCGCCGGTCACCACAAGGGTCGTGTCCTGCGGCAGGAAGTGACATCGCTGCCGAGCCCGGACATCGCGGCCGAGTAAGCCACCGGAACGGATGGGGGAGCACGCCTGGCGCTGCGTGTTCTCCCATCCATCTTCGGAGCGGCGCCTGTTGAGATTTCACGCTGATCGAGTCGACGAAAGGAGCGAAACAAGGCATTGTTGCGCTTCGCAAATCCCGGCTGGACGGTGAGGCCGGCACATACCGCGTGTGACGGACCGATCGGATCGCCGAGCCGTACGGAATGTTAGAGAGTGGCAGCCCTGCACGAAGGTAACGATAGGCGCGACATGGATTTGGGCTTCCCCGGCGCCGTGTCCGACGAGTTCCGCGAAGGCACGTCGCGCATCGGTCGCGATCTTCGGGCGGCGCGCGAGCGTCTCGGCTGGGAGATCGATGCGGTGGCGGAGGCGTTGCGGCTGAAGCCCGATTATATCCGCGCTATCGAGGCCGGCGATCTGGGGCGTCTTCCGGCGCCCGCCTACGCCGTCGGCTTCGTCCGCACCTATGCGACTGCTCTCGGCCTCGACCCCAACGAGTCGATCCGCCGATTCCGAGCCGAACGGGACGAGGTCAATGCCAAGACCCGGCTCGCGTTCCCGGCCCCCGTCCCGCAGCGCGGCGTGCCGGCCGGCGCGTTGGTCCTCGTCGGCGCCATCATCGCGATAGGCGGTTATATCGGCTGGTATCATTACTCAGGCCGCAGCCTGCGCTCGGCGCAGACGGTCATGGCTCCCCCGGCTCATCTCGAGCCTCTGGCGCCGCCCCCGACGCCGAAGCTCGCAGCCGCGACGCCACCGCCGGTTGCGCCCAAGGCTGCCAAGCCGCCGTCCGTGGTCGCGTCCCAGCTACCGAGCGACGCCAACGTGTCGCCCTCATCCGCCGCAGCCGCCGTGCCGATGCCGTCGGTCGGGTCGACCGCCGATCAGGCGGGATTGCCGGTCGGCGGCGGCGGCGAGAGCTTGGCCACGGCAGCGCCGCAATCCGGTCAGGCGCCGGTGCAGGCAGGCAATGGGTCGGCTGCTCCATCGGGCGATGGATCGACGGTGGCCGGCTCGCCGTCTCCGATGGTCATACAGGCGACAGCAGACGCTTGGATCGAGATCAAGAACGCGGCGGGCAAGGTTGTCTATCAGACCATCCTGCACCCCGGAGACAGCTACAAGGTGCCGGATCAGCCGCAGCTGACCCTGACGACTGGAAATGCGGCCGGGACCGAGATCGTGCTCGCCGGCAATACGATCGGCCCGCTCAAGGGCCATGTCCTTCGCAACATTCCGCTCGACGCCAGCAGTCTGAAGGCGGCGAGCGTCCAGCCTGCCGTGTCGGCGCCCACGGCCCAATGACACGCGCGGGCAGACGGAACAGGAGCCATCGATGAGCTATCGCCCCTACCAGCAGATCGATCGCCGTAAATCGCGGCAGATCAGTGTCGGCGCCGTGAAGGTCGGCGGCGACGCGCCGATCAGCGTCCAGACCATGACCAACACCCTGACGACGGATGTTGCCGCGACGGTCGCCCAGATTCAGCTCTCGGAACGGGCGGGCGTCGATATCGTCCGCGTTTCCTGCCCGGACCAGGAAAGCACGGCGGCGCTCGCCGATATCGTGCGCCAGGTGAACGTGCCGATCGTGGCCGATATCCACTTCCACTATCGCCGCGCGATCGAGGCGGCTCAGGCGGGTGCCGCTTGCCTGCGCATCAATCCTGGCAACATCGGCAGCCCCGAGCGCGTCCGCGAGGTGGTGAACGCCGCCCGTGACCACGGCTGCTCTATCCGTATCGGCGTGAACGCGGGTTCGCTGGAGCGCCACCTGCTCGAGAAATACGGGGAGCCCAATCCCGAGGCGCTAGTGGAAAGCGCGCTGGAGCATGCCAAGATCCTGCAGGATCACGACTTCCATGAGTTCAAGATCAGCGTGAAGGCCTCGGACGTGTTCATGGCGGTCGCGGCCTATCAGCAACTCGCCGAGGTCTGCGACCATCCGCTGCATATCGGCATCACCGAAGCCGGCGGCCGTCGCACCGGCACCGTGAAGTCGTCGATCGGCCTCGGCTCGCTGCTCTGGGCCGGCATCGGCGACACGATGCGCGTCTCGCTGTCGGCAGAGCCCGAGGAAGAGGTGCATGTCGGCTGGGAGATTCTGAAGTCGCTCGGCATTCGCCATCGCGGCGTCCGCATCATCTCCTGCCCATCCTGCGCCCGGCAGGGTTTCGACGTGATCCGCACCGTGGCGGCGCTGGAGGATCGTCTCGCCCATATCGAGACGCCGATCACCCTCTCCATCATCGGCTGCGTGGTGAACGGTCCGGGCGAGGCGCTGATGACCGATCTGGGCGTCACCGGCGGTGGCGGCGGCCGGCACATGGTCTATTCGGCCGGCAAGCAGGATCATACTGTCGCCAAGGACGCCATGATCGACCATGTGGTCGAGATGGTGGAGGCTCGGGCGGCGGCGTTGCGCGCCGCCGATCCCGGGCCGGCGACCGCCGCGGCGGCGGAGTAGAGGCAAGATGTCCTGCCGCCGGGATGCCGGCGGCCCTTCGCCCGTCCCCTCGGCGGAATAGGCTCGCCTTCTCCGCCTGACGATCTGCTAGATCGTCGCGCGAAAATCACTTTTTGAGGCCAATCCAACCGTGTCCAGCCTTCAGCCCGTTCGCGGCACCCGGGATCTCATCGGCGACGACATGCGCCGGCACCGCCACGTGAGCGACACCGCTCGCCGGGTGGCGGCTCTCTACGGCTTCGAGGAGTGGTCGACGCCGATCTTCGAGGAGACGGCGGTTTTCTCCCGCACCCTCGGCGAGACCTCCGACGTTGTGACGAAGGAGATGTACACCTTCGCCGATCGTGGCGGCGACAGCATCACCCTGAGACCGGAGGCGACCGCCTCCGTCTGCCGGGCGCTGGTGACGAATGGGCTCACCCAGGCGCTGCCGCAGAAGGTCTTCTATGCGGGACCGATGTTCCGCTACGAGCGGCCGCAGAAGGGCCGCTACCGTCAGTTCCATCAGATCGGGCTGGAGCTTATCGGCCCCGCCGAGCCGCTGGCCGATGCCGAGGTGATCGCCTGCGGATGGCAGATCCTGAGCGAACTCGGCCTCGCGCCCGATGTCGTGCTCGAGATCAACACGCTGGGCGACACCGAGAGCCGGGCCGCGTATCGCGCCGCGCTCGTCGCCTATTTCACCGCGCATGAGGCGTCGCTTTCGGAGGACAGCCGCACGCGTCTCGTGCGCAATCCGTTGCGCATCCTCGACAGCAAGGACGAGGGCGACCGGCGGATCGTGGCCAATGCGCCGACGATCGGCGCGCACCTCACGCCTGAAGCCGCACGCTTCTACGACACGGTGCGCGCGCATCTCACGACGCTCGGTATTCCCTTTGTCGACAACCCGCGGATCGTCCGCGGCCTCGACTACTACAGCCACACGGCCTTCGAATTCGTGACGACCAGCCTCGGCGCGCAAGGCACCGTGATGGCCGGTGGCCGCTATGACGGTCTGGTGGCCGAGATGGGCGGGCCGCAGACGCCGGCCGTCGGTTGGGCGGCGGGGATCGAGCGGATGGCGATGCTGATCGCCGGCGCGCCGGCCGAACCGGCGCCAGTCGCGGTCATCCCGGCCGGCGACGATGCCGAGGCCGCGGCCTTCGCGTTGGTGCAGCGTCTGCGCGGCGCCGGCATCCGCAGCGAGATCGGCTATCGTGGCAACCTCCGCCGCCGGATGGAGCGGGCCAATCGCGGCGGTGCCCGCGCGGCGGTCATTCTGGGCGCCGATGAGGCGGCGCGCGGGATCGCCCAGCTCAAGGATCTCGTGACCGGCGCGCAACGCGAAGTCGCGCTCGACGATCTTGTCGATGCGCTGCGTGTTGCGCCGCAGGGGGCGGTTGCGTGAGCCTCGCCGCCAAGTTCGACGACATCGTCGCACGCGCGGACGAGTTGCGGGACCAACTGTCTTCGGGGATTACGGGCGAGGCTTTCGTCCGCGCCTCCCGCGAGCTTGCCGAGATCGAGCAAGTCGTCGCGCTCATCAACGAATTGCGGCGGACCGAGCGGAGCTTCGCCGAGGCGGCTGCCATGCTCGCCGACCCCGAGATGCACGAATTGGCCGAGGCCGAGGCGCAGTCGCTGAAGGGCCGCATTCCGCAGCTTGAGAGCGAAATACAGCTCGCATTGCTGCCGAAGGACGAGGCGGACGAACGTTCGGCCATTCTCGAAGTGCGGCCCGCGGCGGGCGGCGACGAGGCCGGGCTGTTCGCCTCGCAGCTCTTCGGCATGTATCAGCGCTATGCGGAAGCCCAGGGCTGGCGTTTCGAGATCATGGAATACGCCGACACCGAACTGGGCGGCCTCAAGGAAGGCATCGCCAATGTCACGGGCCGGAACGTTTTCGCCCGGCTGAAATTCGAATCGGGAGTGCATCGGGTTCAGCGTGTGCCGGAAACCGAGAGCCAGGGCCGCATCCACACCTCCACCGTGACCGTCGCCGTTCTGCCGGAGGCCGAGGAGGTCGATGTCGAGATCAACGAAAGCGATTTGAGAATCGACGTTTATCGCGCATCCGGGGCCGGCGGCCAGCACGTCAACAAGACCGAAAGCGCCGTCCGCATCACGCATGTGCCGACCGGCATCGTCGTCGCGATGCAGGAGGAGAAGAGCCAGCACAAGAACCGGGCGAAGGCGATGAAAATCCTGCGCGCCCGCATGTATGAGCGGGAGCGCGCGAGCCTGCATGCCACGCGCGCCGCGGACCGGCGATCGCAGGTCGGCACCGGCGACCGCAGCGAGCGTATCCGCACCTACAACTTTCCGCAGGGCAGGGTGACCGATCATCGCATCAACCTCACCCTCTACAAGATCGACCGGGTGATGCTGGGCGATCTCGACGAGATCATCGCGGCTCTCGCCGCCGAGGATCAGGCCGCCCGCCTCGCGAGCTTCACCACCGCGGACGCCTGACGCCCTTGGTCCGGCACGACGCTGTCGAGGCGGCGCTGCGGGAGGCAACCGCGGAACTCGCCGCGGCGGAAATCGAACAGCCGCACCGCGACGCCCGCATTCTGCTGGGCCATGTGCTCGGCGTCGATCAGGCCGGCGTTCTACGGCGGCGCGGCGCCGATCTTTCGTCTGCGGAACTCGCGCTTTTCGCGAACGCGGTCGCGCGTCGCGCAGCGCACGAGCCGATGGCAACCATCCTCGGGCGTCGCGAGTTCTGGAGCCTCGATTTCATCGTGTCGCCCGAAACGCTGATCCCGCGTCCCGACACCGAGGTCATCGTTGAGAGCGCTGTGGCGCTGCATGCCGAACGCCCGGTTCGGCGCATCCTCGACCTCGGCACCGGCACCGGCTGCCTGCTGTTGGCGGCGCTGACGGAGTTTCCCGGAGCCTGGGGCCTCGGCGTCGATCTATCGCCGGCGGCGGCGGCGGTCGCGCTGCGCAACACGAGGGCTCTGCGCCTCGCGGACCGGGCTGCGATCATGGTGGGGCGATGGGTGGAGGCGGTCGAGGGCCGCTTCGATCTCATCCTCTGCAATCCGCCCTACATTAGGGAAGCGGACATTGCAGGGCTGATGCCCGAAGTCGCGGCGCATGAGCCCAGGATGGCGCTCGATGGCGGAGCGGATGGTCTCGATCCCTACCGCATCCTCTTCCCGGAGATGCACCGGAAGCTCGCGCCGGGCGGCACGGCTTTGTTCGAGTTCGGGATAGGGCAGGCCGACGCGCTGCTGGATCTGGCCAGGGCCTCGGGGCTTGCGGTCGTTGCGGTGAAGACGGATTTGGCCGGACATCCGCGTGTGATGATTATGCGGTGCCCTTAAAAAACGGTTGGCTTCCAGAGGCGAGCGGGCTAGCGTGCCGCCTGTCTGGTCCGGCGGCCCAATGTGGCGGCTTACAGGCGTTGATCCGCGACAAGGTTGCCTGGGCTCCGGCCCCGAGCACAGGTTGCGGAAACCAAGTCCGAAGCGTGCAACCTTGCTGTTGTCTTGACCCTCGTGATGCACGAGTTGGCCAGGTTGCGAACAGGAAAGCGATTCGTCGTAGTAATGAACATCAAACGTATGCGTGGTCGTGGTCATCGCGGGACCGGTTCCAACGGTGGCGGCGGCGGAAACGGCGGAGGCATGCGCCACCAGGGTGCCAGTGGCGGCAATGGTGGCGTTCCGCTAAACCGGAACCACGTTTTCGACAGTAACGGCCCGGATCTTCGTATTCGCGGAACGGCGCAGCAGCTGTTCGAAAAATATCTGCAGCTCGGCCGCGATGCCACGAGTTCTGGCGACCGCGTGATGGGCGAAGGCTACTTCCAACATGCGGAGCATTATTTCCGCATTGTCAGCGCCATCAACCAAGCGGCTGCACAGCATCAGCAGCAGCCCGCGCACCAGAACGGCAATCAGCGCCGCGGCGGTGGGGACGATATTCCTTCATCGGAAGAAAGCGACTTCACGCAGGACCGTGAGCCGGGCGATGAAGGCCGCGCGAATGCTGTCGAAGCCCGCGAGATTCCGATCGCCGTCTCAGCCCCCGAAGCCTGAGGACCGTTCACCCCCGCCTAGGGAGCAGGCGCCTCAGACGCTGGGGATCTGCGTGAACCCCGGCTCGTCCGGTGGATCGGCGATTTCCTCGATGATCGTATCGACCTGGGCGGAGCGCGGCCCGCGTCGGCAGGCTCTCGCCAATTCCTCGACCGCATCCGCGTTGCCGCTGATCAGCGCTTCCACGGTTCCGTCCGCCCGATTGCGGACCCAGCCGTCGACCCCAAGCGCGGTCGCTCGCTCCACCATCCAGGGGCGGTAGCCGACGCCTTGAACGCGCCCGGAAATCACGAGGCGTTTGCTGCTCATGGGTTTCCCCGCGTCAGCTGGACATAGCGGGCAGCCATCCTGACCTCCTCGGCCGCCCGCGCGCGCTGCGTGGCGGCGTCCTGATCCTGGCCCCAATGCGCCTCCTGAAAAATTTCGTCCAGGGCCGAGAGACGGAAGGCCTCGTCAGCGTCCAAAGCGCCCTCCACGACCGCCAGGCCGAGCACGAGACTGCCCATGATCGGGACCATCACGCCGAGGGCTGCGAGACCGTGAGCGTCATGCGCGGCCACCGCGCGAGAGAGGGCCGCGAGCGCCCAGGGACTCTGGTCGATGAAGCCGATACCCCGTGTCGAGGCCAGCACCGCGTCGTAGCGCTTGGCCGCCCAATCAAGCCAGGGCTGCCACGCCGCCTGTTGCTGACGGACCAGCTCGGCCGGTTCCTCGGCCCGGTAGCAGAGAAGATCGCTCCGCGCATAGGCGGCGATGGCCGTCGCGGTCTCCGCCGGCGCGGGGGCGATGCGGAACCCCGCGGTCGCCGCCAGTTGGGTGAGAGGCAGCAGATCCGGCTTGACCTCGGCCCCACGCGCGGGCGTGCCCCATTCGGCCGCGATAGCCTCGGCCAGCGGGCGCTGCTCGATACGCAGCGTGTCACCGCTGGGCAGCCGCATCGGCTTGCCGTCCAGGGTGATGATGAAACCGTCACCCGCCTCAGTGGCCTCGATGTCGGCATGCTCCCAGAAGCGCTTCATGGCGCGCCGCCTATTGCCCGTGAAGAAGTTGCTGAAGCAGGTTGATGGGCTTCCCCAGCACTCCGGCGTTGCCGCCGTCCGGCGCCGGACCGGGCTGACCGTTGCGGGCGAGCGCCAGCGCGGCGTTGCAGGCGGGCGCGACGGGCGGGGCCTTGTGCCCGCCGCCGACCAGCGACCGGAACAGCCCGTTGAGACCTTCGCCACCCGTGGGGCGCGCGTTGATGACGACGCTGCCGACTTTGCCGAGACGCGGATCGGCGAAGCTGCCGCCGAGCGTGAGCGGCGCCGAGATCTCGGTGCCCCCGAGATAGAGATCGGGCTGCAGCGCAAGCGCCAGACTTTCCTGCCCGAAGTTCAGCGAACCGCTGCCTTGCAGCAGCAGCGCGCTCGTATCCAGCACGAGGGCCCGCACGCTGCCGACGCCATTCGCGGAATCGATGCGGAGCGCGAGGCAGTGCAGCGGGATCTTCCCCGCGGCGTCGAGCAGTTCGGGCGGGATCACCCGCGCTGCGTGCACGGCGGGGCGGATCAGCGCGCCGAGCGAACTGCCGTCGATAGTGCCGTTCACGGCCGCGAGCCCGACGGCGCCGCTGAGGCTCTCTGCTAGCGCCTGCGTCGTGCCCCCGCTTCCCGTGAGGTTGGCGAAGACCTGCACGAAGCCGGTCGCCGATACCGGCAGGTGGAGGGCGGCGAGAAGTGGGGCGATGGCGAGGTTCGGCGCCTGCATGGAGAGGTTCGCGTTGGGCGTGGCGCCGCGCGCGTCCAGCTGTCCGGCTGCGACCAACTCGCCGCCGGGGATGACGACCGAGGACGGCGACAGCGACAGAAGGCCCCGGACCAGAGAGATTTGCGTGACGAGCGCCCGGTAGTCCGCGCCGCCGAGGCGGAGGCTGGCGAAGGCGAGGCTCACCCGGGCGTCGAAGGACCGCAAGCCCGCTATGGGCAGCGGCAGATCGGGGATCACGCGCCGTTTGGCCGCGGCCGACTGGGGCGACGCGGCGGCGGGTGGCGGCGGGGCCGGGAGCGCGTTGGGCGTCGTCGCGGGGGCCGGCGCAGATGCGGTTGCAGGCTTGGCCGCGAGCGCCAGGAGCGCGTCGACATCGAGATGGGCGGATCTCAGTTCGGCGGTGATCGTTGTGCGGCCGGCGTAGTCGACCGCGCCCGCTCCCTCCAGATCGCCCTGCGGGGCGGTGAGGTCGAGCGCCGTCAGCCGCAGCCCCTGAGCGAGACCTTGCGGCGCATCCGAGAGCACGCCTGTGCCACTTAGATTGGTCACATGAGGCAGCGCCGCGCCCGCCAGGGGCGAGAGCAGGCCGAGATCGGCGATCTGCGCCGCGATCCCGAGATGCAGGCCACGGAGCGTCAGGGGATCGGCAATCGCCCCTTGCAGATGCAGATTCGAATGGGCCGCGGTTAAGACGAGATCGACGGGAAGGGGCGCGGGCGGCGCCGCCGGTACCGTCGTGTTCGTTGGTGGCGTTTCCGGGCTTGGTGTTTTCGGGGCCGGTGACGCCAGCAGCGGCGCTAGGGGCCCCACAGAGCCGGAGAGGGTGAAGGCCAGGCCGCTCCGCTCGCCGAGAATATCGACCGTCGCAGGCTGATCGAGCGCCGGGGTGATCAACGACAGGCTGTCGAGCCGCAGGCCGGGCAGCATCGCCCCTAGGTCGGATTGCTGCGCCTGAACCGACAGGTTGGTGATGCTCGGCATATCCTCGCCGGGCTGGGCGAGGTTTGCGGCCAGGGTCAGCCCATGGATCGGCGGCAGGCTCACCGGCAGGGGCGCGAGACCGGTAGGCAGCAGCGGGTTCAACGCTTCGAGCGCCGGAACCGTCGCGTGCAAGGCCAGGGCATAGCCGCTCGCGTCTCGGGGATCGGTCACCGTGCCGTCGGTGGTGACCGAGGCTCCGACAGCCGCGAGCACCAGATGCACCGGCCAGGGGCTGCGATCCATGGGATCCGTCAGATGGGCGATTGGGCCCGTGGTCCCGGTGAGCGTCACCGGAACGCCCTGCCAGATGGCGGCGAGCGAGACGGCCATCGGCGATGTGGCGGGCGGCGTGTCGCCGCTGCGTTGCGCGGCGAGGTCGGCATGGCTGACCGCGAAGGTGACGGCCTTGCCCGTGCCGTCGTTCCGGTAGGTGAACCGCCCGTCGATGATCTCGAGGCTGTCGATGGCAACCGCCCAGGAGGAGCCGGCGGTTTTGACCGTGACCGGCTGCGCGGGGGCGCCGCCTGTGGGCGTTGCCGGCTGGAACAGCCAGTTCGGGCGTCCATCCGCGGTCCGCTCCAGCACTACGGATGGGTGGCGCAGGACGAGGTCCCGGATCTCCAGCCGGTGATGGAGCATGGGCAGCAGCGCGATGCGGGTCTCGATCTCGGCAATCTGCGCCATGTCGGGGGCGGCAGCGCCGGGCACATTGGCGAGGCGCACATCCTTCGCGGTGATCGTCGGCACCCAGGCGAGCTTGACGGCGAGCGGACCTGCCAGCGTCACCTCGCGCCCAGTCGCCTGCCGCACAGCTGCGACAATCTGCGCCTTGTAGGCATTGGGATCGAAGGTGAGGAAGGCAGCCACGGCGGCGGCCACCGGAACCAGAATGACGATCAGCAGGATCGCGAGGAGGATGCGCCGGCCGGTGCGCCTGCGCCGGCGCGGGGATGCCGTGGGCGAGCGGGGCGGGACGTCGTCTGGGCTATCGATCATGGCCGCCCTTTATCACGCCGAGCGCGTCAGTCGCGCCCCTGCGGCGCATCTTCCGCCGATTTCACCGCGACCCAATGCGCCTCCATCTCGGCGAGGCTCGCCGCCGCGGGCGTTCGGCCCTCCGCCGCCAGACGCGCCTCGACCCCCTGGAACCGGCGGGTGAACTTGGCGTTGGCGGCGCGCAGCGTGGCCTCGCCGTCGAGGTCGAGCTTGCGGCAGAGATTGGCCATGACGAAGAGCAGGTCGCCCATCTCGTCGGCCAGCCGCTCCGGCGTCGCCTCGGCAAGCTCGGCCTTCAGCTCGGCCACCTCCTCGTCGAGTTTCGCGAAGAGGTCGTCGAGGCCGGGCCAATCGAAGCCGACTCGGGCGGCGCGTGCCGAGAGCTTCTGGGCCCGGGTCAGCGCCGTAAGCGTGACGGCAACCCCGTCGAGGGCGCTGGTTTTCGCCGCGCCCTTGGCGGCGCGTTCCTCGGCCTTCTGAGCTTCCCATGCGACGGTCTGCGCCCGCGCATCCCGCTGCCCGGCATCGGCGAAGATATGCGGATGACGGCGGATGAGCTTGTTCGAAATGCTCTCGGCCACGTCGGCGAAGGTGAAGCGCCCGGCCTCCTCGGCCATGCGGCTGTGGAAGACGACCTGCAGCAGCAGGTCGCCGAGTTCGTCCCGGAGGCCCGCCATGTCGCCGGTCTCGATCGCCTCGGCGACCTCATAGGCTTCTTCGATCGCATAGGGCGCGATGGACGCGTGGGTCTGCTCCACGTCCCAGGCGCAGCCGCCGATGGGGTCCCGCAGCGTCGCCATGATGTCGAGCAGCGCGCGCAGCGCGTCATTGGCCCGCGCGTCATTGGCCCGCGCGTCATTGGCCTGTGCGGGATGATCGCTCGGATGGCCGTTCATGCGGTGAACTGTTCCGTCAGAATACGCTCGGAAAGCCCGTGATCCGGGTCGAACAGGACGGTGACCGAGATGCTGCGCTCCTCGATGACGGCGACGGAGACGACGCGCCGCACCTCGAAGGAATCCGCGACCGCCGCCACCGGGCGCTTTTCCACGTCCAGCACCTCGAACAGCACATCGGCCGAACTCGGCAGCAGCGCGCCGTGCCAACGCCGTGGGCGGAAGGCGCTGATGGGCGTCAGGGGCAGGAGATTAGCCGAGAGCGGCACGATCGGACCATGCGCCGACAGGTTGTAGGCGGTCGACCCGGCCGGGGTCGAGATCAGGATGCCGTCGCAGATCAGCTCCGGCAGGCGCACGCGGCCATCGACCGAGATGCGGATCTTCGCGGTCTGGCGCAGCTGGCGGAGCAAGCTGACCTCGTTCAGCGCCAGCGCCTCCTCGACCGCGCCGGTCTGCGTCACCGTGTGCATGCGCAGCGGATGCAGAACGGCGCCCTGGGCGAGCGCCAGCTGTTCGGGCAGCGCCTCCTCGATGAAGCCGTTCATGAGGAAACCGACGGAGCCGCAATTCATGCCATAGACCGGGATGGCCCGGCCGAGGACGCTGTGCATCGTCTCCAGCATGAAGCCGTCGCCGCCCAGAGCCACGACGACCTGCGCTTCCTGGAGCGGAACATTGCCGTAGCGGGTGACGAGCCGCTGCAGGCCTTCCTCGGCTTGCGGCGCGGTGGACGCGACGAAAGCGATGCGGGTGAGGGCGGTGCCGCCCAGAACCTGGTCCAGCGCGAGCGGCGCGCCGGACCGGTTGAGCGCCTGGCTCAGGCTCACGCAAGCTTCCGATGTTCGAGAACCGGCATGTCCCGCCGCACGCGTTGGGTGAGCGCGCGGTCGACCCGCGCCGTGGCCCAGCCCGTGCCGTCGGAGGCGCGCGCGAGGATGAGGCCCCAGGGATCGCAGATCAGGGAATGGCCGTAGGTCATACGCGGGTCGTTGTTGCCGTCGAAGTGCCGGCCGTAGCAGGCAGGCGCCACGACCCAGCACTGGCTTTCGATGGCGCGCGCGCGGAGCAGAACCTCCCAATGATCCTTGCCCGTCTGCAGCGTGAAGGCGGCCGGCAGGAAGATCACCTCGGCGCCGGCGCGGCGCAGTTGCAGGAACAACTCGGGGAAGCGGATGTCGTAGCAGATGGCGAGGCCGAAGGTGATGTCGTGGGCGGTCCAGGTCACGACCTCCTCGCCCGGCTTGAAGAGCGCGCTCTCGCGATAGCCTTGGCCGTCGGGCGTCACGATGTCGAACAGGTGGATCTTGCGGTAGCGGGCAAGCTCCTGCCCGTCCGGGCCGAAGACCAGCGTGGTGTTGTAGAGGCGGTCGCCCGCCCGCTCGCCGATCGAGCCGCCATGAACGTGGATCGCGTTCGCGCGCGCGACCTCGCGCAGGAACTCGTAGGCATCCCCGCCGGGCCGGTCCGCGCCGGGCGGCGGCAGTTCCTCGGCCTCGCGGAACTTGGTGTCGCGGTCGCCGCCGAGGCAGGACCACATTTCCGGCAGGGCGACGATCCTGGGGCGCCCATCGGCCAGGGCTCCCTGGATCAGGTCGCGCGCCTGGGCGATGTTCTGCCTCTTGTCCGCACTCGGATTCATCTGGATCGCGCTGATACGCATGAGCTGCTTCCTGGCTCCCTTCTCTCGGTCTGGCTGGTCAGTCGAAGCGCGGCTCGGCGCGCGACGGACGCGGGTCCTCACGGTCGGCACGGCCCGGCCGCACGACGCGCGCCTGGCGGGGGGCGGAGCGGTCATCGTAGCCGCCCCGTTCGTTGTAGCCGCGGGCATCGTAGCCCCGGCTGTCATGGCTACGGTCGTCATAGCTGTATGGGTCGGGCGCGGGGGGAACCGGCGGCCGTGTGATCGGAGACGCCGCCGCCATGCGCGGGGGCGGCAGCGGATTAGTGTCGTAGGCGTCCTCGTCGGGGCGATAAGCGGGACGCCCGGGCTCGCCGAGGCGGAGCGACAGAGTGCGGATCTCGCCCTGCAGTTCATCGAGGCGGGCTTCGATCACGTCGAGCCTGCCTTTGACGCCGATGACGCTGAACGGCATGAGCAGAAACAGCAGCGCGTAGAGGATCGCCGGAACCAGGACGAGGATCGGTACCCACCACGGCAACCAGGGCGGCAGAGCGAATGGCATCGACATACGAGTTCCTTACCAGCAAATGCGCGTGACTGCGATGGCGGCCTTGGGGTGGATTTGCGGATCATGGCATGCCAAGCCATCGTCTAAATGAGTTAAGAGAGCCTGCGCGATGCTGCTGCTGATACCGGGTCCCGTGATGACCCATCCCGATGTCCGTGCCGCCGCCAACCGGGACATCGCCCCCTGGGACCACGATGTTCGTGCCGAGGTTGGCGATCTTCTCGCCCGTCTGCGCAGCCTCGCGGGCGGAGCGGACGGTGTCCACGCGGCGCTGCCGCTGCCGGGCTCCGGCCATTTCATGGTCGAGGCGGCGATCCGGACCTTTGTGTCCCCCTCCAGCGAGGTCGGCGGCATCCTGATCCCCGCCACCGGCCAATATGCGGACCGCATGGTGCGGCTCGCGCGCGACGCGGGGCGACGCGTCACGGTGATGCCCGCCTCGCTGACCCGTCCGCTCGATGCGGCGGCGGTCAAGGCGGCACTCTCCGCCGACCCATCCATCAGCCATCTCGGCCTCGTCTACAGCGAGACCAGCACGGGGGTGATCCATGACCCCGAGGCGATCGGCGCCGTCGTGCGCAGCCTCGGCCGGCGCATGATCCTCGACGCCGTTTCCGCCTTCGGCGCGCTGCCGATCACCATGACGGACCATCCCGAGATCGACGCGCTGATCTTCACACCCAACAAGTGCCTGGAGGCGCTCCCCGGCTTCAGCGTGGCGGTCTGCCCGGTCGAGCGGGCGGAGGCGCGCGCCGGCAGCGCCGGAAGCTGGTCGTTCGACCTCGGGGACATCTATGTCAACGGGCTCGCCAACGGTCCCGGTGCCGGGCGTTTCACGCCGCCGATCCAGGCGATGGCCGCCCTCGGCGCGGCGCTCGACCGGCTCGATGCCGAGGGTGGGCCTGCCGCCCGCCTCCAGCGCTACCGCGACAACATGGCGGCACTGTATGACGGCCTCGAAGCCCTCGGTCTGCGGCCTTTCCTGCCGCGCGCCATCCAGGGACCGATCATCCTGAACGTCCATGCGCCCGCGCATCCCGATTGGGACCTCCGCCGTTTCGTCGAGGCGCTGAAGCGCCACGGGGTTCTCATCAGCAACTTCCGCAACACCGAGGAGCCGAGCATGCGCATCGGGGCGATTGGGGCCATCGCGCGGCCGGACATCCTGCGCGCGGTTGCCGCCATCGGCGAAACGCTGGACGAGCTTGGGCTGCGCCCCAAGGCGCACGCGGCCTGACGATGAAACATGACGAGGCGATCGCCCGCGCGGCGCAGCTGAAGCCCATCGCCGAGATCGCGGCCAAGGCCGGCATCCCGGCCGAGGCGCTGGAACCCTATGGCCGGTTCAAGGCCAAGATCAGCCCCGAGTTTCTGGCCGAGCGGGCCGGCAGGCGGCTGGGAAAGCTCGTGCTCGTCACCGGCATCAGCCCGACGCCTGCGGGCGAGGGCAAGACGACGACGACCATTGGCTTGGGCGACGCGCTCAATCGCCTCGGCACCAGGACCATGATCTGCCTGCGGGAGCCGAGCCTCGGTCCCTGTTTCGGGGTGAAGGGCGGTGCCACCGGAGGCGGGCGGGCGCAGGTCGCACCCATGGACCAGATCAACCTGCATTTCACCGGCGATTTCCACGCGATCACCTCGGCCCATAACCTGCTCGCCGCGATGCTGGACAACCACCTGTTCTGGGACAATCCGCTCGGCATCGACCCCAGGCGTATTCGCTGGCGCCGGGTGCTCGACATGAACGACCGGGCGCTCCGCTCCATCGTCGATGGCCTCGGCGGCGTCTCCAACGGCGCGCCGCGGGAAGACGGCTTCGACATCACCGTCGCCTCGGAGGTCATGGCGATCTTCTGCCTCGCGCGCGACCTCGACGATCTGCGCGAGCGGCTGGGCCGCATCGTCGTCGCCGAGCGCCGCGACGGCAGCATGGTGACGGCGCGCGATCTGAAAGCCGATGGCGCGATGGCGGCGCTGCTGCGTGACGCGCTTGCACCCAACCTCGTGCAGACGCTCGAAGGCTCGCCGGCGCTCGTGCATGGCGGCCCTTTCGCCAACATCGCCCATGGCTGCAACTCGGTGATCGCGACCGAGCTGGGCCTCAGCCTCGCCGATGTCGTGGTGACGGAGGCGGGCTTCGGGGCCGATCTCGGCGGCGAGAAGTTCCTCGACATCAAGTGCCGGCAGGCGGGCCTCGCCCCAGCCTGCAGCGTGGTCGTCGCCACCATCCGGGCGCTCAAGATGCATGGTGGCGTGGCCCGGAACGCGCTCGGGACGCCCGATGTCGCCGCGGTCCGCCGAGGTGCGGCCAATCTGCTGCGCCATATCGACAACATGGGGAAATTCGGTCTGCCGGTGGTGGTGGCGCTGAACCACTTCACCGGCGACGCGGCGGACGAGCAGGCGGCGCTCGGCGAACTGCTGGCGCCGCTCGGCGTGCCGCTCGTGTCCTGCACGCACTGGGCCGACGGCGCGGCCGGCACGATGGCTCTGGCCGAGACGGTCAACGGCCTCATCGCCGCGGGCAATGCCCGCTTCGCGCCGATCTATCCGGACGCGATGCCGCTCGCCGACAAGATCACGACGGTCGCGCGCGAGATCTACGGCGCGGACGGGATCGATCTCGCCCCCGCCGCCGCCAAACGCCTGGCCGCGATCGAGGCTGCGGGTTTCGGCCATCTGCCGGTCTGCATCGCCAAGACGCAGTACAGCTTCAGCGCCGATCCCGCCTTGCTCGGCGCGCCATCAGGGCACCGGTTGCCGGTGCGCGAGGTGCGTCTGGCAGCGGGCGCCGGATTCGTCGTGGTGCTGGCCGGCACCATCATGACGATGCCGGGCCTGCCGCGCGTGCCTGCCGCCGAGACGATCGGACTGGACGAAAGCGGGCAAATCATCGGACTATTCTAACCGAAGGCCCGCTACCGAAGGGCCATGACAGGGGAGGCGTGCCGAATGACCCACCGGATTGCCATCATCGGCCTGGGCAAGATCGCGATCGACCAGCATGTGCCGTCGATCATGGCGAATGACGATTTCGAGCTGGCCGCCATCGTGAGCGGGCGCCGTGCGACGGTCCATGATCTTCCGAGCTTCCGCACGCAGGAGGAGCTCTACGAGGCGATGCCCGACGTGAAGACGGTGGCGATCTGCACTCCGCCGGCGGGGCGCTTCGAGACGGTGCGGACGGCGCTGCATGCCGGGCGTGACGTGTTGATCGAGAAGCCTCCCTCCGCCACGCTGGGCGAGATCACGGAACTCGCCGCATTGGCGACAGCCGAGCGCCGGGTGTTCTTCACGACCTGGCACTCCCGCTTCAACCCCGCGGTGGAGGAGGCACGCCGCCTGCTCGCCGGCCGGAGGCTGCAGCGGCTCGAGGTCGATTGGCGCGAGGATGTGCGGCGCTGGCATCCGGGACAGGCCTGGATCTGGCAGGCAGGCGGCTTCGGCGTGTTCGACCCCGGCATCAACGCGCTTTCGATCGTGACCGAGATCATGCCCGAGCCAATCTTCGTGGCGTCCGCGAGGCTTGAGGTGCCGGCCAATCGGCAGACGCCGATCGGCGCCGAGATCACCTTCGCGACGCCCGATCCGGTGCCCGACAGCCGCCTCACCGCGATCTTCGACTGGCGGAAGGAGGGTGAGCAGAGCTGGACCATCTCGGCCGAGACGACGGAAGGCACCCGGCTGGTTCTGACCGAGGGCGGGGCTAAGCTCACGGTCAACGACGAGTTGGTGATCGACGAGCCGTCGCAGGAATATCCCCGCATCTACGCCTTGTGGGCGCAGCTTCTCGCCGAGGGTCGCTCGCATGTAGATGTGCGTCCGCTGCGGCTGGTGGCCGACGCCTTCCTGGTGGGCGACCGCGAGCAGACGGACGCCTTCAAGGACTGAGCGCTCTCAGCGTTTCAGGCGCGCGGCGCGGCGGGCGATGGCCAGAATTGCCGCATGGGCAACCGCCTCGGCTGGCAGTCCCGTCCGCTTGCACTGCATCTCGGCCTCCCGAAGCGCCAGCTGCTGCGCGGTGATGGCGGCCGACCGCCAAACCCCGGCCGCCTCCAGCATTGCGCGCTCGCGCCGGAAGAAGACAGGCGGGCGTAGCGCTTTCACGGCCTCGCCGGCTGAGGCGCCGGCATCGCGCGCGGCGGCGACGCGTGCGAGGCGGTCCATATGGCCATGGGCGGACCGGATCAGCCCGACTGCCGAGGCGCCTTCGGCGAGAGCTGTGGCCGCCGCCCGATCGGCCTCCGCGACAGCGCCGCGGGTCGCGGCGAACAGCGCGTCATCGACCGAGAGATCGGCCTGATCGCCGGCGACCTGCTGCACGGCCTCCATGTCGATCCTGCCATCCTCGCCCGCGAACAGCGCGAGTTTCTCGACCTCGGACCGGACGATGCCGCGATCCGATCCCGCATGTTGCGCCAGCCAGTCGAGCGCATCCGGCGCGATCGTCACCTGCTCCGTCTCGAACAGGCCGCGGAGCGTCGCCTTCAGCGCCGCGCCTTCTTCGGCGTAACAGGCGAGCGCGCCCGCGAGAGGCTCCTTCTCGGCCCAGGCGCGCAGCTTCGACCGCGCCTGCAACTCGCCGGCTTCCAGGATGATGAGCGAGCCGTCCCGGTCCCGGCAGGCGTCGGCGAGCACCGCCGCCAGGCCATCCGCGGCTTCCCGGACGCGCACCACGCGCCGCCCGCCGCTGAAGGAGAGCGAGGTCGCTTCAAGGGAAAGCGTCCCGGGATCGGGCCGCGTCAGCTCGACGAAGCGGAAAGGATCGTCGAGCGCGCCAGCCGCGGCGCGGGCCAGCGCCTCGCCCCGTTCGCGCACTAAGCCGGCGTCAGGCCCATAGAGCAGGACCGCGCGCAGGCGGGTGGCGTCGCGCAGCAGACCGGCATAATCCCGGCCGTCGAGCTTCACCCGCGCGCCTCCCGCGCCATGTCAGCCGGCGCTCTTGGGGCCGGCCTGTTCCAGCTTCCGGCCGCTGACGGTGAAGTAGTGGGCGAGGCGGGCGACGATCTGGTCGGCGATGGCATCGGCCAGTCTCTCCACGACCGTGCCGGTCTCCAGCTCCTGACCGAAGGGCGCGTTGTCGAAGGCGTTCAGGCTATCCGCCGCCTGAGCGGTGTTGCTGACGAGGATCCGGTGATCGGGGCTATCCTGCGCCGTCAGCGACCAGGGTGCGGTTGCGATGAACCGGACGTAGGTGATCGTGCTGTCGTTCTGGATGCCGAGGCCGACCTGGGCGATGTTGAACGCGACCGCGAGGTTGTAGCGCGTGTATTCCGGCTGCTCGCCGACTTCGAGCCTGCTCTGGAGCGCCTGCCGCAAGAGTTGGCCCGGCCGGTCCGGAAGCAGTGGCACCTGGACTTCGCGCAGCTGCGCCTGAACGGAGCGGGTTTGCGGCGTGCCGTTGCCGAAGGCGTCGGGCGCGTACAGCGGGTGCGGCGAGCAGCCGCCGAGGGGGGCGAGCGCCGCCGAGCCAAGCGCGGCTGCCCCCCAGCCCATCAACCGCCGACGCTGCAGGACGCGGGTCATGTCTGCCTCAACTCGCGAGCACGAAGTTGACGATACGGTCCGGCACGTGGACCCGCTTGACGATACGCCGGCCTTCCAGCAGCCGGGCGACATTCTGCTCGGCCTCGGCGGCGGCAATCACCTCCGCGGCGGGCGTTCCCGGCGGGAAGACCACAGTCCCGCGCAGCTTGCCCATCACCTGCACCGCGATCGTCACGGTTTCCGCCGCCGTCAGCGCCGGATCGAAGGTCGGCCAGGGCTGGTCCGTCACCAGCACCGCGCTGTCCCGGGCGATGAGCGCGTTCATCGCCTCGGCCAGATGCGGCATCATGGGCGCGGCGAGGCGCGTCAGCATCTCCAGCGCCTCCAGGCGGGCGACCGCGAGCGCTGCGTCCTCGGGCGCCGCGGCCGCGTCCTTCTCGGCGTCGGCCATGGCGCCGGCCAACTCGTACAACCGGGCGACGGCGACATTGAAGCTGAAACTTTCGAGCGCCTCGGTGACGGCCGCGATGGTGCGGTGAGTGGTACGACGCAGTCGGCGGGCGGCCGCCGAGCCGTCGCCCGAGGCGTCGGCCGCTCCCGGATGAGCCGCGGCCACGCCTTCCGCGAGACGGTAGAGGCGCTGCGTGAAGCGATAGGCGCCGGCAACGCCCGCCTCGGTCCATTCCATGTCCCGCTCGGGCGGGTTGTCGGACAGGATGAACCAGCGGGCCGTATCGGCGCCGTAGCGGTCGATGATCGCGCCGGGGTCGATGGTGTTGCGCTTGGACTTGGACATCGCCTCGATCCGGCCGATCGTCACGGGCTCATCGGTGCCGGCGACGAACGCGGTGCCGTCGGTCCGCCGCTCGATCTCGGTCGGGTACAGCCAGCGCCCGTCCGCACCGCGATAGCTCTCATGGGTCACCATGCCCTGGGTGAAGAGGCCGGCGAAGGGTTCGGCCACGGAGATCTGCCCGGTCGCCTGCATCGCGCGCGTGAAGAAGCGCGCATAGAGCAGGTGCAGGATCGCGTGCTCGATGCCGCCGATATACTGGTCGACGGGCATCCAGTAGTCGGTTGCTTCACGTGAAACAGGAGAGTCCGCGTGCGGCGCGCAGAAGCGGGCGAAGTACCAGGAGCTGTCGACGAAGGTGTCGCAGGTATCGGTCTCGCGCGTGGCAGGGGCGGTGCAGCGGGGGCAGGGGACGTGCTTCCACGTCGGATGGTGGTCGAGCGGATTGCCCGGAAGGTCGAAGGTCACATCATCCGGCAGCACTACCGGCAGCTGACCGGCGGGCACCGGAACCGCGCCGCAACTCGCGCAATGGATGATCGGGATCGGGCAGCCCCAGTAGCGTTGGCGGCTGATGCCCCAATCGCGGAGGCGCCAGTTGGTTTCGCCCCGCCCCCAGCCCATCTCGGCCAGCCGCTCGATCGCCGCGCGCTTGGCGGCATCCACCTCCAGCCCGTCGAGAAAGCCGGAATTCGTCAGCGTGCCGGGGCCGGTATAGGCTTCCGTCTCCGGCATCTTGCCTTGAGCAGGGCTCACCACGGGCAGGATGGGCAGCCCGTAGGCGGTCGCGAAGTCCCAATCGCGCTGGTCGTGCGCGGGGCAGCCGAAGATGGCGCCGGTGCCGTATTCCATGAGCACGAAGTTCGCGATCCAGACCGGCACCGTCCGGCCAGGGAGGAACGGGTGACGCACAGTAAGCCCTGTCGGGAAGCCGCGCTTCTCGGTGGTCTCGATCGCCTCCGCCGTGGTTCCGAGCCGGCGGCACTCGGCGATGAACGCGGCGGCCTCGGGATTGCTCTCCGCGAGGGACAGCGCCAGCGGATGTTCCGGCGCGAGCGCCAGAAAGGACATGCCGAACAGGGTGTCGGGGCGGGTCGTATAGACCTCGATATCTTCGAACCCCGCCAGCGCGGTGGTCAGCGGGAACCGGATGCGCGCGCCTTCGCTTCGGCCGATCCAGTTGGCCTGCATCAGCCGCACCCGCTCGGGCCAGCGGTCAAGTTCACCCAGAGCCGCCAATAGCTCAGGCGCGAAACGGGTGATCTTGAAGAACCACTGCGACAGCTTCTTCTTCTCGATCAGCGCGCCCGAGCGCCAGCCGCGGCCGTCGATCACCTGCTCGTTCGCGAGTACCGTCCCGTCCACCGGATCCCAGTTCACCCAGCTCTCGCGGCGCTCGACAAGACCGGCCGCGAGGAAGTCCAGAAACAGACGCTGCTGGTGTCCGTAGTATTCCGGCTGGCAGGTCGCGAACTCGCGCGACCAGTCGATCGAGAGGCCCATGCGCTGCAGTTCGGCCCGCATGGCGCGGATATTGGCCCAGGTCCAGGCCGCGGGATGCGTTCGCCGCTCGCGCGCGGCATTCTCCGCGGGCAATCCGAAGGCGTCCCATCCCATCGGGTGGAGCACGTTATAGCCGCGAGCCCGGCGGTAGCGCGCGACTACATCGCCCAGCGTGTAGTTGCGGACGTGACCCATGTGGATCTTCCCCGAGGGGTAGGGAAACATCTCCAGCACGTAGTATTTCGGCCGTCCGTCGGCTGGGACATCGGCGACGGCGAAGCAGCCGCCCTTGTCCCAGGCCTGCTGCCAGAAAGGCTCGGCGGCACGGAAATCGTAGCGGGGAGCCTGCGGTTCTGGCGTGACTGTCTCGATCATGGCGCGTCTATGCGGCACGGCCCGCCGCCGGGCAAGCCGGAAGCCGCGGCCGTGCGGGGATGCAGGCTTTCGCTTGCCTCTGCGAAAGGAAGCCGCCGGTCAGTTCGTCGCCGCCTGCACGCGAAGCTGCCGCGCGCGCGCCAGCACCTTGTCCTCGATCTGCTGATCGGTGCCGGGTGCCACCTCCGCGTCGACCCACTGCCCGTTCTGCGCCACCTGCTTGAAGACCGAGACGCGGACGCCGTCGGCGCGAAGATCCTGGCCCAGGATATAGGCCGTCGCCTTGTAGCGCTCGCTGGTATCGCCCGGTGGCTGGTACCAATCGGTAATGATGACGCCGCCGAAGGGGTCCGCCGAGGCGAGCGGCATGAAGGAGAGCGTGTCGAGCGCGCCGCGCCAGAGATAGGCGTTCACGCCGATGCCGGCGTTGCCGCTGCCGCCGCCATTCTGGTGGGGGTTCTTGTTGATGCCGAAGGCGAGGCCGTTAGCGCCGAACAACCCGCCCCCGCCCTTGTAGCCGGGGCCCGAGACCTCGTCGCCGTTGAGGACCGCGGGGTTGACTGGGACCGTCTTCGTGTTCGAACAGCTGGCGAGAGCGATCGCGCCCAGCAAAGCCGTGGCGCTGATGCCGCGCCCGAGAAGAAAGTATGGTCGTGTCGTCGATGCCATTGCGCCCGCCCGGAGATTGGGTCCGCGCTTTTGCGCGGGGGCTCTGTCTCTAATCCGTGATATGCGCCGTGCCAAGCCGCAAGCCCGACGCAGTACAAAGAAAAGGCGGCGGGTAGAACCCGCCGCCTTTCACTCTCGTCCAGTGCCGGATCAGCTTACCACTGGATCTGGGTGCCGACGCCGAATAGCTGCGCCTTCACAGTGTTGTGCGCCGCACCGGCTTCGAGCGTCGAGAAGTCGAGGCCACCCTGGTGGCGCCAGCCGTAGAGGTAGTCGACGAACAGGTTCACGCCGGGAACCAGCGTAAAGGTCGCGCCAGCCGCCGCGCCGTTATCGACCTGCTGGCCGGTGGTCAGGCCGGCAGGCGTGATGTAGGCGGCATCGCCGCCCGCCGGAACATCACCCGTCGTCTGCAGGCGGAAGAAGCTCGCGCCGACAACCAGCGGGCCGGCCGTGTACTGCGCGCCAACCAGGCCCGCGATCGCCGGCTTGCCGGCCGAAGGCTGAAGCTGGAAGGTGTTCTGGCTCACGTTGTTGAAGGCGCCGTAGACGACGTTGCCGCCGAAGGTGAAGCCGGCGATCGTCGCCGTCGCACCGCCCGTTACGAGGTTGAGATCCTTATAGGCCACCGCCGGTGCCGCACCGGTATAGGCAACCTGACCGGCCGTCATGTAGTCGGCGCCGATCTGGATGCCCACAGGGCCGAAGGTCTGCGTGTACTGGCCGCCGACATCGATCAGGTTGCGCGGCATGCCGCCCACGATCGGCGTCGGAGCTGAGGTGACGGTAGGCGAGTAGCTGCCGTTGACGTGGTTCGGCTCGAAGCCGACGGCGAACTGGAAGCCTGCGAAGGTCGGAGACAGGTAGACGATCTTGTCCGTGGCCTGGCTCAGCCCCTCGTTATCCACGAACGGATAAACGGCGATGGCGTTCGGCGGCATCATATACTCGGTGTCGCCCCACCAGCCGCCGTCGTTGAAGCCTTCGAAGGTGCCGGTTTCGAACAGCACGACCGGGCCGTTTTCCTGGCCGACGCTGATCTGACCAAACTGGGGCAGACCGAGGTAGCCGTAGGCCTGGTGGACGAACAGCGTCTGTTGGCTGGTGTTGTTGCCCGGCGAGTTGGGGCCGTTTTCGCGGATTTCGGCGGCGGCGCCATAATGCAGGCCGTTCGCGGCTACGCCGTCGAAGCCCGGGAACAGACGCAGGTAGCTCTTGAAGTTGAAGGTCGAGGTCTTCGTCCCATCAACGCTATCGAGCGACGTGCCGGAAATATTCGCATACCAGTTCACGCGGCCGTTCAGGCGAACCGTCACCGAGCCGGGGGCAGCCGTCTGAGCCTGCGCCGCAGCCATCAATCCCATCGAAGCGCCGACGGTGGCTACAGTTGCTAGTAGGAGCTTACGCATTAGTTCCTCCTCGTTCTTGCCGGAAATCCGGCCCATCAAAATAACGTCGCCCCTACCTTCACCCGCTACTCACGCCTGGAGGCGAAGATCGGCTCGGAAGTAGCGCGTCGGATAATGGGCATTCGTCCGGCAAATCCGCAACGGTCGTGCAACTGCAGCATGACATTTACGAAACACTGTGGCGGGAAAGCCACATCCCCCTGCCGCCGGCGGAGGAGCGGCCTAAAACGAGACAGGGCAGCCGGCTTGTACCGGCTGCCCTGTCGTCCTCCTCGGGCGGCTTGTGCTGGCCGCACTCTCGATATCCTCAGGCGGCTTGTGCCGGCCGCCTGGTCGATATTCCCGGGCGGCTTGTGCCCGCCGCCTGGTCGATATTCCCGGGCGGCTTGTGCCTGCCGCCCGGTCGATGTCCTCGGGTCGTCAGAAGTCAGGTGACCGGCGGGATCACCAGTAGAGCCAGGTGCCCAGAGCAAAGACCTGTGCCTGAGTGTTGTTGTAGGCCGCGCCGGGCGCGTTCGTCAGGTAGTTGAAGCCGCCCTGGTGGCGCGTGCCGTAGAGGTAGGAGGCGTAGAGTTTGACGCCCGGGACCAGGATGTAGGTGGCGCCGGCGGCGACGCCGATGTTCTGCTCCTGGCCGAGTACGGCGGGCTTCGAGTAGCTGCCCTGATCGTCATACAGGAAGTAGCTGCCTCCGACGCTCAGAGGGCCGACGGTGTAGACGGCGCCGGCGAGGAAGCCGGCCGCGTTTTTCGCGCCGACGGGGTTGGGCTCGTAGAGGCCGTTCATGTTGCCGAACTTCGCGTTGCCGCCGAAGGTGAGGCCGGCATAGGTCAACGTCGCGCCGACGCTGCCGACGCTCATGGTCTGATACTTGTTCGCGCCGCTGCTGTTCGCGATCGGTGCGGCGGTCAGGTAGCCACCGGAGAGGTTGATCCCAAGGGCGTCGACGGTCGTCTGGTAGCGTACGCCGACTTCGAGGGTGTTGCGCCGCAGATCGGCGCCGCCGGGCTGCGACACCACGCTTGGCGCGTAGTTCCCGTTCGCCTGGTTCGGCTCGAAGCTCAAGCCGAAGCTCAGCCCGGCCCAAGCGGGCGAGACGTAGTCGATCTTGTCCGTCGCACGCAGATTGTTGTTCCAGGTGAACGGATAGACCGGCCGCGCGCTGGCGTTGACGAAGAAGGCCTGGATGTCGCCGTTCCAGCCGCCGTCGTCGAAGGCTTCGGGGCCGCTTTCGAAACGGCCCGTATCGAACAGGTAGAGGGCGCCTTCCTGCTGTCCGACGCGGACGACACCCGCCTTGGGAAGCCCCAGGTAGCCGAACTCACGCAGAACGTAGAGCGTCTCGCCGCCGGGGTTCGTGCCGGGGCTGGCGGACGCGTTTTCCCGAATCTCGGCCTGAGCGCCGTATTGCAGCCCGTTGGCGGCAACACCGTCGAAACCCGGATAGAGGCGGTAGTAGCTCCCGAAGTTGAAGCCCGCGTCCTTCGTGCCGTTGTTGCTTTGGCCCGTGAAGCTGCTGACGCCCGCGAAGAACGAGACGCGGCCGCCGAGGCGAACGACGATCGAGCCCGGACTGATGTGGCCGGTGAGGACGGGGCTGGAGACCTGGGCCCGAGCGGCGCCCGCGAGGCCGAAAGCGGCCGTCAGCGCAGCAGCGCCGGCCAGAAAATAGTGTCGCATCGAGAAGATACCCTCCGGTGTGTAACCGCATCCGCCTGATCGGCTGCGAGATGGTCGCGCGAAAATTGCCGCTCACGAACCTGAACGGCCCAAAAATACGTTAACTGTCAGCCGTTTATGAAAAAGCTACAGCGTTGATCGTGTGAGCTCCCCCAACGCACCAGCCTAAAGCGCAAACCGTTGCGTTTCGCTCAACGGGGTCAACAAATTTGCCACAGCGGCATGTGGGTTCGGTACCACAGGCACCGCGTTGCATAGTGTTAAGGTTGCGAGACACCTTCCAGTCGCCCCTCGGCGGCGCTGCTTGACCGTGACGGCCGCTTCGGCGGATCTTGAGGTCATGGACCCCGACACAATCCGATCACCCGGGACGCAGCACGAGATCGCCGACGCGCTGCGGTCGGTGCGCGACGCCGTCGCAGCCGCCGCAGGTCGTGCCCAGCGCGACCCCGCGACCGTGGAACTCGTCGCCGTCTCCAAATTTCATCCTGTGGACGCGGTCCGCGCGGCCATGGCCGCCGGGCAGCGGGTCTTCGGCGAGAACAGGGTTCAGGAAGCGGCGGCGAAATTCGCGCCGCTGCGCGCGGCTGGGGCCGATGTCTCACTCCACATCATTGGCGCGCTCCAGAGCAACAAGGCGCGCGATGCGGTGCGCCTCGCCGATGTCATCGAGACCTTGGACAGGCCCCGGCTGGCTGATGCGCTGGCTCATGCCGCCGAGCAGGAGGGCCGGCTGCCGGACTTGCTCGTGCAGGTCAATGTCGGGGATGAGCCGCAAAAGGGCGGCGTCGCGACGGCCGAGGCCGATGCCTTCGTCGCGGCCATGCAGCGCCGTTTCGGCGAGCGGTTGCGGGGATTGATGTGCATCCCGCCTGCCGAAGGTGACCCGGCGCCGCACTTTCTCTGGCTGCAGGCCTGCGCTCGCCGCCACGGGCTCGCCACGCTGTCCATGGGCATGTCGGCGGATTTCGGAACCGCCATTGCCTGCGGTGCGACGCATGTGCGGATCGGCACGGCGATCTTCGGCCAGCGCTCCGTGGAACCCGTCCGTGCCGCCCCGCCGCCTGTCTGACAAGGAGCGGGCGGAGTGGCTGAGTTTTGCCCAGGCGATGGGGGCGAAGCCCCTGCGCCCGCCGCCCGCCATGCTGGCAGAGGCGTCAGGCCCCGCCGCGGCGCCCGCGGACGCTGCCCGGCAAGCGGCGGGCGGACCGCCCGTCCCGCTCATGCCGCCGACACCGAGGCCGCGCCCCAAGCTCGCCGAGTTGACGGTCGGCAGCCTCGCCGCCGGGCTCGATCAGGCATCGTGGGAGAAGCTCCGGCGCGGCCGGATGCGGCCCGAACGCGTGCTCGACCTGCATGGGCGGACCGCCCAGGCGGCGTTCTGGGCCTTCGAGCGGTTCATCGGCGCCGCGCGGGCGGACGGCATCCGCTGCGTCGAGATCGTGACGGGGCGTGGCGCCGGGGAGGGCGGCGTGCTGCGGCGGGAATTGCCGCTGTGGATCAACCTGCCGCAGATGCGGGGCGCGATCCTGGCGGCGACTCACCCGCATCGCGCGAATGTCGGCGCGGTCGTGCTCCTGCTCCGCCGGATCCGGTGACGCCTTTCGGCGCTCGCCTGCGTGCGCTGCGCACCCAACGGCAGGTGACGCTGGCGCAGCTCGCGGCCCAGCTCCAGGTCTCCCCCGCCTATCTGTCGGCCCTGGAACATGGCCGGCGCGGCCGGCCGAGCGCCGGGCTCGTCCATCAGATCTGCGAGTTCTTCGGCCTCATCTGGGACGACGCGGAGGACATCGCGCGCCTCGCCAAGCTGTCCCACCCGCGGGTGACGGTGAATACGGCCGGGCTGCTGCCGGAGCAGACGGCGCTCGCGAACCGGCTGGCCCAGACGATCCATCTGCTGCCACCCGAGACGATCGCCGCCATGCACGCCCTGCTGGATGCGACGCAGCCGGTGCCGAAGCCGCGGCTGCGCCGCAGGGCCAATTCCAGAGCCTGAAGAAAGCGGTCTCCCGGCGTCCTGGGATGGCGTTCGGCAACCCGGCATTAACTGATGCGACCGTAACGTCCCGTTCGTGCGGAAAACATCGCGAAGGCCGGACGACAGCCCATGACCCATGGCAAAGAGATGAAATCGTTCCGTATCCGGGACGTGGGAGGCGCGTGGTGAAGGTCGTTCTGCTCGCGGGCGGTCTCGGCACCCGTCTGGCCGAGGAGACCGGCAGCCGCCCGAAGCCGCTGGTCGAGATCGGCGGCATGCCGATCATCTGGCACATCATGAAGATCTACGGGGGGTTCGGCCTCAACGAGTTCATCATCTGCGCCGGCTACAAGGGCCATATGATCAAGGAGTATTTCGCCGACTACGCGCTGCGGACCTCGAACATCACGGTCAATCTCGGCTCGGGCCATATCGAGCTTGAGTGCCTCAAACCCGAGCCCTGGACCGTCCGCATCATCGACACGGGCCAGACGACCATGACGGGCGGTCGCATCAAGCGCATCCTGCCCTATCTAGGCGAGGACCGTGAGTTTCTGTTGACCTATGGCGACGGCGTCGCCGACATCGACATCGAGGCGCTGATCACCCATCACCGGCGGGAAGGACGCATGGCGACGGTGACCGGTGCGCAGCCGCCGGGCCGCTTCGGACAGCTCGCGATCACGGGTACCGGCGTCACCGACTTCCTGGAAAAGCCGCATGGCGAGGGCGGCTGGATCAATGCCGGCTTCTTCATCCTGCCGCGCACCATCGGCGACTACATCGACGGGGATGACACCACATTCGAGCGCGAACCGCTGGAGCGGCTGAGCCGGGAGGGTCAGCTGACGCTGTTCCGCCATGACGGCTTCTGGCTGCCGATGGATTCGTTGCGCGACAAGAACACGCTGGAAAGCCTGTGGCAGGGTGGCAATCCGCCGTGGGTCACATGGTAAGCGCCCTGGGTCATATGGTGAGCGCGGGGGGGCGGGCGGCAATGCCGTTCGCGCGGTGCTTCCATGGGCAGGACGTGGTCATCACCGGCCATACCGGCTTCAAGGGAAGCTGGCTCGCGCTCTGGCTCTCGCATCTCGGCGCGCGCGTGCATGGCTACGCGCTGGAACCCCCGACGACCCCGTCGCTTTTCGCCATGGCGCGGGTCGCGGAGGCGGTCGACCATACAACGGGCGATGTGCGCGACCGCGAGCGGTTCCTCGCGCTGCTGCAGCGGGTGCGCCCGCGCTTCGTCTTCCATCTCGCGGCGCAAGCGATCGTCTCGCTCTCCTATAGCGATCCCGTCGAGACGATATCGACCAACGTCATGGGCACGACGATCGTGCTGGACGCCTTGCGGGAGATCACTTGGCCTTGTGCCGCGGTCTTCGTCACCAGCGACAAATGCTACGACAACGTGGAATGGCCCTGGGGCTACCGGGAAACCGACGCGCTGGGCGGCAAGGACGTCTACAGCGGCTCCAAGGCGGCGGCCGAACTCGCGATCCGCTGCTACTGGCACGCCTTCTTCCGCGCGGGCGACCATCCCGTGCGGCTGGCCGTGGGACGCGCCGGCAATGTCATCGGCGGCGGCGACTGGGCGGCGGACCGTATTGTCGTCGATTGCGTCAAAGCCTGGATGGCGGGCGGCCGCGTGCCGCTGCGCAGCCCGGCCGCCACGCGTCCCTGGCAGCATGTCCTGGAACCGTTGAGCGGCTACCTCGCCCTGGGGCGGTCGCTGCTCGAGTCCCCTGACCATAACGGCGAGGCTTTCAACTTCGGGCCGCGCGCCGAGCAGACGCGCACCGTGGTCGAATTGCTGGACGATCTCGCGCGGCGCTGGGGCTTTTCCTCATCGGCGGAGGCCTACGACATCGTCGAGCGGCGGCCCTTTCACGAAGCCGGGCTGCTCAAGCTGAACTGCGACAAGGCGCTGCTGGCGCTCCGCTGGACACCGACCCTCACCTACGGCGAATGCATCGCCATGACCGGGGACTGGTATCGCGGCGTCCTGCGGGATGGCGCGGATGCGCGCGCGCTGACCCTCGCGCAGATTGCGCAATACGAAACGGCAGCCGTGGCGCGGGGCGCCGGCTGGTGTCTGGCCGACGGAGGCGTTGCCGCATGATGAGCGCCATTCTCTATACGCCGCTGCGGCGCATCCCGACGCCGCAGGGCGAGGTCCGTCGCGGGCTGAAGATGAGCGATCCGGGCTTCGCGGGTTTCGGCGAGGCCTATTTCTCGGAGGTGATCGGCGGCAGCATCAAGGGCTGGAAGCGCCATCGCCGCATGACCATGAACCTTGTCGTGGTCGTCGGCACCGTGCGGTTCATCCTGCACGACGGCGACGAGACGCGGCGGGAGTACGTGGTCTCGGTCGAGGAGGATGCGCGCTACGGGCGGTTGACGGTGCCACCCGGGCTGTGGCTCGCCTTCCAAGGGATCGGCAGCGGCTGCAATCTCGTCATGAACGTCGCGAATTCCGAGCACGATCCGGACGAGGCGGAGTGCTGCGCCCTCGCCCAATTCAGCCGCCATCTGCCGGCGGTGCGTCATGTCTGACGGTCTCATCGTCCTCGTTGGCGCGACCGGCATCCTCGGCCGCGCCTTCGCGCAGCGATTGCCGGCGCGTCGGCTGGTCAAGCTTGGGCGGGCGGATCTCGATCCCGCCGATCCCGTGGCGATCCGGCGGCGCATGATCGGCCTCACGCCGCGCCTCGTCATCAACTGCGCCGCCGATACGGACGTGGAGGGCGCGGAGTCGGCGCCTGAACGCGCCTTCGCCGTCAACGCGACCTTGGCCCAGGCGCTGGCGGAGGGGGCGGCCGAGACGAGCGCTGCCTTCGTTCATTTCTCGAGCACCGGCTGCTACGGAGACTGGAAGTCCGGCTCCTATGTCGAGAGCGACCCGCTGCGGCCGACCACGGCGCATCATCGCGGCAAGGCCCTAGGCGAGGAAGCCGTGTTGCGTGCGCATCCCGAGGCGCTCGTGCTGCGGCTCGGCTGGGTCTTCGGCGGCATACGCGGCCAACGCCGGAACTTCGTCTGGGCGCGCATCCAGGAGGCGCAGGGCAAGGCGGAGATCGGAGCCGACCCTCGGCAACTGGGTTCTCCGACGGCGGCGGCCGATGTCGCGGCGCAGACGATCGCTGTACTCGGCAGTCATCAGACCGGCGTCTTCAACTGCGTGGGCGGGGGTGCTCCCGCCCGGCGGCTCGATTACGTGGCGGCGATCCTGGAGGCGGCCGGCAGTCCCGCCCGTGCCAACCCGGCGGAGTTTTCGCGCCGGGCTCCGGTGTCTTCGAACGAAGCGGCGGACAATGCCCGGCTCCGCGCCTGCGGGCTGGACCGCATGCCGCCGTGGCGCGAGAGCCTGGCGGCCTTCGTGCGGTCGCAACTGGATGAGACCCCGGCGGAGTGTGTTCCGGCGGCGTCTCCGCAGCCCGCCTGCGCCGATGCGCGCGCGCTGTGCCTCGGATGATCGATCTGCTCATCCTCGGCGGCGGCATCGCCGGCCTCTCGGCGGCATGGGCGGCGCGCGAACGCGGCCTCGACGCGCTCGTTCTGGAGGCGCGCGGCAGTGCCGGGGGAATTCTCGACAGCTTCAGCATCGACGGCTTCCGCTTCGACAACGGCGTGCACCTGTCTTTCGCGACGGAGCCCGAAGTGCGCGCGGTCTTCGACCGCACGCCGCATGTCGAGCACGAGGCCCTCTGTCTTTGCTGGGACAACGGCCTGTGGCTGCGCCATCCTGTGCAGAACAACCTCTATCCGCTGCCGGTCGAGGAGAAGGTCGCGCTCATCGATGGGCTGGTAGGGCAGCCCGAGGGCGAGGTCCGCACCTACCGCGATTGGTTGATACAGCAATACGGCGGCCCCATGGCGGCGCGCTGGCCGCTGGTCTACACCGAAAAATACTGGACGCTCCCGGCCGAGAAGCTCGGCATCGACTGGATCGGCCAGCGGATGCGGCGCGCCGATCTGCCTGAAGTTCTTCGTGGCGCGATGTCCGAACGCGTGCCCAGCACCTACTACATCAGCCGCATGCGCTACCCACGGCGCGGCGGCTATCGCGCCTTCATCGAGCCCATGATCGAGGCTGCCACCATCCGCACAGGCGCGCGCGTCGCCGCTGTCGATCCCCGAGCCCGGCAGGTACGGATCGACGGCGGCGAGGTTGTCGGCTATCGGCGGCTCGTCAGCACGCTGCCGCTGCCGAGCCTCGTCGCCATGATGGATGACGTGCCCGACGGCATCCGCGCGGACGCCGAGAGCCTGTTCGCGACCCGCGTCGACCTCATTTCGGTCGCGTTGCGGCGGGCTCGTGTGTCGCCCAGCCTCTGGTTCTACATCTACGACCGCGACGTTCTCGCCGCCCGCGTCTACTCCCCAAGCTGGAAGTCGGCCGATAATGCGCCGCCCGGCTGCTCATCGCTGCAATGGGAGATCTACTCCTCCTGCCGCCGCCCGATCGAGGCGACGATCGCCGAGATGACGGAGAACTGCCTCGCCGCGATGGAGCGCATGGGGCTCGCGGCGCGGGATGACGTGATCTTCACCCATCACAAATACCTGCCGTTCGGCAACGTCGTCTTCGACCTTGGCATGGAGGCGCGGCGGGACCGCGTTCGCGGCTGGGTCGAGGCCCAGGGGATCGGCCTCGCCGGCCGTTTCGGGGAATGGGCCTATCTCTGGAGCAACCAGAGCTTCATGTCGGGGCGCTCGGCGGTCGAGCGCCTCGTGCCGGTCGCGGCATGACGAGCCGCGCTGTCTGGGTCGCGCGGCCGCATCTCATCCGAGAGCCGCCACGACCTCGGCCATGAGGGGCCGCGCGGCCGGGTCCGGGTTCACGCACTGTAGGTGGATCGCTTGCAGGCTGTGCATCGGCTCCGTCGCGCGATCCAGCAGCTCGCCCATCAGGATGCCCCATGCGCAAGCCTCGATGCGCTGCAAGGCGAGGCCGCTTTCCCCCGGCGGCAGCGTGGAGGCCGCGCCGAAATCGCTCAGCACACTTTCCCCCTTGGCACCGTCCCATAGGATGTTGTGGGCGTAGAGATCGCCGTGCAGCAGGCCCCGCCTATGCAGATGGGCGGCGGCCTCGGCGGTCGCGAGGGCAAGACGCCGTACGCTCTCCGGTGTCAGACGAAGTGGGGGGTCATAGACATCGCGGCTGCAGCTTTCTAGGCTTGGAGGCTGGGCCAACGGCCGCCAACCGTTGGGCAGCAGCGGCATGACGAGGCCCTGGAGGCCGTCGGGATGGCCGATCACCGCGCCGAGGGCCGAGGTGAGGCGCGGATGCGCGCCCGCCGCCAGACATGCGGCCATCTCCCGCTCCGGCAGGCCGTCGCTCGTCATGCGGCCCTTGAAGAGCTTGACGGCCACGACCAAAGACTCCGTCCCGCCGGGCACATGCCACCGGGCACGGTGAACCAGGCCGGACGCACCTTCGCCGAGCGCCGCCTCGATCCGCAGATGATGCCACGCGACCGCTGGCGCGGGGGCGGGCTCGGGCGCCGGCTCGAACGGATTGCCGGCGCAGGCGAGCCACGCAAGCCGCGGCAGCCGCATGACCCAGCGCGGCAACTCGGCGAGCCGGTTCGCCGAGATGCGTAGCAGTTCGAGGCTGTCGGCTCCGGCGAGTGTCTCCGGCAGCCTCGTCAGCCGATTGCCGGAGAGCATGAGCTTCTGCAGCAAGGGCCGCTCGCCGAGTGCATCCGGCAGGGTCTGCAGGGCATTGTCGGTCGCCGTCAGCCAGCGGAGACGCGGCGGCAGAGACTCTTTCGGGATCTCGCGAAGCCCCGTTGCCCGGAAACCGATCTGACTGAGCGCCGCACAGTCGCCGAGCGACGGCGGCAGGCGCTCGAACCGGTTGCCCGAACAGAAGATCACACGGAGCTTCGCGAAGCGGCCCATATCCGCGGGCAGTGCGCTCAGAGCATTACCCGCGAGGTCCAGCACTTCCAGCGTCTCGGCGAGGCCGAAAATCTCGGGCGGGAACTCGGTGAGGCCGCAACTCAGGCGCAGCGCGCGAGCCCCCGCGAGGTCGCCGCGCCGCAGTGCCGCGAGCGTGTCAGCGTCAGTTGGCAGCGCCGGAGGCCAGGAAATGCGGGTTGCGATAGCCGGGCTTGCCGTAGCGGAGCGGCTGGCCGTCCAGCGTGCGAATGGAACCACCTGCCGCGCGCAGCACGGCGTGGCCGGCCGCGATGCCCCATTCCATCGTGGGTCCGAGGCGCGGGTAGAGATCGGCCTCGCCCCGGGCGATGAGGCAGAGCTTCAGCGAACTGCCTGCTGGGCGGAAAGCCGCGACACGGCGGCCTTCGAGGAACTGGTCCATGGCCGCCGGATCGCCGTGGGAGCGGGAGCCCACCACCGTCGCGCCTTCGGGCGGGATCGCGCGCACACGGATCGGCCGCTCGCCGCCGGCATCGGCGAGGGAGGCGGTGCCGGGTCCGCAGGCGCCATAGGTCTCGCCGAGCGCGGGCATCACCACGACACCCAGGATGGGCGCGCCATCCTCGATGAGGGCGATGTTGACGGTGAATTCGCCATTGCCGCTGAGAAACTCGCGCGTCCCGTCGAGCGGATCGACGAGCCAGAATCGACGCCCGTCCGTCTGCGGCGCCAGGCCCTGCGCGGCGGCTTCCTCGGAGATCACGGGGATCGCCGGCGTCAGCATGTGCAGTGCGGGCAGAATGACATCCTCCGCCGCCTGATCCGCCACCGTCACCGGGCTGCCGTCGCCCTTGAGGGTCGCGTCCGCCCGTCCGTAATGGGCCAGAGCCGCCCGCCCGGCCTCTTCGGCGACCGGTCTGACGGCGGCGAGGAGTGCTGCGAGATCCAGACCGGCGACGGTCGCGTTCACCCGGGCGCGCCGCCGAGGACGCCGCGTTCCTCCAGCGCCCGCATGATGAGGTCTGCCGCCTCCTCCGATGAGGTGCGACGCGTGTCGATGTGGATTTCCGGCGCCTCCGGCGGCTCGTAAGGGCTGGAGATGCCGGTGAAATGCTTGATCTCGCCGCGCCGCGCCTTCTTGTAGAGGCCCTTGGGGTCCCGCGCCTCCGCCAGTTCCAGCGGCGTATCGACGAAGACCTCGAGAAACTCGCCCGGCGGCAGAAGGTCACGCGCCATCCGCCGCTCCGACCGGAAGGGCGAGATGAAGGAGACCAGCACGATCAGCCCCGCATCGGCCATGAGCCGCGCCAACTCGCCCACGCGGCGGATGTTCTCGACGCGGTCGGTATCGGTGAAGCCGAGGTCGCGGTTCAGCCCATGCCGCACATTGTCGCCGTCGAGCAGAGTGCTGTGCTTGCCGAGCGCGAAGAGGCGCTTCTCGACGAGATTGGCGATCGTCGACTTGCCCGAGCCGGACAGGCCGGTGAACCACAGCACGCAGGCGCTTTGCGCCTTCTGCGTGGCTCGGGCGGCGCGGGTGATGTCGACCGCCTGCCAATGGATGTTCTGCGCGCGGCGGAGCGCGAAGTGGATCATGCCCGCCGCCACTGTTTCGTTGGTGAAGCGGTCGATCAGAATGAAGCCGCCGAGATCGCGGCTGGTTGTATAGGCATCGAAGACGACCGGTTCGCTCAGGCTGATGTTGCAGAGGCCGATCTCGTTCAGGTTCAACTGCCGCGCGGCGACCTGCTCCAGCGTGTTGACGTTGACCTTGTGCTTGAGCGCCGTGACGGAGGCGGTCACGGTCTTGGTTCCGAGCTTGAGCAGGTAGCTCCGCCCAGGCAGCATCGGCGTGTCGTTCATCCAGACGATGGTCGTCTCGAACTGGTCGGAAACCTCGGCCGGAGCCTCGACGCTTGAAATGACATCGCCCCGGCTGCAATCGACCTCGTCCGCGAGCGTGAGCGTGATCGACTGGCCCGCCGTCGCATAGGGCAGGTCGCCGTCGAGAATGACGCGGGCGATATGGCTTTGCCGCCCCGAGGGCATGATCTTGACCGCGTCCCCGGGCTGCACCGTGCCGGCCGCGACGAAGCCCGAAAAGCCGCGGAAATCGGAGTTCGGCCGGTTCACCCATTGCACGGGCATCCGGAACGGCGCTTCGACCGGCCGGGTGCTGATCTCCACCTCTTCCAGATAGGTCAGCAGGTCCGGGCCCTCGTACCAGGGCATCGTGGTGCTCGGCCGGGTGACATTCTCGCCCAGCAGCGCGGACATCGGGATTGGCTCGATATGGGCGATGTCGAGCCCGCGCGCGAACGCCCTGTAGTCGTTCAGGATGCGCTCATAGACATCGCGGCTGTAGTCCACGAGGTCCATCTTGTTGATCGCGAGGATCACGCTGCGGATGCCGATGAGGGAGGCGAGGTAGGAATGCCGCCGCGTCTGCGTCAGCACGCCGCGCCGGGCATCGATCAGCAGGATCGCGACATCGGCGGTCGATGCGCCGGTCACCATGTTGCGCGTGTACTGCTCATGGCCGGGCGTGTCGGCGACGATGAACTTGCGCCGGTCCGTCGAGAAGAACCGGTAGGCGACATCGATGGTGATGCCCTGTTCGCGCTCCGCCGAAAGCCCATCCACCAGCAGGGAGAAGTCCAGGCCGGCGCCCTGCGTTCCGCCCCGCGCGGAATCCGCTTCCAGCGCGGCCAGCTGGTCCTCGAAGACCATCTTGCTGTCATAGAGCAGGCGGCCGATCAGGGTCGACTTGCCGTCATCGACCGAGCCGCAGGTGATGAAGCGGAGCAGGCTTTTGGTTTCGTGCTGCTTCAGATAGGCGCCGATGTCGGCGGCGATCAGATCGCTCGCGTCCTCGCTCACGCGCCCCATCAGAAGTACCCCTCCTGCTTTTTTTTCTCCATGCTGGCAGTGGTGTCGCGGTCGATCGCCCGTCCCTGCCGCTCGCTGGTCTTGGTCAGCAGCATCTCCTGGATGACCTCGGGCAGCGTCGTGGCATGGCTCTCGACCGCGCCGGTCAGCGGGTAGCAGCCGAGCGTCCTGAAGCGGATCATCCGGAGTTCGGGCGTCTCGCCGGCGGGGATCCGCATCCGTTCGTCATCGACCATCAGGGTCAGGCCATTGGCCCGGACGGTCGGGCGCATGGCCGCGAAATACAGCGGCACGATGGGGATCGATTCGCGCGCGATATATTGCCAGATATCGAGCTCGGTCCAGTTGGACAGGGGAAAGACGCGGATGCTTTCGCCCTTGTTCTTGCGCGTGTTGTAGAGGCTCCAAAGCTCCGGGCGCTGGCGCTTGGGGTCCCAGCGGTGGTCGGCCGAGCGGAAGGAGAAGATGCGTTCCTTGGCACGGCTCTTTTCCTCGTCGCGCCGCGCCCCGCCGAAGGCGACATCGAAGCCGTGATGATCGAGCGCCGCCTTCAGCGCCTCGGTCTTCATGATGTCCGTGTAGGCGTCGTGATCGAAGGGGTTGATGCCGCGCGCCACCCCGTCTTGATTGATCCACTCGATGAGTTCCAACCCGAGCGCCGTCGTCTGCGCGTCCCGGAAGGCGATCATGTCACGGAACTTCCACGTGGTATTGACGTGCAGCAGCGGGAATGGCGGCTTGCCGGGCGCGAAAGCCTTCATGGCAAGATGCAGCATCACCGCGCTGTCCTTGCCGACGGAGTACAGCATCACGGGCTTCTCGGCCTCGGCCGCGACTTCCCGGATGATGTGGATGCTCTCGGCCTCGAGCCTCTGCAGGTGCGTCAGTCCGGCCACTGCCTGCAAACCACTGGAGCCGGCGTCAGGCATTCAAATCTCCCATGGAGCGGGTCGCGCGTCCTGCTGCCCGGCCGGCGCGCGCATCTGCCGCTGGCAGAGGCGAGCGCATGCGGCTCCGGCTCGCGGAGCTTTACCGGAGCCCGGATCGCAAACGCAAGGCGGGCCGTGCCATCGCGCGCGCCCGTTGCCTTCGGGCAACGCATGGGAGAGAGACACTGGCTGCATCGGCACCGACCCTGGCTTCATGTCCACCATGAAGGATCATGATTGGTATGGAGTTAAGTCGACACCACCGGCAGCCGGGCGGTTACACGCGGCGGGTTCCGCGCCTCACGGTTTCCCGTGAGGCCGAGGCTGGCCGGCCGCGCAGTGTCGCCCAGCCGGAGCTTGTTTCAGCGGCGATACGTGCCGGCGGCGATGGCCGGGATGTCGAAGCGGCTGAAGCCCAGCTCGCCCAGCTCGTCATCCGAGTAGGTCGAGAGCTCGCGGGTGATCCGGCGGCGCTCACGCGCGGCGGCCCGGTATTCCGCGATGCGGAGGCTCACGCCCTGGACGGCGTCCGAAAGCGTGCGGCCGGTCGGGCGGTTATGAGAACGAGCGATGGTTGCCATGGTAAATGCTCCTCGGCATTTGTGCTGACACGCAACATAGGCGCGCGCCACACCGAGATCCATTGCGCAGTGCAGCATACTGACATGCAGCTACGTCACATATTCGCTATAACGATTAGCTCGAACCCCGTGAGGAGGATGCCCGCTAAAGCCCGTTGAAGAGATTGGTCGACAGGTAGCGCTCGGCAGAGGAGGCGGCGATGGCCACGATCCGCTTCCCGGCGTTCGTCGGTTCGCGCGCGATCACGAGCGCGGCGTGGAGCGTGGCGCCCGACGAAATGCCGATCGGGATGCCCTCCAGGCGCGCGCAGTCCCGCGCGGTCTGCATGGCGTCCCGCTCCGAGACCGGCAGCACGCGGTCGATCAGGCTCATGTCGAGGATCGCGGGGCAGAAGCCGGGACCGATGCCCTGGATTTCGTGCGGCCCCGGATCGTCGCCGGACAGGACCGCGCTTTCGGCGGGCTCCACGGCGACAACCTGCATCTCCGGCCGGCGTGGCTTCAGCGCACGCGCGATACCGGTGAGGGTTCCGCCCGTGCCCGCCCCGGCCACGAGGATGTCGACCACGCCTCCGCAATCCGCCCAGATTTCCTCGGCGGTCGTCGCCTCATGGATCGCTGGATTGGCCGGATTGTCGAACTGGCGCGGCATCCAGGCATCGGGCGCGTCCGCGACGATGCCGTCGGCCCGGGCGATGGCGCCGGCCATGCCGAGCCTCGCGGGCGTGAGTTCCACCCGCGCGCCCATCAGCCGCAGCATCTTCTGCCGCTCCAGCGAGGCGGAATCGGGCATCACCACGGTCAGGGCGTATCCCTTGGCGGCGGCGACGAAGGCGAGCGCGATGCCGGTATTGCCCGACGTGGGTTCCACGATGATGCTGCGGCCGGGCGCGATCAGCCCCGCCTGTTCGGCGGCCTCCACCATCGCGAGGCCGATGCGGTCCTTCACCGAGCCGAGCGGATTCAGGTATTCGAGTTTCAGCAGCAATTCGGCGCCGAAGCGGTCGCGCTCCTTGAAGCGATCGAGGCGGACCAGGGGCGTGCCGCCGATCGCGTCCAGGATGCTGCCGAAGATCCGTCCGCGAGGTTCGGCCATCGGGTGATGCCGCGCTGTCGCGGTTGCGGCCCCGGTTGCGGCCCCGGTTGCGGCCTCTGGCTCTCGAACGGCGGAAATTGTCGGCCGCTTCGATGGAACCTCTACTCTGGTTGCCCTCATCAGCCTATATAACCCTCGGTAGAAGTGAATTCACCGGCTTGCGAGTCGGATGGGGGACGGCCCATGCTTATGCGTCGCGAGCGTGCCTATACCGCCGTCGCGGTGATGCTGGATATAGGGTGGTATGCGGGACGACAGCGGCTGGAAAGCGCGGGCGACATCGCCGACCGTCTGTCGATGGCACGGCGCGGGATCGAGCCTGTTCTGCAGGGATTGGCGCGCGCCGGCCTGCTCGACAGCACACGCGGTCCCAAAGGCGGCTATCGCCTCGGCAGAAGCGCCCGGCAGATTACACTCGCGGAGGTGGTGGAAGCGGTGACCACGGGTGAGCCTGTGGAATCCACCGAAACCGAGGCGGGCGGCGAACTGCAGACGGCGGCGGTCGAGCCGCTCTGGATCGAGCTCGAGCAGCACGTTCAGGGGTATCTGCGCAGCATCACGCTGGAAGCTCTGATCCAGCGTGCCCAGGGTCAGGGCCTCAAGCGGCCCGCTCACGCCCCCATCGTCTTCGCGATCTGATCAAGGCCGGCCGGCCGGCTGCTCCCCCAGCGCGCGGATCATCGCACGCCAGGGGAGCATGGCGCAGCCGATGCGGCAAGGCACGTCCCGCAGGGGCTCGAAGGGCCGCAGCGGCGAGAGCGCACTTTCCGGTGGAAGCGGGCGCCCCATCCGCAGCATCGCCTCGAACTCCCGCGCGGCTGCTTCGGCGGCATCTGGGGTCATCCCGCGCACCACCTCCGCCATGAGGTCGGTCGCCGCCACGCAGATGGCGCAGGCCTGGGCATGATAGCCGATAGCCGCGATCCCGCCGCCACCGGAGAATTTCAGCGTCAGGGTCAGGCGGTCCGCGCAGAGCGGGTTGGTCTCCAGGACCTCGGCATCGAAGACGGCGAGCCGTCCCCGGTGGCGGGGATGCCGCGCGCGATCCATGATCGTCGCCTGATAGATGTCTTCAACCTTGCGGCCGCTCATGCAGCGAAGATGGGCGGCCGCTCCGCTATCGCAACACTTTCCGCGGATGAGGGCGGTGAAAAGTCAGACAGTCGCGCCGAGCTGCCAGGGCGCGAACTCATCATCACCGAAGCCCAGCAGCTCGCTTTTCGTGCGTTCGCCGGAGGCCACGCGGAGGATCATGTCGAAGATGCGCTGGCCGCATTCCTCGACCGTCTCGACCCCGTCGGCAATGCCGCCGCAGTTGATGTCCATGTCGTCCGGCATCCGCTCATAGAGCGGCGTGTTGGTGGCGAGCTTTACGGACGGCGTCGGCTTGCAGCCGAAGACGGAGCCGCGGCCCGTCGTGAAACACAGCACATTGGCGCCGCCCGCGATCTGGCCCGTGGCCGAGACCGGGTCGAAGCCCGGACCGTCCATGACGACCAGACCCTTCTCGCGCACCTGCTCGGCATAGCCCACGACATCGACCATGTTGGTGGTCCCGGCCTTCACCACCGCGCCGAGCGACTTCTCGACGATGTTGGTGAGGCCGCCGGCCTTGTTGCCGGGCGAGGGGTTGTTGTCGATCTCGCCGCCGTTGCGGCGCGTGTAGTCCTCCCACCAGCTCAGCCGGTCGAGCAGCTTCTGCGCCACCTCGTGGCTGACGGCACGGCGCGTCAGCAGATGCTCTGCGCCGTAGATCTCGGTGGTTTCGGTCAGCACGACCGTGCCGCCGTGACGGACGATGAGGTCGGAGGCGTAGCCCAGCGCCGGGTTCGCCGTGAGGCCCGAGAAGCTGTCGGAGCCGCCGCATTGCAGCGCCACGAGCAGGTTCGACGCCGGAACCGTCACCCGCTCGACCGCGTTCGCGGCGGGCAGCAACTCCTTCACGCGCGCGATGCCCGCCTCTACCGTCTTACGGGCGCCGCCGCTCTCCTGGATCACCAGGGACGATAGGGTCATCCCCGGCTGCAGCTTCTGGCTCGCCATCAGCGGGCCGATCTGGTTCGCCTCGCAGCCGAGGCCGATGATGAGCACGGCGGCGAAATTCACATGCTGGGCGTAGCCCGCGATGGTACGGCGCAACGTCTCCATGCCGTCGCCGATCGTCGCCATGCCGCAGCCGGTCTTGTGGGTCAGCGCGACAACACCGTCGATATTGGGGAAGCCCGTCAGCAGGCCGTCGTCGCCGGTGAAGGGGTTGCGGCGGAAGGCCTCCGCCACATAGCGCGCCGTTCCGGCCGAGCAGTTCACCGAGGTCAGCACGCCGATGTAGTTGCGCGTGGCGACGCGGCCATCGGCGCGGACGATCCCCTGGAAGGTCGCCTGAGGCTGGATGTATTCAGTGGGCCGCGCATCGACGCCGAAGGCGTGGTCGCGGGCGAAGTCGTGGATTTCGCAGTTGTGCACATGCACGTGGTCGCCGGGCGCGATCTCCACGCTGGCAAAGCCGATGACCTGCCCGTAGCGCAGGATCGGCTCGCCCTTCGGAATGGCGGCGATCGCCATCTTGTGGCCGCGCGGGATGCGCCGGACAGCGGTGACGCCGCGATCGGGCAGCTTGGTGCCTTCCGGGATCTCGGCGCGCGCGATGACGACGTTGTCGATCGCGTTGAGGTGCATGGTGGAGGACAGCGTGTTCAGCATGGTTTTCCGATCCCTCGGTCCGTCGCGAGCGGGCCGTTCTAAGCCTCGATTTTGCGCCCGGACCACGCTTAATGCCAGCCTCGCCCCAGGATGCGAGGATTGAAAGTTTTCCTGACCTCATCCCTGGCACAGGATGCAGTTTAGGCTAATCGCGCACGCTCAGCACCCATTGCTCCTGGTCGACCAAAGTTCCGGTCATCGGAAAGGATGCATCGCCGAGCAGAAAGAGTGCCAGCCGCGCCACATCCTCCGGGACCAGAAGGCGGCCGATGGGCTGGCGGGCCTGGGCCTCGGCAAGCCAGCCTTCCCCCAGACCGAGCGTCACGCCCTGCATCTCCCGCTCGGCAGGCGTGTCGACCCAACCGAGGTTGATGCCGTTGATGCGGATGCGATCGAAGCGATGCGCATGGGCGGCGTTGCGCGTGAGCAGCGCGAGGGCCGCCTTGCTCGCGGCATAGATGGCCAGCTCCGGCGTGCCGCCATAGGCGTTCATGGAGAGGATGTTGAGGATGGTGCCGGGCACCTTGCGGTCCCGTAGATGGCGGATCATCTGCTGCATCAGGAAGGCGGGCGCCCGGGCGTTGATGGCGAAAACCCGGTCCCAGAGCGCTGGGGTCGCGTCCGCGACCGAGGCGCGGTCGGTGACCCCCGCCGCGTTCACGAGGCTGTCGATCCGTCCTAAGGCCGCGATCGCTTCGGAGACGACGGCCGCCGGTGCGGCCTCCTCCGCTAGATCGGCATGGATGAAGACGGCCTCGGGCCCGAGGGCCCGGATCTCGGCTGCCGTCGCCTCGCCCCGCTCCCTTTGCCGGTCGCAGAGCATGATGGCGGCGGCCCCGGCCTGCGCCAGATCGAGCGCGATCTGCCGCCCGACGCCTTGAGCCGCTCCGGTCACCAGGACTGCCTTGCCGTGCATGCCGCCCGCGCCTCCGCGCCGCTTGACTCAGGGGGCCGCGCCCAGGATCGCGGCCGTGTAGTTCTCGATGACCTGGGCGATCGGCACGCCGCCGTCGATGATGAGAAGTCCTTCGTTGCGGAGCACGTGATCGGGCGCGGCCATGCCGCCGCCGGCGGATGCGGGCGACCAGAGCCTGTCGCTGCTGAGCGTCCGCCGCTTGAAGTGCAGGCTGCGTACCGCGAGGCCGAAGGGCGTGTCGCTATGGTCGAGCGCCGCATTCATCGCGGGCGTCAGCCGGTCCGGCACGTACCAGTTCTCGGCATCCGAGAGGATGTGGGCGCCGCAGAGCAGGTGCACGCGGCGGTAGCCGACGGCCTCGCCCGGCCGCAGCGCCAGATTGCGCCGCACGCTCTCGGGCGGCGGGCGCGGCGTGCCGCGCACCGGCTTGGCGACGATCCGCGGGTCGGCGGCGAGGTGATAGGTTGCGCACCACTGGCGCAGCACCAGCGTGGCGCTGGGCTCGCTTTCCAGGAGTTGCTGCAGGTGTGCGATCCGCGCCTCCGCGGCCGCGCGGGCGGCGGGCGTGTCGGGCCAGGGCAGCGGTGTCGCGGCATGCGCGGTCATGGTCAGGACGAGTGCCAGAATAAGCGGCCCGGCGACGTGCGCGAGGCGCATCAAGCGCCCTTGGCGACGAACCGCTCGAGCCAGTGGATGGTGTAGTCGCCCGATTGGAAGGTTGGATCGTCAAGGATGCGGCGGTGCAGCGGCAGCGTCGTCTTGACGCCGATGATGGCGAATTCGTCGATGGCGCGGCGCATCCGGGCGATGGCCTGGGCGCGGTCCGGCGCGTGCACGATGAGCTTGGCGATCATCGAATCGTAGTAGGGCGGCACCCGGTAGCCGGCATAGAGCGCGCTGTCGACACGGACGCCCAAGCCGCCCGGTGGGTGATAGAGGCTGATCAGGCCCGGATTGGGGATGAAGGTTTCCGGGTCCTCGGCCGTGATGCGGATCTCGATCGCGTGGCCGCGGAACCGGACGGCGGACTGGTCGTAGCCGAGCGGCTGGCCCGCGGCGATCCGGATTTGCTCCCGCACCAGATCGACATCGCAGACCATCTCGCTCACGGGATGCTCCACCTGCAGCCGGGTGTTCATCTCGATGAAGGCGAACTGCCCGTCCTGATACAGGAATTCGAGCGTCCCGGCGTTGCGGTAGCCGAGTTGGCGGAGGGCGCGGGTGACCGTTTCGCCGAGTTCGGTGCGCTGCGACGAGGTGAGGGCGGGCGAACCGGCCTCCTCCAGCAGCTTCTGGTGGCGGCGCTGCAGCGAGCAGTCGCGTTCGCCGAAATGCACCACGTCGCCGTAGTTGTCGGCCAGGATCTGCATCTCGATATGGCGCGGCCGGTCGAGGTACTTCTCCATATAGACGGAGTCGTTGCCGAAGGCGGCTTTGGCCTCGGTGCGAGCGACCTGCCAGGCCTCGGCCAGTTCGTCGGCGGTATGGGCGACCTTCATGCCGCGCCCGCCGCCGCCCGCAGCCGCCTTGATGAGCACGGGGTAGCCGATTTCGGCCGCGACTTCGGCCGCCGCGGCGAGGCTGGTGAGCGCGCCGTCGGAGCCTGGAACCAGCGGCACGCCGAGGCGCTTCATGGCGTCCTTGGCGGCGATCTTGTCGCCCATCATGGTGATGTGGGCCGGCGAGGGGCCGATGAAGGCGATGCCGTGCGCTTCCACGATCTCGGCGAAGCTCGCGTTCTCGCTGAGGAAGCCGTAGCCCGGATGGATGGCGTCGGCCCCGGTGATGGCGGCGGCCGAGAGGATCGCTGGCATGTTGAGGTAGCTGTCGCGTGCCGCCGGCGGCCCGATGCAGACGCTTTCGTCGGCGAGGCGGACGTGCATGGCGTCGGCATCCGCCGTCGAATGCACGGCGACTGAGGCGATCCCCATCTCCCGGCAGGCGCGTTGGACCCGGAGCGCGATCTCGCCACGGTTCGCGATCAGGATTTTGCGGAACATGACTGCCGTCAGTCCAGAATCATCAGGACTTCGCCGAATTCGACCGGGGTGGCGTTGCTGATGACGATGCGGGACACGGTGCCGGCGCGCGGCGCCTTTATCTGGTTGAAGGTCTTCATCGCCTCGATCAGCAGCAGCGTCTGCCCGGCCTCCACCCGCTGGCCGGGCGAGACGAAGTTCGGGCTTTCCGGGTCCGGCGAGAGATAGGCGACGCCCACCATGGGGCTCGCGACGGCGCCGGGATGGCTTGCATCCGGCTCCGCCCGCGTGGCGGCGGTCATCACGGCCGGCACGGCTGCGGGCACGGCAGCGGCGACAGTCGCGGGACCGTGGGAATGAGCCTCCGCGAAGGGCATCGCGAAGCCCATCGGCGCGGGCGAACGCACGATGCGGATCCGGCGATCCTTCTCGGCGATCTCGATCTCGCTCAAGCCCGTCTCATCCAGGATCGCCGCGAGTTCGCGGATGTCTTCCGGGTCGAACGACAGCCGGCTCATAACCCGCCCTCCAGTATCCGCGCCAGCGCGATCAAACCCAGGGCGTAACCATGTGTTCCGAATCCGCACAGCACACCCGTTGCGATTCTTGAGATGTAGGAATGATGCCGGAATTGCTCCCGGCGGTGGATGTTCGAGATATGCACTTCTACCACCGGCAGTTCGGCGGCCAGCAAAGCATCCATGAGGGACACGGAGGTATGGCTGAGGCCGGCCGGGTTGATCACGATTCCGCTGGCGCGGCCGCGGCATTCATGGACCCAGGAGATCAGCTCGCCCTCGCTGTTCGTCTGGCGAAAATCGATGGCGAGCCCGAGGTTCTCCGCGGTTTCCGCGCAAAGCAGTTCCACGTCGTCAAGCGTCGCCGCCCCGTAGACCTCGGGTTGGCGGAGGCCGAGCATGTTCAGGTTGGGGCCGTTCAGAACGGCGATGAGGGGCAGGCTCATGGTTGGGGGCTAGCATAGCCGTGAGGCCGGGCCAATGGCTTAGCCGCGATGCGGCCCGCGCGTGATGCGTGCGGCATCATCTCAGATCACCTCGCAGCTCTCCTCGAAGGCGAGACGCGGGTTGCGCGGCGTCTCCGCCGGAGCGGCGTAGCCGATGCTCAGCAGGAAATTCGAGCGCCAGCCCCGCCCGTCGAGGAAGAGTTGATCGACGCGCGCATTGTCGAAGCCCGACATGGGCCAGCAGTCGAGCCCGAGCAGCCGCGCCGCCATGATGAGGTAGCCGCCCTGCAGGCTGCCGTTGCGGATGGCGGTTTCCTGCGAGAAGTCATCGTTCCAGGCGAACCAGGCGCGGGCGTCGGCCTGGGGGTAGAGGCGCGGCAGGAAGTCGTAGAATGATGGGTCGTAGGCGACGATGACCGTCACCGGCGCCGCCATGACCGGCTCGACATTGCCGGGCGTCAGCGCCGGGCGCAGGCGATCCTTCGACTCCTGGCTGCGGATGAAGACGAAGCGCGCCGGGGAGGCGTTGGCCGAGGTCGGTCCGAGCTTCACCAGATCATAGAGATGCCGCAGCGTCTCCTCGTCGATCGGCCGGTCGGTCCAGGCGCGGGGCGTGCGGGCGTCGAGGAAGGCGCGCGCGAGTTCCGGGCTTGCGAGGTCGTAGGGGAAGATCCTCGGCTCGTCGGGCTGCTCGGGCTCAGGCGCCGCAAGGGCGGCTTCGCCCGGTTCCGGCTCCCCGTGCTGCAGGTCCGCGTCCGGGTGTTCCGCATGCTCCGGCAGAGGCTCATGGGCGGTTTCGGCGGCTTGGACGATCTCGGCTGGAGGCAGGGGGTCGGGCAGGATGTGCGGCTCGGCGGCCGGATCGGCGTGTTGAACCTCGGGCTCGCTGCCGATCGTTCGAGAGTCCGTGATGTCAGTCATTGGCCCGTTTCCTGAGTCTGGCGGCGGGCACTGATAGCACGGGCTTCCGCGCGATCAACGGGCGGCGGCCGCTTTGCTGTCGCCGGCGCTTCTCCGTCGCGATAGATATGGCCGATCCGGGACGAGTTGCCGGCCGGCAACTGGGTCACCTTGCCTGTCGTTACAGCTTGGAACCAACTGCGTTAGTTAGACAAACATTCACGCGCGCTACTCAGCGGCCAAGCGCGGTGCGTTTTCCGTCATCGAGACCGCCCGTTGCAGATCGACCGAAAGCAGGCGGGACACGCCGCGCTCCATCATGGTCACGCCGTAGAGCCGGTCCATCCGCGCCATCGTGTGATGGTGATGGGTGACGACGAGGAACCGTGTGCCGGTTTCGGTCACCACGTCGCGGAGCAGGGTGCAGAGGCGCTCGACATTCGCGTCGTCGAGCGGGGCGTCGACCTCGTCGAGGACCGCGAGCGGCGCCGGGTTGCAGCGGAACACCGCGAAGATCAGCGAGAGCGCGGTCAGCGCCTGCTCGCCGCCCGACAGCAGCGACAGGGTCGCGAGCTTCTTGCCCGGCGGCTGGGCGAAGATTTCGAGCCCCGCCTCCAAGGGATCATCGGAACCGACAAGCGCGAGATGGGCCCGCCCGCCACCGAACATGCGCGCGTAGAGCGCCTGGAAATGCTTGTCGATTTCGGAGAAGACGGTCGAGAGCCGCTCGCGTCCTTCGCGGTTGAGGTGGCCGACGGAACCGCGCAGCTTGGCGATGGCGGCGACGAGATCGCCCTTCTCGCTGTCGATGAGCGCGATCTGGCGGGAGAGTTCCTCGGCCTCGATCTCGGCGCGGAGGTTGACCGGGCCCATCTCGTCCCGCTCCTTCGTCAGCCGGTCGAAGCGGCGGCGGGCCTTGTCCTCGGTTTCCGGCGTCGGCTCCACGGTGATCTCGGGGAAGTCCGGGTTGACGCCGAGGCGTTCCAGCACCTTCTCGGCGACGGTGCCCCAGGCATGATCGGCCTGGGTGACGGCCCCTTCGGCGCGCAGCATGGCTTCGCGCGCCATCGCCTGGGCGGTTTCCGCCGCGCGGGACGCCTTCTCCGCCGCCCGAGCCTCGGTTTCGGCCTGCTTGAGGCGCGCGGCGGCGTCCGCATGGGCGGCCTCGGCCTCGGCCAGCAGCGCGGACTGGGCGGCGCGTTCCGCCGCCAGACGTTGGGGCACGGCGGCCAATGCCGCATGCTCGGCCGCCGCCTCCGACTGGCGCTGCTCGAGATCGGCGATATGCGCGGCCGCGGCCTCCGCCCGTTCCGTCCAGCTCGCGCGTTCCCGCGCCAGGGCCTCGCGGCGCTGGTGGCGTGCCGCCGCATCCCGCACCAGACCGTCATGGCGGGTGCGGGTCTCGCTCTCCTCGCGACGGGCGGCGGCGAGGGCGGCGCGTGTTCTCTCGACCTCGGCCCGCATGGCGGTGAGATCGGGCAGCGCATCGGCTTCGGCGCGGATCGCGGCGAGCGCGGCCTCGGCCTCGGCCTTTTCGGGCTCGGCTGCGGCCAGCTGCGCGGCTACACCCGCAAGCCGCGTCTCGGCTGCCGCCGCGCGGGCGGTGAGCGCCGTCGCGGCATGGCGCAGGCGTTCGGTCGCCTGCTCCGCCTCGCGCCGGGCGGCCCGGGCGGCCTGTTCCTCGGCCAACCCCGCGCGGTCGGCGGCCTGGGCGGCGTCCTGCGCGGCGCGCGCCTCCGCGGCCACCGCATCCGCGCGCTCGCCTTCCACCCGCAGCTTGCGGAGGCGGTTGCGCTGGGTGAGCCGGACGGTCGCGGCGGTCGGCGTGCCGGCGCGGATCGTGTAGCCGTCCCAGCGCCAGACGCCACCGGCCTCCGAGACGATCGTCTGGCCGGGCCGCAGCGCCGCCTGCAGGCCGGGCGCAGCCTCGGCGGGGGCGAGCGCGATATGGGCGAGCGCGCGGGCAAGCGCGGGCGGCCCCTCCACCAGACCGCCGAGCGGCGTACAGCCATCGGGCAGGGTCGCGCCGGCCTCGCCCGGCGGCAGTTCCCGCCAGTGACGCGCGGCGGCGGCATCGGCCGAAGCGCTCAGTTCCTCGCCGAGCGCCGCGCCGAGAGCGGCTTCGAGACCGGCGGGAACCGTGAGCGCATCGACCATCTGCGGGCCGCTCTGGCTGCCGCCGACGCTGAGCACTTCGTTGAGCGCGCGGATCTCGGCGCGCAGCCGGGTGGCCGCCGCCTCTGTCGTATTGGCCCGCTCGCGCGCGGCCGTCAGCGCGGCCTGCGCGGCGACGCGGCCACGTTCCGCCGCTTCCAGCCGGCTTGCCGCGTCGTGGCGGGCTGCTTCGGCGGCGGCGACCGCCGCGCGCGCCTCCTCCAGCGCCTCGGGGGCGACGAGATCCGCCGCCAGCCGGTCGCGGTCGGCGGCGAGGCGCGCCACTTGCTCAATGAGCCGCCGCGCGCGCTGCTCGGCCTGGGTCAGCCGCTGCGTCAGGGCCTGGCTCTGCGCCGCGAGGGCCGCGTTGCGCTCCATCGCTTGCTGGGATGCCGCCTCCGCCTGCCGGGCCGCTTCCGCCGCCAGGGTCATCGCCGATGCGGCAGCCGCGAGGTGCCGCTCGGATTCGGCCTCCGTCGCGGCAAGGGTCGTGTCCTCGGCCCCAAGCCGGCGCTCGGCGTCGGCAGCGTCGCGCATCAGGACGCGGGCCCGTTCCAGATCGCGCGTCGCCTGTTCAAGCCGCTGGGTCGCCGCCCCGATCGCGGCTTTGGCGCGCGCCTCTTCGCCCGCCAGATGCTCGGATGCGACGCGCTGGCGTTCGAGCGCCGTCCGCGCATCGGCCTCGGCGGCGCGCAGCGGCGGCAGGATGTCGTCGCTCGAGCCGTGGCTCTGCTCGGCCATACGGCAGGCGGCGGTCGCCTCGTCGGCCGCGCGTTGCGCCGCCTTCAGCGCGTCCCGCGCCTCGGCGCGGTTCCGCTCGGCGCGGAGATGCTGGATCGCGAGGAACTCGGCCTCGGCCGCGCGGATGAGGCCGGAGATGTTGCGGTAGCGCGCCGCCTGCCGCGCCTGCCGTTGAAGACCTTGTAGCTGAGCCTCCACTTGGCCGCGCATATCCTCGGCGCGCTGCAGATTGGCCTCCGTCGCGCGGAGCTTGAGTTCCGCCTCGTGCCGCCGCGCCGAGAGGCCGGCGATCCCGGCCGCTTCCTCCAGGATCTGCCGCCGCTCCTCGGGCTTCGCGCCGACGATGGCCGCGACGCGCCCCTGTCCGACCATCGCACAGCTGCGCGCCCCGCTCGCGAGGTCCGCGAACAGCGTCTGCACGTCCCGCGCCCGCACCTCGCGGCCGTTGACGCGGTAGTTGCTGCCCGACCCGCGCTCGATCTTGCGGGTGATCTCCAGCTCGGATTGCTCATGGTGAGGCGGCGGGACGACGCCTGCCGCCTCCTCCAGCGTCACCGTCACTTCGGCGATGTTGCGGGAGGGGCGGGCGGTCGTGCCGGCGAAGATGATGTCGTCCATCTCGCCGCCGCGCAGGCTGCGGGCGCTGCCCTCGCCCATGGCCCAGCGCAGCGCCTCGACGATGTTGGACTTGCCGCAGCCGTTCGGCCCGATGATGCCGGTGAGGCCCGGCAGTATCTCGAGGCTGGTGGTATCGGCGAAGCTCTTGAACCCCGCGATACGCAGTCGGGCAAGGCGCGCGGCCATGCTATCCGGTGAGGCCGATGGCGGAGACGAATTCGTCGTAGCTCATGTCGCCGGCCTGTGCCTTGCCGTTGATGAGAAAGGTCGGAGTCGCCTCGATGTTATACATCTTCTCGTCCGCCACCTGCTGGGTCTGAATCCAGTTCTTGAGGGCCGTATCCGCCACGGCCTTGTCGAAGGTCGGGCGGTCCATGCCGGCAAGCGCTGCCATTTTCCAGAGCTGGTCGGTGTAGTTGACGCCGGGCGAGAAGGCCCAGGAGTCCTGGCTGGCGAACAGCGCGCTGCAGAACGGATAATATTGATCGGCCGGCAGCCAGCGGGCGACCATGGCGGCTTCGAGCGCCACGGCGTCGAGCGGGAAGTCGTGATAGACCATGCGCAGCTTGCCCGGCTTGATGAGCTTCTCGATCACGTCGGGCATCGTCGTGTTCGAGAAATGCGCGCAATGGGTGCAGGTGAGGGAGAAGAACTCCTGCACCGTCACCGGGGCGCTCGGCGAGCCCAGCGTGCGGGGCCCTTCGGTCGCGGGCGGTGTCGTGTCGGCCGCGTGAGCGAGGCCGGGAAGGCCGGCGAGGCCCCCGGCGAGCCCGATGGTGGCGGCGCTTGTCATGATGAGGGATCGGCGAGAGATCATCAACGCAACCTTCTATATCTTGTGGTCGTTAGCAGATGAGACACTAGCTGTCGATAAATCTGACAGCGCTGGTCGCGGCCCTCACGCACGGTCGCGGTCGAGCGCCTGAGCGAGCCGGGCGAGGGCATCCCTGAGCGGCCCGGGCTCGAGGTCGATCGGCGGGGGTGGCTTCACAGGCCGCGGGCGCGGCGTCGGTTCGCTCGTCCGTCCCGGCACGCCGATCTGCTGCACGAATCGCAGCCGTTGCACGGCGGCCTTGTCGCCCCGCTCTCCAAGGTGCCCGTTGATGCGGGCGATGAGCTGGGGCGCGAAATGCTGGAGTTCCATCGCGGTCGGGCCGACGCAGGCGATGGTGAGCGTGCCCGCCGAGAGCTTCTGCGGCGTGGTGCGGGGACCGAGGTCCGGGCCCATGATCTCCAGCCAGTCGGTCATGATCTGGGAGGCGGCCGGGGACCGGCGGCGGAAGCTCGGACGTGTCACCCGGGCGACGAGGCCGCCGATCCCGCGCAGCCCATAGGCGCGGGGCGCGTCCGGCACGGTCTCCGTGCCGCGCGGCTTGTCGCGGGGCGCGGCCGCCGTCATCCTGGCGGGCGTGACCTCGTCCTCGCTATCCTCCCCCATCCCGTCCTGGCCCTCCATCGCGCGCCTGCTCGACTGGTACGGGCGTCATCGCCGCAGCCTGCCCTGGCGGGCCGAGGCCGGCGCGGACGCCGATCCCTATCGGGTATGGCTCTCCGAGATCATGCTACAGCAGACCACGGTCACCGCCGTCATCCCCTATTATGAACGTTTTCTAAACTTGTTCCCCTCCGTGGAGGCGCTGGCCGCTGCCGAGGATGGCGCGGTCATGGCCGCCTGGGCGGGGCTTGGCTACTACGCGCGGGCAAGAAACCTGCTCGCCTGCGCACGGGCCGTGGCGGCGCGGGGCGGGGTTTTCCCCGCGAGCGTGGACGCCCTCCGCGCCCTGCCGGGCATCGGCGACTATACCGCCGCTGCCGTGGGCGCCATCGCCTTCGGGCTGCCGGTCGTTCCCGTCGATGGCAATGTAGAACGGGTGGTCAGCCGCCTGCTCGCGGTCGAGACGCCGCTGCCGCAGGCGAAGCCCGCCATCCGCGCGGCCGCCGCCCGCTTCGCCGAAGATCCCGCGATGCGTGCCGCGCCTTCCGACACCGTGCAGGCGCTGTTCGATCTGGGGGCGATGATCTGCGTGCCCGCGGCCCCGGCCTGCGCGCTCTGCCCCTGGGTGGACGCCTGCGAGGGTCGGCGGCTGGGCATCGCCGCCAGCCTGCCGCGAAAGGCCCCGAAGGCCGCGCGGCCGCGCCGCTACGGCGCCCATTTCCGGCTGAGCGATGCGGCGGGACAGGTGCTGCTGCGCCGCCGGCCGCCGAGCGGGCTGCTCGGCGGGATGACCGAAATCCCCGGCACGGAATGGCGGGCGGAGCCCTGGCCGCGGGCCGAGGCGCTGGCGCTGGCGCCCGTGCCCGCCGCCTGGACGAGGTGGGGCACCGTGCGCCACGTCTTCACCCATTTCGAGCTTTGGCTGGATGTCTATGCCGCCCACCTGCCGGTGATCCCGCCCGCCGCCGTCGGGGACGGCTTTCTTTGCCCGGAGGCAGATCTATCGTCTCAGGCGCTGCCGAGCCTGATGGCAAAATGCCTCGCCTTGGGCCAGAACACAGGTGAAAAGACGGGCGAACCGGCGCATCCCGCGCCCTCCGCCATTCTCGTTTAGGGAGCGAACTCATGAAGACCCGTGCCGCCGTGGCCCGCGCGAAAGCGCAGCCCCTGAGCCTCGAGACCATCGACCTCGAAGGTCCCCGCGCGGGCGAGGTGCTAGTCGAGATCAAGGCGACCGGCATCTGCCATACCGACGAGTTCACGCTCTCGGGCGCCGATCCCGAGGGCATCTTCCCATCCATTCTCGGCCATGAGGGCGCGGGCGTCGTGGTCGATGTCGGCGCGGGCGTGACCAGCCTGAAGAAGG
>JABBOH010000081.1 GCA_019351895.1 Pseudomonadota bacterium
AAATGTGGGGGCTCTGTGTGCGAAGATCGCCGCAGCGGACCCTGCCGAACGGTCCGGTCTGCTGTCGCGGCTGGCCACCGACGTGCGCATCTCCATTCTCAACACCATCGATGCGGCCAAGATGGGCCATATCGGCGGCGACTTCTCGGTCGCGGATGTCCTGACGACGTTGTTCTTCGGCGTGTTGCGTCTTGATCCGGATAACTCCAGCTGGCCTGACCGGGATCGCTTCATTCTCAGCAAGGGGCATTGTTCGGCAGCGCTCTACAGCGTGCTCGCAATGCGCGGCTTTTTCGAGGTCGAAGCCTTGAAGACCTTCATGGCTCCTCTGTCTGCGCTCAACGGGCATCCCAATCGCCGCAAAGTCGCGGGTGTCGAGGCGAACACCGGCCCGCTCGGCCACGGCCTTCCGATCGGTGTCGGCTGCGCCATCGCGGCGCGTCTCGCCGGCGCGGACTGGCGCACCTTCGTTGTGCTCGGCGACGGGGAGTTGCAGGAAGGCAGCAACTGGGAGGCCGCCATGGCCGCCGGACATCGCGGCCTCGGCAACCTGACGGCCATCATCGACCGGAATCGCCTGCAGCAAGGGGCGCGGACGGAGGACACGAACCGATTGGAGCCTCTGGGGGACAAATGGCGCGCCTTCGGCTGGGAGGTTCACGAGGTCGACGGCCATGACCATGGATTGCTCTACCAGACGTTCTCTGCGCCCGGCGGTTCCAAACCACGCTGCGTCATCGCCCGAACGACAAAGGGCCGCGGTGTCTCCTTCATCGAAGACAGGGTCGAGTGGCATCACAAGGTGCCGTCGCTCGACCAGATCAAACTCGCCCTGAAGGAGCTTGCGGCATGATGGATGCCATGACCGAAACCTCCGGCGAAGCCACCTTCGATTGCCGCGTCGCCTTCGCCGAGACGCTCATCGAGCTCGCGCGGCAGGATCCGCGCATCGTCGCGGTCTGCAACGATTCCGTCGGCTCCAGCAATCTTACAAAGTTTCAAGAGGAATTCCCCGATCGCTTGATCAACGTGGGAATTGCAGAGCAGAACATGGTAGGCGTCGCCGCCGGCCTCGCCAATGGCGGCTTTGTCCCCTACGTGAGCTGCGCGTCTCCCTTCCTCACCGGCCGCGCACTCGAACAGATCAAGGCGGATGTCGCCTACAATAACTACCATGTCGTGCTCTGCGGGCAGAGCCCCGGCATGTCCTATGGGGAGCTCGGACCCACGCACCATTCGATCGAGGATTTCGCCTGGATGCGGGCGCTGACGGACATGACGATCATCGTGCCTGCTGACCCGAGGCAGACGCGGGATGTGGTGCGCTGGGCAGCGACGGCCAACCGCCCGGTCTTCATGCGGGTCGCGCGCTACAAAATCCCCTCCGTGACGAGGGATGACCAGGGTTTTGAAGTCGGCAAGGCGCTGCGGCTGCGGGAGGGCAGCGACGTGACCCTCATCGCCTGCGGCACCATGGTGTCTCGTGCGCTGAAGGCCGCCGATCGCCTGCAGGAGAAGGGCGTCGCGGCGCGCGTCCTCAACATGACGACGATCCAGCCTCTGGACGACGCGGCGGTGATCGCCGCTGCCACCGAAACCGGCCGCATCGTGACAGCCGAGGAGGCCATCATCCACGGAGGCCTCGGCTCGGCCGTTGCCGAATGCGTTGTACGGCATCGGCCGGTCCCGATGCGCATCCTCGGCGTGCCGCATCTGGCGCCGACCGGCAGTACCAGCTTCTTGCTCGATCACTTCGGGCTCAATGCGGAGGGCCTGATGCGCGCGGCTCTCGATCTGGTGGCCTGACCTATGGCGGGTCCGCTGCTCCTCGCCATCGATCAGGGCACGAGCGGCACCAAGGCCATCCTTGTGAATGCCGCCGGAGCCATTCTCGCGCGCGGGCAGGCGGCACTCGGCGAGACGCATCCCCAAGCGGGCTGGGTGGAGCAGGATCCGATCGCAATTTGGTTTAGTGTGCAGCGGGCGGTTTCGGCCTGCCTGGACGGCCAGGATGCGACGCGAGTCGTAGCAGTCGGCTTGAGTAACCAACGTGAATCCGTCGTGCTATGGGACCGGCTCACGGGCGAGGCTCTAACGCCGGTGGTCAGCTGGCAGGATCAGCGTGGCGCGGCGCTCTGCGACAGCTGGCGCAGCCCGGAGATCGAGCGGCTTGTGCGCGGCCGAAGCGGGCTGCCGCTTGATCCCATGTTCTCCGCCGTGAAGGCCGCCTGGCTGCTTCGGCATCATGGCGCTGCGGCGGAGGCCGCGCGCGACGGTCGCCTGGTCATCGGCACGATCGATGCCTGGCTGCTGAGCCGCTTCGGAGACACGACCACGGGCGAACCGGTGATGGAAATCGGTAACGCCTCCCGCACGCAGCTTCTGCATGTCGCGGAGGCCCGCTGGGACGCCGACCTTCTCGCTCTATTCGGCGTTCGCGAGGACAGTCTTCCGCGGCTCGTGCGCTCCACCGGACCGTTCCCGACGTCGCGCGGGCTCGCCCCGCTCGCGGACGGGACACCCGTGCTCGCCGTCATGGGCGATTCGCACGCTGCCTTGTTTGCTCATGGGGCCTTCACGCCCGGACAGGTGAAGGCGACCTACGGCACCGGCTCATCCGTCATGGGGTTGCTCGCGCATCCTGAGGCCTTGGGATCGGGCGCATGTCTGACCATCGGCTGGCAATACGGCGACCGTCCCGCTTTCGCCGCCGAAGGCAATATCCGCGCGACGGGCGCCGCCCTTCGTTGGATGGCCAATATCCTCGGCATGAGCGTCGATGCGATGGCGGAACTCGGCGCCCGTTCCGAAAGCCGGGGTGCTGTTCTGGTGCCGGGCTTCACCGGCCTCGGTGCGCCGTGGTGGGACCGTGACGCCGTCGGCCTCATCACCAATGTCGGTCTCGACACCGGGCCAGCCCAACTCGCCCGCGCGGCCATGGAGGCCGTGGTGCATCAGGTCGCCGACGTCGTCGATGTGATCGGCAGCAACGTCGGCCGAGTAACCGAATTGTTCACCGATGGCGGCCCCAGCCGCAACCTAGACCTCATGCAGATGCAGGCCGACGTGCTCGGTTGCACCATCCATCGCTCGGAGGCGGCTGAACTCTCGGCCCTCGGCGTGGCTCATATGGCAGGGCTCGCCGCCGGCGTCTGGAGCTGGGAGGCGTTGAGTGCGCTGCCCCGTCCGCACGCGACGCTTGCTCCACACCTCGATGACATCAGCCGCGCGAACCAACGCGCGCATTGGCAAGCGGCCATCGACCGCGCTCGCTCGGGCATTACCCGGCCGGTGCCGGTTCCAGAGCCCGCGTGAAGGGGAGAACAATGTCGAGCTCGGCCTCCGCACCCACCACGACCGGCGCTGGCTTCGGCCGCGCCATGCTCACTCGGCTGCTGACGGGATCGCAGGGGCCGTTGATCGGCCTCGTCCTGCTCGGCATCGTCTTCTCGGTCACGAGCGACGTCTTCCTGTCGCCCCGCAATTTTCTCAACGTCATCGATCAGGTCACGGTTCTCGGCATCCTGGCCCTCGGCATGACAGGCGTGATCATTATCGGCGGCATCGACCTCTCGGTGGGGTCCATCCTGGCCGTGTCCTGCATGGTCTTCGGCTGGCTGCCGCAGGATTACGGCGTCCCCTATCTCCCTGCGGCCATCCTGGCGCTGATCGCCGGCGGCCTTTGCGGATTGGTCAACGGGCTGCTCATCACCCGTGCCAAGCTGCCCCCCTTCATCGCGACGCTGACCGTGATGTCGGTTGCGCGAGGCCTCGCCAGCCTCACCACCGGCGGTGAGCAGGTCGTCGGCTATCCGAACTGGTTCACGCGTCTCGCAACCGTCCGGCATCTCGGCTTCCTCTCGATCACGGTTGCGATGTTCATCCTTCTGGCTCTCGCAGGCTGGGTGTTCCTCCGCTATCGCGCGACCGGGCGGAGCCTCTACGCCATCGGCGGCAATCCGGAGGTCGCGCGTCTCGCCGGCATCAAGGTCCAGCGCCTGACGGTCTGGGTCTATGTCGCGTCCGGCGTGCTGGCAGGGCTTGCGGGCCTCGTGCTGTCCGCACGGCTCGACTCGTCTCAGCCAAGCGCTGGCCTCGGCTACGAACTCGATGCCATCGCGGCTGTCGTTATCGGCGGCGCCAGCCTTTCCGGCGGCATCGGTGGTGTCGGCGGCACCGTCGTCGGCGTCCTCATCATCGGCGTATTGCACAACGGCCTCAATCTGGTCGGTGTCTCGCCCTTCATCCAGCAGGTCATCATCGGCTGCGTCATCGCCGCCGCTGTCACCATCGACAAGTTCCGTCGACGGGAGGCCTGAGCCGGCGCACCGCCGGCAGGAAAGACGTGCCTTTGCAAAACAACAAAATCCGAGGGAAACATGTTCAAGTCCAAGCTGCTCGCTACCGCTCTGACGGCCGCCGCATTCATGGGGCTCGCCGCGCTGCCGCTCACGGGCGTCGGCACCGCACGTGCGGATGAACCCACAATCGGTCTCGCCGTCGCCAACCTGCAGGCGAACTTCTTCAACCAGATCAAGCAGTCGGTCGAGGCCGAGGCGAAGGTCAAGGGCGTGAAGGTGGTCGTGGTCGACGCGCATGGCGACAGCGCCACCCAGGTCAATCAGATCCAGGACCTGATCACCCGTGGCGTAAAGGCCCTGATCTACATCCCGGCCGGCGCGACGGCCGCAGGCGTGCCCGTGAAGGCGGCCCAGGCCGCGCATATTCCGGTGATCGCGGTCGACCGCAACGCTCCGGATGCTCCGGCCGATACATTCATCGCCACCGACAGTGTCGCTGCTGCGAAGACCCTTGGTGACTACGTATGCAAGATCTCCGGCGGGAAGGGCGAACTCGCGATCATCCAGGGCCAGCTTGGCACGACGCCGGAAGTCGACCGCAACAAGGGCTTCAACGAGGCGATGGCGAACTGCCCGGGCATCAAGCTCGTCGCCAAGCAGGCGAGCCAGGAATGGTCTCAGTCGGAGGGCTTCAACATCGCCCAGGACATGCTGCAGCGGCACCCCGACATCTCGATATTCTTCGGCCGCGCTGACGCGCTGGCACTCGGTGCCGCGCAGGCGGTCAAGGTCGCCAACCTCGACCACCCCGTCATCGTCGTCGGCTTCGACGGTGATACTGCCGGGCTGATCGCCGTGAAGGATGGCGTGCTCGCGGCGACCATGACGCAGAAGACGCAGGCGATGGGCCGGCTTGCCGTTGATTCTGCACTGGAGCTGGTGGCTGGCAAGACTCTTCCCAAGGAGCAGCTGCAAGACGCCGTGCTGACGACGAAGGCCAATGTCGGTCCCTTCATCGCCCAGCATCCGTAAGGCGAGGGACCCATGGCCGCCGCGGTGGTGGAGCAGAGCCTCGCAGCGTCTCGGCAGGCGGAGGGGCGCGCTGTGCGTCTCTCCGTCACCGGAGCCGGCAAGGCCTATGCGGGCACGACGGTTTTGCAAGGTGTGGACCTTACCGTTCGGGAAGGCGAAGTCGTTGCCCTTCTCGGTGAGAACGGCGCCGGCAAGTCCACGCTCTCTTCCATCATCGCGGGCCTCGTGAGGCCGGACGCCGGTAGCATGGTGTGGGAGGGGCAGCCCTATGCCCCGACCTCGCCGGGGGATGCCTTGGCGCACGGTATTGGGTTGATCCATCAGGAGATGCGGCTCCTGCCCGATCTCACCATCGCCGAGAACGTCTTCGTCGGCCGGCTGCCGATGACCGGCGGCCGCATCGACCGCGAACAGATGCGCAGCCGTGCGTCGGAGCAACTGCGTCGGTTGGGCCTCGATATCTCGCCTGATACCCCGGTGCGGCGGCTGCGCGTCGCGGCGCAGCAGCAGGTGGAGATCGCGAAGGCGCTGACGCTGAAGGCGCGGCTGCTCATCCTGGACGAACCGACCGCCGCTTTGGGCGGTGACGAGACCGACCGGCTGTTCACGCAGATCGAGGCTCTCAAGCGCGAAGGCTATTCCTTCATCTACATCAGCCACCGCTTGGAGGAGATCGCGCGGATCGCAGACCGGATCGTGGTTCTGCGGGATGGGCAGCGGGTCGCCGAGCACCAGACGGCGCAAGTGCCGGTGAGCGTGCTGCTCCGCGACATGGTCGGCCGCAACATAGACCGTCTTTTTCCGCATGTGGCGGCGCCGCGCCCGCGTGAGGTTCTGCGGGTGGAGGGGCTGCGCTCCGCCACAGGCGCGTTCTCCGACATCAGCTTCGCTGTGCGGGATGGCGAGATCTTCGGGATCGCCGGCATCGTCGGTGCCGGCCGCACGGAACTGGTGCGCAGCATCGCGGGTGCCGATCCGCTGGCTGCCGGAACCATCACGCTCGATGGCGCGGTGCTCAGACTGACGGGGCCGGCGGATGCGATCGGTGCCGGTATCGTTCTCGTCCCGGAGGACCGCAAGGGACAGGGCGTGTTGCTGGAGCATAGCGTCGGCGACAACCTGGCACTTGGGAATATGGATCGGCTCGGTGGCCATGGCTGGATCGACCCGGCCAAGATCCGGGATTTCGGCACGCGCATGATGGAGCGTCTTGGCGTGAAGGGGCGGGTGGGCCAGCAGGCGCGCTACCTCTCGGGCGGCAACCAGCAGAAGGTCGTCATCGCGCGATGGGTTGCACGCGAACCGAAGGTCTTCATCCTCGATGAGCCGACACGGGGCATCGACGTGGGCGCCCGCGCCGCGATCTATGAGGTGATCGCCGAACTGGCCGGCAGCGGCATGGCGGTCGTCGTCGTGAGTTCGGATCTCGAGGAGGTTCTGGGCCTTGCGCATCGCGTGATGGTGCTCGCCCGCGGGCGGCAGATGGGCATACTGGATCGTGCAGATGCCACCAACCTCGCCGTCATGGCGCTTGCCACGGCATAAGCGCGGATACAGGGAGCGGAACGACATGACCGAGCTTTTCAATCTCGCCGGCGAAGTCGCACTGGTGACCGGCGCCGGCAGCGGCATCGGCCAGCGCCTCGCGATCGGGCTCGCGGAATCCGGTGCCGATGTTGCCTGTTTCGATCTCCCGTCGAGTCTGGGTCTCGATGAGACCGTCTCGCGCATCCAGGCGCTTGGACGCCGGGCCTTGGCCGTGCGGGGCGACGTGACGCAGGCGGAAGACGTGGCGCGCGGGGTCGCGAAAGCCGAAGGTCTGGGCGCGCTGTCTCTTGCGCTCAATTGTGCCGGAATTGCCAATGCGGCGCCGGCCGAGGAGATGGCGCAGACGCAGTGGCAGCGGATGTATGACGTGAATGTCACCGGCATCTTCCTCTGCTGCCAGGCCGAAGCGCGGGTGATGCTGCCACGCCGGCGCGGCGCAATCGTCAACATCGCTTCCATGTCGGGTGTTATCGTCAACCGGGGTCTGCTCCAGGCGCACTACAACAGCGCAAAGGCGGCCGTGATCCATCTGTCGAAGAGCCTCGCCATGGAGTGGAGCGATCGTGGCGTGCGGGTGAACTCGATCAGCCCCGGCTATACCGCGACGCCAATGAACATCCGGGCCGAGGTCGCGGATCAGGTGAGGCAGTTCGAGGCCGATACGCCGTTGGGGCGAATGGCCACGGTGGACGAACTCGTGGGTCCAGCCGTATTCCTCCTCAGTCGTGCCGCATCCTTCTGCACAGGGGTCGATCTTCTGGTTGATGGCGGCTTCGTATGCTGGTGAAGGACCGCCCTTGCCTCGGAATGATGAACTTCGCCTGATCGCCCGCGTCGCCCGGATGTACTACCTCGATGACGTGAAGCAGGCGGATATTGCGGCACGCCTGACCATTTCTCAGGCGACAATCTCGCGGCTGTTGCGCCGGGCGCGGGAGGAGAATGTCGTGCGCATCAGCGTCCATACGCCGTCCGGCACCTTCCCCGAACTCGAGGAAAGCCTTTGCCGTAAATTCGGCATGACCGACGTGATCGTCGCCGAATGCGCCGAGGAGCGGGAGGGGCAGATCCTGCGCCGCATGGGCGAGGCGGCAGCCCTCTACCTGGAGACGACGCTGCAGCCGGGCGAGATCGTCGGCATCTCATCCTGGAGCGAGTCACTGCTTTATACCGTCGAGAACATCCATCCGCAGCGGCGGCTGGCGGCCAGCCGGGTGGTGCAGATGCAGGGCGGCATGGGCGACCCGAGCGTCCAGAAGCACGCGACCAACCTGACGCGCCGCTTGGCGCAGCTGATCGGGGCGCAGCCGCAGCCTTTGCCGACCCAGGGAATCACGAGCTCCAAGGCCGCGCAGGAGGCATTGACGAGCGATCCCTTCGTCCGGGAAACGATGGCCTTCTTCCCGCAGATAACGTTGGCGCTGGTCGGGATCGGTACCGTCGAACCCTCAAAGCTCCTTGCCGATAGCGGCAACGTCTTTACGCCGGATGAACTGGCAGAGCTCGCGCGCATGGGCGCCGTGGGCGATATCTGCCTCAATTTCTTTGACCGCGACGGCAAGCCGGTACCGTCGGCGTTCCAGGAACGGGTGATCGCCATCGGCCTCGAACAGCTATGCCGGGCGCGCCGAGTGGTGGGCGTCGCCGGCGGACAGCGGAAGGTGGCGGCACTGCTCGGCGCAATGCGCGGCAAGCTCATCGACGTATTAGTGACCGATCAATATACGGCGGCGCGGCTGGACGCGGCGCAGGACTGAATAACCGGGGAAATAGCCATGGGAACGCTTGAGAACAAGGTCGCGGTCGTGACAGGTGCCAGCCGCGGGATCGGAGCGGCAATCGCGCACCGGTTCGCGCGGGATGGTGCGGCGGTCGTTCTGGCTGCGAACGAGCCTGCGGTGGAGACGGTGGCGGAAGCCATCAGGGACAGTGGCGGCCTCGCGGCTGCCATCCTAGCGGACGTGACGAACAAGCTCGACGTCGACAAAATCTATGATCTTGCGGAATCCGAGTTTGGGCGTGTCGATGTCTCGGTTCAGAATGCCGGCGTCATCACAATCGCCCGGATCGAGGACATGACGGAGGACGAGTGGGACCGCATCATGGCGGTGAACACCAAGGGCGTCTTCCTCTGCTGCCAGGCGGCCATCGCACGGATGCGGAAGCATGGCGCAGGCGGAAGACTGATCAACACGGCGTCGGGGCAGGCTCGGCAGGGCTTCATCTTCACGCCCCACTACGCCGCGAGCAAGTTCGGCGTTGTCGGCATCACGCAAAGCCTCGCCAAGGAGCTTGCAAAGGAGGGCATCACCGTGAACGCCTTCTGCCCCGGCATCATCGAGACAGACATGTGGTCCTATAACGATCAGGCTTGGGGCAGGCTGCTGGGCAACTACGCGCCGGGCGAGCTGATGGCGGAATGGGTCGAGAACATCCCGATGGGCCGAGCCGGGTCGGGCGAGGATGTGGCAGGGCTTGTGGCGTTCTTGGCCGGTTCGGATTCGAGCTACATCACGGGTCAGACGATCAACGTCGATGGAGGGCTGATCATGTCGTAGGCTGCGTCTTCATGTCCTCAACCCCCTTGCGGTGACAGCCTCGACGGTTTTGGC
>JABBOH010000032.1:0-37353 GCA_019351895.1 Pseudomonadota bacterium
CGATCGACGAGATCTACACGGCGTCGACGGTCAAGGTCTGACGCTGGCACTGCCTTGCGGGAGCCGGCGCTTTGACGGCGCCGGCTCTCTCGGGCATGGGCTGCGTATCATGAACACGCGCACCCCCCTGCTCCGTTTCGCTCCAAGCCCCACCGGCTACCTCCATGTCGGCAACCTACGCACCGCGGTTGCCAACTACCTCTTCGCCCGGCGTCACGGTGGCCAGCTTCTGCTGCGCATGGACGACACCGATGCCGCCCGGTCGCGCGTCGAGTTCGAAGACGCGATCCAGGAGGATCTCCGCTGGCTTGGCATTGGCTGGGACCAGTATGCGCGGCAGTCCGAGCGGCTCGACCGCTACGCCGCCGCCGCCGAACGGCTCAAGGCTTCCGGGCACCTCTATCCCTGCTTCGAAAGTGAGGAGGAACTCGCCTCCAAGCGCGCGATGCGTCTCAAGCGCCGCCTCCCGCCGGTCTATGACCGCGCCATGCTCGCGCTGACGCCCGAGCAGCGCGCCGCGGCCGAGGCCAACGGCAAGCGCCCCTACTGGCGCTTCAAGCTCTCCGGAGAGACCGTCACCTGGACCGATCTCGTCTTCGGCGAGCGCCGGGTGAAGCTGCCGAGCGTCTCCGACCCCGTGCTGATCCGCGCCGACGGCACGCCGCTCTACACCTTCACCTCGGTCGTGGACGATCTCGACTTCGGCGTCACCCATGTCATCCGGGGCGAGGACCACGTCACCAACACCGGCATCCAGATCGACCTCATGGCGGCCCTCGGCGGCCATCCCGCCGGCATCGGCTTCGCGCATCTGCCGCTGCTGACGGATGCCGAAGGCGGCAAGCTCTCCAAGCGCTTCGACAGCCTTTCAGTGCGCAGCCTGCGCAAAGATGGGCTGGAGCCCGATGCCATCATCGCCTACCTCGCCCGCCTCGGCTCGGCCGACGACATGGCGCCGCTGACGCGGGACGAACTTGCCCAGACCTTCGACCTCGGCCGGATGTCGCATTCGGCGGCAATCTTCGACCCGCGCCAGTTGCTCGGCATCAACCGGCACCTGCTGCACCGGTTGAGCTTCGGCGACGTCGCGAGCCGGCTGCCGCCTAGCGCCACCGAGGCCTTCTGGCTTGCCGTTCGGGGCAATCTCGATCTGCTCTCCGAGGCGCGGGACTGGTGGCGCATCGTCTCCGACGACATCGTGCCGCCGCACCAGCCGGAGGAGGCAGCGTTCCTGAGCGCCGCCGCCGAGCATCTGCCCGCCGAGCCATGGGACGCGACGACGGCAGCCACCTGGACCAAGGCGCTCGGGGCGGCCACCGGCCGCAAAGGGAAGGCCTTGTTCCACCCGCTGCGGCTGGCGCTCACGGGCGAGGAGAGCGGCCCCGATCTGCGTGATCTGCTGCCGCTGATCGGCCACGACCGCGCCCGTCGGCGACTGCTCGGCTCAGCGGGATAGGACGGTCACGTCCCGCGTTGACTTGCGGCGCGCAATGCCCCCAGCGACAGGATCACGGCGAGCCCCGCGAAGAACACGACCGCCGGCAGCCAGTCCCGAAGGCCCATGAAGGGCAGCACCCGCCAGCCGATCACGACCCAGACCACGATCGCGCCGGCGAAGACGCCGTCATCGACAAACAGGCCCCAAACCTCGTCCCAGATCAGCCGGAGCGTGCCCATGACACGGTTCTCGCTCATCGCGCGCTACCCGCGGGCGCCAGCGCGCGGCGGCGCGTGACGAGGGAGACAGTACCCAGCGCGGCCAGCAGGAAGCCCAGGCAAAGCCAAAGCAGCGACAGATCCCCGCCCGGCCAGGGGATGCTGGCCCCCTCGCCGACCCAAAAGGTGCCGTAGCTGCAGAGCAGCACGCCGACCGCGAATTTCAGGATATTTTCGGGGATCATCGAGACCGGACGCCTGAGGGCGGCGCCCAGCAGAACGACCACGCAAAAGGCCGCGAGCGCGCCAAGCGCGGCGGGGACAAGGAGGCCGCGCCCGGAGGCGCCTACCGCGATCACGATGAAGACGACCTCGATCCCCTCGATCATGGTGATCTTGAAGGCGGCGGAAACCGCCATCGCATCCCAGCCGGAGCGGCGCAACCCGCCGGCCCCCAGCGCCTCCCGCTGACGCGCGTAGAGCGCGTCCTCATCGTGCAGCGGGATGACGCCGGCGCTCCGCAGTATGGCCTTTCGCAACCACCGCATGCCGAACAGCAGCGCCAGCGCGCCCAGCGTAAGTTGGACCGCGCCGAGGGGAATGCTGGTCAGCAAAGGTCCTATCACGGCGACCAGGACCAGCAGTACCAGCATGGCGGAGGCGCTTCCGCCGAGGGCACTGCGCCAGCCGCGCGTGGCGCCGACGGCCAGCACCACCGTCAGCGCCTCCACGAACTCCACCAGGGAGGCGAGGAAGGCTGCCAGGACGGACGGTCCCGCATGGATGAAATCAGCTGGCATCGAGGTCTCCTTGCTTCGGCAGGGAATATAGGCCCTGCCGCGCGCGCGGGAACCTTGGGCGACGATAACGACTTCGCCGCGGGCGTCTCAGAACTCGCTCCACTCCTCCGCTTCGGCCGTGGCGAGCCGCGTGCTGCCCTTCGGCGAGATTTTTGAGCCCGAAATTGCGGCGACCCGCGGCTTGGCTGCCATGGGTCTGACGACAGGCCGCACTGGCACACCGGCACTGCCGCCGCCAGCGCTTCTGCCGCCCGCACTTCTGGCCGTCGTGCTCCGGCCGCCGGTGCCGGTCGCTGCCAGCGGCTCGGCCGGTTGAGCGGTCCTGAAGCGCCTGACCATCCCCGCCAACTGCTCCGCCTCACGCAGCAGATCCCCGCAGGCGGCCGTCGTCTCCTCCACCATCGCGGCATTCTGCTGCGTCATCTGATCCATCTGGTGGACCGCCGTGTTCACCTGATCGAGGCCCGTGGCCTGTTCCCGCGCCGAGGCCGCGATGTCCACGATCAAGTCGTTCAGCTTCGCCACCTGCCCGACGATGCGCCCCAGCGCACTCCCGGTCTCGGCGACGAGGGTCACCCCCGCCTGAACCTGCTGGCCCGAGCCCGAGATGAGGCCCTTGATTTCCTTCGCGGCATCCGCCGAGCGCTGCGCCAGGGCGCGCACCTCCGTCGCGACCACGGCGAAGCCGCGGCCGGCGTCGCCCGCACGCGCGGCCTCCACCCCGGCGTTCAGCGCCAGCAGATTGGTCTGGAAAGCGATTTCATCGATGACACCGATGATGTTGCCGATCTGCCGCGACGACTGTTCGATGCCGTTCATCGCCGTCACGGTCTTCTCGACCACGGCCGTCGATGTCTCGGCGTCCTTCTTCGCGGTCACGACAAGGGTGCGGATGTCATCCGCGCCTTGCGCCGTCCGGCGCACGGTCTGCGTGATCTCGGTCAGAGCGGCCGCAGTCTCCTCCAAGCTCGCGGCCTGCTGCTCGGTGCGCTGGGAGAGGCTGTCGGAGGCATGGGAAAGCTCGCCAACGCCGGAATTCACCCCGGAGGCGCTCCCCGAGATCGACATCATGGCCTCCTCGAGCCGGGCCAGCGAGACGTTGAAATTCTCCGCGAGTGCCACGAAGCGGTCTGGGAATGCGTCGGTTATCCGGGCCGTCAGGTCGCCCTCGGCGAGCGCCAGAAGTGCTGAGCTCATGGCGTTGATCACCCCCGTGACGCGGGCCGCCTCATCCTTGATGCCCGCTTCCGCCGTCACCTGGGCATGGACGTCGCTGAGCGAGCCGCAGGCGCGGGCGACCGTGCCGTCGGCGGAGAAGCGGCAGCCGCCCGTCGCGCGGAACCAGCGATAGCTGTTGTCGGGCATCCGCAGCCGGTACATCGCGTCGTAGCCGGTCTTGCCCGTCTTGTCGGTCAGATGATGGCTGAAGGCGGCGAAGGTCTTCTCGATGTCGTCCGGATGCAGACGATCCGACCAGGACTGCATGACGTTTGGATAATCGGCCTCGCTGCGAAAGCCGCAGAGGCGGCGAAATTCGGGCGACCATGTCCATGTCGCCTGCGGATGGACCGGATCGGCGTTGGGCATGACGGCTTCCCAGAGGCCGATGCCACAGGCCTCGTCGAGAACATGGCACCTCTCCGTGACCTCATGCAGTTGCGCCTGCAGCGCTGCGATCCGCTTGCCTCCGCCGATAGATGGAAACAGTGCAACCATCGAAGCCCCCCTCAGGTGTTGTCCGCGCCGAGGCTAACGCACCAGAGATGAAGGTTCGGTAACCGAAACAGGCTGCCCCCGGCTTGCCTCAGAGCCGCTTGCTGAAGAAAAGCCGGTGGTGCGGCGCCGGGTAGGCGTCGAGCCGGCCGAAGGCCCGATAGCCGTGGCGCGGATAGAATTCCGGTGCCTGAAAGCTGAAGGTGTCGAGCCAGACGCCGCGGCAGCCCCGCGCCCGCGCCGCATCCTCCGCCCGCCGCAGCAGGGCGGTGCCGAGCCCCTGCCCCCGCGCGCGCTCCGGCACGAAAAGGAGATCGACGAACAGCCAGTGGTAGTAGCTGCGGCCCCAGAGCCCCGCGCCGATCGCGCCATCCGCGTCCTCGACCAGAAGTGCGAGGTCAGCGTCCGGCCAATATCCGCCGCCGAGCCGGGTGTCGTTGAAACGGCTCAGCGGGTCGCCGATCGCCTCCTTCAGTGCCGGTTCCGGTGCGGCCACCTGTTCGATCGCCGGATGCGGCTCGACACCGGGCGCGGAAGCGCCGAGCGGTTTGCTGAGGAAGAACCGCTGGTGCGGGGCGGGATAATCCGCGATTTCGCCGAAGACCCTGTAGCCGTGACGCTCGTAGAATCCCCGCGCCTGAAAGCTGAAGGTGTCGAGCCACACACCGACCGCCCCCCAGGCCCGGCCCTGGGCCTCGGCCATCGCGAGCAGGGCGGAGCCGAGGGCCTGCCCGCGCCGGTTCTCGGGCACGTAGATGAGCTCGATAAACAGCCAGTCGTAGTAGAAGCGGCCGCTGAGGCCGCCGGCGACGCCGCCGTCCGCGCCACGGATGACGAGGCAGAGGTCGTGCTCGGGCCAGTCCCCGGCGCCTGCCCGCCCATCGCTGAAGACGCTCAAAGGGGCGCGCAACGCCTCGCGATGCTCCGCCAGGGGACGTTCCGGTTCGATGATGCGGTGTCTGTCCATGATCCCGCATCATGCCGCAGCCTCGGCCATGCGGCCAGCCTCAGGCGACCGCCCAGCCTCCGGCGACGGCCCAGCCTCGCCCATGCGCGCAGCCTCCCAGTCGGCGCGGGCGAATGAGGCCGAGACCCATGCGAACATCAGGCTCGCCGTCGTCGCGATCAGCGTGTTGTCCGTCGCCGAATGCAGCGCGAAGACCAGGAACACCAGCACCATGACCGCCCGCTCCGCGCCCGTCATGAAGCGCGTGCCGTGACGCAGCCACAGGCCGCACAGAAGCACCAGCAACCCGAGACCGAGCGCGCCGCCTTCCACCCCGATCCGCAGGTATTCGTCATGCGCGGCGTTGGTCCCGAGCAGATGGAACAGCAACGTGCCGACCGGCACGAGCACCTTGCCGGACCCGGTGCCCCAACCCCACCAGGGGGATTGCGCGAAGGCCGCCTCGTAGATCGGCCAGATCAAGGTGCGGTGGCTGAGGCTGATCGCATCGCCCTGGGACGCGAGGCTCAGCACGCGCACGAAGCCCAGCAGCGGCGCGGCCAGCACTGCCACGGCGGGCGCCGCGCCGACCGCGAGCAGAACTGGAATCCGCAGGCGCCAAGGCCATCGCGGCGAAGGAACCGCCGCCGTGACCAGCAGGATCAACAACAGCGCCAGGGCCAGCGGCGCCCGCGCGCCGGTCAGCACAAGGACCAGGAGGTCGCCGCCGAGCAAAGCGAGATGCCAGGGGCGGGCGCCCCGCACCTGCTCGAGCAGGAGAGCGTACACGCTGATGAGGGCGAAACCCGCGAGAAACGCCGGCAGGGTGGATGCGGCGAGCCGGAATGCGCCATCCTCGACGGCATAGAGGGGACGCAGCCCGGCCGCCGCCAGACAGACCCCGAAGCCGAGAATGACGATGGGCGCCGCAATGACCGCCCCGATCACGTGCCGGCACCAGCGACTCGAGAGCCGGCACCAGGAAAAGGCGAAGGGCGCCGCCGAGCCGATCAGGCTGCGGAGACTGTCCGCCATCGTGAGGCCGGGCCAGAAGCCGTGCAGGATGCCCGCGCCGAACATGAGAAGGAAGGCGAGGCCAGGGTTGACGGCGTCGAACCGCGCGCCGTAGCGCAGCAGGCAGAGGGCGAGAAGCACGAGGCCCACGCCCTTGTCGATGGCGATGATGGCCGGCCCTCCGCCGATGAGGTCACCGAGCCACATCTCGGGGCAGGTGGCGAGAAGCGCGAGCCAGAGCGCGGTCGCCTCAGCCGGAAAGGCCGTCGCGAGACCAAGCGCCGCCGCCGCCGGCAACAGGGCCAATGCCGGCCAGAATTCCGAGGGGGCGAACCAGGCGAGGCCGAGCCCCGCGATGAGCGCGCTGCCCGGCAGCAGGAGCGAGATCGGAACCCCGGGCCATTCCATTCCGCCATCGTATCATGAACGGAAGCCCGGATGTAGCCCGTCGTCACATCCGCAACCGTCGCCACATCCGCGAGAAAAGTCGGGGGCGCAGCCTGAGCTCAGCGGCGACGCAGCTTGCGGGCCGCGTAGCGGGCATCGCGCGCCGCCTTCTGCTGGGCCTTCAACTCGAGCTCCGCCTCCTGGGCGGCGACGGCTGCGGCCTTTTCGGCGGCGAGCCGCTCAGCTTCTTCCTGACGCCGCCGCTCGGCCTCGATGGCTTGGCGGGCGAGTTCCTCCTGGCGGAGGCGTTCGCGCTCGGCGGTGCGGATGGCTCGGGCCTCGGCGACCTTACGGCGCTCCTCCGCCAGCTGGATCAGCCTCGGATCGTCCGGGGCCGGCCGCGCCTTGAATTTCTCCAGGAGGTCTTGCTTAGCCTTCAGCGCCGCGTCCCGGCGCTCGATGAAGTTATTGTCCTTGAAGCCAGCCATACTCTCATCTCTTGCTCGCGACGCAGACGGACCGTCGGTCGATGCCGGGTCCTCCTTGCCGATGGTTTTGGTGCGTGGCGCTACATACACTGCCTGGGCGCGGGTGGAAGCGCCCTTTTGCAGGCGGGCAGGCCCGCGCCCAACGACCGCCTGCCCCGCAACTATCTTGCATGGGCGGGGTAGCGGTCCGGGCACAGCGGGGCTATCTGTGCTTCTCTGCAATTCTGAAGAGTGATCTACTATGGCGACTGGTACGGTAAAATGGTTCAACCTGGACAAGGGGTATGGTTTCATCACTCCCCAGGACGGCGGCAAGGACGTGTTCCTCCACATAACGGCGGTGCAGGCGGCGGGCCTGAATAGCGTGAATGACGGGCAGAAGGTCAGCTACGACGTAGTGACCGAGCGCGGCAAACAGGCCGCTGCCAATCTGAAGAAGATCGGCTGATTTGATACCCTCCGCCCCGGGCCTGCCCGGGGCGGTTTCTTTTTGCGCCGCCGGCTATCGTTCGGGCGGGTTCGACAGTCCGCCCTTCCTCATTACGGAGAGACGGAATGAAACTTCGCATGGCCTTCGCCGGCGCTGCCGCCGGGCTGGTGCTGAGTTCGGCCGCGGCCTTCGCCGAACCGAATTTGCCTGCCTGCGATAGCCCCCAGGCGCGGAGCGGCATTGATTTCGCCCTCCAGAAGTCGAAAGCCCCGTTCAGCGTCACCGATCTCGCGGGCATCACCACCGACAAGCAGAGCAGCAACGAGGTGGCGTGCCTTGCCATCGCCACGCTCTCCAACGGCAGCCACCGCCCGATCGGCTACAAATTCCGCATCTACAACGGCAAGGTTCAGAGCTGGGTCGGCCTCTTCGTCATGAAAGGCGTGAAGTAGCGGACCGCCTCAGACCGCCGCTACCGCCGACTGCCGCACCTCGATCGTGAGGTGCGAGACCGCTCCCGTGTTGCCGATCCGCGCGCGATAGAAGTCCGCCCCTCGGGCACTGTCGGTCGCCACGCTCACGATCGCGCCGAGATGGCCCGGGCCCAGACGCCATACATGGAGATCGGTCACCCGGTCGCCCGCCTCCTCCACCGCGCCGCGGATCGCCGCCTGCACCTGCCGGTCCGCCGTCATGTCGAGCAGGATCGCGCCGGTGTCTCGGATGAGCCCATAGGACCAGCTGGCGATGACGCAGGCGCCGACGAGGCCGGCCAGCGGGTCCATCCAAAGCCAGCCGAAGACCGCGGCCAGCGACAATCCCACGATGACGAGAACCGAGACCGCCGCATCGGCCACCACATGGATGATGGCGGCGCGCAGGTTGTTATCGCGATGCTCCGCACTGCGATGGTCATGGTCATGGTGGCCATGATCCGCATGCGCCGGGTGGTCGTGGTGATCATGGTGGTCGTGGTGGTCGTGGCCGTGATGGTGATGCGCGCCGCCCGCCAGTAGCCAAGCGCTCGCGATGTTCACGACGAGGCCGACGCCCGCGATGGGGATGGCCTCCGCGAAATGAATGGGCACCGGGTGGAAGAAGCGCAACGCCGCCTCGTACCCGATAAGCAGTGCGATCATCACCAGGATGATCGCACTGCTGAAGCCCGCGAGGTCGCCGAGCTTGCCGGTGCCGAAGGTGAAGCGCGGGTCATGGGCGTAGACACGCGCGAAGCGGTAGGCGAGCGCGGCCAGCAGAAGCGCGCCGGCATGGGTGCTCATATGCAGCCCGTCGGCGATGAGCGCGATGGAGCCGAACAGGATGCCGCCCACGATCTCAGCCAGCATCATGGCGGTGCAAAGCCCGATCACCCACCAGGCGCGACGTTCGGCGCGCTCGTGGCCCTCGCCCAGGAACACATGCGCATGACCGCCCGGAAGGGCGGCGGATGAAAATTCGGACATGGGCATCCCGCTCATCTGAGATAAGTACGCACGACCTCGATCAGTTCGGCCGCGCCTTGCGCGCGCTCCGGATCGGGGTCCGTGTCGGGGTTCACGACGTGGTTGCGGATATGGTCTTCCATGACCTCGGCGCTGAGCCCCTGGACCGCCCCGCGCAGAGACGCGACGAGCATCAACACGTCGGCGCAGCCGATTTCGGCGTCGAGCGCGCGTTCCAGCGCCTCCACCTGCCCCCTGATGCGCCGCACGCGCGCAATCAGTTTCGACTTCGCCTTGATCGTATGCGCCATGCTCGCCTCCCGCCGTCCCTCTATAGGGTAGGGGGGTATCTCACCACAAGCAGCCGGCGCGGGCCTTATTGCACCGTGCGGATGGCGATCGCGGCGGCCGCGGCGCGGTTCTCGACCCCGAGCTTGCTGTAGATCTGCTCCAGATGCTTCTGCACCGTGCGCGGACTCATGCCGAGAATCTCGGCGATGTCGCGCGTCGCCTTGCCATGGCCGATCCACAGCAGAACCTCGGCCTCCCGCGTCGTCAGGCCCAGCCGCTCCCGCAGCCGCGCCTCCTCGCCCGAACTCCGCGTCTCCATGATGCGGAACAGAACCTCGTCCGGACCCATCCGCCCGACATAGACGAAGTGCAGCACCTGCCCCCCCTCGCCCATCGCCGCCGCCGTCCGCCCCGGCACATGCTCGGCCGTCTCGGCGAGCCATTCGGCCACCCAGGGACAGGCGATCTCCTCGCTATGCGCGGCTCCCGCCAGAAGTGCCGCCGCCTGCGGCGTCGCCCAGACCAGCGCGCCCTCGGTATCCGTCGCGAGCAGAAACCGGCCCGCCGTGTCGAGCGCCGCCTGGGCGCTCCGCGTCCGCCGCGCACCGGTCAGATGCACGCGGATGCGCGCCACGACCTCGGCGAGTTGGAGGGGCTTGGTGACGTAATCGACGCCCCCCGCCTCCAGCCCGCGCACGACATCCTCGCTTTCGGTGAGGCCGGTCATAAACACGATGGGGACCCCCGCCAGGGCAGGGTTGCGCTTCATCCGGCGGCAAGCCTCGAAGCCGTCCATGCCCGGCATGACGGCATCGATCAGGATGATGTCGGGCACCACCCGCTCCACCACCGTCATCGCCGCCGCCGCCGACTGCGCCATCAGCACCGTGTAGCCGGCATCCTCCAGCACCTCGTTCAGCACGCCGAGCGTGCCGGGCGTGTCGTCCACCACCAGCACCACGTCGCGCCGGTTCATGCCGCCCCCGCATTTGCGGGCTCCTGGTCCTGTTCATGCGCCTGCGCCATCGCATCCAGCGCGGCGAGGAACCCGTCCAGCCGGTAATCGGCGATGAGCGCGCGGAGCGGCGCCAGCGTGGGCGCGAGCCCCGGCGCCTCGTCGCCCAGTGCGTCGAGCCGCAGACGGATGCCGCGCACGTAGCCGATGGCCGCCAACTCCCGCAGCTCGTCCAGTTGCTGCATCGTCAGCGCCACGCCCTTGTCACGCGCGACGAGCACCGGCTCGCTCGCGAGGCGCGTCCATTCGAGGTTCAGCAGCCGGCCTATGGTCTCCACCAGCAGGTCGAGCCGGACCGGCTTGGCCATCACGTCGTCATGCGGCTGACCCTCGCGCGGGGCGGCTTCGAGTTCGCGGGCATTTGCCGAGACGATGACGATCGGCGCCCCTCTGCCGGGTGCCGCCGTCCCTGCTTCCGTCCGCAGCCGGGCCGCAAGATCCCAGCCCGTCATGTCGGGCATCGCGAGGTCGAGCAGGAAAAGATCGGGCCGCCATTGCGCCGCCATCGCGAGGCATTCGGTGCCCCCCGCCGCCCCCATGACCGTGAAGCCGAGCGGCGTCAGCAGATCGAGCATGAGCGAGCGATGGGTCGGGTCGTCGTCGGCGACCAGCACCGTCAGCCGCCGCCCGCGATAGCCGGTGATCTCGAGCGCGGGGGGGCTGGGCCGCAGCGCTTCCGCCGCTTCCGACAGCAACAGGCGCAGGCGGAACCGGCTGCCCTCACCGAGCACGCTCGTCGCCGTCACCTCCCCGCCCATGACCTCGGTCAGCAGGCGGACGATGGTGAGACCGAGCCCTGTCCCCGGCACGGACTGGTCGCCCGCGCGCTGGAACGGCTCGAAGATGCGGGCGAGGTCCGCCTCGGCGATGCCGCGCCCGGTGTCGATGATCTCGAAGTCCGCGACCTGGCTGCGGTAGCGCACGGTGAAGGTGACGCTGCCGTGGGACGTGAACTTGATCGCGTTCGACAGCAGGTTGATGAGCACCTGCCGCATCCGGTGCTCGTCGGCATAGACGAGACGCGGCAGCGCCTCGGCCCGGTAATGCAGCGCGATGCCTTTGGTTTCCGCCTGCAGCCGCATCATCTGCACAAGATGGTCAAGGAATTCCGGTAGCCGGATTTCGTCCCGGTACAGCTCGATATGCCCCGCCTCGATCTTGGAGATGTCGAGCAAGCCGCCGATCAGCGCCGTGAGATGCTCGCCCGAGCGGCGGATGACGCGCAAGCCTTCGCGCTTGCGCGCCGGGATATCGGCGTCCTTCTCCAGCAGCTGGGCATAGCCGAGGATGGCGTTGAGCGGGCTCCGCAACTCGTGGCTGATGCCGACGACGTAGCGGCTTTTGGCACGGCTCGCGGCCTCGGCGGTCTCCTTCGCGCGCTGCAGCGCGGCGTCCGTCTTCCGGTGCGCGCCAATCTCGTCCAGCAGCAAAACGGTTTGACGGCGCGTCTCCTCCTCCGCCGCGCGCCGGCTCTCCTGCGCCAGCACGGCAAGCCAGGATACGACGCCTCCGATCACCAGCATGACGAGGAAAGTCTTCCAGAAGGCCGCCTTCGCCGCCGCGTGGCTGATCGGGCCGCCGCCCATGGTCTGCGCGTCGATCGCGATCAGCAGCAGGCCGGTGCCGGCGGCGAACAGGAACAGCACGCCCAGGAACCGCGCCACGCGAACGCGCATGAGCGCCACGAGCGATGCCGGCAGCACCGCGCGGAAGGGCTGCGTGAGTTGCGCCCCCAGGCGGCCATGCGGCTTGCAGGCGTCGTGGCAGCGGGCGTCGAGCGAACAGCAGAGCGAGCAGATCGGCCCGGTATAGACGGGGCAATAGGCCATATCCTCGGGCTCGAAGGCGATCTCGCAGATGCTGCAGGGGATGGTGCCGCGATTGGCCCAGGCGGCGCGGCCGCGGCGCGCGAGGTAGGTCCGGCCGCCGGTCGCCCAGGCGATCACCGGGGCGGCGAGGAAGGCGGTCCCGAAGGCGAGGAAGGTCGAAAGGGCGGCCGCCGTTGCGCCCATGACGCCCGCATAGGCGCTGAGCGACACCGCCGCCGCCAGAAGCATCGCGCCGACGCCGACCGGGTTGATGTCGAACAGATGCGCCCGCTTGAACTCGATCCCCGGCGGGCTGAGGCCGAGCCGCTTGTTGACCACGAGGTCCGCGACCAGCGCGCCCATCCACCCCGCCGCGACATCGGAATAAACCACCAGCGTATGCTGGATGGTGCGGGTCACGCCGGTCTCCATCAGCAGCAGCGCGATGACGATGTTGAAGATCAGCCAGACGACGCGGCCGGGATGGCTGTGCGTGAGGCGGGAGAAGAAGTTCGACCAGGCGAGCGAGCCGGCATAGGCGTTGGTGACGTTGATCTTGATCTGCGACACGACGACGAGCGCGCAGGTGACGGCGATGGCGACGCCGGGTGAGGTGAAGGTGGCGAAGGCGATGCGATACATCTGCGCCGGCTGCACCGCCTGGTCGGGCAGCAGCCCCTCGCGCAGCGCGACATAGGCGAGCAGCGACCCCGCGAGCAGCTTGACGATGTCGATCGCGATCCAGCCCGGTCCGCCGAGCAGCAGCGCCGTCCACCAGGCCCGCGCGCCGATCTTTTCGCGCGGCGGCAGGAAGCGGATGAAATCCACCTGCTCGGCGGTCTGGGTGATCATGGCGAAGAGAATGGAGGCGGCAGCGCCGAACCCCGCGAGGTCGAAGCCCGACAGCCGGTGGTGCTGCCCACCGAAGGCCGCCCAGCCGGTCAGCCATTCGGGATGGGTGATGAGCACGGCGAGGATCGGCACGAGGTTGAGCACGAACCATACCGGCTGGGTCCAGAGCTGCAACCGGCTGATGACGGTGATCCCGTGCGTGACAAGCGGCACGACGATGACCGCGCAAAGGATGTAGCCCAGCCATTCCGGCACGCCGAAGAAGCTTTGCAGCATCGAGGCGAGGATCACCGCCTCGATGCCGAAGAAGATGAAGGTGAAGGAGGCGTAGATCAGCGAGGTGATGGTCGAGCCGATATAGCCGAAGCCCGCGCCACGGGTGAGCAGATCGACATCGACGCCCGCGCGCGCCGCATGAGCGCAGATGGGAATGCTGATCACGAAGATCATGACGCTGACGAAGGCGATAGCCGCGATGCTGTCGGTGAAGCCGTAAGCGAGCGTGATGGTGCCCCCGATCGCCTCCAGCGCCAGGAAGGAGACGGCGCCGAGGGCGGTGTTCGCGACCCGCAGCGCCGACCATTTGCGCGCCGTTTTGGCCGTGAAACGGAGTGCGTAGTCCTCCAGCGTCTGGTTCGCGACCCAGCGGTTGTATTCGCGCCGGGTGCGCGTGATGCGCTGGCGCGCGAGCCGGGCGGAGCCCGCGGGCGTGCCGATCCTCATGGCCTGCGCACCTGTCCGATGAGCGCGCGCGCTCGCGCCTTTAGTGGAGCGGCCCTGACCGGACGGATGAATTGCCCGGGCTCACCCGAGAGCTGACTGAGGATGCCGAAGCCGCTCGGGATGCATGAGCGCGCAACACCGGCTTGGTCGCACAGGACAGCATGTCTCATTCTAAAGACGTAGTCACGACCGCGATGGTCCTCTCGCGCCGCCCGCATACGACAATGCAGGCGGCGCCGTTGCTCGCGCTCCCCGCCCCGTCCCCCGCCCGCGCCGCCGCGCGTGTGGCCGAGCCCGTGGCTGACAAACCCGCCCCGCCGCGGCCGCCCTTCTTTTTTTCGCGGGAGCCGAACCCCTTGAAGGTCGGCATCCGCCACGTGCCCTCCGGCACCATGACGGTCACCCACGCGCCGCTGAGACAGGTGATGGCGACGCTTTCGGAACGCGCCGGACACCAAGGACCCGCGAACAGCCACAGGCTCGAAGCGGTCGTCGTCGATTGGCGGCATACCGTCTGCGCCGCCTTCTGGCCCTGAGGCTGCAGTCCCGCGCCGCCCGGGCGAGCCGGCAGCGGCGCCCAGACGCGTCATCACCCTCATCGACAGTAGTCCCTGACGCTCAAGCGGGGCATGTTCGTCATCCGATGCCCAGCAAACCATAGGCATTGCCGCCCGTCATACGCGCTTTGACGTATGGTGGAAGGGCCGCTCACGCCGCCACTCTCGTTTCCAGGTCGCATCCACCCCAGCGCCGCAAACCATGGAAACAGGAACCGAGATGATGACGGACGAGAGCAAGTCCCCCCTTCCGACAAGTGCCGACACCACAACCATCGAGCCGCGCGTCGAGATGGGCCGCCGCGGCCTGGGCGGTCTCAGCCTTGCCGCCGCCGCCGCCGCGACCTTGGGAGGCGCTGCCGTCGGCACCGTCGCCACAACACGCCCCGCCCGCGCGCAGTCGGCCGGCACGATCAAGGTCGGCGTGCTGCACTCGCTTTCCGGCACCATGGCCATCAGCGAGACGCCGCTCAAGGAAGTCATGCTGATGCTCATCAAGCAGCAGAACGCCAATGGCGGACTGCTCGGCCAACAGCTCGAGCCCGTCGTCGTCGATCCCGCCTCCAACTGGCCGCTGTTCGCCGAGAAGGCCAAGCAGCTGCTGAGCGTCGACAAATGCGCTGCCGTCTTCGGCTGCTGGACCTCGGTGTCCCGCAAGTCCGTGCTGCCGGTGTTCGAGCAGCTCAACGGCATCCTGTTCTACCCGGTCCAGTATGAGGGCCAGGAGTGCAGCCGCAACATCTTCTACACCGGCGCCGCGCCGAACCAGCAGGCCATTCCGGCGGTCGACTACCTGATGGACACGGTGCACGTGAAGCGCTGGGTGCTGGCCGGCACCGACTACGTCTATCCGCGCACCACCAACAAGATCCTGGAAGCCTATCTGAAGTCGAAGGGCGTCGCCTCCAGCGACATCATGATCAACTACACGCCGTTCGGCTATTCCGACTGGCAGGGCATCGTCTCCCAGATCAAGAGCTTCGGGTCTTCGGGACAGAAAACGGCGGTCGTCTCCACCATCAACGGCGACGCCAACGTGCCCTTCTACAAGGAACTCGGCAACCAGGGCGTGAAGGCGACCGATATCCCCGTGGTCGCCTTCTCGGTCGGCGAGCAGGAACTGGCCGGCATCGACACCAAGCCACTGATCGGCCACCTCGCCGCCTGGAACTACTTCGAGAGCGTCCAAGCCCCTGCGAACACGCAGTTCATCGCCGATTTCAAGAAGTTCACGGGCAACCCGAAGCGCGTCACCAACGATCCGATGGAAGCCGCCTATATCGGCTTCAACATGTGGGTGAAGGCGGTCGAGAAGGCGAACACGACCGACACGGATGCGGTGATCGCGGCGCTTCCGGGCATCGTCGCACCCAACCTGACCGGCGACTACGCGGCCATGATGCCCAACCACCACATCACCAAGCCGGTGCTGATCGGCGAAATCCAGGGCAACGGCCAGTTCAACGTCGTCTTCGAGACGCCGGGCACCGTCGTCGCCCAGCCCTGGTCGCCGTACCTGCCGGAATCGAAGGACCTCATCGGCGACTGGCTGCCGCCGATGTCCTGCGGCAACTACGACGTGGTCCGTGGCAAGTGCCTCGGCACGAAAGCTGCTTGATCGCCCGCGACCGCTAGAGGGTTAGTCGCCCGCGGACGTGCTCCGCGGGCCTGCCCGTTCAGGCGCCGCGGCCGTGGCGTCTGACCGGGTAGATGCACGGGTCGGGCCGAGGGCGGACCCGCCCGCGCATCACGCCGTAAGAGGAGGCGTCCCGTTGTCCATCTGTTCCAAGAAACGTCCATCGTGGCGCCGTGCTGTTCGCACGTTGCTTCTCGCCGCGATCATGTTCGCGCCGCTGGCGAGAGCCGAGGCGCAAACCTCCTCCCCCGCACAGGCCACCGCCGACCCCTATGCCGGCCTCACCAGCACTGACTTCGATACCATCGTCGCTGGCGTGAACCAGATCGCGCTGACCGGGGGCGCGCGGGCGCGAACCGTGCTCGGCGCGCTCGGCAACAACGACCTCTATACCTGGAAATACCCGCGCCCCGACCACGGCCTGTTCATCCACGACCCGGATACGGGGGCATGGACGAATGCCCGTACCGGCGCGGCCATCGCGACACCGCCCTTCATGGCCATCCGAAAGGTCATCGCCAACGACATGGTGACGGGCGCGATCGCCACGGCCATGGGCGTGCTCGACCTCGCCTCCCCCAAGTCCGCCACCCGCCGCGCCGCCGCGGAGGCGATCTTCGCCGCGCCCGCGCCGGCCACGCTGCCGGTCGTCGCGCAGGCACTCGCGCATGAAACCGATCCGGCGGTCCGCAAGGCGCTCACCCAGGCTCAGGCCGCGGACGAACTCATGACGCCTTCGAGCAGTGTCGCGACCCGCCTCGCCGCCATCCACGTGATCGCGGCGCGTGGCGACCTCACGGCGCGGAACGAACTGGCCTCGCTCTCGGGGCAGCCGAAGCCGGTCGCGACCGCCGCCGCCGCCGCCATCGCGCATATCGACTTCACGCTGAAGCTCTGGAACTGGCTGGAGACCGCCTATTACGGCATCAGCCTGGGCTCGGTTCTGCTCCTCGCCGCCGCCGGCCTCGCCATCACCTTCGGCGTCATGGGCGTCATCAACATGGCGCATGGCGAGATGGTGATGATCGGCGCCTACGTCACCTTCTGCGTGCAGCAGGTGTTCCGCGCCTATGCGCCCGGCCTCTTCGGCACCAGCGTCATCGTCGCAATCCCGGCGGCCTTCGCGGTCGCCGGGCTGATCGGCATCCTCATCGAGCGTTGCATGATCCGCTTCCTCTATGGCCGGCCGCTGGAGACGCTGCTCGCCACCTGGGGGCTCAGCCTCATCCTGCAGCAGGCGACGCGCACCCTGTTCGGCGCCGAGAACCAGAATGTCGCGACGCCCGGCTGGATGAGCGGCTATTTCATGCTCGGCGGACTGACGATCACGCTCAACCGGCTTTGCATCATCATCTTCGCCTTCGCGGTCGTCGGCGGGCTGATGGCGGTGATGCGCTACACGCCGCTGGGCTTGCGCATGCGGGCCGTCACCCAGAACCGCCGCATGGCCGCCAGCATGGGCATCCGCACGCCCTGGATCGACGCGATGACCTTCGGCCTCGGCTCCGGCATCGCGGGCGTCGCCGGCGTGGCGCTCAGCCAGATCGACAACGTCTCCCCGAACCTCGGCCAGAACTACATCATCGACAGCTTCATGGTCGTGGTCTTCGGCGGCGTCGGCAATCTGTGGGGCACGATCCTCGCGGCGCTGACCCTCGGCATCGTCAACAAGGGGCTGGAGCCTGTCGCGGGTGCGGTGCTCGGCAAGATCGTCGTGCTCGTCCTCATCATTCTGTTCATCCAAAGGCGTCCCAGGGGCCTGTTCCCGGTCAAGGGGCGAGCGGTGGAAACATGACGCGCCTCTCGCTCACCCTGACGCCGGTCGTCATCATCGGCGTCGCCATTGTCCTCGCCGTCCTCAACCTCGCGACACCGACGACGAGCGCGCTGCATGTCTCGGATTTCGTCGTCGGTCTGGCGGGCAAATATCTCTGCTACGCCATGCTGGCGCTGGCCGTTGATCTGGTCTGGGGCTTCGCCGGCATCCTGACGCTCGGCCACGCGGCCTTCTTCGCCCTCGGCGGCTATTGCATGGGCATGTATCTGACGCGCGAGATCGGCGCGCGCGGCGTCTATGCCAACGCCAACCTGCCCGACTTCATGATCTTCATCGGCTGGAAGCAGCTTCCCTGGTACTGGCATGGCTTCGACTTCTTCCCCTTCGCCGTCGTCATGGCGCTGATCGTGCCCGCCGTGCTGGCCGCCATCTTCGGCTTCCTCGCCTTCCGCAGCCGCGTCGGCGGCGTCTACCTCTCCATCATCACCCAGGCACTGACCTACGCGCTGCTGCTCGCTTTCTTCCGGAACGACATGGGCTTCGGCGGCAATAACGGCATGACCGACTTCAAGGACATCGCCGGTTTCCCACTCAACCGCAGCACGACCACGACCGCGCTGATGGTGATTTCGGCACTGTTCACCGCCGCCGCCTTCCTGTTCGCGCGCTGGCTGGTCGGCAGCCGCTACGGCAAGGTGCTGGTGGCCGTTCGTGACGCCGAGAGCCGGACGCGCTTCCTCGGCTACCGGCCCGAATACTACAAGCTCGTGGTATGGACGCTGTCGGCGATGATCGCGGGGATCGGCGGCGCGCTCTATGTGCCGCAGGTCGGCATCATCAACCCGAGCGAATTCGCGCCCGCCAATTCCATCGAGGCGGTGATCTGGGTCGCTGTCGGCGGGCGCGGCACGCTGTCGGGCGCGATTCTCGGCGCGGTGCTGGTGAATTTCGGCAAGACCGTGCTGACGGGCGCGCTGCCCGGCGCTTGGCTCTACGCGCTCGGCGGCTTGTTCATCCTCGTCACGCTTTTTCTGCCGCGCGGCATCATGGGCACCTTCACCCGCCGCGGCGCGGGCGCGGCCCTGCCGACAGCCGGGGAACCGCAGGGCCTCGCCGCCATCGACGGCGCCTCCGCCGATCTGCAAGAAGCGGGGATGCACGCAGCGGGCGCCGATGTGGAGAAGACGGCATGAGCATCCAACCCATCGGCGCCGCCAGCAACGACCTGCTCTATCTCAGTGGCGTCAACAAGACCTTCGACGGCTTCAAGGCCATCAACAACCTCTCCCTCACCCTGGCGAAGGGCGAGATGCGGGCGGTGATCGGCCCCAACGGCGCCGGCAAAAGCACGATGATGGACATCATCACCGGCAAAACGCGCCCGGACGCCGGGCAGGTCATCTTCGGCGCGGCGACCGACCTCACCAAACTGGACGAGCCTTCCATCGCGCAGCTCGGCATCGGGCGAAAGTTCCAGAAGCCGACGACCTTCGAGAGCCACACGGTTTGGGACAATCTGCTGCTCGCGCTCGCCGGGAACCGCGGTCCCTGGTTCACGCTGCGGGCGCGGCCGAAGGCGTCCGAATCCGAGAAGATCGAAGCGCTGCTCACCACCATCCGTCTGCGCGAGCACCGGCACCGCCTGGCCGCCAACCTCTCGCACGGGCAGAAGCAGTGGCTGGAAATCGGCATGCTGCTCGCGCAGGACCCGCAACTGCTGCTGGTCGACGAGCCGGTGGCTGGCATGACGGATGCGGAGACCGAGCAGACGGCGCATCTGCTGCGCGACATCAACCGCACGCGGTCCGTCGTGGTGGTGGAGCACGACATGGCCTTCGTCCGCGCCCTCGGCGTGAAGGTCACGGTTCTGCACGAGGGCTCCGTGTTGTCCGAGGGAACGCTCGACCACGTCAGCGCCGATCCGAAGGTGATCGACGTGTATCTGGGCCGCTGAGGGGTGAACCATGCTCGAGGTTGACAGCATCAGCCTGCACTACGGCGCCGCCATAGCGCTGCGCGGCGTGTCGATCAAGGCCGGTCTCGGCACGGTCACGTCGATCCTTGGGCGCAACGGCGTCGGCAAGACGAGCCTGCTGCGCGCCATCACGGGGGCCCATCCGATCAGCGGCGGCGACATCCGGTGGGAGGGACAGAGCATCGTCAAGCTTCCCTCCTACGAGCGGGCGAAGCGCGGCATCGCCTGGGTGCCGCAGGGGCGCGACATCTTTCCCCTGCTGACGGTGCAGGAGAATCTCGAAACGGGCTTCGCCGTTCTGCCGCGGCGGGAGCGGAAGATACCGGAAGAGATCTTCGACCTCTTTCCCATCCTCAAGACGATGCTGCGCCGGCGCGGCGGCGACCTATCGGGTGGTCAGCAGCAGCAGTTGGCGATCGGACGGGCCTTGGTCATGCGTCCGCGCCTTCTCGTGCTGGACGAACCGACCGAAGGCATCCAGCCGAGCATCATCAAGGACATCGCGCGCGTAATCGCACTGCTGCGCACGCGGGGCACGATGGCGATCCTGCTCGTGGAGCAATACTACGACTTCGCCCATGAACTGGCACAGACGCTGGCGGTGATGGATCGCGGCGTGATCGTCGTCGCGGGCGAGCGCGACAGCCTCGACGAGACCGAGGTGCGCCGGCACCTCTCCGTGTGACGAGGCGGCCGGCCTAAATAGTGAAGCCATCAACCCTTATCGTCGCGTTCGTTAAGGGAGAATTCACCCTGCCGAGGCTTGATAGAGGAGGCGACTGAACCGGCTCGCAGGGAAGACGTTGATGATGCGGCTGTTGGATAACCTGGTCATCCGAACCAAGCTCATCCTTGCCTTCACCGTCATCCTGCTGTGCTCGGTCGCGTTGGCCGCCTTCTCGATCTCCCGGGTCCATCGCCTCGCCGCTACGACCGGCGAGGTGCTCGACCACATGACCGCCATAGCCGCGTTGAGCGACATGAGGCACGGCGCCGCCGATATGCGGGCGCTCGCGGGGGCCGACGTGCTGAGCGACGACCAGGCCCAGCAGACCGGCTTCATCGCGGAGGAGGCGGCAGACAGGGCGGACTTCCTCGCCCAATGGGCCCGCTACCGGCTGCGGATCGCCCCTGGACGCGAAGCCCGGGACGCCGCCGCCTTCAAGGCGGGCTTCGACCAGATCAGCCGCCTCGTCGGGCTCGTGACCCGGGATGTAGAGAAGGGCCACACCTTCGCGGCCAATGAACTGGTCATCCACAACCTGCCAGCCGTCAACGCGGACTTCGCGGCGGCCATGTCGGACGACATCCGCTATCAGCGCGATCAGGCGGAGGCGCTGCGCCGTCTCACCCACACCGTCGAAGGCACCAGCGTCATCACCATCGTCGCGGCCCTCGGGCTGATGGTTCTCGTGATTCTCGGCATCGTGCTGGTCCTCGTCTCCGGCATCGCGCGGCCGGTCGCCGCCATGACGGCGGCGATGCGCAGGCTCGCCCGGCAGGAGACCGATGTTGCCGTCATCGGCATCGGACGACGGGACGAGATCGGGGCGATGGCCGAAACGCTCCAGGTGTTCAAGGAGAATGCGATCGAGCGTGCCCGCCTGCAGGTGGAGGCCGGCGCCTTCCAGGCCAATCTCGATCGCAAGCTGCACGAGACCGAGCAGGCCTTCACGGTAGCCGGACGCGATCAGGCGCGTGTGTTGCAAGGCATCACCACGGCGCTGGCGCGGCTTGCCGACGGCGACCTGACGGTGCGCATCACCGACGAGGTGGGGGCGAGCTACCAGGCGCTGAAGGCGGATTTCAACCGCGCTGTGGAAGCGCTGCTCGGCACCATCCGATCTGTCGCGGGCAATACGCGCGGCGTGCAGTCGGGGGCGGCGGAGATCACCCAGGCTTCCGACGATCTCGCCCGGCGCACGGAGCAGCAGGCGGCGAGCCTGGAGGAAACCGCCGCCGCGCTCGACGAGATCACGGCCACGGTCAAGCGGGCCGCGACGGGCGCCGGCGAGGCGCGCGCACTCGTCACGACGGCGCGGGAGGATGCGGAACATTCCGGTGCGGTCGTGCAGGAAACCGTGGCCGCGATGAGCGGGATCGAGGCCTCGTCGCGCAAGATCAGCAACATCATCGGCGTCATCGACGAGATAGCCTTCCAGACCAACCTGCTCGCGCTGAATGCGGGCGTGGAGGCGGCGCGCGCCGGCGAAGCTGGGCGCGGCTTCGCGGTGGTCGCGACCGAGGTGCGGGCGCTCGCGCAACGGTCGGCGGATGCCGCGAAGGAGATCAAGGCGCTGATCGCGGACTCCGGGCGGCAGGTGGAGAACGGGGTCAAGCTGGTCGGCGAGACCGGGCAGGCGCTGACGCGGCTCGGCGAGCGTGTGGCGCGGCTGAGCGGGCTCGTGACGGAGATCGCGGCTTCAGCGCAGGAGCAGGCGACGGGGCTGCATCAGGTCAACAGCGCCGTGAACCAGATGGACCAAGTGACACAGCAGAATGCGGCGATGGTGGAACAGGCGACAGCCGCGAGCCATGGCTTGTCGCGCGAAGCCGAGGCACTCGCGCAGCTTGTCGCCCGGTTCAGCATCGGCGAAGTCCCGCACGCACATACCGGGCGGGCGGCCTTACGACGCGCCTAGCTCCGACCGGAACATTTTTGTTGCGTTTTTGCACTGTATTTGTTAGTTGGTGCTAACGAAACGGGAGTGGCATCATGAGCTGGGAGGAAGAGCGCCGCAGGTTCGGCAAGGTCGTCGGGTTCCGTATGGGCTACCCGGTCTTCGGACCGCCAGAGCCGGCCGCGCCAGACATGGTCAAGACTGAGCAGGCGGCGCCTGAGCCGGGGACGCCCGAGCCGGGGGCGCCTGAGCCGGGGACGCCCGAGCCGGGGGCCCCTGAGCCGGGGGCGCCCGAGCCGGTCGCGCCCGCGCCCAGGCATGCAGCCGGCAACAGCTGTTCAGCGCCGGCCGCTTCGTGCCAGACAGGCACATGGATTCGGCCCACCTCCTCGGCGGACAGCACGCCGCCACCCAGCACCGCCCGCAACGCGCCTTCGGGCGGCTCCGCGTTGGTTTCGAGCGGCGGGGCAGCGTCACCGCCCTCGCCGTCCTCCGCCAGGAAGGCTGCCTCAAGGCGCGCCACCCGCGCCCGGAACCCGGCGCGACCGCCGAAACGGTCCTCCTCAACACCTCCGGCGGCATCACCGGCGGCGACGACCTCGCGATCGCCATCGCGGCCGGCGCCGGCACCCGCCTCGTCGTCACCACCCAGGCCGCCGAGCGGCTCTACCGGGCAACCGCCGGATCCCCACCCGCCACCCTCCGCACCAACCTGAAGGCCGGGCCGGATGCGTCGCTCGACTGGTTGCCGCAGGAGACGATCCTGTTCGACGCCTGCCGGCTGGACCGCAGTCTGACCGTCGATCTCGCTGGCTCTGCGCGTTTTGTGGGCCTCGAGAGCCTGCTCTTCGGGCGGCAGGCCAGCGGCGAGGCGCTCCGCCGCGCCTTCCTCGCCGACCGCATCGTCATCCGCCACGGCGGCCGCCTCATCCTGCATGATGCGACGCGGATCGATGGGGATGCGGAGGCGCTGCTCGCCCGCGCCGGCACCTTCGGCGATGCCCGCGCCATGGCGACGATCGTCGGCGTGTCCCCCGATGTGGAGGCCATGGTCGCGCCCTTGCGCGCGACGCTCGGGCCCGGCACGCTCCCCGAAAGCGGCGTCGAGGCGGGCGTCTCCGCCTGGAATGGCCTTGTTCTTGCGAGGATTTTGGCGACCGATGGTGCCAGGCTGCGGCACGCGGTCACGGCGGCGCTTGGTATTCTGCGCGGCGCGGATCCGCTGCCGCGCGTCTGGCGACTATAGAGGGAGGCCCGCTTGAACCTGACGCCGCGTGAGAAAGACAAGCTGCTGATCGCCATGGCGGCGACGGTCGCCCGCCGCAGGCTGGAGCGGGGCGTGAAGCTCAACCACCCCGAGGCCGTGGCGCTGATCAGCGACTTCGTCGTCGAGGGCGCGCGGGATGGCCGCACCGTCGCCGACCTCATGGAGCAGGGCGCGCATGTCATCACCCGCGCGCAGGTGATGGAGGGCGTCGCCGAGATGATCCACGACGTGCAGGTGGAGGCGACGTTCCCGGACGGCACCAAGCTCGTCACCGTCCACGAACCCATCCGCTAGAGGGCGCGCGCCATGATCCCAGGTGAGATTATTCCCGCCGCCGGCGACATCGAAATCAACGCCGGCGCGGTCGAACTCAAGCTGACGGTCGCCAATACCGGCGACCGCCCGGTGCAGGTCGGCAGCCACTACCACTTCGCCGAAACGAATCCCGGCCTCGCCTTCGACCGTGCCGCGGCGCGGGGCCACCGCCTCGACATCGCCGCCGGCACCGCCGTGCGGTTCGAGCCCGGGCAGACGCGGGAGGTGACGCTCATTCCGCTGCGCGGCGCCCGCATCGTCTATGGCTTCCGGGGCGATGTCTCCGGTGCCCTTGATGTTTGATCACGTGATTCAGAACTCCGGCGAAGCCGCCTCGGGTCATCACGTTCTGGAAGGCTGAGCCATGGCCCGCATGTCCCACCACGCCTATGCGCATATGTTCGGCCCCACGGTGGGGGACCGCGTGCGCCTGGCCGATACTGAGCTTTTCGTTGAGGTCGAACGCGATTTCACCACCTACGGCGAGGAGGTGAAATTCGGCGGCGGCAAGGTCATCCGCGATGGCATGGGCCAGTCCCAGGTCACGAACGCGGCGGGCGCCGCCGATACCGTCATCACCAATGCACTCATCATCGATCATTGGGGCATCGTGAAGGCCGATGTCGCGCTGAAGGCCGGCCGCATCGCGGGCATCGGCAAGGCGGGCAACCCGGATACCCAGCCGAATGTCGACATCATCATCGGGCCGGGCACCGAGATCATCGCCGGCGAGGGCCGCATCCTCACCGCCGGCGGCTTCGACGCGCATATCCATTTCATCTGCCCCCAGCAGGTGGAGGAGGCGCTCGCCTCCGGCCTCACCACCATGCTCGGCGGCGGCACCGGGCCCGCCACCGGCACGGCGGCCACCACCTGCACGCCGGGGCCCTTCCACCTCGCCCGCATGCTCCAGGCGGCGGAGGGGCTGCCGATGAACCTCGCCTTCGCCGGCAAGGGCAACGCCTCCCGCCCCGAGGCGCTGGAGGAGATGATCCGCGCCGGTGCCTGCGCGCTCAAGCTGCACGAGGATTGGGGCACGACGCCCGCCGCCATCGACAATTGCCTGAGCGTTGCCGACCGCTTCGACGTGCAGGTGATGATCCATACCGACACGCTGAACGAAAGCGGCTTCGTCGAGGACAGCATCGCCGCCATCGCGGGGCGCACCATCCACGCCTACCACACGGAGGGTGCGGGCGGCGGCCATGCGCCCGACATCATCCGCGTCTGCGGTCTGCCGAACGTCATCCCGTCATCGACCAACCCGACGCGGCCCTATACCCGCAACACGCTCGACGAGCATCTCGACATGCTCATGGTGTGTCATCACCTCGACCCGTCGATCCCGGAGGACATCGCTTTCGCGGAAAGCCGCATCCGGCGCGAGACGATCGCGGCCGAGGACATCCTGCACGACCTCGGCGCCTTCTCGATCATCAGTTCCGACAGTCAGGCGATGGGCCGCGTGGGCGAGGTCATCACCCGCACCTGGCAGACGGCGCACAAGATGAAGGTGCAGCGCGGGCCTTTGCCGGGCGATGGCGCGGCCGACAATGCGCGCGTCAAGCGCTACATCGCCAAATACACGATCAACCCGGCGATCGCGCACGGCATCTCCGAGCACATCGGCTCGGTCGAGGTCGGCAAGCTCGCGGATCTCGTGCTGTGGACGCCGGCTTTCTTCGGCGTGAAGCCGGACATGGTGCTGAAATCCGGCACCATTGCCATGGCGATGATGGGCGACCCGAATGCCTCCATCCCAACGCCGCAACCGGTCCATGCAAGGCCGATGTTCGGCAGCTTCGGGCGCAGCCTGACCCTCTCCTCGGTGCTGTTCGTGTCGGGTGCGGCGCTGGATGCCGACATTGGGCGCACGCTCGGGCTCTCACGCCCGCTGGTGGCCGTCGGCAACACGCGCGGCGGCATCGGCAAGGCGAGCATGGTGCATAACGACGCGACCCCGGCGATCGAGGTTGATCCCGAAACCTACGAGGTGCGGGCGGACGGCGTATTGTTGACCTGCGAACCCGCCGAGGTTCTGCCGATGGCCCAGCGGTATTTCCTGTTCTGATGCGCGCCACCGAACACCTGCCGGCCGGAAGCTGGATCGCGGCCGAAGCCACTGACGCCGTGCTGCTCGACCACGACCACCGCCACCGCCGCCGCTTCCTGCTGAAAACGCTATCCGGCGCGGAGTGCCTGCTCGATCTGCCGCAGGCGACAGCGCTCCGTCATGGCGACGGGCTGCGGCTGGAGGATGGCCGCATCCTCGCGGTGCGGGCGATGCCGGAGCGCGTGCTCGACATCCATGCCCATGACGAGGACGCGCTGATGCGCATCGCGTGGCATCTCGGCAACCGGCATCTGCCGGTGCAGTTCCTGCCCGGTCTCATCCGCATCCGCTACGACCATGTCATCGCAGAAATGGTCGAGGGCCTCGGCGGCCACCCGGAGGAGGAGATGGCGCCCTTCGACCCGGAATCCGGCGCCTATGCCCCGGGCTCGGGCGCGGCCGGCGGCGGGCACCACCATCACCACCACGATGACGACCATGCCCATTGACGAGGGCGCGTTTCTGCGGCTGCTGACATGGCTGTCGCCGGCCTTCCCCACGGGCGGCTTCGCCTATAGCCACGGGCTCGAATGGGCGGTGGAGTCCGGGGACGCACGGAGCACCGCCGGGCTGATCGGCTGGCTCGTCGATATCCTCGAACAGGGCAGCGGGCGCACCGACGCGATCCTGCTGCGCCACGCCCATCGCGCGGCCTCGGACGCCCAAGCATTGGCCGAGGTCGTGGAACTGGCCGCAGCCCTGCCGAGCGGCCGGGAGCGCTGGCTGGAAACGACTGCCCAGGGCCGCGCCTTCCTCGCCGCCGCGCGCGCATGGCCGTCCCCGGTGCTGACACTGCTGGAGGGACAGGACGTGGCCTATCCGGTCGCGGTCGGCGCCGTCTCGGCGGCGCACGGCGTCTCCGAGGACCGCGCGACGCTCGGCTTCCTGCACGCCTTCTGCGCCAACCTCGTCTCGGCCGCCGTGCGGATAATTCCGCTCGGCCAGCAGGCGGGGCTGCGCGTCATGGCGGCGCTGGAGCCGATCCTGCTTGGCAGCTGCCAACTCACAGCGCACTCGACGCTAGACGACATCGGCAGCGGTGCCATTCGCGCCGATCTCGCGGCCATGCACCACGAAACGCAATATACGAGGTTGTTCCGCACATGAGTCTCTCGCCCCATGGTCCGCTGCGCGTCGGCATCGGCGGTCCCGTCGGCACCGGCAAGACGGCGCTGATGGACGCGCTCTGCAAGACGTTCCGCGACGGCTACGACATCGCCGCCATCACCAACGACATCTACACCAAGGAGGATGCCGAGTTCCTGACACGGGCGGGCTCGCTGACGCCCGACCGCATCCTCGGCATCGAGACCGGCGGCTGCCCGCATACGGCGATCCGCGAGGATGCCAGCATCAACATGGCTGGTGTCGCCGACCTCGAGCGGCGCTTCCCCAATCTCGACGTGATCCTCATCGAGAGCGGCGGCGACAATCTGGCGGCGACCTTCAGCCCGGAGCTCGCCGATATCACGATCTACGTGATCGACGTGTCGGCAGGCGACAAGATCCCGCGCAAGGGCGGCCCCGGCATCACCCGCAGCGACCTGCTGGTGATCAACAAGATCGACCTCGCGCCCCATGTCGGCGCGAGCCTGGAGGTGATGGACCGCGACTCCAGGAAGATGCGCGGCGAGCGGCCTTTCGTGTTCACGAACATCCGCGCGGGCCAGGGTGTGGCGGAGATCGCGGCCTTCATCGAGCGCCAGGGCGGCCTCCGCCGCGCCGCCTAGCGGCGGGGCACCCGATCCAACCGCCACGCTAACAGCAATCTTACCTGAGAGAGGTGCCGCGTGGTGGCAGACTTCCGGTCATGGATGACATCGACCGGAGAATTGCCTGCCTTCTCCAGACCGACAACCGGCTGTCGAACGCCGAGATCGGCGCCGCTGTAGGCCTCTCGGTTTCGGCCGCGAATGAACGTGTGTGCCGCCTGAACAGTTCCGGGGTCATTCGCGGCAATCATGCCGTGCTGGACCCCGAGCGCGTCGACCTGCCGCTCTGCGCCTTCGTCTTCGTTGATCTGGCACCGCATCCCGACGAGACCGGATTCCGTGCCGCGATCGCCGCCCGGCCGGAAGTTCAGGAGGTTCATCAGGTCGCAGGCCCGCACTGCTACCTCGTGAAGATCCGGGTCAGCGGCACGCGTGCTCTGCAGAGTCTCCTGACCCACCAAATCAAGAGCCAGCCGCATGTTCTCCGCACGGAAACCGTCATGGTGCTGGAGACGGTCAAGGAAAGCTCGCAACTCGCCCTGCCAACGTCCGCGACGAGTGTTCCGGTGCGAGAGGACACGTAGCATGCCGCGCCCGGAAGCCGCTCACGCGCCCTCGTTAACGCAGAAGTCGGCCGGGGCCGGGAGCGGTCTCGCGCTCTTCGTGCTCATGCTGGCGAGCTTCAGCATCGGCACGGGCGAGTTCGTCATCGTCGGGCTTGTGCCGGGCCTTGCCTCGAACCTCCACGTTTCGGTGCCGACGGCCGGCCTTCTCATCTCGGTCTACGCGCTCAGCGTCGCCTTCGGGTCGCCCTTCGTGGCGGCGCTGCTGTCGTCCGCGTCCCGACGCTGGGCGCTCGTCGCCCTCATGCTGGTCTTCGTCGCCGGAGACATAGCCTGCGCGCTCGCGCCCGACTTCCGCTTCCTGATGGCCGCGCGCGTCGCGACGGCACTGGCGCACGGCGCGTTCTTCGGCATCGCCTCGACCGTCGCGGCTGAACTGGCGCCTCCCGGAAAATCCGCGCGGGCGGTGGCGCTCCTGTTCACCGGCATGACGGTCGCGAATGTCGTGGGTGTGCCGCTCGGCACCTGGATCGGACAGGCTGCGGGCTGGCGCGCCACCTTCGGTTTCGTCGCCATGCTCGCGGCGCTTTCCCTGGCGGGCATGATGACCTGGATGCCGCGTCGTCTCGGGCAGGCGTCGGGCGGGGTCCGGCACGAACTCGCGGCGCTGCGGCAGCCCCAGATCTGGCTCGCCATGCTCGTCAGCATGCTGACCTCCGCGGCGCTGTTCACCGTTCTGACCTTCCTGACGCCGTTGCTGGAGACGCAAGCCGGGCTCACGCCGCACGGGGCGGCGCTGGCGCTCTTCGTTTTCGGATCGGGCCTGACGGTGGGCGGACTGTTGGGCGGCCGTTTCGCGGATCGCAACACCCTGCTCGCGATGCGCGCGCTTCTCGTCGTCGATGCCGTCGCCCTGGTTGCCTTGTCGCTGCTCGTCCGATCCGGCCCGGTTGCGCTCGTCGCCGTCTTCGCCTGGGGGGTCGCGGCCTTTGCCCTGGTGCCGCCGTTGCAGCACCGGGTCGTGGCCGTAGCGAAGCGATCGCCGGGCCTCGCATCGACGCTGAACCAGTCCGCCTTCAATCTCGGCGACGCCCTCGGCGCGGCTCTGGCCGCTGGCGTACTCGCGAACGGCCTCGGCTACGTGTCGCTGCCGTGGATCGGCGCGGCCGTCGTTTGTCTCGCGCTGGTGCCGGCCCTGCTGAGCCGGGAAACCGCTGAGTAGCGTCGTCAACCTGATGTGGCCGGATTGACGTGTCGGCAGGCCCGCATGATGCTCGCGCGTCTCCCCTGCCCATGAGCACGGAGCCCAACGTGACGCAGCGCCTCAGTGCTTCCCTTGCCGCGCTCCTGGGGCAATTGCCACGCCCCGCCTCGAAAGACTGGCCAACGGGCGAGCCCTTCGTCGAGGCATTGCGGCACGGCAGCATGTCGGTCGAGGTATTCGCGCCGCGCGGCGCCGATCGCCAGACGCCGCATGAACAGGACGAACTCTACATCGTCGCCGGGGGCACGGCCCGGTTCGAGCATGCGGGCGTGTTCTCGTCTGCCCGGACGGGCGACGTGCTGTTCGTGGCAGCGGGCGACGACCACCGCTTCCACGACATGAGCGCGGACTTCGTCACCTGGGTCGTTTTCTGGGGCCCCAAGGGGGGCGAGCGGCCGGGGAGCGCGTGACCGGCAGCGCGTGACGGGCCGCGGGCAGAGGGGCCTCGGGCAGAGGGGTGTGTTTCGAGACCGGACGACGCGACAATCCTGACCGGCCGGCTGGATCATGGTCGACATGACGGAGGGTCGCATGCCTTCCGTTGCGGGTCCGGGCGAAGGGTGAAATACTCGTGCCAAGACCAAGATCAGGGGGACCGCACCCGTCCGCTGCCGGAGCCTTGCTGCCTGTCGCCTTATCGGAGCGTGGATCTTGAAGCATATCGCCGTGATCGGCGCCGGGGTCACCGGCATTACCACCGCCTATTCCCTCCTCAAGCGCGGCTATGCGGTTACGGTCTTCGACCGCCAGCGCTATGCCGGGATGGAAACCTCCTTCGCCAATGGCGGCCAGCTGTCCGCGAGCAATGCCGAGGTCTGGAACAGCTGGGCCACGATCCTCAAGGGCATCAAATGGATGGCGCACAAGGACGCGCCGTTGCTCGTGAACCCGAAACCCTCCTGGCACAAATATTCCTGGATGGCGGAGTTCGTGGCGCAGATTCCGAACCACCACCGCAACACGGTCGATACGGTGCGCATGGCCATCGCCTCCCGCCGCATCCTGGACGAGATGGCGGAAGCCGAGGGCATCGACTTCCACCGCGAGCCGCGCGGCATCCTCCACGTCTACCGCGACCGCCACAGCTTCGACGACGCGGCGAAGGTGAACGCCCTCCTCGCGGAAGGCGGCCTGGAACGCGTGGCCGTGACGCCCGAGGAGATGCGCGCGCTGGAGCCGACGCTCACCGGAGATTTCTACGGCGGATTCTTCACCGCGTCCGACTACACCGGCGACATCCACGCCTTCACCCGCGGCTTGGCCGAAGCGTGCATGAGGCTCGGCGGCCGGTTAAATTACGACACCAGCGTGCATCGCCTGCATCATGCGGGGTCCGGCGTCGATGTGCTGTGGGAACCCGCCATCAGCCAGCCCGGCCAAGCGCCCGAACAGAAGACCCATGTCGATGCGGTCGTGATCTGCGCGGGGGTGGCGAGCCGGCGCTTCGCCGCCCAACTCGGCGACCGCGTCAACATCTATCCCGTGAAGGGCTACTCGATCACCATTACGCTGCAGGACGAAGCGAGCCGCCAGGGTGCGCCCTGGGTCAGCCTGCTGGACGACGGGGCCAAGATCGTGTCGAGCCGCTTCCGCGACCGCCTGCGCGTTGCCGGCACCGCCGAGTTCAACGGCTACAACCTCGACATCCGGGCCGACCGCATCCGCCCCCTGGTCAACTGGACCCGCACTCTGTTCCCGGCTGTGGATACCAGCGCCGCCGTGCCCTGGGCCGGCCTCCGCCCGATGCTGCCGAGCATGCTGCCGCGCGTCGGCCCCGGACGGCAGCCGGGCGTGTTCTACAACACCGGGCACGGGCATCTCGGCTGGACGCTCTGCGCCGCGACGGCGGAAATGTTGGCCGAGAGTGTCATGACCAATCTCGGCAGCGACAACCGGTCTGCCGCTATGCCGGCGCCGGCTCCACGGCGGGCCGCGGAGTGACCGCCCGGGCCGTCACCCGGTTGCGCCCCGTCGCCTTGCTCTCATAGAGCGCCGCATCCGCCGCCGCGAGCAGATCGGCGGCGGCGGCCGCCGGACCCGGCTCGGCACAGCCGAGACCGATGCTGACGGTCACGCATCCCTCCCGCCAATGCGGGATCGCAAGCAACTCGATGCCGACACGGATCGCCTCGGCGATCCGTGCTGCCGCGGCAAGATCGGTGTCGGGCAGCACGACCGCGAATTCCTCGCCGCCGTAGCGGGCCGCTACATCTCCCGGGCGGCGGATCTGCCCGACCATGCAGTCGGCCAGGGCGCGGAGCACGACGTCGCCCGCCTGATGGCCGAAGTGGTCGTTGTAGTCCTTGAAATGGTCGGCATCGAGCATGAGGAGGCTGATCGGCTTCCCCGAACGCCGGCACCGCCGCCACTCGCGCGCGAGATCCGCGTCGAACCCGCGCCGGTTGGAGAGGCCAGTCAGGGCGTCGGTATGCGCCAGCGCGGCCAGCTGGGCGTTGGCGGCGAGGAGTTCGCGGTCGACCATCATCTTGCGATGCGCCTGCTGCGCCAGCAGAAGCGTGAGACCGACCAGCCCCCCGGATAGCACGACGACGGCAAAGATCGTCACAAAGGCGAGGTGACTCCAGCCCCGCAGGATGTCGCTTTTCGAGATGCTGACGAAGACGAGCAACGGGAATTCGCCGACCCAACCGGCCGTTACCCGGCAGCAAAGTCCGTCTGCCGTCGAGCGCCGGCTGTAGATGGAAGTCCTGAGGTGCGGAACGCTCGCGATGACGGATGGCGGCTCGACGACATGGCCGATCAGGTTGGGCAAGAGCGGCTGGCGGGTGAGCAGCGTGCCGTGGCTGTCGACGAGCGCTATCGCGCCTTTGCGGCCGAGTTCGAGGCCGTCGAACACGCCCTGGATCCACGACATAGGCAGCATCGCGACAATCGCCTTGGCGGCTCCGCAGGCGCCGGGCAGGCAGCGGCGGATGAGGGCGATCAGGGGCTGGCCGCCGCCGCCGGGCAGCACCGTGGCGGCGATGAGCCCGGTGCTGCCGCCGTCCGACATGACCTCCGGTAGGACCGCGGCATATTGGCGGGTGAGGCCAGGACGGGAACTCGAGACCGCCTCGCCGCCAGGGCCGAGTATGATGATATCGCCAAGGCTGGCGCGGATCGCGGCGCCGCCGAAAAGCGACTCGCGGGACGGCAGGGCCGCCTTGCCCTCAGCCGCCGCATCATGAAGCTCAACCGCGACATCGAGCAGTCGCAGATCGTAGCGCCCCACTTCGATCTGCACCGCCTGATCGGCGAGGCGCAGGATGTTGCCCGCCATGATGTCGGCGCGCCGCACCAGTTCATGGCGGGTTTCGAGCAGCACCGAGACGCAGGCAAGAACGAGGATAACGGTCGCGGCAAGCGTGACGAAGGCCACGCCGCGGAACGACAACATGTGGCGGGCGGCCCGCGCCCTCAGCTCCGCCGTCACCATGCGCCGCCGTTCTCTCCGCGTCAGAACCCGCCGAAGCTCCGCGCCACCGTGCCGTGGCGCAGAGGGACCGACGCCGCTACTGGTCGCGCTCGTCCACGTCCTTCTCGACCTCGATCTCGCCCTCGATCGGATCGTCATCATCGTCGAGATCGGGCGTCTCGTCGAGCACGTCGTCATCCTCGACCACGTCTTCGACCTCGCCGACCTCCGGGTCGGGCTCCTCGGCGCGGACCGGGGCGACGGGCTTTTTGAGGCGCCGCTCCTCGATCTGGTTGCCGCCGCGCTTCAGACGCGGCTGCTCGGGCGGTTGTTCAGTGCCGCATTTCGGGCAAGCAGGGGTTGCTTTGCCCAAATCATAGAAGCGCGTGCCGCAGGAAACGCAGGTGCGCTTGGTGCCTAGTTCGGGCTTGACCATCGTGAGCCTCGTCGGGTGGCCGATTTTGCAAAGGGCGCGGCCTTGCCATCCCCTGAGGCGACTGTCAAACCCCGCCTCCCGAGCCCTACCCCCAACTGCGTTAAGAGAAGACGATGGATCATGCCCAATCCGCTGCTCAACCGCTGCGCGCGTTGCCTTGCGGGCAGCCGCTGACGGGCCGCATCCGGGTTCCCGGCGACAAGTCCATCAGCCACCGCGCGCTGATGTTCGGCGCGCTGGCAGAGGGGCTGACCCGCATCACCGGCTTGCTGGAAGGCGAGGACGTGTTGCGTACGGCCGCCGCGATGCGCGCGCTCGGCGGCGAGGTGGTTCAGGAAGGCCCGGGGGCATGGCATGTTCGCGGCCAGGGGCGCGGCAATCTGGCCGAGCCTGCGGACGTGCTGGACATGGGCAATTCGGGCACCGCCGCGCGGCTGATCTGCGGCATCCTCGCCAGCCACCCGATCTTCGCCGTGCTGACGGGCGATGCGAGCCTCCGCCGTCGCCCGATGAAGCGCGTGACCGAGCCGCTCAGCGCCTGCGGCGCCCGATTCGCGGGCCGCGCCGGCGGCCGGCTGCCGCTCGCGATCGAGGGTGCCGCCGAAGCCCGCCCGCTGGACTACCGCCTGCCGGTGGCCTCGGCGCAGGTGAAGTCCGCGGTGCTGCTGGCTGGCCTCAACGCGCCCGGCGAGACGCGGGTCGAGGAACCGGAGGCGACGCGCGACCATACCGAGAACATGCTGCGGCATTTCGGCGCCGAGGTGTCGGTCGAGGTCCGGGGCACCGGCCGGCTCATCCGCCTTGCCGGGCAGCCGACGCTCACCGCCGCCGACATCGTGGTGCCGGGCGACCCCTCCTCCGCCGCTTTCCCGCTGGTGGCGGCACTGGTGGTGCCGGGGTCCGAGGTGACGATCCGGGCCGTCGGCCTCAACCCGCTGCGCACCGGCCTGTTCACGACGCTTCGCGAGATGGGCGCGGACCTCACCATCAGCGGCGAGCGCATCGAGGGCGGCGAGCCAGTGGGCGACATCACCGTCCGCCACGGCGCGCTGCAGGCAGCGGAGGTGCCCGCCGCCCGCGCGCCCAGTATGATCGACGAATATCCTATCCTCGCGGTGGCCGCCGCCTTCGCGCGCGGCACCAGCCGGTTCCGCGATCTCTCCGAACTGCGCGTCAAGGAGAGCGACCGGCTCACCGCCACCGCAGCTCTCCTTGCCGTCAACGGCATCCGGGTCGAGATCGAAGGCGACGACCTCGTGGTCCACGGCAGCGGCGGCACGCCGCCTCCGGGCGGCGGCATGGTCGAGACGCATATGGACCACCGGATCGCGATGTCGTCGCTGGTGCTGGGGCTTGGCACCAGGGCCGCGGTCACCGTCGACGACGCGGCTTTCGTGGACACGAGCTTCCCGGGCTTCGCCGACCTCATGCGCGGCCTCGGCGCCGATATGGCGCGACCTTGAGCGAGCACGAGACGGTCGATCCGCCGCTGACGGTCGCGATCGACGGACCGGCGGCCTCCGGCAAGGGCACGCTCGCGAAACGGCTTTCAACCGTCCTCGGTCTACCGCATCTCGACACAGGGCTGCTCTACCGCGCGGTCGGGCGGCAAGTGCTGGACGCAGGCCAGGACCCCGCGGACAGCGCGGCGGCCACGGCGGCGGCCGAGGCGCTGGCGCCCGCCGATCTGCAGCGCACCGATCTGCGCGGTCCGGTGGCCGACGCGGCATCCGCCAAGGTCGCCTCGATCCCTGGCGTCCGGGCGGCCCTGCTCGCCTTCCAGCGGCGGTTCGCGGAGGACGGGGCGGTGCTCGACGGGCGGGACATCGGCACGGTGGTGCTGCCCAAGGCGCGGGTGAAGCTATTTGTGACCGCCAGCCTCGCCGTGCGGGCCGCGCGCCGCCACCGGGAACTGGAGGCCCGCGGCGGCGCGGTCCCGCCGCTCGACGTGGTGCTCGCCGAGATGGCGGCCCGGGACGAAGCGGACCGCAACCGCGCGACCGCGCCGCTGCGCCCGGCCGAGGACGCGATCCTGCTCGACACCAGCGCGCTTACCTCCGATGAGGCTCTCGCAAGGGCCGAGGCCATCATCCGCTGGAAGCTCGGCGTCTGAGGGCGGACGCGGTGCCCCAGGGCATCTGGGCCGCCAAGCCTCGGGACCGCCCTGAACTGTCACCGGCTTTTGCTTGACTCAACCACAACTCGGCGTATCTCTCCGCCCCGGGCATTCGCCGCTTGCGCGGACGATCGCCTATTCACCGGCCCGCAATCGCGGGCAAGCCGTGTCCGCCCGGGATGGTCCCGTTGGCCGTGGCGCGCAAACCCCTGGTGCGGCTCACCCCGCACTCTCTGATCAAGGACAGAAACCGCCACATGTCAGCCAGTTCCGCCCTCCGCCCACGCGATATGTCCGCGGAGGAGGATTTTGCGTCCCTTCTCGACGAGACGCTCGGCCGTGATACCGGGTTCGACGGCTCCGTCGTTTCGGGCCGCGTTCTGCGGGTCACCGACGATGCCGTGATCGTCGATGTCGGCCTCAAGAGCGAAGGCCGCGTTCCGCTCAAGGAATTCGCGGCCCCCGGTCAGAAGCCCGAGATCGCCATCGGCGATGTCGTCGAGCTTTATGTCGAGCGCTACGAGGACCGCGACGGCTCCATTGTGCTCTCGCGCGAGAAGGCGCGGCGCGAGGAGAGCTGGACCAACCTCGAGAAGGCCCATGCCGCCAACCAGCGCGTGAGCGGCACCATCTACAGCCGCGTCAAGGGCGGCTTCACGGTCGATCTCGGCGGCGCGGTCGCGTTCCTGCCGGGCAGCCAAGTCGATATCCGCCCGGTGCGCGATGTCGGCCCGCTCATGGGGACGCCGCAGCCCTTCCAGATCCTCAAGATGGACCGCGCCCGCGGCAATATCGTCGTGTCGCGCCGGGCGGTCCTCGAAGAGACCCGAGCCGAGCAGCGCAGCGAGCTGATCCAGGGCCTCAAGGAAGGCATGATCCTGGATGGCGTCGTGAAGAACATCACCGACTACGGCGCCTTCGTCGATCTTGGCGGCGTGGACGGCCTCCTGCATGTGACCGATATCGCTTGGCGTCGCATCAACCACCCCTCCGAGGCGCTGCAGATCGGCCAGCCCGTCAAGGTGCAGGTCATCCGCTTCAACCAGGAAACCCAGCGCATCAGCCTCGGCATGAAGCAGCTCGAGGTCGATCCGTGGGAGGGTGTCGCCGCGAAATATCCGCCCGGGGGCAAGTATTCCGGCCGCGTCACCAACATCACCGACTACGGCGCCTTTGTGGAGCTGGAGCCGGGCGTCGAGGGTCTGGTGCACGTCTCCGAAATGTCCTGGACGAAGAAGAACGTCCATCCGGGGAAGATCGTCGCCACCAGCCAGGAAGTCGACGTGCTCGTGCTCGACGTGGATGCCGGCAAGCGCCGTATCTCGCTCGGCCTCAAGCAGGTCCAGCGCAACCCCTGGGAGCAGTTCGTCGAGGAGCATCCGGTCGGCAGCGAGATCGAGGGCGAAATCCGCAACATCACGGAATTCGGCCTGTTCATCGGGATCACCGCCGATATCGACGGCATGGCCCACATGTCGGATCTGTCCTGGGACGAGGCGGGCGAGCAGGCTATCGCCCATTACAACAAGGGCGACGTCATCAAGGCCAAGGTTCTCGACGTGGATGTCGAGAAGGAGCGCATCAGCCTCGGGATCAAGCAGCTGCGCGATGACCCGGCGGCGGGCGTCTTCGACCGTGTCCACAAGGGCGACATCGTCACCTGCGTGGTGACCGCCGTGCAGGCCAATGGCGTCGAGGTCTCGGTCGACGAGGTGCTGACCGGCTTCATCCGCCGCGCCGAACTGGCCCGCGACAAGGCCGAACAGCGTCCCGACCGCTTCGCCGTCGGCGAAAAGGTGGACGCTAAGATCCTCTCCGTGGACCGTGCCGCGCGCAAGCTGGCACTGACGATCCGCGGCAAGGAAATGGACGAGGACAAGCAGGCCGTTCAGGAATACGGCAGCGCCGACTCGGGCGCCTCCCTGGGCGACATCCTGGGTGCCGCCATCCGCCGCCGGAACCAGCAGTCCGACGTGTGATCTTACGCTCCGCGTAAGGGCTGGCTAAGATCGGGCCGCGGG
>JABBOH010000032.1:37363-45216 GCA_019351895.1 Pseudomonadota bacterium
CGGGCAATGCAGAAGCATTGCCCGCGGCCTTTTCGCGTGCGGCCCGTTCACGTACGGCAACCCAGGATCACGCATGAGCCTCGAGACCGACCTCCTCATCGATCGCCGGCGCCTCAAGCGCGGGCTTGTCACCTGGCGGGTCGTCGCAATCCTCGCCGTGGTGCTGGCAGGGCTGGTGCTTGTCGGGCGCGGCGTCTCGGCCTGGAATGGCGGGCGCTACGTCGCGACGCTGCATGTCAACGGCATCATCACGGATGACGAGTGGAAGGCCGCGGCGGTCGCCAACCTCGCGGCGAACAAGCGGGTGGCCGCCCTCGTCGTGATGATCGACAGCCCCGGCGGGTCGGTGGCGGGAGGCGAGGCGCTGCACGACGCAATCGCCAAGGTGGCGGCGGTCAAGCCGGTGGTCGCCGTGATGACCGGCATGGCGGCCTCGGCCGGCTACATGATCGCGGTGCCCGCGACGCGTATCTTCGCGCGCGATGCGACGATCACCGGCTCCATCGGCGTCATCATGGAGGCGCCGGAAATCGGCGGCCTCCTCGACAAGCTCGGCATCGATGTGCAGACGCTGGTTTCGGGTCCGCTCAAGGGCCAGCCGAGCATGACCGCGCCGATGACGCCTGCCGGGCGACAGGCGCTTCAGGGCTTGCTGATGAACCTCTACGATCAGTTTGTCGCGATGGTCGCGACGGGGCGGCACATGAGCCTCAATGCCGTGCGGGCGCTGGCAGATGGCCGCGCCTATACTGGCCAGCAGGCTCTGCCCCTCCATCTGATCGACGCGATCGGCAGCGAGGCCGATGCCCGAGGATGGCTCGCGGCAAACAAGGGCGTGCCGGTCGGCCTACCGACGCGTGAGGTGCGCAGCCACCGACCCGGCTCCTCCTTCCTGGGCGTTTCTCTACAGGGCCTCGCTAATCTGTTGTTTTCGCAGACACTTGTTCTTGACGGCGCCGTAGCACTCTGGCAGCCTTCGCGTGTCTGACGAGCCCTGACGACGCGTTCGGATATCCAGCCTCATACCGGCTCTAAAATGACGCGCATCGTTCGCGAGAAAGGGTGAAGCCAGCCTTATGACGAAGTCTGAGCTGATCGCAGCACTCGCGGAGGCTAATCCCCATCTGACCGGCAAGGACGTGGAGACGATCGTCGCCACGATCTTCGACCAGATCAGTCTGGCGCTGGCACGGGGCGAGCGCGTGGAATTGCGTGGCTTCGGCGCGTTCACGATCAAGCAGCGGCTGGCGCGCACCGGGCGCAACCCTCGGACGGGCGAGGCGGTTCCGGTCGACGAGAAGGTTGTGCCCTTCTTCAAGGCGGGCAAGGAACTGCGCAGCAGGGTCAACAAGGGCGCCGCCCGTACGGAGCCGACCCGCGGCTGATGACGGCCTGCCCGGCAGACGGGCGCTTGGCGGCAGGGCGGGAAAGGCTTTAGGAAGGCCCTCATCATGGTCCGCTTGATCCCTACCCTCGTCATCATTCTCATCCTGGTGCTCTTCGCCCTGTCCAATCGACAGGATGTGGCGCTCGGCTTCTGGCCGACCGACTTCGCGATCCAGGCCCCGCTCTCGGTCGCGATCCTCGTCGGCATGGCGATCGCCTTCTTCCTGGGCGCTGCCGTCGTCTGGATCGACAAGCTCGGGCTCGGCCGCCGCGCGCGCCGCGCAGAGGCGCAGGTCGCCCGGCTGCAGGCCCAGCTCGCGGAAGCGGAACTGCGCCGGACGCCCATCGCGACATCTCGCAGCCTGACCGATCCCCGGCTGCCCGAACCGGTCCTCCCCCCGCCGGAGGCCTGAGGCATGCTGCCCCGGCCCGGCAACCCGATCATCGCGGCGCTCGATACGAGCGACCTCGCGGTTGCCCAGAGCTGGGCCCGCGTGCTGACGCCGCATGTCGGGCTGTTGAAGCTCGGCCTCGCCTTCTTCACGGCCCACGGGCCGGAGGGCGTGCGCGCGGTGACGCGGGTGCCGGTGTTCCTCGACCTCAAGCTGCACGACATCCCGAACACCGTCGCGGGCGCGGTCGCGGCCGTCCTCCCGCTACGTGCGGCAATGCTGACGCTGCATGCCGCCGGAGGAACCGCCATGATCCGCGCCGCGCGCGAAGCCGCCGGGGCGGCGGGCGCTGATCGCCCGAAGCTGCTGGCGGTGACGGTGCTGACCAGCCTCTCGCCGGAGGCTCTTGCCGAGACGGGCGTGGTGGACAGTCCGCCCGAACAGGTGTTGCGGCTCGCGCGGCTGGCGCTCGCCGCCGGCGCCGACGGGCTCGTATGCAGCCCGCAGGAGGTAGCCCTGCTCCGCCGCGAATTCGGAGCCGAGCCGCTCCTCGTCGTGCCAGGCATCAGGCCGCAGGGATCGGACGCTGCGGATCAGGCGCGCACGCTGACGCCGCAGGCCGCAGTCGCCGCCGGGGCCGACTGGCTGGTGGTAGGCCGGCCGATCACGGGTGCCGCCGATCCCGCCAGCGCGGCGGCCGCCATCGCGGCAAGCCTCGCGTCGGGTGCCGCGTGATGAATCCCCACGCGAATAGCCGCTCAGATGGCTCGCGGGTTTCGCCTGACACGCCGCGGTCATTCGCGCGGGGGGCCATGCGCATCAAGATCTGCGGCATCAACAGCCTGGACGCGCTCGTAGCCGCCACGGAGGAAGGCGCCGACTACCTCGGCTTCGTCTTCTTCCCGCCCTCGCCCCGCTATGTGACGCCGGTCGAGGCCGCGGCGCTCCGTCGGGGCGGCCCCCCGGGTCCGCCGGGGGTGGGGCTTTTCGTGAAACCGAGCCTCCACGACATCGCTGGCGTGCTCGAGGTGGTGCCGCTCGACGTGCTCCAGATCTACGGTGATGCCGACCACGCGCGCGCGATCCGCGCGCGGTTCGGGCGGCAGGTCTGGCTCGCGCGCGGGGTCTCGTCGTCCGAGGATCTGGCGGCGGCCGAGGCGGCGGCGCAGGGGCTGGACGGCATGGTCATCGAATCGAAGCCGCCTCCCGGTGCCACGCGTCCCGGCGGCAACGCGACAGCGCTCGACTGGTCTCTGCTGGCGGGCTGGTCCCCGGCCCTGCCCTGGCTGCTCGGCGGCGGCCTCACGCCCGCAAACGTCGCGGAGGCCATCGCGCGTTCGGGGGCAACCGGCGTCGATGTCTCATCCGGTGTCGAGACGGCGCCCGGGGTCAAGGACCCGGCGCTGATCCGGGCCTTCATCAAGTCGTCACGAAACGCGGCTGCTGCCCTTTCGGCCGAGAAGCACCGGGAGTATGACAGCGCCGATCAGGGGGTCCCGTGAACAAGCATTTCGCACTACAGGAATCCGGCCAAGCCCAAGTTCAAGCTGCGGGCCAGAACAGCCTGCGCCAGGGCCCGGACGACCGTGGCCGCTTCGGCATCTTCGGCGGCCGCTTCGTGGCCGAAACCCTCATGCCGCTCATCCTGCAGGTCGAGCAGGCCTACGACGCGACGAAGACCGATCCCGCCTTCCAGGTCGAGCTCGACGGCTACCTCAAGAACTACGTGGGACGCCCGAGCTCGCTCTGGTTCGCCGAACGCCTGACGGCGCATTTCGGCGGCGCCAAGATCTACTTCAAGCGCGAGGATCTGAACCATACCGGCGCGCACAAGATCAACTCCTGCATGGGGCAGATTTTGCTCGCCCGCCGCATGGGCAAGACGCGGATCATCGCCGAGACCGGCGCCGGCCAGCATGGCGTCGCGACCGCAACCGTCTGCGCGCTGTTCGGCCTGCCCTGCACGATCTACATGGGCGCCACGGACGTGGAGCGGCAGAAGCCCAACGTCTTCCGCATGAAGCTGCTGGGCGCCGAGGTGCGGCCCGTCACCGCCGGTTCCGCGACCCTCAAGGACGCGATGAACGAGGCGATGCGCGACTGGGTCGCCAATGTCGACGACACCTATTATCTCATCGGCACCGCCGCCGGGCCGCACCCCTACCCCGAGATGGTGCGCAACTTCCAATGCGTAATCGGCAACGAGGCGAAGGCCCAGCTCCTGGAAGCCGAGGGCCGGCTGCCGGATGTGGCGATCGCGTCAGTGGGCGGCGGGTCGAACGCCATCGGGCTGTTCCACCCATTCCTCGACGACGCCTCGGTGCGGCTGATCGGCGTGGAAGCGGCGGGCCACGGCATCGACACGGACAAGCACGCCGCCAGCCTCGCGCGCGGGAAGCCCGGCGTGCTCCACGGCAACATGACCTATCTGCTGCAGGACGCCGACGGCCAGATCCAGGAGGCCCATTCGATCAGCGCGGGCCTCGACTATCCGGGGATCGGCCCTGAACACTCCTGGCTGCACGATACCGGCCGCGTCGAATACGTGCCCATCGGCGACGACGAGGCGCTGGAAGCCTTTCAGCTTTGCTGCCGCGTCGAGGGTATCATTCCGGCGCTGGAGTGCGCCCATGCTCTGGCGCATATCGCCAAGATTGCGCCAACGATGGGCCCGGACCAGATCATCCTGCTCAACCTCAGCGGCCGTGGCGACAAGGACATCTTCACCGTCGCCGCCCATATCGGCCAAACGCTGTGACCAGGACCGGCGCTGCAAGCCGTATCGCCGCGCGCTTCGCGGCCCTGCGGCGGGAGGGGCGCGGGGCGCTCATCCCCTTCCTGGAGGCGTTCGACCCCGACCTTGAGACCAGCACCGCCATCCTGCACGGCATGCCGGCGGCGGGCGCCGACCTCATCGAGATCGGCATGCCCTTCACCGATCCTATGGCCGACGGCCCGATCATCCAGCTCGCCGGTCAGCGCGGCCTCAAGGCAGGGGCGACGCTCGCCGGCACGCTCGCCATGGTCCGCCACTTTCGCGAGACCGACGACGCGACGCCGGTCATATTGATGGGCTACCTCAACCCGATCGTCGCCTATGGCCCTGAGCGCTTCTGCACCGACGCCGCCGCGGCGGGGGTCGATGGGCTGATCGCGGTCGACCTGCCGCCCGAGGAAGCCGATATGCTGGCGCCCTTCGCGGCCGTGCAGGGGCTCGACATCATTCGCCTCATCGCGCCGACGACGGACGACGCCCGGCTGCCCTACGTGCTCGAAGGCAGTTCCGGCTTCATCTACTACGTCAGCATCACCGGCATCACCGGCACGCGCAGCGCCTCGGGCGCCGATCTGGCGGCGGCCATCCCGCGGCTGCGGCGCTTCAGCGACCTGCCGATAGCGATCGGCTTCGGCGTCCGGACACCCTCGCAAGCGGCCGAGGCCACTTCGATCGGGGACGCCGCCGTCGTCGCCTCCGCACTGATCGACACGCTCGCAAAAAGCCTCGATGAGCACGGCCGCGCCACGCCGGAAACGGCGGGTTTGGTGCTGGATCAGGTGCGATCGCTGGCCGCTGCCGTGCGCGGCGTCCGCGCCGCCGCATAACGAGCCCTTCTTTTGAAAAAAGAAGCAGAACCTTCCTGCCATTTGTTGGGAGAGCGCCGATGAGCTGGCTCACCGAATTCGTCCGCCCGAAAATCCGCACCTTGCTCGGCCGCAAGGATGTGCCGGAGAACCTGTGGCACCAGTGCCCGGCCTGCCAACAGATGATCTTCCAGCGCGACCTGGAGGCGAACCTCAAGGTCTGCATGCATTGCGGCCACCATATGCGGGCGACGGCGAGGGAGCGGCTGAACTGGACCTTCGATGAGGGTGCCTACACGCTGATCGACATGCCGCGCGTCCCGCAAGACCCGCTGCGCTTCCGCGACCAGAAGCGCTACTCGGACCGGCTCAAGGAAGCCCGCGACAAGACCAAGCTGGACGATGCGATCCTGGTTGCGCATGGGCAGATCGGCGGCCACAAGGCCGTGGTCGCGGCGATGGATTTCAACTTCATGGCGGGGTCCATGGGTGCGGCCGTCGGCGAAGGCATCGTCGCCGCCGCCCGCCTCGCCGTGCTGCAGAAAGCACCCTTCATCATCTACACCTCCTCGGGCGGCGCCCGCATGCAGGAAGGTGCGATCAGCCTCATGCAGATGCCCCGCTCGATCATCGCGACGCAGATGGTGAAGGAGGCCGGGCTGCCATTCCTCGTCGTCCTCACCGACCCCACGACCGGTGGTGTCACGGCGAGCTTCGCGATGCTCGGCGACATCCAGATCGCGGAGCCCGGTGCCCTCATCGGCTTCGCCGGCGCCCGCGTCATCGAGCAGACGGTGCGGGAGAAACTGCCCGAAGGCTTCCAGCGCTCCGAATACCTCTACGAGCACGGCATCGTGGACATGATCGTGAACCGGGCCGAGATGCGGGCGACCATCACGCGCCTCATCGACATGCTGGTGCCCCCGCCCGCCGTGGTCACCGAACCGCCCGCGCCGCCGCCGGCAGCGAACGAACTCGCGACCGTCTGATCATGCCGATGGCGGCGCTCGCAATTCGCGCGCGGGAACGCAGCCAGGATCCGCGGGTCGACGGCGTTCTGGAGAGGCTGCTGCGCCTTTACCCGCGGGCGATCGACCTCGACATGGACCGGCTCCGGGTTCTGCTGGGAAAGCTCGACCACCCCGAGCGGCGCCTAGCCCCCGTGCTGCATGTGGCCGGCACGAACGGCAAGGGTAGCACCTGCGCCTTCGCACGGGCGATCGCCGAAGGCGCGGGCTTGCGGACCCAGGTCTATACGTCGCCGCACCTCGTCGATTTTAACGAGCGCATCCGGCTGACGGAGGGGCTCGTCAGCCACGACCGGCTGGCGCAGATGCTCGAAGCGGTGGAGCGGGCAAATGCCGGTGCGCCGATCACCGTCTTCGAGGTGATCACGGCCGCCGCCTTCGCGCTCTTCGCGGCCGAAGACGCCGACCTCTGCATTCTCGAAGTCGGTCTCGGCGGACGCGGCGACGCGACCAACGTGATCGAACGGCCGGCGGTCTCGGCGATCACCTCCATCTCCATCGACCATCGGGACTTCCTGGGCGACAGCCTGACCGGGATCGCCGCCGAGAAGGCCGGCATCATCAAGCCCGGCGTGACCGTGGTGACAGGCGGCCAGACGCCCGAAGTCCTGGCGGTCCTGGCCGAGCGGGCGGCGGCGCTCGGAGCGCCGCTTCTGGCGCACGGCCGGGATTGGACCATCAGCCCCCTGACTGATGGGCTGCGCTTTGAGGATGCCCATGGGACGCTTGCGCTCCCCTGGCCGTCACTCGCCGGGCCGCATCAATACGACAACGCCGGCATCGCCGTGGCAGCGCTGCGGGCGTCCGGCCTGACGGTGCCTGACGCCGCCTTCCGCACGGGGCTCGGCCGGGCCGAATGGCCAGGGCGGATGCAGCGCCTCCACGGCGCGCTCGCGGCAATCATCCCGGCGGATTGGGAGCTTTGGCTGGACGGTGCCCACAATCCGGGAGCCGGCGCGGCGCTCGCGCATCACCTCGCGGGATGGACGGACCGCCCGCTGCATCTCATCATTGGAATGAAGCAGGGGAAGGACGCGGCGGAGTTCCTCAAGCCTCTGCTGCCCTATGCCCGCAGCGTCTGGGCCGTTGCCGAGCCGGAGCAGCATCTGGCGCTTCCGGTGCCCGAAGTGGTCGCGGCATCGGGCGGTATGGCGCGCGAGGGCGGCACGGTCGAACAGGCTCTGCGCAAGCTGGCGGCGGACGGAGATGGCGCTGGACCCGCGCGGGTGCTCATCTGCGGCAGCCTCTATCTGGCGGGAGCCGTGCTGCGGCAGATGTAACGGCCGGCTCTAGATTTGATGCCGCGCGCGCAGCAGCGCCCGCGCGCCGAGGTTGATCGCGAGGACCGTCAACATGACCAGAAGCGCCGCCGCGAAAGCCAGCGCGTGCGCCGAGGCGAAGGGCTGGTTGATGAAGCTCCAGATCACATAGGTCAGATAGCCGATCGGCTCGTGCGTCAGCCGCC
>JABBOH010000082.1 GCA_019351895.1 Pseudomonadota bacterium
CACGGCTGATCACCTTCGCATGCAGGTGGTAGATCGCCATGCGCCCAGACTACCATCGCCGAGCCGCGCACGTCACGCAGTGACGTATAAGCGCGCATTTACCTGACGACCTCCGCTGCGCTCCGGTCTGGGAATGACGCGCTGTTCACGTGAGCCGCCGATCAAGACAGTTGGCAATGGGCTTAAGCGGTTGCTAGGCTGGCCAGGACCGTTCAACGATTTGAGGCAAATCAATGGCTCGGAAACCACGCGACTATGACGCCGAACTCCAAGCCCTCATGGAGAAGGCCAAGAAGGTCAAGACACAGAAGGCCACCCAGCTTGGCGAGCTTGTCCAAGTCGTCGGGGCTGATGCCCTACCCATTGAGGCGTTGGCCGGTGCTCTCCTCGCCGCCGTGGAGCAGTCGAAGAAGACACCCGAGGCCGTGGCGAGGTGGACCGAACGCGGACAGGCGTTCTTTCAGCAAGGGGGCAAGCGGGGGACCAAACAAAAGCCCGACGACACTACTGGCGGAACTGCGGGCGACAACGGCGCAGCTAAATCGTCTGACCGTGCTGCGTAACCGATTGGACCGCGATCGAGCACGCGACGACAAGCGCCAATGGGTTCAGGACCGGCGCGCGCGCACCCGGCACCTGATCGAGCTTGGCGGCCTGGTGCAAAAGGCTGGGTTGGTCGAGTTGGTGGACGACGATCGGGCGACGTTGCTGGGGGCGTTCCTCGAACTCGCAGCGCGGATGGGCGGGCAAGAGGACGAACACCAAAGGGCAAGTCAGACCGATCTCCTGTTGCGATGGCGGCGGCGCGGACTGCGTGCGTTCGATGCCGATGCCATGACGGTGCTGGGCATGAGGGAAAGAGACGGACAGGCACGCGCGTGATGCCGGTCCTTTGGTTGCTAGCGTTCACGGTTGGAGTGGCACTGATCGTCTGGGGCGCAGAGGCGTTTTCCGAGCACCTGGGCAAGGCTTCGGTGCAGCTTGGCATCAGCTCCTTCGCCCTGGCTTTGCTACTGGCCGGCGCTGAACCTGAGGAGCTGGCAACATCCGTTGTCGCGTCTCTGCGCGGCTCGCCCGGAATAGCACTCGGCGACGTGGTGGGCGCCAACGTGGTGATCTGTCTGGTTGCCCTCGGCGTCGGTACCTTGATCGCTCCCCTGCCATTTCGCGCGACGGTGATGCGCTATGCCCTGCTCGGCCTTCCGCTCGCGGCGATCAGCACCTGGTTCGCCTGGGACGGCCAGGTGGATCGGATCGAGGGCACCGTTCTGGTTGCTCTTTATGCGCTCTACGTCGCCGTGATCTGGCTGGTCGAGCGCCGTCCGCCAGCTTTGGGCGAGGTCGGAGAGATTGCCGAAGCCAGGGAAGCCCGTGAAACGCACGGGCAGCGCCGGGTTGGGCGGGACTTGGCCTTTGTGCTGGCCGGCGTCCTCGCGATGGCGGGAGGCGCGACGTTGCTGGTCGAGGCGGTCCAGCGTCTGAGTGGCGTCGAAGCGACGCAGACCCGGCTCGGCCTCACGCTGGTCGGCTTTGCAACAGGATTCGAGTTGGTCGTACTTGCTTGGTCGGCGGCAAGGCGCGGTATCTCCGAAGCCGTGGTCGCCGGCGTCGTCGGCTCATTCGCCTACAACGTTACCATGACCCTTGGTGCCGGTGCGCTGGCCCGGCCGCTCGTGCTTGCGGACGCCACGGTGCTGCACATCCCGCTCCTACTCATGATCGGGTCATTGGCTCTCGTCACGCTGCTCGCCGCGCGCCGAAGTCAGCTCGGCCGAGCCGAGGGCGTCATCCTGCTCGCAGCGTATCCGGCGTTCGTCGCTTACGTGCTGGTGGCGTAGCCTACGCGGCGGCCCGCTCGATCTGCATATGCACGTCCAAGCCAGCGCGCGCGGCCAGCACCGTCAGGGCGTCGAGGCTGAAGTTATTGATGCGTCCGCGCAGCAGGTCATTGAGCCGCGGCTGCGTCACTTCCAGCCGTCTTGCCGCAATAGCTTGGGTGGCATTCCACTCCGCCACAGCTTGCCGAATGGCGATCATGAGTTCGGAACGCAGGCGCATGTTGGTGGCCTCGGAAGGGCTGTCCTCCAAGGCGTCCCAGACGCTCGCAAACACTTGGCCGGGAATGTCGTCTGCTTCGGTCATGGTTTGCTCCGTGTCAGTTCTCTCAACCGTGCTTCCGCCAAATCCAAATCCCGCTTGGCCGTGGCCTGCGTTTTCTTCTGGAAGGCGTGCATCACATAGACCGCCTCGGGCCGGGTCATGAGATAGATCACCCGGAACGCACCCGCCTGGTCGCGTATCCGGATTTCCCGCACTCCCGCTCCGACGCTCGGCATCGATTTCCAGTCGTCCGGATCAAGCCCGCGCTGCACCTGGTCGAGCTGATGCCCAGCTTCACGCCGCGCCGTTTCTGGGAAAGCCCGAAGGTCGTCGAGAGACGATCCGAGGAAAGACAACGGCTTCACACAAACAGCCTTATATCAGAATAAGTATAAGCGGTCTAGGCTTGCGACAACCGCGTTTTTAAAGCTTGTCCCGCTCAACATGATGGTGCGTGTTGAGGTCGGGGGCAGCAACCGAGTTGAACGCCTACGTGTGGAAGCTTTTGTCCGGCGTGAGGTCAGAGCACCGGCCAAATCCAGAATGCCACCCCAACAAGCGCAATGAACGCGCCGCTCAACACCTCGCCGTATCGCTCGAATGCGCCGAGCTTTACACGCTGTAGCCCGGCCGCCGAGTAAACGCAGAGCAGCACATAGGTCGCGACGGTGCTGATCGCGAAGACGATCGCCATCAGCACGATTATGCCAACGCCGTACTTCCCGGCCGCAAAGAACGCCGGGATGCCCTCGACCATGGGCGACGAGCCGAGGATCAGCAGCAGCGCGGTCCGTGATGAGGTCTTGTGCTTGTGGACGTGCAGCGGTGGAAACGCCTCCGCCTCGGCCGTGATTTGATGCGCGCTTGCCGCATTATGGTCATGCAGGTGCACGTGCGCCGAGCCGCTGCCATGCCGGTGAGCATGGGCATGGCGCGCTAGTACGGCCACGCCGCCGCGCATCGGGGCATAAAGTGGATCGTTTTCAGGCTCCGCGTCATGGCCGTGCCCGTCGCCGTGATCGTGGCCGTGTCCGCCGTGGTCGTGTTCATGCTCGGCGAACTCGGTCGTGTAGGTGTGGGCATGGTCACCATGACCGACGGCAACCACCACCTTGAAGCCATGCGGCTCCGGGATGTCGTCCAAGGACTCCCAATAAGCGCCTTGGTTGGCCATGCTAAACATTTGGCGCGCGCCGCCATCCCGGACGGTTTCGACGCGGACGAGGCTGGCTTCGGTTCCGGTCAGCCGGAACCGGGGCGGCACGCCGTCCTCGAAGATCGACAGTTCAAGAACGCCGTGGCCGGTTTCGATGCGCTGTAGCTCTGGCCCGTGCACCGTGGCTGCCGCCCCGGCGTCCCCGCCGCCAAGGTGCGAGAAGTCGTGGCTGTGCCCGTGTCCATGCTCGTGCCCGTGGGTATGACCGTGGCCTCCGCCTCCTCGCATCTCGCGCAGGGCGGAGATGGCGATCCAACCGCCGAACGCGACCAGCGCCAGGCTGGCGACGGTGTCCACTATACTGCCGAACCGGGTGGCGAAAGCGACGCCGGCGATCCAGACGACCAGGCCGATTGCCAGCGTGGACAGGACGTGACCGATGCCTGCTTTGAAGGCGACGCGTGCCGTCTCACCTCTGGACCAGCCGCGTTGGCGTGCGATCAGGGTGATCGGCACCCAGTGGTCTGGCACAATGGTGTGCAACACGCCGACGCCGGCCACAGCCGCGACGAGGAAGAGCGCTTCAGACGGCATTCGTTCATTCCCTCAGAGATACTTGGTGATGGCTTTGAACTCTTCGATCGGACCGCGCTGATTGCGCGGCACCGGACCGGCTGCCTGTTCTAGGCACTGGTCAATATGATCGTGAATTAGCGTCTTCTTTGCCTGGCAGACGGCCTTTTCGACGGCATGCAACTGCTGGGCAATGTCCACGCAGGCGCGCCCGGCTTCAATCATTTCGACGATGCTGCGAAGGTGGCCCTCCGCACGCTTCAGCCGCTTGGCGATCTCAGGATGGGTTGCATGAAGGTGCTGCTCTGACATGGTTTATGGTATCCCCCTGGAGGGGATATGACAATTGCCGTGTAGCGGTCGTGCTCAAGCCGCTTCACCTGCCCCGTGCCGCCGAGTAGGCCAGTTTGGATTGCACATCCAAACTGGATGGTCACAGCGGAGACAGCGCCTCGATGATCCGGCACTCGGCAACGGTGCCGTGCCCACATTGGCCGATGATCTGGCGCAACTCGTTCCCAAGTGCGGTCAGGTCGGCGACCTTGCGCTCTACCTCCGCAAGATGGCCGCGCGCGATCAGGTCAACCTCCTCGCACGGCCGGTCCTGTTGATCCGATAGGCGCAGCAGCTCGCGCACCTGCTCCAGCGAAAAGCCAAGGTCGCGGGCACGCCGCACGAAACTCAACCGCTCCAGGTGCTGACGGCCATAGGCCCGGTAGTTTCCGCCTGTCCGGGCCGGCGCTGCCAGCAAGCCAATCCGCTCGTACCAGCGCACCGTTTCCACTTTCGTGCCGGTCGCGCGCGCCAGCTCGCCGATGCCGAACGTGTCACTCGTCATGCCTTGACCCTGTAGTGGCTACAGGGTGCATGTGGTCGGTCACGCCGAAGCTGTCGAGGTGACCCGCCATGCCCTGCTGCAATGAATCGAGCTGCGCCAGCAACGCCAAGCAAGCCCTGGACAGCCCGCGCTGGCGCCGGGCGCTATGGATCGCTTTGGCCGTCAATGCCGGTTTCTTTGCCGCTGAGATTGTCGCGGGTGCGGCGGCCGGATCGGCCGCACTGCAAGCCGATGCATTGGACTTTTTGGGTGACGCCGCAAACTACGCCATCAGCCTCGGTGTGGTGGGCTTGGCGATCGTCTGGCGCTCGCGCGCGGCCCTGCTCAAGGGCTGGACATTGATTGTCCTGGCGTTGTGGGTGCTAGGCAGCACGGCGTGGCACGCCTGGTATGGCACCCTGCCTCGTGCGGAGGTGATGGGTGTGGTCGGCACGGCCGCCCTGCTGGCCAATGGGGGGGTGGCCCTGATGCTCTACCGGTTCCGCACCGGGGACGCGAACATGCGCTCGGTCTGGGTGTGCTCCCGCAACGACGCCATCGGCAATGCCGCAGTTATGCTGGCGGCAGCCGGCGTGTTCGGCACTGGCACCGGCTGGCCTGACGTGATCGTGGCCGCGATCATGGGCGGGCTGGGACTCTGGGGTGGCTTGAGCATTGTGCGGCAGGCGCGAGGCGAGCTGAGCCAGCGCGGGCTTGCCTCGCCCGTTGCGGCCGGAATGGCATCATGAGCGGAGACGACCACCAACACGACCATGACGGGCACGACCATGGACACGCTCATGGTGCAGGCGGTCACCATCATCACCAGCCGCCGGCCGGGTTTGACGGCGCCTTTGCGCTAGGAGCGGCGCTGAATGCCGGCTTCGTCGCGGCTGAGGTCGTGTTCGGCATAGCTATAGCGGCGCGCAATAATGGACGATTTGGCGCGAGATTCATGGTCCGATTGCGCGCAAATTCCGTGAGACGGATGGCGGCACCGGACGCAAATTGGTTGAGACGTAGCGCGCAATCGGTGAGACGGACGCAAATTGATGTCGCCGGCACGCAGGCTCATTGATACGCCTTAGAGCGGCCGGCCGGCCGGCCGGCAGCGCGCATCGCGTCGATCAGTTCAGTGGAACGCTCCAGAAATCGGCCTCTCGGAAAGCTACGCGCAGTTTCCCGCGTGGGCCGTGCAAGCTGCGCACCGGCCTGGACGCTCAATTCTGAGGAACGAAGACCTTGTTCGGGAAGCTTTGGTCTATGACGTCCAGGAAGGCGCGGACCTTGGCCCCCACCAGGCGTCGGGAACTTTGCAACGCCCAGATCTCCACCGGTGGCGCGTCCTCCACGCCCCATAGGGCCAGGCGGCCTTCGGCGACGTCGGCGGCGACCAGAAGCTTAGGCAGCAGGGCGACCCCCGCGCCCGCCACGGTCGCGTCGCGCACCATTAGCAGCGAGGACAGGCGCAGCACGGGCTGGGGCTTCAGGGTCAGCGCCTCGCCCTCCGCGGATCGCATACGCCAGAGGCGGTTTGACGGCATGGCGGCAAGGACCACAGCCCCGACCGGGACTTCGACAGGCGTTGGCCCCCCGACACAGAGCCTGGGCAGGTCCGGCGCGGCCACGATCAGCCGCTCGTCGGTCAAGAAACGTCGCCCGACCAGCCGTTCGTCGGGCGCGGGATCGATGCGGATCACCAAGTCAAAACCATCATCGACCGGATCGACCGGGCGGTCGTCGGCGACGATCTCCAGCTGGACGTCTGGATAGGCCAGGGCGAACCGCGCGCCGATCCGGCCCAGCGCGACATGCGCGAACACAATCGGCGCGCTGACGCGCAAGCGCCCGCGCGGGACCGAAGCGCCCAGGACGACGGCTTCCCCCGCCTCAGCGATTTCGGCGAGCAGCCCCTCGGTGCGCGCATGCAGGGCGCGGCCTTCCTCAGTCAGGCGAAGGGTGTGCGTGCCTCGATCAATCAGCCTGACACCCAAACTATGCTCCAGCTCCGCCACCCGGCGCGACAGGGTCGCCTTGGGCCTGCCGGAGAAACGCGCGGCGCGGCTGAAGCCACCTTGGGCGGCCACGAGATTGAAATCGGTCAGGGCTTCTAGATCCATGCTTCGTCTCAAATAAGGAACAAATTGTTCCAAACATGCCGGCTTCTTCGAAAATGCGGAACATCTATCTTCAGCGTCAAGCCACGGCGCCTTCCGCGCCGCTTCTTGAGGAGATTTCCACATGACGATCCTGGTCACAGGCAGCACGGGCACCATCGGCTCCCAAGTGCTGACCCATCTGCAAGGACAAGGCGCGGAAGTGCGCGCCCTGACGCGTACGCCGGAAAAGGCCCAAGTCCCGGCCGGCGTAATCCCGGTCGGCGGCGAACTCGGCGACATCGACTCCTTCCGCTCGGCCATGATCGGCGTCAGCACCCTGTTTCTGCTGGTGCCCAACCTGGCTGACGAACTGACCCAGGCCATGCTGGCGCTCACCGTCGCGCGTGAGGCCGGCGTCAAGGGCGTGGTCTATCTGTCGGTGTTCAAGGGCGAGGCCTATGCAGACGTGCCGCACTTCGCAGGCAAGGCCACGGTTGAACGGATGATCCAGGCCCTCGACCTGCCGGCGACAGTGCTGCGCCCAGCCTATTTCATCCAGAACGACCTGCGCCAGAAGGACCTGCTGCTGGGCCCGGGCGTCTACGGCGCGCCGGTCGGCGCCAAGGGGGTGTCAATGGTCGACATCCGCGACATCGCCGCCGCCGCCGCTGCGGAGCTTCTGCGGCGCGAGCGGGCGCCGGGGCCGCTTCCCCACGAAGTCTACGACATCGTCGGGCCCGACAGCCTGACCGGGGAAGCCGTCGCGGCGATCTGGAGCGAGGCGCTTGGCCGCCCCGTCCGCTACGGCGGCAACGACCTGGTGACCATGGAGCAGCGGATGAAGGCCATGCTGCCCGGCTGGCACGCCCTGGATCTGCGCCTGATGTTCCAGCGCTACCAAAGCGACGGCGCGGCGGCCGATCCTGCCGGCCTCGAACGGCTGACGGCCCTGCTCGGCCGCGCGCCGCGGTCCTACCGCGACTTCGCCCGCGACGCCGCCGCCCAATGGGCCAAGGGCTGAATGGCGCAACCCCCTGGAAAGACGTCATGAGCATCATGCATCCACTCGCCGCCGAAGACGCGCCCGTCGCGGCCGCCATGCGGCTGGCGATCGCCCCGCACAAGGGCGAACCGATGGGCTCCGACGCCCGGCCAATGTTCGACGCGATGATGGCCGCTGCGCCGGCCGCTGAAGGCGTCCGTTTCGAGCCCGGCGAGGTGGGCGGCGTCCCAGGCTGGTGGTGCCGCCCCCCGGGCGCCGATCCGGGCCGTCGGCTGCTCTACCTGCATGGCGGCGGCTATGGGCTCGGGTCGGCCGTGGCGTTTCGCAACCTGGCCAGCCAGATCGCCGCGCGCGCCAAGGCCAATGCCTTCCTGCCCGACTATCGGCTGGCGCCGGAGCACCCATTCCCGGCGGCGATCGAGGATGTTGTCGCGGCCTATCGTGGCCTTTTCGCCCAGGGAACCGGAAGGATCGTGGTGGCGGGGGACTCGGCCGGGGGCGGGCTGACCCTGGCGCTGCTGCCGATCCTTCGCGCTGAAGGTGTCCTTCCGGCAGGCGCCGCCGTCATGTCGCCCTGGACGGACCTCGGTCTGACCGGGGCCAGCCTGGAAAGCCGCGCTGACGCTGATCCGATCTTCACCCGCGGCATGTTGCAGGCTTTGGCCGACAGCTACGTCCAAGGGAGCGACAAGACGGATCCCAGGATGTCGCCCATCCACGCTGCGCTGGACGGTCTGCCGCCGATCCGCATCGATGTTGGCGATGACGAGGTGCTGCTCGACGATTCCGTCCGGTTCGCCGCGCGCGCCGCCGCAGCGCGAGTCGATGTCAGCCTATCGGTCTGGGCTGGCATGCCCCACGTGTTCCAGTCCAGCCTGGGTCATCTCCGGGCCGCCGATCAGTCGCTTGACGCCATCGGCGCGTTCCTCTCAAGCCGGCTCGATGTCCCAGCCGACGACGCCACCCCCTCCACCCCAGCCGAAAGAGTTTGATCATGACACGCGTATTGTTCGTCGGGCAGAAGCCCGAAACTGTCGACTTTTCCGACCCCTCCCTGCCGCCAGGGTTCAATGCCGAAAAAATCCAGGAGGGCATCGACATCGCGAAGACGACGATGACCGAGCACGGCTGGGACGGCGACCTCTGCATGATCGCCCCCGACGACAGCGGCATAGCGATGCTAGCTATGCAGTTGGCGGAAGCGACCTATGACTGCGTCGTGATCGGAGGCGGCCTGCGCCTCCCGCCCAAGAGCCTGCCGTTCTTCGAGAGGGTCGTAAACGCCATCCATAAAGGCGCTCCGAATGCCGCCATCGCGTTCAATACCCGTCCCCAGGATACGGCGGAGGCTGCGGCGCGGTGGATCGCTGCGGATTGATGGCGAAGCGAACTTAACGCTTCGCCATCGAGCCATTGTCACCGGAACTCGGCCCATGAATCTCGCGTCAGGCGGATCATTATTGTGCGCCGCTATAGATAGGGCCGATCAAGCCGGGCCGTCGCTTCATCGGTGGTGATCTCGCCGCGCGTGCAGGCCGCCGTGATCTCGGCCGCTGTCTTGCCCTCCGCCATCCA
>JABBOH010000033.1 GCA_019351895.1 Pseudomonadota bacterium
GTGCAGTTCGAGGATCAGCACGACCGGCGGATGGTCAAAAACGGCACCTTGGTTCCGTCCACCCGCAGGCGCATTCCGCAACTCCGGGCTGAAGCTGAGGCATCTTTCACAGCTTCATTCTCGGTATTCTGGATGAGGGGTACGCATCGGCTCGGGCCCAAGATGAGGTCCGTGGCCTTCTTCGCCAACGTTGCTGCCATGGAGCAGCCCCTGGGCGCGCCAGCGGATACAGGTGGGATCGAGGCCTGCGATGCAGTCGGTGCCGAGCAGGCCGATTACCCGGTCGATCTCGGAGGCCAGGATGTCGATCGCGCGCGCGGCGCCCGGGCCCCCGCCGGCACCAAGTCCATAGAGAGCGGCCCGGCCCAACAGCACCGCATTCGCCCCCAGAAGCAGAGCCTTCACAATATCGGAGCCACGGCGGAAACCACCGTCCAGCATGATGGTGAGCTTGCCTTTCAGTGCCGCCGCGACCTCGGGCAGCACCTCCATCGGCGAGATGGCCCCATCAAGCTGCCGCCCGCCATGGTTTGACAGCACCACGCCGTCAGCGCCGTACTGCGCGGCCAGCGTCGCATCGGCCACGCTGTTGACGCCTTTGATGATCAGGGTCCGCGGCCAGATATCCCTAAGCCACGCGACATCCTCCCAGTTCAGAGAAGCATTGTGCAGCCTGCCGAGCACAGGGGATGCCCCCCGCGTCGAGGTCTTGCCGGGCGGCAGAAGACCAGAGACATTGGCGAGGTGCGGCGTGCCATGAGGGATCATGACGTCGAAAAGCCATCGCGGATGCATCAGCACATCCAGCTTGTTGCGTAGATCAAGCTGCATCGGCTTGGCAAAGTTCCGCACGTCCCATTCCCGGTTGCCGTAAACCGCGATGTCGACGGTCAGCACGAGAGCTTCGTAACCCGCACGCTCCGCGCGCTCGATGAGCGTGCGGGCCCACTCTCGGTTGCGGTAGAGATAGAGTTGCATCCAGAGCCGACCGCCGGCGCGTTGAGCCACGTCCTCTAGGGCCGCCGTCGACACGGTGCTGAGCGTGAAAGGAATGCCGGCCTTCGCCGCCGCTTGCGCCAGCCGGACATCCCCCTCGTGCGTCAGGAAACCGTTGAAGCCGGTGGGGCCGATCAGGAAGGGCAGGGCGGACGGTCGGCCGAAGAGCTCAATGCCGAGACGCCGCTCGGAGACATCGACAAGTGTTCGCGGCACGAGCGCGATGTCGTCGAAGACCGAGCGGTTGCGGTGGAGCGTGATCTCCTCCTCGGCCCCGCCCTCGACATACTCCAGCGCAAAGTTGGGGACGCGGCGATGGGCCATCTGCCGCAGATCCTCGATTGTCAGAGCTCTGGCGACATCGGAACCCTGATAGCGGCGGCGTTTCATCAGCAATATCCCATAAGCTCAAGCCACCGGTCAGCGCAGCGAACGCCGCCCGCCTGCGAGGGTGATGACGGCAATGATGATGAGGCCCGTCATCAGATCGCGCACGCCGATGCCGAGGCCGGAAGAGTTGAGCAAAGTGGCGATCATGAACAGCATGAGCGCGGCGCCCCAAAGCCCGGGGACGTTCGCCATGCCGCCGGCGACCGAGGTGCCGCCGATGACCACGACAGCGATCGAGGTGAGGAGGTATTCCGCGCCGACATCGAGTGACGAGCCACCGGTGAAGCCGGCGAGCAGCGCCCCGCAGAGCCCGCCGAGCGCGCCACAGAGCGCGTAGGTCAGGAAACGCACCCGGCGGACTGAGAGCCCCGCTAGCCGTGCGGCGCGGATGTTCTGGCCGACGGCGAGGACCGAGCGGCCATAGACGGTACGCGCGAGCACCACTCCGGCCAGGATGGAGAGCAGCAGGACCAGCACCGCAAGCACGGAGATACCGCCGAGCCGGGCCACCACGAGATCGGCGAAAGCCAGCGGCGGCTTGATCTGCAGGCCTCGGCCATAGCTGATGCCAACCGAGCGGATCACGAAGCTCGAAGATAGGGTCGCGATCAGCGGCGGAATCCGCAGCAGCCGGATGAGCAGGTAGTTGACGATACCGATCACCAGGCCGGCTGCGACCGCCGCCAGCAGGCCGAGCGCGATCCGCCCATCCGACCCGTCCATCACCTTCATGGCGACAGCGCTGGCAAGGCCGATATTGGCCGGCAGCGACAGGTCGATATTCCCCGGGCCGAGCGTGATGACGAACATCTGGCCGAGCCCGACCAGGACGGTAAAGGCCGAGAAGGCGATGGCCGTCGTAATCACGCTCCAGGCGCCGTGGCCGCCGGCAAGTATGACCGCCAGCGCCCAGACGAGCGCTGCGCCGAGGAAGGACCAGATCCAGGGCCGGGTGCGCAGGCGCGACAGCGCCGCGAGTTGCCCGCTCATGCCTCGCCCCTGTTGATCAGGGCACGCACCGCCAGGATCAGGATCAGGATCAGGCCTTGCGCGCCCACCTGCCACTCGGGCGGGATGCGGAAGCCGGGGAGCAGTTCCGGCAGCTGGAAGAAGTTGAGGGCGACGGCCGCGAGTTGAAGCGTGAGCGCGCCGATGACCGCGCCGACAGGCGAGATGCGGCCGCCGACGAATTCGGCACCACCCAGGATCGCGCCGGCGATGGACAGCAGGGTGTAGCCGTCGGCCATGTTCGCCTCGGCGGAGGAGGAGACGCCGACGAGTGCGAGGCCCGAGAGGCTGCCGAGGACGCCGGCCATGGCGTAGGCCGTCGTCTTGACGCGCAGCAGAGACCACCCGGAGCGCGCGACAGCTGCCGGATTGCCTCCGGCGCCCCGCAAGACTGCGCCAAAGGCCGTCTTCATCAAGACGATGTGCATGACGATGGCGAGCACGACGGCGGCAACGATGGGGAAAGGCACGAAGGGGACGTGCACTCCCATGAAGCCAGCGAGCCAGCTCGGCGCCGTGCCACCAGGCTGCGGCCGGATCAGCAGAGCAAGGCCGAGCCAGACGAAGCTCATGCCGAGCGTGACGACGATCGAGGGCAGCTGCCGCAGCTGGACGAGCGCCCCGAGGGCCCCGTAGACGACGATCGAGCCGAGAATGACGGCTGCGCCGAGCCAGGGGCGTGTCGGCAGCCAGGTCGTCGTTACACAGGCGATGAAGCCGACGTAGTTGCCGATCGAAAGATCCAGATCGCTCACCGTGATGATGCAAAGCTGGGCGACGGTCGCGAGCGCCACCGGCACCGCTAGGTTCAACATCAGGTTGAAGCCGAAGTAGCTGATCGCGCGCGGGTTGAAGTCCCGGATCGCGAGCAGGACGATGATCAGCGACAGAGCGGGCAGAGCCGTGCGGAACAGACGCCGCGCGTTGAACTGGCGCGGCGGCCGGGGGCTCCGCACCTCGGCCGCCAAAGCTGCGGGCCCGCTCACGCCACCGCCTCCTGGAAAGAGGAATGGATGACCCGCTCCTCGGTTAGCTCGGCCCGCGGGAGGGCCGCAACGATCCTGCCGTTGCGAAAGATGTAGATCCGGTGGCAATGTTCCAGCTCATCCATCTCGGTCGTGTACCAGAGGAATGTCCGGCCGCGCGCCGCCTCTTCGCGGATGAGGCCATAGACATCAAGCTTCGTGCCGATATCAACGCCGCGCATGGGATCGTCCATCAGGATAATTTCCGCATCCGAGCCGAGGGCGCGCGCGAACAGCGCCTTCTGCTGATTGCCGCCCGAAAGCGACAGGATGTTGTTGTGTATGTCCGGCGTGCGAATGCCGATGCGCTGCTTCCAGCTTTCCGCCAGCGCGTCCGCGCGCTGCGGCGAAATCAACGGCCCTTGGGTGAGGCTGCCGAGGGACCGGACGGTGATGTTGTCGGCGATCGACCAGAGCGGGAAGATGCCGTCGGTCTGCCGGTCCCCCGCCACCAGTGCGACCGGTCCCTGGACCGATACGCGTCCCGGGCGCCCACCCGCGGCATCGAAGACCTCGACCAGGCAATCGGATTGGCCATGACCGGCGAGCCCGGCGAGCCCGATGATCTCGCCCGCCTGGGCTGTCAGCTCCGTGCCGCCGGTCTCCCCCTTGGGGCGGTAGCGCACACGCGCCGGCCCCTCCGCGGCCACCGTCGCTGCGGACACGGGTGCTTCCGCCGCATGGCCTTCCGCCGCACCTCCCATGGTCACGATGAGCTTCGCACGATCGAACGCCGCCGTGCCCTCATCCGCCACTACCCGGCCGTCGCGCATGACGACGATGCGGTCGCAATAGTCCAGGATCTCGTGCAACAGGTGGGAGATCAGGATGGTCGCGCCGCCGTCTGCCACGAAGCGCCGCGTGAAGGCGAGCAGCTGGCGCGAGGTGCTGGGATCGAGTGAGGAGGTGGGCTCATCCAGGATGACGAGGCGCAGCGGATCGTCCGTCGTCGTGAAGGCGCGCGCGATCTCCACCATCTGACGGCGGCCGATGGACAGATCGGAGATGACGGTGTCGGAACGGATGCCATGGTCAGGGAACATGGTATCGAGCTGCCGGGTGATCAGCCGCCCGGCGCGCCGACGCCAGCCGAAGCCGCGCAGGCGCGGATGCATGATGCGTGTATTCTCGGCCACCGTGAGGTTGGGGCAGAGCGACAGTTCCTGAAAGACGCAGCGGATGCCGAGCCGCTTTGCGATCGCCACGCCGTAGTCGGGCCGAGCACCGCCGCCCGACGCGATGCTGCCGGTGGTGGGCGCGATTGTGCCCGTCAGCACATGCATCAGCGTGGACTTGCCGGCCCCATTATGGCCGACAAGTCCCAGTGCCTGTCCCGGCTGGATCGACAGATCGACACCTCTCAAGGCCTGCACGGCGCCAAAGCTTTTCGTGACGGCGTTGAGCTGTATGATCTCGCGATCCATCGGTCGTCCTGTCTGCGGTCCGGAGAGGAGCGTTACTTCTTGGAATTGGCCTCGATCGCCTTGATCGCGTCCTGCTGCGTATAGGTGATGTTGGCGACGCCGCCCACAGGCGCGGTTTTCAGCGCCTGATCGAGATCGGCCTGCGTGATCTGTAGGTACGGCACGGTCAGATCATGCGGGACCGTCTTGCCGTCCAGCACCTGCTGCGTCACCCATAGCGCAAGCGACGAGATGCCGGGCGCGATCGTCGCGGACCAGGTCGTGTAGCCGTTCTTGTCATGCTGCTGCTTCCACCAGGCAAGTTCGTCCTGCCGGTTGCCCATGATGATAACGGGCTCCGGGCGCCCAGCGGCGGCGAAAGCCTGTGCGGCGCCATAGCCGTCACCGCCCTGATCGACGACGCCGACCACGGGCGGCAAGGAGGACAGCACGCTCGCGACCGCCTTCTGCGCCGTCGCCTCGTCCCAGTCGCCTTCGACGCTGCCGACGATCTTGAACTGCGGATGGGCGGCGACACCGGCGACGATGCCTTCATGGATCACGTTGTCGATCGAGGTGCCGGCGAGGCCGCGAATTTCCAGGAGGTTGCCGCCCTTGGGGAAGCGCGTCGCCAAATAGTTGACCTGCTCCTCGCCCATCTTCTTGTAGTCGACGACGATGCGATAGGCGCATGGTGCGGTCACGATGCCGTCGAACGAGACCACGACGATGTGGGCGTCGCAGGCGGCCTTCACGGCCCCGTTTAAGGCATCGGGAGAGGCCGCATCTATGGCAATGGCGTCATAGCCCTGCAGGATGAGGTTCTGTACCTGGGCCGCCTGGGTCGTGACCTCCTTGTCCGGCGTCGTGAAGGTATCCGCCGCGGCAAGCTGATGCTCGGAGATGGCGGTCTTCGCTGCCTGCGCCCAGCTCTGCAGCATCGCCTGGCGCCACGAATTGCCCGCGTAGTTGTTTGAGAGCGCGATGCGCTTGCCGGAGGTATCGGCATGCGCCGCGCCCATCGTCACGCCGAGCAGCAAGGCGATCCCCGTGCCGCAAAGAAGACGTTTCATAATCCTCATCCTTTCAAAAACCCGGCTCTTTGGGCCGGTGGGTTGTTCGGCGGGCACCGTCAGAAGGTCTTGTGCCCGCCGACGAAAAGCTTGACCGAGTAGAGCGAGGTCGTGCCGCAGATATAGAGCACGTTGCGCTTCGGACCGCCAAAGCAGACATTGGCCACGATCTCGGGCACGTTGACCTTGCCGATCAGTGTGCCGTCCGGATCGTAGCAATGAACGCCGTCGAAGGCGCTCGTCCAGATCCGGCCGGAGGTATCGATCCGGAACCCGTCGAAAAGCCCGGCGGTGCAATCGGCGAAGACCCGGCTGCGAGCAAGCTTGCCCGCGCCGTCCACATCGAACACGCGGATATGGGCCGGGCCGTCGGGGCGGTGTGTCCGCCCGGTATCGGCAACATAGAGTTTCCGTTCATCGGGGGAGAAGGCGAGACCGTTCGGCTGCACGAAATCCCGTCCCACTGCATCGATTGCGCCGGTTTTGGCGTCGATGCGGTAGAGGTGAGAGGCGCCGATCTCGCTCTGCGCCTGATCACCTTCGTAGTCGGTGTCGATACCGTAAGTCGGATCGGTGAACCAGATGGAGTCGTCCAACTTCACGACGACGTCGTTCGGGCTGTTGAAGCGCCGTCCGTCGTGCCGGTCGGCGAGGATGGTGATGGAGCCGTCATGCTCCGTGCGGGTGACGCGCCGGCGTTGATGTTCGCAGGAGATAAGTCGTCCCTGCCGGTCGACGGTGTTGCCATTGGTGTTGTTCGACGGCTGGCGGAACACCGACGTCTCGCCGTTGCATTCATCGTAGCGCATCATGCGGTTGTTCGGCGCATCGGAAAACACGAGGAAGCGACCGAGCGGGAAATATGCAGGCCCCTCCGCCCAATGCAGCCCGGTCGCCAGCTTGTGCAGCATGGCCGCCGGCGTGAATAGACGGCTGAACCGCTCGTCGAGCACGGTGAAGTCGCTGAAGGACATCAGACTGCTCCGCCGCCAACAATACGGTTGGAGGGCGGCAGCACCTTGCCGGGGTTCATGATGTCATTGGGATCGATTGCCTGCTTGATGGTACGCATAAGATCGACCGCGCCAAGGCCGTGCTCTGCCGCCAGATGCTTGCGCTTGCCCTGGCCCACGCCATGCTCGCCCGTGCAGGTGCCGTCCATCTCCAGCGCACGCTCAACAAGGCGGGAGAGGAAGCGCTCCGCCAGCGCCATCTCCGCGGGCTCGTCGGTCATGACCATGAGGCTGGTGTGGAAGTTCCCGTCGCCGACATGGCCGACGATGGGCGCGATCAGCCCCATCGCGTCGATATCCTGCTTGGTCGCGACCACACATTCGGCAAGGCGCGATACGGGGACGCAGACATCGGTCGCGATCATCTTGGCGCCGGGGCGCAGCGCCATCACAGACCAGTAGGCGTCATGCCGCGCCTGCCACAGCCGGCTGCGGTCCTCGGGCTTGTTCGCCCATTGCATCGCGCTGCCGCCGAACTCGCTTGCGATATCGGAGAAGCGCTCGATCTGCTCGGCGATGGAGGCTTCGGTGCCGTGAAACTCCAGGAACAAGGCCGGCAGCTCCGGCAGGGCAAGATGGGCATAGGCGTTGCAGGCGCGAACCTGCGCGTCGTCGAGCAACTCGATCCGCGCCATCGGCAGTCCGGATTGGATGACAGTAATGACTGCGTCGCACGCGGCCTCTATGCTCGGGAAGGCGCAGACGGCTGCGGCCACCGCTTCGGGCAGGCCCTGCAGGCGCAGCGTCACTTCCGTGATGACGCCGAGCGTGCCCTCGGAGCCCACGAACAGCCGCGTCAGATCGTAGCCCGCGGAGGATTTGCGCGCGCGGCTGGCCGTCGTTATCACCTCGCCACTCGGCAGAACCACCTTCAGCGAAAGGACGTTGTCGCGCATCGTGCCGTAGCGCACGGCATTCGTGCCGGAGGCACGGGTCGCCGCCATGCCGCCGATGGTTGCATCGGCACCCGGATCGATCGGAAAGAACAGGCCGTCCTGACGGAGGTAGTCGTTGAGCAACTTTCGGGTCATCCCTGCCTCCACGACGCAATCGAGATCCGCCGTGTGCACCGCCAGAACCCGATTCATGCGAGACAGGTCAATGGAAACGCCGCCGAGGGGCGCGTTCAGATGACCTTCCAGAGAGGTCCCGGCGCCAAAGGGAATGACGGGAACATGATGCGCCGCGCAAATGCGCACCACATCCTGCACATCCTCGGTCGACGTCGCAAAGACAACCGCGTCCGGCGGCTCATTCGGGAGGTAGCAGGTAGTGTTGGCATGTTGCTCGCGCAAAGCCTGCGAAACTGCCATATTCGCGCCGAAGCGTTCCCGCAGCGCGTCCAGCGCCTGCTGTGAAGCGCTCCCTAGATGGGCTTCCGACAACATATTCACGCAGCCTCCCCTCCCTGCAAAGCAAGCAGGACACGTCAGGCACCATACAGACTCTGCAACGCGCCCGCGCACGAAACGCATAGACAATGGAAACAGGCCGATGCAGAGAATGATAATGCTATATGCTTTGTTCCATGATACGCTCCCCGTCATGCCTTCGCGTTGCCCGCGAATGATCGATCCTGAAGGCAATCGCTGCCACTCCGTGCGGATTTCCTATCATCCGAATAAGTATGAGTAAATACCCTTCCGGCTCTCTCTGCACCGATGCCGGCCGTGGCACTTAAGAGGGCTGGCGGGAGTGCCGGGAACCCGACGCAGGCACGGCGCCTCAGCGAATCCGTCGCCCACAAACTCGCGGTGCTGATCATCGGCGGCAAGCTTCGGCCAGGCGAGATCTTACCGAACGAGGACGAGTTCGCCGCCTCCCTGTCCGTCTCGCGTACCGCCTATCGGGAGGCCGTCCGTATGCTGACGGCCAAGGGCCTGCTGGCCGCGAAGCCCCGCGCCGGCACCAAGGTGCAGCCGCGGGAGAAGTGGAGCCTGCTCGATCCCGATGTGTTGAACTGGCACCTCGAAGTCGAACCGAGCCATGCCTTCATCGTGTCGCTGTTCGAGCTGCGCGAGGCGGTCGAACCGTCAGCCGCCGCATTGGCGGCGCAGCGGCACGACGCTGCCGATCTCGCCGCCATCACAGCCGCTCTCCGGCATCTCGAGCGTGACCCGGAAGATTCGCCTGCCGTGCTCCATGCCGATCTCGCCTTCCACCACGCTATCCTGAAGGCAACGAAGAGCGACGCGATCATCGCCATGTCGCCTGTCATCGGCTCGACCCTGCGCTGGTCGGTCGAGCTGACGATCGTGGCCCTGCCGCGCGTACATGGCGAGGCGCTGCCGTTCCATCGCGGGATCTACGAGGCGATCCACGCCCGCGACGCGCAGGCTGCCGAGCGCATCATGCGGGAGCATATTCACGCCGCCATCCGCAATACCCTCGCCTCGCTTGCCGCGGCCGCAGCACGCCGCGGAGAGACTTGAACACGGTTCCAACCGCCCTGGAGGCCCGGCACAGCTTCTGGCTTTGCCCGGCAGAACGGGCACTTCCGCTCAAACCGCTTCCGCCGTAATGTTGTCATCGCGGTCGAAGTCCGCTCGAGACGGAGGAAGGAATGAAGCCGTGGTTTCTTGTGGGCTTGCTGGCGATTGCAAGTCCCGCCGTGGCAAGCGAACAAGATAGTAGCCTGCTTCCACCGATCGGATGGACAGTCACCCCGGGCCGTTCATCAGGCGGCTCGAACATCTGTACTCTCGCCGGCGACCTTGGGGGTCACCGAGCATTGGCGCTGCTGGCGGACGCCGCCGTCCGACCGCCAGATCTCACCTTGTTGTTTGACGATGGCGGCGTGAAACCTCGACCACAGCCGGTTCCCTCGAGGTTAACGGTCACCGCCCGTGGATCGTCGCCGCTGTCGATCTCCGGGTCCGTCACCTTTGGACAGTTCAAGACGACCCTGACCCGGGCGACCATCGGACCGTTCCTCTTTCTGGTCACGGCGAAAAGACGCATGACGATAGCGCTCGATGGCGGACCGCCCATCCTCGTCAACCTCGAAGGTACGACGGTTGCTGTCAGGGCGCTGCGCAGATGCGAGGTTGTTCAGAACATTCATCAGCCAGCCCCAGCCCCTGCGCGTGTCGCGGCCACTCCTGTACCGCCGGTCGTTGTTGCGGCACCCTTGCCCGCGCCGACCGCGTCTGCTGTCATTGCACCTGTGGCTCCGGCGCCCGCCGTCCCACCTGCTCTGGCCGCCACAGCGCCGCTCACGGCGCCATTCCCCGCCCCTCCGTCTGCCGCTCCGGCTTTACCGGGTAGCGCGCCGATGTCCGCCTCGGGCGCTTCACCCACTTCGCCGGTCCCGGTCGCCCTGGATCCCACCATGCGCTTGCTTTCTCAGGTCATGGAGGCGCAGTTCATCGCGATCGTGCAAGACGGCGCCGCGACTTATGAAAATACTGGTAACGAGGCCGCTAGCCGCGGAGCACGGGCAACCCGAGCGACCAACCTCTGCGCTCTGCTCGGTCATGACAACGAGGCACATGAATGGACTGGAACGATTGTACGGCTCGCTAACGGCACCGATCGGAGCGATCTGTCGCTGAAGCTTGCTGATGATGTCACCGTTTCCGCGGTGAAGAGAGAGCCGAGTCACGGCGCCGACCACGCGATCGCGGACCCGGTTTCGTCCCTCGTGCAGGCTGGCCCGCAGATGCATATTGGCGAGGCGGTCACTTTCTCCGGCTACTTCCTGCCGAGTAGCACAGACTGTTTTCAAGAGGCGAGCGTCAACGAAGACAGCTCAATGAGGTCGCCGAACTTCCTTATGAACTTCACGTCGGTTGAGGCGAAGCGCTAGCTTCTTTCGAGATAACGGGCATCCCGCCACACATCGGCGCCGTCCGCTCAGCCGCACTTGCCGGTGACCGGCACACGAGGTTGGTGAGTTTTCAGCCGGATCGCCTTCCGTCCTCGTGCTGCCCGCTATACATTGTCCGCGTAATGCGTTCGGGCCTCGTTGCCAGGAGAAGCCTATGTCTCAGACATCCGCCCGTGTAGCCATGGTGTCCGGCGCCAGCCGAGGGATCGGCGCCGCCATCGCAACGCGCCTCGCCGCCGCCGGCTGGACCCTGTCGCTCGGCATGAGGACACCAAGGCCGGGGGAGGGCTTCGTACATGCCTATGATGCCGACGCGCCAGACGCCGAAGCGGAATGGGTCGCCGCAACAATCGAGCGATTTGGGCGCATCGACGCGCTCGTCTGCAACGCCGGTGTCGCGATGCAGAAATCGGTTGTGGAGGCAACGGACGCCGACATGGCCGCGATGCTGCAGGTCAACGTCCTGGCGCCGCAGCGTCTCGCGCGCGCGGCTTGGCCTTATCTCACCGCCAGCGGGCGCGGACGTGTCGCGATCATCTCGTCGCTGTCGGGCCTCCGCGTCGCCTCCGCCAACTCCAGCGCCTATGCCATGACGAAGTTCGCCGCGACCGCGCTCGCCCATGGGCTGCGCCATGCGGGCTGGGACCAGGGCGTGCGCGCAACGGCCATCTGCCCGGGTTTCGTCGCGACGGACATGGCAATGGCGGCAACCGACACCGATCCCGCGCTGATGACGCAGCCCGATGAGGTGGCGCGGCTGGTCGAGCTTGTGCTGGACCTGCCCAATACTGCGAGCGTGCCTCAGATCGGCGTCAACTGGCGCGTCGAGGGCCAATTCTAGCCGGACTTTCCACCTCGGCGGCGTCTGGATGACGGCCGCGACGCGGGGCTGTCGAGACCGAGCGTCTCCGGCTGATGGATGCGGCGAAGCTTCTGCACGATCCGCACGAGGCTGCGCCGCTCGGCCTCGTTGAGTACGGAGAAGAAGCCGGAATCGTAGGCCTGGGCGATCGCCATGTAGCGTTTGACTTCGGCCGCCCCGCGCCGCGTCAGCACCAGCCGGTGACGCCGGCGTTCATCCGGATCCGGGCTGCGCGTGATGAGCCCGGATTGCTCCAGCTGGTCGATGATGCGGACCATCGCCGCCCTGTCCTTGTTCTGCACACGCCCCGCCTCCGTCTGGCTGATGCCCGGATTGGCGGAGACGAGCAGCAACGTCGTCAGCTTGCCGGTTCCGCTGGAGGCCTCTGTTTCCGCGAAGGCCTCATTATAGGCACGGTTGATCGAATGGCTCAGCATTCGGAGCTGGAAGCTGAGCAGGCCGGTGAGGACGGATATGTCGGGGCTGCTGCGAACCTCGACGCCATCGTCTGTCTGCGTGGTCCGTTTAGCGCGCATCGATGCATTTTGCCGATTGCTGTTGGGAACAACAATCGTATAGTTCGTGACGTCGAGCTTTTCCGGCATGCTCTTTGCGCTCTCTGGCACGCGGTTTGCGTTGGTGTTGCTGTGAACAGGAGGGATCTGACCCGAATGATGGATGTCGTCGTCATCGGCGCGGGGATCAGCGGGGCCGCCACCGCCTACGAACTCGCCACCGCCGGTCTCTCCGTGATGGTGCTCGACCGTTGGGGTCCAGCGGCGATGGCCAGTGGATGGACGCTCGCCGGCGTGCGGCAACTCGGCCGCGACCCGGCGGAGTTGCCGCTTGCGCAGGCAGCCGTCGCCGATTGGGAAGGCCTGGACGAGAAACTCGACGCGCCGACCCACTATCGCCAGGACGGCAACATCCGTCTCGCGCGGACGGAACAGGATATCGAGCAGCTGACGGCGATGGTGTCCGCGCAGCAGCGTGCCGGTCTGGACGCCGAGATGCTCGACGCGCAGGCTTTGCAGGCGCTGGCGCCGGCCGTTTCGCCCGCTGTCATGGGCGCCGCCTATTGTGCGACGGACGGCCACGCGGACCCTCGCGCCACGGTCATCGCGTTCCTTGCCGCCGCCGAGCGCGCCGGAGCCGAACTGCGCTTCGGCGAGGAGGTTCTCTCCGTCGATGTCTCGGAGGATCGCGTGACGGGTGTCATGACGCGGCGCGGCCGCATCGCCTGCGGGCGTGTCGTGGTCGCGGCGGGTGTACTCGGCAACCGGTTGCTGGCGCCGCTCGACCTTGCCGTGCCCATGGTCGCCCGCGCGGTGACGGTGCTGCGGAGCGCACCGGTGCCGGCGGTCCTGGCGCAGGTGATCGGTGTCGCCGATGCGAGCTGCGCGGGGCGGCAGGAGACGGACGGGCGTTTCCGCTTCACGAGCGGTAGCGGGCCTTGGCCCGGCACGATGGACTGGCCCGATGAAAGCGCCGGGACGAGTGGGGCGCGGCCGGGCCCGCGGCTGATGCCGCCGGTGCGGGAGGTGGTGCGGGTCGCGGGGCTTTTCGGCGCGCTGGTGCCGGCGGCGCTGGACGCGCCGCTTGCCGAGAGCTGGGTCGGGCTGGTCGACATGACACCCGACGCGCTGCCCGTGATCGAGGCTGCCGCCACCCCACGCGGCCTCGTCATGGCGCATGGCTTCTCCGGCCACGGCTTCTGCCTGGGGCCGGTCACCGGGCGCATCCTCGCCGCCCTCGTGCGGGACGAAATGCCGAACCTGCCGATAGCGCCCTTCGCCCTGTCCCGGTTCAAAACACAGGCGGCGGCCACCGCGCCGCTGACGCTGCACGGCTGACGCGGCCATGATCCGCTTCCTCATCCGCCGCATCGGCCAAAGTCTCGTGCTGCTGGTGCTCGTCTCGATGATCGGCTTCGCGCTGCTGCACCTGACGCCGGGCGGACCGCTCAGTCAGTTCGCGCTGACGCCCGGCATGTCGGCCGCGACGCTCGCCCAGATCTCCCACGCAATGGGGCTCGACCGGCCGTTGCCGATACAATACCTCGACTGGGCCGGGCATCTGCTTCGCGGCGACTGGGGGCGATCTTACAGGGATCAGCAGCCGGTTCTCGACATCATCGTCTCGCATCTCTGGGCGACGCTGGAACTGATGGGAAGCTCCTCGCTGCTCGCCATCATCTTCGGAACGTGGGTGGGCGTGCTGGGCGCAATCCGGCGCTACTCGATCGCCGACTATCTGGCGACGATCGGCGCAATGATCGGATTGTCGATCCCAACCTTCTGGTTTGGCCTCGTCATGATCTACATCTTTTCCGTCTGGCTCGGCTGGCTGCCGTCCGGCGACATGTATGCGAGCGGTCACGCCTCCTTCATCGACTACCTTCGGCACCTCATCCTGCCATGTCTGGTCCTGACGCTGGTGACGATCGCGACCTGGAGCCGCTACATGCGCGCCTCGATGCTGGACGTGATCAGCCAGGACTACATCCGCACCGCGCGGGCGAAGGGGTTGAGACGGCGGGCGGTGCTGGTGCGCCATGCCTTGCGGAACGCATTGCTGCCGATGATCACCATCGCCGGGTTGCAACTGCCGACGCTGCTGGGCGGCGCGCTGGTGACGGAGACGGTCTTCACCTGGCCCGGCATGGGGCGGCTGTTCCTCGATTCGATCGGCTATCGCGACTATCCCGTCGTGATGGGGCTGCTGATGTTCTCCGCGCTGCTCGTGCTGATCGGCAACCTGATCGCTGACCTGCTCTACAGCATCGCCGATCCCCGGATCCGCCTGTCATGAGCGCCGCCGCACCCCTTGGCTCCGCACTGCCGGCCCCCGCGCGAGGGGCGCGCCGCCCTGCGCTCCGCCGCTTCATGCGCCACCGGCTCGCCATGTTCGGTCTGGCCGCCATCGTCATCCTCGTCGTCGCCTGCGCGATCGGTCCGTATCTCTCGCCGTACGGACCGCTGACCATCGACCTGCGGCATCGCTTCCAGCCGCCGTTCCTGGGCCCGCATCTTCTCGGCACCGACCAGCTTGGCCGCGATCTTCTCGTCCGGCTCCTTCTGGCGGGGCGCATTTCCCTCACCGTGGGCTTCGCCGCGATGGGCCTCAGCACTGTCTTCGGTGTCATCGTGGGGCTCGCCGCCGGGTTCTATGGCGGCTGGGCCGGTACGGCGCTGATGCGGTTCGTCGATGCGGTGCTGTGCTTCCCGCAGATCTTCCTTCTGCTCACGCTCGCGGCACTCGTCAGCCCCGGCGTGCTGACCATCACCCTCATCGTCGCACTCACCTCCTGGATGGAAGTCGCGCGCGTGGTGGAAGGCCAGATACGCTCGTTGCGGGAGCGGGATTTCGCGGTCGCCGCCGAGGCCATCGGGGTCTCCGACACGCACCTGATGCTGCGCGAGCTTCTGCCGAACGTCATGGCACCCATCGTCGTCGCCGCCACGCTCACCGTTGCGCGCGCCATCCTGCTGGAGAGCTACGCGAGCTACCTCGGCTACGGCATCCAGCCGCCCACGCCCTCCTGGGGCAACATGCTGAACAACGCGCAGGAATATCTGACCTCGGCGCCCTGGCTCGCGATCGTGCCCGGCATCGTCATCACCCTCGCGGTCACCGGCTTCAACTTCCTCGGCGACGGTTTGCGGGACGCACTCGACCCGCGGCTGGACATCCACCGATGAGCGATGTGCTCACGGTCACCGATCTCGCTGTGCGCTTCACGGGCGAAGGCGGCATCGTAGATGCGGTGGAGGGCGTCTCCTTCGCACTAAAGGAGCGGGAGACGCTCGCCATTGTCGGTGAGTCGAGTTCAGGCAAGAGCGTGACGGCGCTTGCGCTGATGCGGCTGCTGGGCGGGCCGCCCAATTGCGTGGTGCGCGGGCAGGTGACGCTGAGGCGGCAGGATGGCGAGCGGCTGGAGCTTCTGTCGCTACCCGAAGCCCGGATGGCTAGCATCCGCGGGCGCGACATCGGCATGATCTTCCAGGAGCCGATGACCTCGCTCAATCCGGTGCAGCGGGTCGGCGCCCAGATCGCGGAAGGGCTGCACGCCCATGAGCGGCTGTCGGCACGCGCCGCATCTGATCGGGCGGTCTCTCTGCTGGGCCATGTCGGCATTCCGGAGCCCGCACTGCGCGCCCGCGCCTATCCGCACCAGTTGTCGGGCGGCATGCGGCAGCGCGCGATGATCGCGATGGCACTCGCCTGCCGGCCGCGCGTGCTGATCGCCGATGAGCCGACGACGGCGCTCGACGTCACCATCCAGGCGCAGATTCTGGAGCTGATCCGGGCGCTGCAGAAGGAAACCGGCATGTCGGTCATCTTCATCACCCACAACCTCGGCGTGGTGGCGGAAGTCGCGGATCGCGTACTGGTCATGTATGCGGGCCAGGTGGTGGAGGATGCGCCGGTGGCGACACTGCTCGGCCGGCCGTTGATGCCCTATAGCGCCGGGCTGATCGCCTCCGTCCCGCGGCTGGACGACGTGCGCCGCCGCGGTGGCCGGCTTGCCGCCATCCCGGGCAATGTGCCCGACCCGCGCGCGCGGCCCGCCGGCTGCACCTTCCATCCGCGCTGCGCCCATGCGCGCCCCGACCCCTGCGAGGCGGCGCGCCCCGCCCTTGAGGCCGCGGCGCCGGACCACGCCGTGCGCTGCGCCCGCTGGCGGGAGATCGCGGCATGAGCGGCACGGGCGCCCCGCTGCTGGAGGTGACCGACCTCGCCAAGCATTATCCCATCACAGGCGGCCGCACGCTGCGCGCCGTGGACGGCGTGTCCTTCACCCTCGGCGCGGGCGAAGTGCTCGGCATCGTCGGCGAAAGCGGCTCGGGCAAGACGACGCTCGGCCGCACCGTGCTGCGCCTGACAGCGGCGAGCGCCGGCACCATCCGCTTTCGCGGCGAGGAGATCACCGATTACTCCCGCCGCCGCATGCGGCCGGTGCGGCGCCACATGCAGCTGGTTTTCCAGGACCCTTATGCGTCCCTCAATCCGCGCATGTCGGTGGAGCAGATCCTCGCCATTCCTCTGCAGGTGCACGAGCCGGGCCTGAAACGCGCGGAGCGGCGCGACCGGATCGAGGCGGTGCTGAGCACCGTCGGGCTCTTTCCCGAAGCCGCCAGCCGCTACCCGCACGAGTTCTCGGGCGGCCAGCGGCAGCGCGTCGGCATCGCACGGGCGCTGATCTGCAATCCGGCGCTGCTGGTGGCGGATGAGCCGGTCTCGGCGCTCGACGTGTCGGTGCAGGCGCAGGTCGTCAATCTGCTGCTCGATCTCCGGCAGCGGCTGGGCCTCGCGATCCTCTTCATCGCCCACGACCTTGCGGTGGTCGGGCTCATCTCGGACCGGGTCGCGGTGATGTATCTCGGCCGGATCGTCGAGATAGCCGAAACGACCACGCTCTTTGCCCGGCCGCGCCACCCCTATACCGAGGCGCTGTTTTCGGCCGTGCCGGACATCGGCGGCCGGCATGATCGTATCCTGTTGCAGGGCGATATCCCGAGCCCGGTCTCGCCCCCCTCGGGCTGCCCCTTCCGAACCCGCTGCCCCTACGCGGAGGCCGCCTGCGCCGAGGCACTTCCCCCACTCGTCGAGCGGGCGCCCGGCCATTTCGCCGCCTGCCGCCGGCCTGAACTGACCCTCTCCTCGCCACTCTCGCCGCAGCCGGTCAGCCGGTTCGCCGCCGACGCCTGAAGGTTTATCCCATGGGACCAGAGATCGATTCTGTCGCGACGGACGATGCGCTGCCGCCGCGCGCGGATGTCGTCATCATCGGCGGCGGCATCATCGGCATCAGCGCGGCGCTGTTTCTCGCGCGGCAAGGCGTCTCCGTCGTCCTGTGCGAGAAGGGCCGCCTCGCGGGCGAGCAGTCCAGCCGCAACTGGGGCTGGGTGCGCAAGACGGGCCGCGACCTCCGCGAGGTGCCGCTCATCATCGAGAGCCTGCGGCTGTGGCGGGAGTTCGAGCGCGAGGGGATCGAGACCGGCTTTCGTGAATGCGGCGTGCTCTATGTCGGTGAGACGGATGCCGACCTTGCGCGCTTCCAGGGCTGGCTCGACATGGTGCAGCCCTATCAGATGGGTAGCCGCCTCATCGAGGGCACGGAGTTGGCGGCGCATCTGCCGGGCGCGACCCGCAGTTACCGCGGCGCCTTGTTCACGGCCACGGATGGGCGGGCCGAGCCGCAGAAGGCGGTGCCCGCCATCGCTGCCGCCGCACGGGCGGCCGGTGCCGTCATCCTGGAAAATTGCGCGGTGCGTGGCATCGACCGGAAGGGCGGCCGCGTCTCCGCTGTCGTCACGGAACGCGGGACGGTCGCCTGCGAGAGCGCAATCCTGGCGGGCGGCGCCTGGTCGCGTCTGTTCTGCGGCAGCCTCGGCATCCGCCTGCCGCAGCTCAAGGTGCGTGCATCGGTGCTCAGAACGGGACCGATGGAGGGTGGACCTGAGACGTCCGCGTGGCTCGGGCAATTCGCCTACCGGCGACGGCTCGACGGCGGCTACACCATCGCCAACGGCCAGAGCAACGTGGTGCCCATCACGCCCGATACCTTCCGCTTCTTCCGCGAGTTCCTGCCCGCGGCGCGGGCGGACCGGCGCGGGCTGCGTCTGCGGCTGGATCATCGCTTCTTCGGCGAAGCGATGACGCCGAGGCGCTGGGCGCTCGACAAACCGAGCCCGTTCGAGACGACCCGCGTGCTCGATCCCGACCCGGTGCAGTCGATCAACGACGCGGCGGCGCGCAGCATCAAGGAGGTCTTCCCCATCTTCCGCAACATGACGATCACGCAGCATTGGGCCGGCATGATCGACGTGACGCCGGATGTGGTGCCTGTCATCTCGGAGGCGGAATCGCTTCCGGGCCTCGTGATCGCCACCGGCTTTTCGGGGCACGGGTTCGGCATCGGCCCCGCCGCCGGGCGCCTCGCCGCCGAGATGGCGACGGGCCGGCGGACAATCGTGGACCCGACGCCTTTCCGCTACAGCCGGTTCACCGACGGCACGCCGATCACCATCGAATCCGGTCTTTGACACAGCAACAAGGAGCGACCATGCATCCCTCGACGCCTGGCTTCCGCCTCTCCCGCCGCCGCCTGCTCGTCACGACGGCCGCTCTCGGGGCGAGTTCCCTCGTCACGGCGCGGCCGCTGTTCGCTGCGAGCAAGCCGACGCCCTCGGGACAGGCGATCATCGGCTTCTCCCAGGAACCGACGGTCTTCGACCCGCGCCTCGCCCATATCGAGGTGGATGACGGCGTCTACATGGCGCTGTTCAGCCCGCTCTGGGCGGTGGACCCGAAGGGCAACCTGCTGCCGCGCCTCGCCGCCGAGATCCCCACGACGGCGAATGGCGGCATCTCGGCCGACGGCCTGACGTGGTCGATCAAGCTGCGCCCCGGCGTCACCTGGCACGACGGGACGCCCTTCACCTCCGACGATGTGAAGTTCTCCATCGAAAGCGTCGTGGCACCCGGCTTTCCGGCCTACAGCCGCACCGGGCATGAGCTGGTCGAGAACATCCAGACACCGGCGCCCGACCGCATCACCTGGACGATGAAGAAGCCCTTCGCGCCGTACATGTCGATCCTCGCCTGGTTCTTCATCGTGCCGAAGCACGCGCTCGAAGGTCAGTCGCCGCTCGGCGAAACCTTCGTGCAGCATCCGATCGGCACCGGTCCCTTCAAGTGGAAGGAGCGCGTGTCGGGCGACCACATCACGCTCACCGCGAACGAGAGCTATTTCGGCGACGGGCCGCTGCTCAGCCGTGTCGTCTACAAATACATCCCCGACCTCACCGTGCTCTATACGCAGTTCCGCACAGGCGACATCGACTATATCGGCCTGCAGGGCATCTCGGCGGACCACTACGCCGAGGCGAAGAAGCTCGCGGACCGGAACATTGTGAACGCACCGGAAGCCTTCATCGAGTGCTTCTACTTCAACCTCGGCCTACCGCAGTTCCAGGACAAGGCCGTCCGGCATGCGCTCTACATGGCCTTCGACAAGGACAGCATCATCCAGCAGCTGTACTACGGCCTTCCGACGCCGACCGAATCCTATCTGCCGCAACAATCCTGGGCCTACAACCCGAACCTGCCCAAGCACGTTTACGACCTCGACCGCGCCAAGCAGATGCTGGATGCGGCCGGGTGGAAACCCGGCGCCGGCGGCGTGCGGGAGAAGAACGGCGTGAAGCTCAGCTTCACCAACTCGACCACCGCCGGCAACCATCTGCGCGAGCAGGTGCAGCAACTGCTACAGCAGGATTTCCAACAGATCGGCGTCAACATGACGATCAAGAACCTGCCGCCCGCCGTCATGTGGGGCGACTACTGGATCAAGTCGCATTTCGAGACGGCGATCGTCGGTCTCGACTTCATGGTGGGTCCCGATCCGGACGCCTCGGACTACCTCAGCAGCGCGTCGATCGCCGCGAAAACCGGCAGCGGCCAGAACACAATGCAGTATTCGAACCCCGAGGTGGATCAGCTGCTTCTGCAGGGCGCCACGACCATCGACCAGCAGAAGCGCATCCCGATCTACCAGAAGCTGCAGGCGGTGCTGCGTGACGATCTGCCCTTCCTGCCGCAGCAGCAATACGCCGAGATCGAGGGCACGAAGTCGAAGCTCGACGGCTTCATCCCGAACATCAACGTGCGCACCAACACCTGGAACCTGGAGACTTGGCACTGGGCGAGCTGAGGCAGGTGCCTCCGGGATCATTCGCTGCGGCGATCCACGCTTAGGTTAGGATGCCGACGCACCTCCTGGCGATCGAAGGCAGGGTGTGCTGTCGGAAAGGGCGATCAACGCAGCGCCATTACTGAAGGGACAGAACCCCCCGCGACATGGAGCAACTCGTGGGGATCATCCGCAAGAACCTGTTCTGGCGTTTCGGGTCATCGGAGGCAGCAAAATCGCTGGCACTGAGATCGAGATCGACGAGGCGGTGGCGGGCGGCTATTCGTCCAGGCAGGACGTTATGGCAGTGACCGAGGCGGTTCTGCCCGACGGTACGATTGTGCATTGGTGAGGGCCATGGCGGGTCGGCTTCAGGACAAGGTCGCGATCATCACCGGCGCCGGGCGCGGCATTGGTGCTGCGACGGCGCTCAGCTTTGTCCAGGAGGGCGCGACCGTCGTGATAGCGGAGCTCGATCCCGCGACCGGCGCCGCCTTGGCGCAGCAGCTGACGAACGGCGGCGCACGCTGCCTCTTTGTCCAGACGGATGTCGCCGACGCCGCGGCGGCGGAATTCGTCGTCCAATCGACACGAAAGGCGTTCAGCCGCATCGACATTCTCGTCAACAATGCCGGGATCAACGTATTTCACGAGCCGTTGGAGACAACGGAAGCCGAATGGCGTCGATGCTTTTCGGTGGACCTCGACGGTGTCTGGCATATGTGTAAAGCTACCCTTCCAAGCATGCTGGAACAGGGGCGTGGCGCTATCGTCAACATCGCGTCGAGCCACTCGAGCACCATCATCCCTCACAGCTTCCCTTACCCGGTGGCAAAGCACGGGCTACTGGGGCTGACACGCGCCCTCGGCATTGAATATGCGGCACGCGGCATTCGCGTGAATGCGATCGCGCCCGGCTATATCGACACGGATATTGCGCGCGCTCACTGGGCGACCTTTCCCGATCCTGGGGCTGAGCGGCGACGTGCGGAGGCGCTGCATCCGCCCCGGCGCATTGGTCGCCCGGAGGAGGTCGCGATGACGGCGGTCTTCCTGGCGTCCGACGAGGCGCCGTTCATTAACGCGGCAAGCATCGCGATCGATGGCGGTCGGTCCGTGCTCTACCATGAATGATCAGGATTTCGCCCGCGGGGCACGGGAACCGGTGCCAAGCACGGTTCGTCCGACGCAGAGCGGATCGGTGTGGAATGCCGCCCGGGCGCCACGCGGACAACAAACGGGCACAGGAGAGGAAGCATGAGAACAGGGACGGGACTTGTCGCGGCCGGCTGCGCCGCGGTGGCCATGGTAGCGGGCGGCTTTGTGCTGTCGGCGGCGAGAGCGGCGGAGACTAAGCCGCTGACGATCGCCTATATCCAGAAGCAGGGTGATCAGCAGTATTTCGTCGACGAGGCGCAGGGCGCGCGTGCCGAAGCGAAGGCGCTCGGGAACGTCCGCGTCAATGTCGTCAACGTGCAGATGGACGCGAACGCGGCCATCAGCGCCATGAACGTGATGGTCGGCCAGAAGGTCGACGGCATTGCGATCGTCGTTCCCGACCAGCAGATCGGCCCGCAGGTCATCGACATGGCAAGCCAAGCGCATATTCCGCTCGTCTCCTCCGACGATCCGATCAAGAGCGGCACCGGTCAAGCGGCTCCCTTCGTCGGATTCGACGGCTATCAGATGGGCTACAAGGTCGGTGAGGCCGCCGGAAAGCTCTACAAGAGCGCCGGGTGGACGCCCGATACCACGCGCGTCGCGGCCGCTTACGAGCAGCAGCTCTCTGTCTGTCAGGATCGCGAGAACGGGGAGGAGGCCGGCTTCAAGGCGGCGGCCGGCACGATCCCGAAGATCATCAAGATCGGCACGGACAACTCCGTCGTCGATGCGCAGAATCGCACCGGCGCCGTCGTGACCGCTAACCCGCAGATCAAGCACTGGGTCGTCTGGGGCTGCAACGACGAGAATGAGACCGGGGCTGTGACTGCGCTGTCCAACGCCGGCATTCAGCCGAGCGGCGTCATCGGCGTCGGGCTTGGCGCCTATCTCACCTGCAAGGATTGGCAGGCGGGGCAGGAATCCGGCAACAAGGCTGCGCTCTACATCAGCGGCCAGGACGTGGGAAGCGCGGCGGTCCGCGTGCTTGTCGATACAATTCGCAACCACACGCCACTGCCGGCCAAGACAATCGCCAAAACCACGATCGTCACGCCAACCACGTGGAGGAGCGTCATGGGCAGCTGCAGCTGATATCACGCTCTAAAACAGCGGCGTAACCGAAGGGTGCCATCAATGAGTGCGGGCGAGGCGGTTCTGCGGCTGGAGAACGTCGGCAAGCGGTTCGGTGCAGTTCAGGCGCTACGCGGTGTCTCTCTGGACGCCCGCGCCGGGGAGGTGCTGGCGCTGATGGGGGAGAACGGCGCCGGCAAGTCGACCCTGCTGCGGCTCATGAGCGGCGTCCATCCGCCCGATGCCGGCCGCATCCTCCTGCGCGGGGAGCCGGTTGTTTTCGCGACACCGCACGCCGCCCGTGCCGCCGGGGTGCGGGTGGTCGCGCAGGAGCCCGAGATCATCGCGGACATATCCGTCGCCGAGAACGTCTATGCCGGGGCGCTCCCGCGCCGCGGACGGCTGTTCGACCGGTCCGCACTGCGCGCTCAAGTGGCGGCGGATCTGGCGCGCTACGGCTTCACGGGCGTCATCAACCCCGAGCAGCGTGGCCGCGACCTCTCGCCAGCCCAGCGTCAGATTGTGGAGATCCTGCGGGCGCTGACGGGCGGCGCGCGCGTGATCGCCTTTGACGAGCCGACCTCCTCGCTTTCGGACCATGAGGTGGAAAGTCTCTTCCGCCTCATCGGTCAGCTGAAGGCGGAGGGCGTGGCTGTCATCTACGTCTCGCATCGCATGAAAGAGATCTTCCGGATTGCGGATCGTATCCTGGTGCTGCGGGATGGCGCTTCGGTCGGTGAGCGCGTGGCAGCCGAGACCGCCGAGCCTGAGTTGGTCCGCATGATGGTCGGGCGGGATCTGTCGACCCTGTTTCCGCGATCCGAGCGCAGGGTCGGGGACACCGTGCTGCGTGTCCGGCACCTCACCACCGAGGATGTGTCCGATATCAGCTTCGAGGTCCGGTCGGGGGAGGTCGTGGCCCTCGCCGGGCTCGTCGGCGCGGGCCGGACGGAGCTTGCCCATGCCATTATCGGCGACACCCCGATCCTTTCCGGACAGGTCGAGGTGGACGGCCGACCGCTGACCCTACGCTCGCCGCGCGACGCGGTGCGCGCCGGACTCGCGCTCGCACCCGAAGAGCGCAAGCAACAGGCGCTGCTCATGAAGCGGTCGGTACGGGATAACATCTGCCTCGCGGTGCTCAGCCGGCTGCAGAAGTGGCACGTCGTCAGCCGTGCCGATGAAAGCCGGATCGCCCGACGCTACGTGGCGGAGCTCCGGGTCCGGACGCCCACAATAGAGCAGGAGGTCTCGACCCTTTCGGGCGGCAACCAGCAGAAGACAGTGCTGGCACGCTGGCTCGCGCGGGAGGCCAAGGTGCTGCTTCTGGACGAGCCGACGCGCGGCGTGGACGTGGGGGCCAAGGCCGACATCTATGCGATCATCGACAAGCTTGCGGTGGAAGGGAGCGCCATTCTTGTGATCTCGTCGGAGTTGCCGGAAGTTCTGGGATTGGCCGACCGCATCATTGTCATGCAGGGCGGCCGGATCCGTGGAGAGCTTGCCCGTGAAGGCGCGACGGAGGAGAAAATCCTCAGCCTCGCCATTCTGGAGGATGCCGCTTGAGCGCGACCGATCTTGGCGTAACCGGCGACAAGCCGTCGGCGATTCGGCGTGCCCTCGCGGCCATCGGCGTGCAGAACGTCAGCCTGTTGCTGGCGCTCGCTGCCCTGATCTGCTTCATCGGCGTGCAGAACAGCAACTTCTTCTACGTCAGCAATATCGAGACGATCGGAACCACGGTCGCGATTGTCGGCGTGCTGGCGGTCGTACAGACGGTGGTCATGCTGCTTGGCGGCCTCGATATTTCGGTGGGGTCGCAGGCGGGGCTCACCTCGGTCGTCTCCGCCATGGTCTTCACGGGAACCGGCAGCGCGCTGGCGGGCATAGCGGTCGCCCTTGCGCTCGGCCTCTGCACCGGGCTTTTCAATGGCATCATCATCATCTACGGCCGGGTGAACGCGGTCATCGGAACACTCGCTACCTTCGCGGCCTATCGCGGTGCCGCGAACCTCATTTCGGATGGGCGCGCTCAAGGCTATACGGGCATGAACCACCTGTTCGTCTTCCTCGCGCGGGGGCACATGATCGGCATCCCTGTGCTGATCTGGATTCTGGCGATCGTAGCCGTCCTGGTGCAGTTCATGCTGCACTTCACTGACATCGGACGGAACATCTACGCAGTGGGCGGCAACGCGACCGCGGCCCGGCTGGCAGGCATCCCACTCAACCGTTATATCATCGGCGTCTACATGCTGACCGGCACGGTAGCCGCGGTGGCGGGCGTGTTATTGACGGCGCGGACAGGTTCGGGCCAGCCCACCTCGGGCAGCCAGGGGCTGGAGCTTCAGTCGATCACGGCAGCCGCGCTGGGTGGCGTGGCGCTGCAAGGGGGAAGGGGCACAATCGTTGGCACCATCCTTGCGGTGATTTTGCTGGGCGTGCTTGAGAACGGGCTCATCATCCTCAACGTGAACAGCTTCTGGCAGGACATCGCGCAGGGCTGCTTGCTTGTCATTGCCGTTGTCATCCAGCAGCGCCGCGCCGGGGGGCGCAGCGTAGGCTTGCCGTAGGCCGGCGAGCGAGTTTGGATGCGCGCGAAACCTGCAAGACCGAGATGCTCAGGAGTGCGTGAAGTCCTTGGGCGACAGGTCCGTGAGATGCAGGAGCGTGATCTTCTCTCCGCCGGGCAAGCTCAAGTAAGTGGAGCCTCCGCTGACGGTGTCAGCCGCAACCACCTGTTCCGACGTGACGCTGAAACCTCGAAGATCGATCTTGTCGATACCCTTCGTAAAATCCGTGATGACCGTTTCGTCGCCGCCAGGAGGGATAGCGCCGGACGCATGAGCCAAGAAGCGGAACTGATCGCGTCCCGCGCCCCCGGTGAGGGTCTCAGCTGCAAGGCCAGCGATCAAGGTATCATTGCCGCTCCCCGCCTCGATAAGCAGGCTTGGAACGGCCGGATCATCGGACGGCACGTAGTCGCCGTTGTACCCTTCGTAGATGTTGTTTGCAGTGGAGGTGCCGCCAGTCAGGGTGTCGTTGCCGTATTTGCCGGCGATCAACAGATCGCGGGCACTTCCGTTGGCGATCAGGTGCGAACTTCCATGCAGACCGCCGATGAGCGTGCTTGCCTGGGAGCCCGCCGTGATGACATTGTTTCCGGGGTAGTACGGAAAGGAATAGTAATTGGGGCGGTAGAAGTAGCCACCGATGAAAACGCCGCCGCCAGCGCCACCCGAGATCGTTGCGCTCTCCGTATCGCCGCCGTTGACCAGATAGTGGCCCGAGCCTCCGGTAAAGGTGAAGTCCGCGCCCCCACCGGTGATCGTGTCCTTGCCGGCGCCGTTGGCGACAACCGCGCTCTGGCCGAAAGGATCACCGCTGTCCGCGATGAGGACCGGCTCTATCGTTACGACGTTGCCGGTGCCACTCAGCGTGATGTCATGGTACCCGCTGACGTCGATCGAATCGTTCTTCCCGTTGACCGATATGGCGTCGTTGCTGCCACCCCCACCAGAATTAGGGCTTTCAGTAACGGTTTCGCCGTAGCCGAAGAGCTGGACATCATTGTAGCCGCCGTCGGCATTGTCCCCGATTATAACATGCGACTTGTCGCCCGTTACGACAACGACGTTGCGCGAGCCTTCGGCGGTTCCGTAACCTGGGCTCCCTCCGGCCAGGTTGATCTGGTCATCCGCTCCAAGCACGAGGACGGTCGTATCGCTTACCCCGCTCAGGTCGAGCGACTGGCCTGCCTTGCTGATGACAACGACGTTCTTATCGGACTGTAGTGCCTCGACCATCATTGTCCACGAAGATCATTTGGTGCAGCATGCCTTGAGGCCGCGCCCGCGACAAGTCGATTTTAAGGCTCCGCAGCCGGTTACACGAGGTTGGACTACCCGTCGCCTCGTGCCGCCTGGGGCACTGCTTGCTGAAGATGCGCAAGACGCGCGTGGTGCTGAAAGACACCCTGTCATCCGCACCATGATGCCGGCAGTCTCCTGCGCCACGAGAGCGCAACAAAGCGCAATTGCGGTCCGGCCAAAAGCCCAACCAGCCCAGGCCGCCCCCGTCATCGAAGAACAGCCAGCCCGAACCGATCATGCTTGTCGTGCTGGCAAACAGCGGTCGGCGGCCCAATCGTCCCGGTGCTAAGCGTCCTGCCACAACGCAGCGAGATCCGCAGACGACGGTAGCGCCGCGAAAGCACCAGGACGGGTCACCGTATGCGCCGCCGCCGCCTGGCCCAGGCGCAGGGCGCGCTCCATGGAGAACCCCGCCGCCACGGCGGCGGCAATGGCGCCGGTCAGGGTGTCCCCCGCGCCCGTCGTATCCACGGCCCGCGCCGGAACCGCGGGCAAATGCAGGCTGCGGCCGCTCATCGCGAGCAGCGACCCCGCATCGCCCAAAGTCACGATCGCGGCGCGCGCCCCCCGGTCAAGCAAAGTGAGCGCCGCGGCTTCAGGCAGTTGACCCGTGATACCTTCAGCCTCCACGACGTTCGCGATCACGACGTGGCACAGCCGGATGAGCGCCTGCGTCGTCCAGCGCAGCGGGGCCGTGTTGAAGATGATGGAGCCTCGTGTAGCCTCCATGGCCGCCTTCGTGGACGCATACGAAAGGTTGCCCTGCAGCAGCAGCCAATCCTGCGGTTCGCAGCGGCCTGCAAAGGCCGCGCTGCTTTCGGCGTCGAGCCGGTCCGCCGCAAGTCCAGCGGTCGCAATACAGTTCTCGCCCTCCGGCGTCACCATGACGACCGAAAGATCGGTCGGCTGGTCCACCGTGATGGGGACGAATACCAGGGGCTCTGCTGCGAGACGATCGGACAACCACGCGCCTTCGGCGTCCTCGCCAACAGGAGCCGCGAAGATCACCTCCGCACCGGCGCGCGCCGCTGTCACGGCTTGGTTCAACCCCTTGCCGCCGGGCGCGCGTGAGACGGTATCGGCCACCAAGGTCTCGCCCCGCGCCGGCAGACGTGGCATTCCGAGGAAGACATCCACCCCGGCGTTGCCGAGGACAAAAATGCGGCTCATGCGCGAGACCGATTGGCCTCCGCCATGAACGTCCGCACGCGCTCGGGATCGACTTCGTTCCACCAGACGCCGTCGCGCTTGAGGTAGCTCGCGATGATGACGCCGTCCGCCAGTGCAAGGATGTCGCCGACATTCTCCGGCGTCACGCCGGAGCCGATGACGACCGGCAGGCTGCATCCTTCGCCGATGGCGCGGATCTCCTCCGATGTCGCAGCATCACCCGTACGCTGGCCGGTTGCGATGGCGACATCGGCATCAAAGAACTCGGCATCCCGGGCAAGCTCCGGGATCGTGCGATCCGCCGTGATAGCGTGTGCGCCGTGCTTGACATGCACATCGGCAAAGACCTTGACCTGACGGGCATGAAGCCAAGCGCGATAGCGCATGGCCTCGCCGGCCGGCCCGTCCATCAACCCCTCATTGGCGACATAGGCGTTTGTCCATTGATTGACGCGCACGAAAGCGGCGCCAGCCGCCTTCGCCACGGCAAGCGCCTGGACCGCCCCGTTGGCAAGGACGTTGACGCCGACGGACAGACGGCTGGCACGGCGTACGGCATCCGTCATCACCGCCATGCAGTCATCACCGCCATGCAGGCCGCCGTCTCCGGCCCCAGCAGCCCCGGCTTCGAGAACGGAATGTCGCCATGGTTCTCGACGATCAGCCCGTCGAGCCCGCCGGCCTCGTACCGCCGCGCCTCCTCGACCGCATAGGCGGTGATGCTGTCCATGCTCTCCCCATCATAATCCGGAGAGCCCGGCAGCGGTCGGGAGTGGATGACCCCGATGACGACTTTGCGCCGCCCAAACAGACTCATCAACGCATGAGGCTTGGGCTTGAAGACCGGCTTCGGCGACATCAGGACAACCTCTCGGCTTTCGGCACAGGCCCGGCCGCGTCATAGGCGGCGGTATGAAAATCGATCTCGAGGGCAAGGGCGCGACCGAACAAGGAGGCGATCCGGGCGCGCCCCGTATCGTCCAGCCCGGCGGCCTCGCGGTCGACTTCCGCTCTCAGCCAGTCGACGCCGGACAGGAAGTCGGGTTCAGCGTGGAGTTGAACCCATGAGCGCAGCATGGGCTCCGCGCTCGGCCGGCCGTTGCAGCGCACGGACCACGTGGCGTACATCCACTCCGCCGCCAACATGATGGTGACGATGTCGACGTAGCTGCCCTCGGCCGCGATAGACAGCATACCAGACGCAAACGTCTCGACCGCCTGTGGCAGTACCGGTTTGCCGCCGTCGATGTCGAGTGCCGCGAAGCACGCCTCGAACCAGACAAGCTGGGCCTCGGCAAGGGCCGAGAGCGTCGCGATCAGCCGCCGTTGCTGCGCAAAGCCCGGTGCCTTCAGCAAAGCATGCGCGAAGATCAGGACTGCCGTCTCGACGAAAGCATGCTCGAAAACGAAGTAACGGCGGAGAACATCCATCGGCAGCCGGTCATGTTCAATATCTATGACGAAGCGATGCGCCTGCATCGCGTCCCACAGCGGCGCATTCTGCGCCCGGATCCAGCCTGAGGGGCTGGTTTCGCTTACAGACGTCACTGCGCGGCTGCCGTGAGCCAAGTGAGCAGATTCCGCCAGAGACGCCCGTAGCCCGGCCAGGCGACGAACTCATTCGGCACCCAATGGGGCCCGATATCGGACGTCCAGGCGGCGGTGCGGCCGCGCCCATGGCTGCCGGTGACGAGGAGCGGATGACCGCCCTCCGACTGCGGCAGACTCGCGATCAGATGGGAATCGGGCGCCGGTTCCACCGCGTTCGCGCCGAGGAGGACGGGCCAGGGTCCAGCTATGCCGTCGAGAATGGGATGGGCGGGGTCGACGATCTCCGGCACGAAGCCCTCGGGTACTTCGATGCGATCGTCGTAGGGCAGGCAGCGCACAGGGAGCGCCGCTTCCACCGGAGTGTTGCGCCACCGCGCGCGGCCGTCGATGCCCTGGAAACTGAAATAGCCGCCGATCATGGCGAGACCTCCGCCGGCCGCGGTCCAATCCCGGATGAGCTTGAGGCGGTTCGCGACCGGCTTGCCGCCGAGCCAGACGGAGGGCGGAAGCAGCAGCGTATTCGCGCCTATGTCGGACAGCAGGATGGCCTTGTACTCGGCGAGGCCCGCGGCCTCGAACGGAAAACCTTCCGCCGCCTCGTGCGCCGGCATGTATGTCAGCGCAAAAGGGCTATCCCTCAGCACATCGACGAGCGGCTCCGCTCCGAGGTGGAAAGTGACGCTGCCGAACTGGTCGAAGCCCTTGAAATGCGTCGCAGAGGTGACCCAGCTTTCGCCCACGAGCAGAACTTTGGTTTTAGTCACCTGTGGCATCCTCCTGGTCCCTGCTCGCCTGGAAGACGTCTCGGGGATTGTTGATCATGAGGTCCAGAATAATCTGCGGGGCTACGCCGTGACGTTGCAGGCGCGGCAGGAAGTGCCGCTGCAGGTAGGCGTACCCAAAGCCGCCGTAGCGGGTGAGCATCATCTTCAGGAAAACATCCTGAGAGAGCAGGATGCGACCACCGAAGCCTCTGTCGATCAGGCTGGCGATCGCCGTTGCGTTATCCTCGTCGGACGGGCACTGCACGCCCTGATCCGCATAGAAAAAGTCCATGCCAATCATGTCGTATTCGAGGAAAGCACCGCGCTCGGCGAGTGCGCATTGGTAGCCGAGATCGTGCCCGGAGGGGTTCATGTGGCAGAGCACCGTATGCCGCAGATCGCCGCCTTCGGCTTCGATGATGTCGAGGACGCGATGACCGTGCCGGTACCAGCCGGGAAGATGGATCATCAGCGGCAGGCCGCAGCGGGACTGGGCCTGTGCGGCGCCCCGCAGCGATGACTGCTCCGTCGCCGTAAACTCTGCGGAGACGCCGATCTCCCCGATGATGCCGATCCGGACGCCGCTATCGCCGATGCCATGCAGCGCCTCCCCGACGATCTCGTCGGCGATCGCCTCTACCGCCATGCCGGCAAGGCGCGGCGGGTGGGATCCCTCGAGATAAAAGCCGCCACCGGTGATGATGTTGAGGCCGGTTGCCTCGGCCATGCGACGGTGGGCGAGGGGGTCGCGGCCGATGCCTGAACATGTCGGATCAACGACGCTGCGGCCGCCAAGATCGGCAACGGGCAGAAGCTCCGCGATCGCGAGACGCTCGTCGTCCAACCGGCAGTTGTCGAGGTTGACGAAGGGGTCCATGCGCAACTCGCCCAGAATGCCGGCATGGACCGGCTCGCAGGCGAGGCGGCTGCGTGCGGGCTCCTTCGGCGCGTGCCACCAGCAGCGGCAATCGTTCAGGAGATGCTCGTGCATGAGCGTGACGCCGAGATCCTCGGCGGAAATCGGGCCGAGCACGGTCATGACCTTGCCCGAACGTACATGAGCGGCGGAAAGCTCGCTCATCGCCGGCGCCCTGTTGAAAGCCGGCCGAAGATCCGGGTGTTGAGCCAGATAGCCAGGAGGATGATCGCGCCCGTGACGATCTGCACCAGGAAGGGCGAGGTGTGGACGAGGATGAGGCCATTGCCGATGACGCCGATGGTGAGTGCGCCGAGGACGGTGCCGAGGATGGTGCCGGTGCCGCCCAGCAGCGAGGTGCCGCCGAGCACCACGGCGGCGATGACCTGCAGTTCGAACCCTTCCGCGGCGTTCGACGAGCCTGAGCCGAGGCGGGCGGCGATGAGCAGCCCGGCGAACGCGGATGTGACGCCGCTGAGGATAAAGACAGAGGTGAGGATCCGGGCCGACGGAATGCCCACGCGGCGTGCCGCCTCCGTATTGGCGCCCACGGCCGTGACATAGCGGCCGTAGCGCGTTTCGCGTAGCACGAAGGCACCCGCAGCCAGAATGACGATCGCGAGGATGGCCGGGACGGGCAGGCCGCCGATCCAGCCCCGGCCGAGGGCGAGCAGTGGCGCCGCCGATGGCTCATCAATGGGGATGGAATAGCCCCGGGTGAGCAGAAGAGCGACGCCGCGCAGCATGGACAGGCCAGCCAGAGTGACGATGAAGGACGGTATCTTCTGATAGGCGACGAACCAACCCTGGGCGGCGCCCGCGATGCCGCCCAGCAGCAGCACGAGAAGCGTCACGACCGGCCAGGGAATCCCTGCCTCGAGCGCGATTGCGCAGACGGCGTTCGTCAGCGCCACGATGGAACCGACCGAAAGGTCGATCCCGCCGGTCGTGATGACAAAGGTCATGCCGACCGAGGTGACGAGGAGCGGCGCCAACTGACGCAGTACGTTCAGCAGATTGTCGGGAAGAAGGAAATAAGGCGACAGAAGCGCGAACAGCACGCAGCAGAGGATGAAGAAAAGCGCGATCGACAGAACCTGAGCGTGTTCGATCAGGAAATCGTGCCAGCTGCGTGGTGCGACCACGGCATGTTCGCTCATGCTCCGGCTCCCACCCGTTCCAAGGCCGCGGCCTGCTCCCGATTGCCCCCGACGATGAGCCTCACGATTTCATCGAGATTGGTTTCTGCGGTGTGCCGCTCGGCCACTTTCTGTCCCTCATACATGAAGGCGATACGGTCGCAGACGCGGAAGAGGTCCTGCAGACGGTGAGTGACGAGGATGACCGCGACCCCTTGCGCCTTCACACGGTTGATGAGTGCGAGCACGGCCTCCACCTCGGCCACCGCAAGCGCGGAGGTCGGCTCATCCAGAAGCAGCACGCGCGGCGAGAAGGAGGCCGCCCGGGCGATGGCGATGGACTGCCGCTGGCCGCCGGACAACATGGCGACGCGGGCGCGCAGATCGGGGATGCGGATGTCGAGCGCGTCGAGCATGCGGCGCCCCTGCTGCAGCATCGCCGCCTTGTTGAGCACGCCACCGCGCGCGATCTCGCGGCCAAGGAAGAGGTTGCCCGCGACGTCGATGGTGTCGCAAAGGCTGAGGTCCTGGTAGACCATCTCGATGCCATTTCGCCGTGCGTCCCCGGGGCCGACGATGTGGGTGCGCTCGCCCCCGAGGTAGATGTCGCCCCCATCCGGAATATAGGCGCCGGACATGATTTTGCTGAGCGTGGACTTGCCGGCGGCGTTGTCGCCGACAAGCCCCAGGCACTCCCCGCCGTAGACGTCGAGATCGACATCCCGCAAGACGGTGTTCGAGCCGAATATCTTGCGGATGCCGCGCAACGACATCAGTGGCTGGGCAGAACGGCTCATTTCTTGAAGACGGACCGGAACGGACCGACATTCGCCTTGGTGACGATCGTGATCGGTACGGGAATCATGGACGGCACAGTGCCCCCGTGCAGCTTCGTGACGAGCGCCTGCACCGCCGCGCGTCCCATGCCCTCCGGATCCTGCTGAACGACGGCGATGACATAGCCGGCATCCATCGCGGCAATCGCCTGGGCGGTCAGATCCCAACCGAAGATCTTGATCCGGTCTTGCAGACCCTGGCTCTGCACAGCCGCAATCGCGCCGAGAAGCGCGGGTTCCCCGGTCGCGTAGATGGTGTTGATGTCGGGGTTACCCGTCAGCAGCGATTCGGCGACATTGAGAGCCGTATCCTGGATGTTGCGACCGTCGACGACGCCCGCGACCGAGATGCCGGGCTTGCCCTTGATGGCATCGAGAAAGGCGGATTGACGCTCGTTCTGAATGAAGGAGTTGAGCGCGCCGATGACACCGATGCGGGCGTGGCCCTTCATATGGCTGCTGACGTAAGGCAGGAACACGTCGGCGAGTTCCTTGCCGGCCGTCTGGTTGTTGACGCCGACCTGGGCAAGCTGCGGACCTTTCGGCAAGACGGAGTCCACGGCGACAACGGGAATGTGGGCCGCCGCCGCTTCCTGGATCGCCGGCATGATCCCGTTCACGTCGATGGCGTCCACGACAATGCCCTGCACCTTCTGCTGGATGTAGGTCTCGATGGCGTTGTTCTGGGAGGTCGGCTGGTCGTTCGCGTTGAACACGACGAGACGGGCGCCCGCGGCCTTGGCCGCTTCCGTGGCTCCGGACTGCAACTGGTTGAAGAAGAGTGCCTGCTCATTGATCTGGACGAGCGCGAAGGTGGGCCGGTCGGCGGCCAGGACAGGCGAGGCAGCGAGCCCGGTCAGGGTCACGCCCAGGGTGCCACGCAACGCTGTACGACGAGTCAGTCCGGTCATAGGGGAAGATCCTCCAGGGGTTGTGCTGCGCGCGACCTATGCGGCGCGGCGGTGAAGCTGATCGGCGGCAGATTCAAGGCGACGGGCCCGTCTAGTAAACCGGTTTACCAATTGAACCCGCCATAGGGGCTTCCGTCAAGCGGTCGCTCAGCGCGGGTATTCTTTGCTCGTCATCGGACGAGGCGCTTGCGGCGCCGCGGCGGTCGCACCGACTCGCGCAGCACCAAATCCATCGGGACGCGGATGTGCCGCCGTGGCAGCGGTTTGCGCGTGATCTCCCCGATCAGCATGTCCAAAGCCTCCCTGCCCATCATCGGCAGGTCCTGCCGGAGGGAGGTGATCGGCGGTTCGAACAGCGCGAGCGGCTCGACATCGTCGCACGTGACGACGGAGAGGTCGGTGCCGATCCTTATGCCGCGCCGGCGCAAGGTCTTGAGCATTCCGAGAAACAGCTCGTCGCTGCCGGTGAAAACGGCCGTCGTCTCCGGGTGTTGATCCAAGAGTTCCTCGGCCGCCGCTTCTCCCGCTTCGACCGTATAGGCGCAGTCGTAGACGGCAACAGTCTCGCACCCCGGCCCTGCCGCGGCGACCGCTTCACGGAAGCCCTGGCGCCGCTCCTCGGCACTCATCAACGCCCTGGGACCTGACAGCATGGCGATCTTCCGATGCCCGGCCTCGATGATGTGGCGCGTCGCCGCGTAGACGCCGGCGTGGTTCTCGGCGAACACCCCAGGCATGTCGGAGCCGGAGATATCTTCGTCGACCAGCACGAAGCTCGGCACGTCCTTCAGGGCATCGAGCAGTCGCCCGTCATCGGGGTGATTGGTGGAGAACAGCACGCCGTCGAAGTGCTTGCTCTCGATCCGGCGGATGTAGTCCAATTCACGCTCGACGTGGTTGAGGGTGACGCAGAGCAGGACGCCATACCCGCGCGCCACGGCGGCCGCCTCGACCGAGGCTGCGAGCTGGGCGAAGAAGGGGTTCGAGATATCCGGGATAACGAGTCCGATGGTGTCTGAGCGGCCGCGGCTGAGCGAACGGGCAAGTGGATTCGGCGTATAGCGCAACGTGCTCAGAGCTTCGTCAATGCGGCGCCGTGTTTCGGCGGGAAGGCGAATTGAGCCGTTGAGATAGCGGGATATGGTGGTGACCGAGACATTCGCGGCGCCGGATACGTCTCTGATAGTTGCCTTCCGCGCCATGAAGCGTCTTCTCCTCATTGGTTCCCACGCCAGCGGTGGCCGACCGATGGGGCGGGGACCGTAGGGAGAGGAGGCGGTGACGTAAAGTTCGCGTCCGCTTTGTATCTCCAAGGCCTGGTAGGTCAGGCATCCCCTTGACCAGCCGCGTCTCCGGGTCACCCGCACTTGCGGCGTTACGCCACGACTAAGCGCCGCCTGATGAGAGCATTGAGCGAAACCAGCCCTGGGCCGCCGGAGATCAGAATGGGTTGCGTGACGGCCCATTGGATGTGTGTGGGCCAGGCTTGGGGATAGAAGATGCGTCTGCGCCGAAACCCAGAACACCTGCGCCAGCCCCAGCCGCGCCACTAGGCCGACACGGGCGTAGGACGTGCGATCGAGCAGCCGCCCGGGAGTCCGTCCGGGTGGCTAGAAGCGTAACCGGCGTGTCTGAAGTATGCAGCGCATTCGTCGGCGCTGAAGGCGCAAGCTCAAGAACGTGATAGGGTGGCGAATGCTTCCTCAGGAGGGAACGATATGGCCAGTGTCCCTGATACGCCGCCACGCGGGGATTTTCCCTTCGACGCCAGGAGAGGGTTCGGAGCATCCCGCGTCATAGACCGCCGCTACCTGTATGGCGGCATCGCCGTCGCGATCGTTATCTGCTTCTTCGCCCTCAACCCCTTTCGTGAGGTGGGTCCAGGCAGCCGCGGCGTTCTGATGACCTTCAGCAGCGTCCAGCCCGGTGTCCTCGCGCCTGGCCTGCACCTCGTGCTGCCGATCGCGCAGTCCGTTGTACAGATGAATGTCCAGGTGCAGAACTTCCAGAACAAGGAGGAGGCGGCCTCTCGTGACCTTCAGACGGTCCACACCGAGGTGGCGATCAACTATCACATCACGCCCGACGATGCTGCCTGGATATACCAGCATGTCGGTACCCTCCCCGACGTCGAGAGCCGAGTCATCGCGCCGGCCATTTCGAACGCCGTCAAGGCGGCGACCGCTCATTATGATGCGGCCGACCTCATCGTTCAGAGGGACAGGGTCGCCCTGGAGATAAACACGCTCCTGCGGACTGCCCTGCAGTCTTACCGCGTCATCATCGATGCGGTGAACATCACCGACTTCCAGTTCTCCCAGGAGTTCACGGCCGCCATCGAGGCGAAGCAGGTGGCGCAACAGCAGGCTCAGCAGGCGGCGTTCACGCTCGATAAGGTCCGGGTGGACGCGCAGCAGCAGGTTCTTCAGGCCCAAGCCCATGCCACGGCTCAGGTCGCTGCTGCTGAGGGACAGGCCAAAGCCAATACGATGGTGACGGCAACGCTGAGCCCGTCGATCCTCCAGCAGCTAGCGATCGAGCGATGGAACGGCGTGCTGCCGATCTATCTCGGCGCCGGCGCGCCTATGCCGTTCCTCAGTATGGGCCACTGACATGAACCGCGAGGCCTGCCGCAAGCGCTCCGCGGCGGCCTCTGCGGCCGTGTTGACTGACCGGCGCAGTTTCGTCAAAGGCCGGCGATGTCTAGGCGCTTCTCATGAGCACCTTTATCGAGTCCAGTGAATCTGCGAGCTTTATCGCCTCATCCCAATCCGCGAACACGAAACTGTGCGTGACAATCCCCTCCGCTGTCACGAGGCCTCGTGAAAGAAGATCGATCGCGATCGGATAGCAATAGGGACGGAGGTGAGCACCGCGGATGTCCAGCTCTTTCCGATCGCCGATGATCGACCAGTCCACCGAGGTCTCCTTGCCAAACACGGAGAACTCGACAAATCTGCCGAGCTTGCGGATGAGGGAGAGCCCTTGCAGGACAGCGGCTCGATGATCGTCGCTTCCTCAAGCGATAACGCAGGCGGGATGACATGCACCCGCGCCGTCTTCGGGATCAGCATGTAGTCCGACATGCCGCCGTCCGCGACGTCGCGATGGAAGCCGAAGATGTGATGGACCTCGCACATCCAATAGCTTCCGCTCCGGCAATAGCGGCAACAATGCGAGCGCCAGGGTCGGCAGGATCGAGAGCGCGATGGCCGCCGCGATGATGCCGTACTGGATGCCGGATGCGGTGAAGAAGGTGAGGGCACCCACCGTCACGGGCTGCTTGTCGGTGGAGGCGAGCACGAGGGCAAAGACGAAGTTGTTCCACGCGAAGATGAACGAAAGGAGGCCTGCCGCGAAACCGAAACCGCGCGCTCCAGGTCAGGTTGCATTTACATCTATGTCGGACATAGCCGAAGCTCCGCCATGACTTTCCTCAGGCTCGACGTGGAATGAAACCTCTCGCCGCTTATTCTTTCTTGGAGGGCAGGTTAGCCGCCGGACGGGAGGCAGGTCTACATCAGCTGGCGCCAAAGACTGATACTTTTTTGCTCGACTTCAACGGCGGGCTCGACCTCGGCCTCCGCCCCGGGCGTCATAACGCTCAAGCACGGGTTCCGTCGGCCACCACGGGCTGATCTGGCAAGCCCGGTGCTCAGCGAGCCGAGCGCCCTAAAAAGCCCGGTAAGGCGATCCGGAGAAGTCTGAGTGGCAGCGCCTCGCAGCAAATCCTGATGCTGCGCTGCCGAGGTCATTCCATCCTCGTCTTCTGGAGATCGCGAAGCGCTGCACGATCTGCCGCGGAGGCGCTAGCCAGCAGACAGGATTCGTCTCAACCGCGCGCCTGCCTGCGTGAGGTGGGTCCGCATCGCCTCCGCTGCTCCGGGCCCGTCGTGGCATGCGATAGCGCCGGCGATGGCTTGATGCTCCTCGATCGTAAGGCTCTTGGTCTCGGGGATATAATAGGTCTTCGGGTACCAGATGCGCACCATGGATTGGATCGTCGCACCGATGTTCTCGAAGATCGGATTGCGGGCCGCCTGCGCGATCGCCAGGTGAAACTGCGTGTCGCTTTCCATGAAGGCCTCGTGATTGGTTCCGCTCTCCCGCATATCCTTGAGCGACGCCGCCAGCTGTGCGGAGGTCTCGGACCCGCCTTGTTCTGCGGCGCGGCGCGTGCACTCGACCTCGACCAGCACGCGGACATCCACCAGGTCGTCGAGATTGCGCTCGCCGAGCAGCAGGCCCCAGCGAAAGGCGCCCGATAGCAGTTCGGAGGTCGCCTCGCGGACGAACGATCCCTCGCCGGCCCGCGCCTCCAGCACGCCGAGCACGGCGAGGCTCTTGACCGCCTCCCGGATGGTCGAGCGTCCAACCTGGAAGCGTAGCGCAAGCTCCTTCTCGCTCGGTATCATATCTCCAGGTTTCCAGACGCCCTTCATGATGAGGTCGGTCAGCGCCTTGACGATCTCCTGCGGGAGAGTGGCGCGGGCGATCGGGCGGATGAGGGCGGCGGAATCTGTCATGGAAACCATCTACACGCTGGCATCGTCATCGAAAATGCTGCGGCGCGGTGCCGCATCGTCGCCGCCTCCCATCTTGACAGCCCGGACAACGCCGCGATATTCATAATATCAGACATTAAAAACAAACAAAAATCTTGGTGTCTAAGATGATCAAGCAGGCTCTAGACCGTCGGGCGGCGCAGCAGACACCCATTCAGGTGGGTTTCGTCGGCGCCGGCCGCATGGGGACGGGCGCGATCAGCCAGATCGGCCTCATGAAAGGCATCCGCACCGCGGTTATCGCGGATGTGCAAACCGAACGCGTGCTGCGTGCCTTCGAACTGTGCGGGCATCGGCGGGAAGACGTGGTCGTCACCGACCGCGTTACGGTGGCGGCGGACGCCATCCGCGCTGAGCGCCCGGTCGCCACCCAGAATTCGGACATGCTGACGGAGCTCGACATCGACGCCGTTGTCGAATCGACCGGCAGCCCGGAGGTGGGCGCGAAAGTCGCGCTGCAGGCCATTTTGGCGCGCAAGCATATCATCATGCTGAATGTCGAGACGGATGTCGTCGTCGGGCCGATCCTGCATCGCATGGCGCAGGCGGCGGGCGTCGTCTACACGGTGTCATCCGGCGATGAGCCGGGGCTGATCGCTGAGTATTACGACCGTTATGCGGCCTTGGGATTCGAGATTGTCGCCGTCGGCAAGGCGCCGTCCAGCATCGGGTTGTTCGACCGCTACGCGACGCCCGAAAGCGTCGCCGAGGATGCCCGGCGGCTGGGCGTGAACCCGCATTTCCTAGTGACGTTCCGGGACGCCACGAAGACAATGATCGAGATGGCCTGTATCTCCAACTATACTGGCCTTGTGCCGGATATCCGTGGCATGCACGGCCCCATTGCGGGCGTCAACGAAGTGCCGGAACTATTCCGGCCGATAAGCGAGGGTGGTCTGCTCAATCGTAAAGGCGTCGTGGATTATGCACGCCCTTTGAAACATCCCGACGGTTCGATCGATTTCGACCGCAGCGTGACGCCCGGCGTCTTCTTGTGTGTGTTCACGGATCACGAGCAGATACGCGAAGATCTGAAATACCTCGATGTCACGGGGTCGGACGGCTATTACAATATGTACACGCCCTATCACCTCGTCACCAACGAAATTCCGCTGTCGATCGTGTCTGCCGTCGAGTTCGGCCATCCGACGATCGTGCCGAAGCTTGGCCTGGTGACTGAGGTCTTCGGCGCCGCGAAACGACCGTTGAAGGCGGGGGAGGTGATCGACGGCGCCGGCGGATCGACCGTCTATGCGCTGAACGACCTTTATACGACGGCAAAAGCCGAGAACGTCGTGCCGCTGGGTCTGCTGACGGGCGCCAAGCTTCTGCGCGACGTGCCGACGGATGCGGCGATCACCTATGACATGGTCGAGATTCTGACTGGCTCGACGCTGTATCATCTTCGCGCGATGCAGGATTCGGGCGCGGCCGGACCCCTCGGCCTGGCAGCGCCACCGGACCTCGCGCTGGAACGGCCGCAGGTATCGCGTTTGGCGAGTTGACGGCGGGCAGGGTCGCGCCCGAGATCGAAACGGCAAGACCGCACGGGAATGAGGCGGTCGGCAACAACAGGGAGAGATTTGGATGAAGATCAAATCGCCTTTGCACAAACTTCTGAGCGCCGCCGTGCTGGCCGGAAGTCTCGCGGCCGGCGGCCATGCAATGGCGCAGGGCACCGTGCGGGCCGAGCCTTACCCCGCCTGGGCTGATCCGGTTATCCAGCCGACGCTTTCAGTCGATCAGGCGAAGGCGATCGTCGCGGAGCGCACCAAGCCGCAGACGGAATGGACAGGGCCCACAACCGGGCCGGAGGCGCCGAAGGGCAGCTTCACCATCGCCTATGTCTCTCCGGACCAGTCCTACACCCCCTATGTGCAATGGGGAAAAGGCGTGGAGGAGGCCGCCGCGTCGCTTGGGTGGAAGATGATAACGTTCGACGGGCAGGGGACGGTCAGCGGCACTTTGGCCGCCATGCAGCAAGCCCTTTCGGCGCATCCGGTTGCGATCATTACGCCGGCCGACGCCAACGCCTTGCAGAAGCCGATCAAGCAAGCGGTCGCACACCATATTCCCATCATCGGAATCCATGCCACGGCCTTCCCGGGACCCAGCCCGCAACTCGGCCTGTACATGAACATCGTCTCCAATCCTGCGCAGATCGGCCAGACGGAGGCCGCCTACGTCATCGCCATGTCAAACGGCACGGCGCACGATATTCATATGGTCGATGACAGCTATGCCATCGCTCGCTTCAAGGCGAAGGCGACGGTGACGCCGATCCAGAACTGCGCCGGCTGCAAGATGCTGGAAACGGTCAACATGCCTTTGGCAGACGCCTCGACACGCATGGCGCCCGTTATTTCCGGGCTGCTCGCACGCTACGGCACCAGCTGGTGGATGACGACCTGCTGCGATGGCTACTACACAAATGTCGCCGCCGCGCTGCGCGCCTCCGGTGCTTCGCCAGCCAACATCAAGCTCGTGGGCGCCGATGCCCCACCCTCCGCCTATGACATGATCCGCAAGGGCGGCTTCGAGGTTGCGAGCGTACCGGAACCAAGCTCGCTCTTCGGCTATGAGGCCGTGGATGCTGTGGTGCGTGCCATGGCGGGCCAGCCGCCCGCGCATTTCCTGCAGCCGACCTTCCTGATCGTCAAGGCCAATGTCGACACCGAAGGGGGATCGAGCAACCAGTTCGTGCCCAGCAACAACTTCGCCTGCCATTACGAGAATATCTGGAAAGGAACGAAGAAACCCTGCTGAGATCGAACTGGATGCGCAGCGGAGGATCGCCCATGGCGCCGACCGCCCCTCCAGCCGTTGCCATTGCGGGGTTGAGCAAGTCCTTCCAGAGCACGCGGGCGCTTGACCGCGTGGATCTCACCATCGGCCGCGGTGAGATCCACGCGCTCGTGGGCGAGAACGGTGCCGGCAAGTCCACGCTCATCAAGATCCTGGCGGGCCTCGTCCAACCGGATGCGGGAGAGATCCGCATCCATGGAAAGCCCGTCGAGCCCCACCCCGACACGGTACCCATCGCCTTCGTCCATCAGGACATCGGCCTCGTCGATGACCTCAGCATCGGCGAGAATGTCGCCCTCATCGCCGGGTATCCGCGTAGCTGGGGCATGATCGCCTGGACGGACGTCTGGGCGCAGACGCAGCAGACATATGCGGCCATGGGCGTGGAGCCGCCCGACCCGCGCGCGCTGGTCGGCACGCTGAGCGCCGCGAGCAAGGCTGTTTTGGGGATTGTCCGTGCGCTGTCGCGCAAGGTCGATATCGTCGTGCTCGACGAGCCGACCGCCTCTCTGCCGGGCCCGGACGCGCAGCATCTGTTCGATATCCTAAAGCGTTTGAAAGCATCGGGCACAAGCATCCTTTACGTCAGCCATCGGCTGAACGAGCTTTTCGGCCTCGCCGATACCGTGACGGTGTTTCGTGACGGGCGGCGTGTGAGCGCGCGGGCCATCGGCGACCTGACGCCCGACGATATCGTGCGTGACATGCTGGGGCGCGAGTTGGAACTGCACAACCACGCTCTATCCCCCGTTGCCGTCGGCAAGCCGCTTCTGGAGGTCAAGGGTCTCTGTGTCGGGGATCAGGGGCCCTTGAGCTTCTCCATCGCCGCCGGGGAGATTCTCGGCCTCATCGGTTTGCGCGGCGCGGGTTACGAGGCAGTGGGCCGCGCGATCTTCGGCGTGACGCGGCAGAGCGCCGGCACGGTACATCTGGCCGGTGTCGAGGTCGAGCCCGGCCTGTCGATCTCGGATCGCATCGCGCGCGGCATCGCGCTCCTCGCGGGGGACCGTCTGCGAGAAAGCGCACTGACCGGCATGTCGCTCCGCGAGAACCTGTTTCCCAATCCGCCGAGCGATCGCGGCCGTCTGTGGCGGGGGGTCGACCGTCAGCATGAGGACCGGGCGACGCGCGGGATTCTCGATCGCTTCGATGTGCGGCCGCGCAACGGCGCGGCGCTGATCGACTGGCTGAGCGGCGGCAACCAGCAGAAGATCTTCGTCGGACGATGGCTTGTCACAGGTGCGAAGGTCTACATCATGGAAGAGCCGACAGCGGGAGTCGATATCGGGGCCAAGGGCGTCATTCATACGATTCTCAAGGGTCTGGCCGCGGATGGCGCCGCTATCCTGGTGGTGTCATCGGATTTCGAGGAGGTCGCTTCCCTCTGCGAGCGGGCCTTGATCATTGGGCGCGGCACCATCACCGGGGAATTGGCGGGGGCATCTCTGACATTGGACGGGTTGATCGCGCGGTCGTCGCTGAGCGCACCGGCATTGGAACAGGTGCAATAGGATGTCGGAACGGAAGCTGTCGAACTCGGCGCTGAACGAGGGTGCCACGCGCGCCACCGCGGCGCCGCCGCGCTCGACCATGCACATCCTGTCGAATATTGTCGCGATCTACGGCCTTCTGGTCGTCTTTATCTTCGTACTCATCGTTTTTGGCGCCTTGAGGCCGCACAGTTTCCTGAGCGTCAGCAACGTCAATTCCATCATGGTGAGCCAATCCGTGACCGCCATGCTGGCGCTGGCGGAAATGCTGCCCTTGGCGACGAAACAGTTCGACCTTTCGGTGGGCTACCATCTCGGCATGGCGCAGATTCTGATCATCGGGCTTCAGGTGCAGCAGGGCCTGTCCTGGCCGGTTGCAGCCGGGATGATCCTGACGCTTTCGGTGCTGGTCGGTTTCCTGAACGGCGCGCTCGTCACCTGGCTGAAGATCGATTCCTTCATCGCCACGATGGGCGTCGGGACGCTGCTCTACGGCATCAGCAATTGGTACAGCAACGGGGAGCAGATCGTCGGCATGTCGCTCTCCGAGAGCTTTACCAACATGACGGGGATCGTCCACGGCCTGCCGCTTCCGGCGCTCTATGTCGCTGTCCTCGCCTTCATCCTTTGGATCGTGATGGAGCGGCTGCCGGTCGGGCGGCATCTCTATGTCATCGGCTCCAATGTCAGGGCGGCCGAGCTGACGGGCATCCGTGTGTCCAACCACATCATGGGCGCCTTCGTCGCCTCGGGCTTCATCAGCGGCATTGCCGGCATCGTGCTGGGGAGCATTCTGCAGACGGGAACGCCAAGCGTCGGCCCGGAATACCTGCTGCCGGCCTTTGCCGCGACGTTGCTCGGCGCCACCTCCATCCGGCCGGGCCGCGTCAACGTCATCGGCACGCTGCTCTCGGTGCTTGTTCTGGCATTCTCCTTCTCGGGCGTGCAGCAGCTCGGCGCGCCCTTCTTCGTCCAGTATTTCTTCAATGGCGGCATTCTGATTGTGGCGGTCGGCCTTTCCGTCTATGCCGCGCGTCGGCGCCAGCGTGCTGCGACGACGCCGAAGACCGCGTGACCTCATCGGCCGCCGAGGCCGTGCTTCTCTGTCAGGATTGAGCGCATGAGCCATATTGCTGTGATCGGCGCCGGTGTCGTCGGCTCATCCTGGGCACTTGTCTTCGCCCGGGCCGGGCAAACCGCGACGGTCTATGATACGGATGCCGCATCTCTGGCGCGCGCTCAGGACTTCATCCGTGGCGCGCTCGGGGGCGCACCTGAGACGGATACGATCCTCGGGCGCGTGACGACGACGGCGCGTCTTGAAGAGGCTCTGTCCGGCGCCGACTACGTGCAGGAGAGCGCGCCGGAGCGGCTTGAGGTCAAGCAGCCTCTGTATGTGGAGCTTGATCGGCTCGCGGCACCGGGCGCCATTCTGGCGAGTTCGACATCGGGATTTCCCGCCTCCTCCTTCACCGAGCGGCTGGCCCATCGGGAGCGTTGCCTCGTCGTCCATCCCATCAACCCGCCGCATCTGATCCCGCTGGTGGAGATCGTGCCCGCGCCCTGGACTGCGCCGGAGGTGGTGGCGCGCGCCGCCAACCTGATGCGGGAAATAGGGCAGTCGCCCGTGATGCTGAAACGGGAAATTCCCGGGTTCCTCGTCAACCGTCTGCAAAGCGCCATCCTGAGCGAGGCCTTTCGTCTGATAGAGGATGGTGTATGCAACGCGGATGATGTCGACCGCGCAGTGTCCGACGGGCTTGGGCGCCGCTGGGCTTTCCTTGGGCCTTTCGAGACGATCGACCTCAACGCCCCAAGCGGCATCGCCGAATACTGTCTCAAGCTCGGAGCGATGTATTTGGATCTGGCCAAGGATCAGGCCGATCCCCGGGAATGGACCCCCGAACTGGTCTCGGCGATCGAGCGGGAGTTGCGCACCCGAACGCCGGCCGATGCGCTTCCCGAGCGGCGCGCGTGGCGCGACCTGCAGCTCGCGCGGCTCGACGCTATGAAGCGGTCGATCGCCACAGGCTAGAGTGGCAGTCCGAGCACATCCTCCGC
>JABBOH010000034.1 GCA_019351895.1 Pseudomonadota bacterium
TGAAAGAGGCCTCCAAACTTAATAGCCAACACACAAGAGAGCCTACCTCACGGGGCCCGGAGCATCCTTACTCCCAGTTGTTTGCGTCCGGCTGAGATATCGGGAGATGGTGTTCGTAGAGTTTGACGAAGCCTGAGCCGGCGTTGCGGAAGTCCGTAAACAACGTGGCGAGTTGGAGGCTTATGAAGAACGCGGCGATATAGAACAGCGACGGCGCCGAAACCTCGAACGCCATCACGCGACGCGACATCCGCAAGATCAAGGGGCATTGAGAGGCCCAGACGAGGGTAGCGGCGAAAGCGGCGCCCCCAAGCAGATCCGAGGGAAAGTGGGCACCCTCATACGTCCGCGACGACTCAACGACGATCAGCCAAAGCGTCGCGGGAATGCGGAATTTTGACCGGGAAATCCAGACGATCGTCAGAAGTCCTGCGAAAACCGCTGCGTGATCGCTCGGGAACGAAAACCACTTGTTGAGTGGCCAATGGCTCATATAGAGCGGATGGCGAAAGTGCACTGCTGGCGTGTAGAAGGGACGCAGGTGAGTCGGGAGGCTATGCTGCAGCAACCTGCTGACAATGCCCGCCGCTAGGCAGGCCCCTAACCCGGCCAGGATCCGCTCCCGCATGAAGCGGTTGTCGCTGCTGAACCAGCATCCCCAGATGAGCGCCATCAGGACACCGCCGGAAAAACTGTAGCTGCTGTCCAGATTGTAGAAGGCCAGATCAAGCGCTGGATAATGTCCAGCGAGACTGTTGAACGAGAGCGTGAGCGGCATGTCCAGCAACGACGGCGTCAGCGCGAACCCGAATGCCACCAGAAAAAGCGATGCGGAAATGCTGACGTTCCGGGCGTACTGGATATGAGGCTCAGGATGAGCGGTCGAAGCTGAAGACGGCGCGCCTGCACCAAGACGGATGTCAGACATAGCCCATGATCTTCTTTGACTGCCCAGAAGGTTTCACAACACTTGGACCCTGTGGTCGTGTTCGCGCTGTAAGGTTTCTGTCACACAGAAGCGTGAGCTGCAACCATCAAACTTCCAAATGGGGTATTGCTCTTTGCCCCGACAGAAATTCCTCTACGTCGTTCTAACCTCATCTACCCAAATCGGCTGATCACGTCCCGCAGAAAGTCTGCAGAACCCGCTCCCCGGGTGCCGGCGGCAGGGCGTAGCGCTCGCGGCCCGGTTGATCGTCGAAGGGCCGAGCCAGGACCTCCAGGAATTCGTCGAATGGTCCGAAATCCTCGGCAGTCACAGCCGACTCGATGACCTGCTCCACGATGTGGTTGCGGGGGATGAAGGCCGGGTTCACGGACTGCATCGCTGCCTGCCGGCCCTCGGGCGCGACATCCTCGGTGCTGAGACGAGCTCGCCAGCGCGCTGCCCAGGCGCCGTAGGCGCTACCGTCCTTGAACAGGGCATGCATGGCCTTGTCACCCTCCGGCCCGGCCGCGGCTTCACAAAGGGCGCGGAAGGTGAGCGTGAAATCCGCGGTGTTCTCCGCCATCAGAGTGAGCAGCCCGTGTGCCAGAGCCGTGTCGGACTCGTCGTCGCCCGCGAGCCCGATCTTCCGCCGCAGGCCGCGGTCGTAAGCCGCCTGAAAACGCGGCGCGAACCCGGCCAGCGACTCCTTCGCCTCGGCGAGGCCGCTCTCTTCATCGGGACCAAGCAAAGGCAGCAGCGCCTCCGCCAGCCGGGTCAGGTTCCAGAAGCCAATGTTCGGCTGGTTGCCGTAGGCGTAGCGGCCCTGATAATCGATGGAACTGAAGACGGCCCGGCTGTCGTAGTGATCCATGAAGGCGCAGGGGCCATAGTCGATCGTCTCGCCCGAGATCGCCGTGTTGTCGGTGTTCATCACGCCGTGGATGAAGCCGAGATGCAGCCACTGCGCGATGAGATCCGCCTGCCGCGCCACGACGCCATCCAGGAAGGCCCGGTAGGGACGGCCTGACCCGGCGGCGTCGGGATAGTGACGGGCGATCGCGTAGTCGGCCAGGATCCGGACCGCTTCCTGGTCGCCCCGGGCGGCGAAGTACTGGAAGGTGCCCACCCGGATGTGGCTCGCCGCGACACGGGTGAAGATGCCGCCCGGCAGCATTGTGTCCCGCCGCACCATCTCGCCGGTCGTGACCGCCGCCAGGGCCCGGGTGCTCGGCACCCCAAGCGCGGTCATAGCCTCGCTGATCAAATACTCGCGCAGCACCGGCCCGAGCGCCGCACGACCGTCGCCACGCCGGGAAAAGGGCGTCGCGCCCGAGCCCTTGAGCTGGATGTCCCGCCGTCGCCCGTCCCGACCGACCACCTCGCCAAGCAGAATGGCGCGGCCATCACCAAGTTGCGGCGAGAAGCCGCCGAATTGATGACCGGCATAGGCTTGCGCCAGTGGCTCCGACCCCTCCGCGACGGCGTTCCCACTGAGGATGGCGACACCCTCCGGGCTCGCCAGCGCCTCCGGATCGATCCCGAGTTCCTCTGCCAGCCCACGATTGACCCGGATGAGCCGAGGGGCCGCGACCGGCGTCGGGTTCAGCCGGGCGTAGAACCGGTCCGGCAGTCGGGCGTAGCTGTTGTCGAAAGGAATCCGCACGTTCATGAGATCGGCTCCGGGACGGGCTGGTCAGCGTGCGCTCGCCGTTCACTCACGGGCCGCGGTGACGATCCAGACGGCCGCCGGCATCAAAACACCCGCCGGCGTCACATAGGCAGACAAAGCCGTTCTCACAACGCCGCTGACTGCGGGCGCGAGGTCCGGGCTCTCCCGCAACACCGAACCGAGAGGCCCGACGCGGAGCGCAAGCGTGATGGCGTCGTCGAGGTTGCCGCTGCCGATCAGCCGGTCATGGGGCCGGATCTGCACCTGGGCGAACCCGGCCGCCGTCAGGATGGCGCGGACGCGGTCCCCGTCCGCGAAGGCGAAGGGACCCGGCGCCGTCGGGTCGGGCGGTGGCGGCAGAGGCGGCAGCAGCGGCCGGGCTGCGTCCATCGGCACCAGCATCCAGGGGTTCAGGGGCAGCGGCCGCCAGCAGACGAAGGCGAGGCGGCCTCCAGGCTTCATTGCGCGGCGGATATTGCCGAAGGCCAGCACCGGATCGCTGAAGAACATGACGCCGAACCGGGAAAAGACGGCGTCGAAGACGGCATCGCCAAGATCGGCAGTCTGCACGTCCGCCTGCTGGAAGGTGGGGGGATTGGCGCCGGGCGGGACGGGGCGTGCGCGCGCCACGGCCAGCATCGGCTCGGAAATATCGACGCCGACCACGCTGCCCGAAGGCCCGGCATGCTCGGCCAGCAGGACGCTTGTCTGCCCGCAGCCGCAGCCGATATCGAGAATGCGGTCCCCCGTCGCGGGCGCCAGCGCCGCCATGGCCTCGGCCCCGAGCGGCTCCAGCTGCCGGTCGAGCAGCGCTTGGCACCCGGCCCAGGTCCGCCCCGCCGTCGCATTCCAGAATTCGATCTGGGCCTCGTTCCCGCCCGCCTTGTCCGTCGCGCTCATCTGCATCCTCGCATCCAATCCTGGCCGGTTGGCCAACCGGAGGCGCAGCATGTCATGCAAGCGACGGCTTTACGACCCGCCGAGAAACGCCTCCGACTGCGCCACGAACCCGAAGCACTGCCGCACGTTGTAGAGCGTGGCGGCGAAGCAATAGTCGGGCGACGTGGTGGCGCTGCAATCCTCCAGCAGCACGCAGTCATACCCGAGGAAGTTGGCGTCCTGCAGCGTGCAGAGCACGCATTGATCGACATTGACGCCGGCAAACAGCAGCGTGGTCACGCCGAGGTTGCGGAGGATGCTGTCGAGCTCGGTGTCCCAGAACCCCGACATGCGGTATTTCGAGACGCGGATGTCGCCGGGCTCCTGGGTCAGCTCGTCGACGACGGCCGCCGCCCAGCTGTCCCGCTCCAGCACCGGCGCGCCGGAGCCGGGCAGAGGGTCGCCAAGGCCGGTGCCCGTCCCGCTCGGCTTGTAGACATGGAGAACGGAGGGGCTGAGGTTGAGCAGATCCGGCCGGTTGCCCCAGTTCACCCACAGGACCGGCACGTCCCGCTGCCTGAGCGACGGCAGCAAGGCGGCAAGCGCCGGAATGGGCGCGCGCGCCGGGGTCACATCGACGCCGATATGGGCAAGCCAGCCCTTCGGGTGGCAGAAGTCGTTTTGCATGTCGATGACGAGGATGGCCGTCCGCGCGAGGTCGAGCGTCAGCCGCTGCGGCGTGGCCGCGATCTGCAGCGCCAGAGGCTCGCGCGGCGCACGACGGAGATCGACGGCATCGGCGGAGACCCGCCACGCGTTGCGCGGGCTGGCGCCGAGCGGCACCAGGGCCGGTGACCCCGGCGCAGTCTCGATCGCGGCTTCGGCGAGCCCGGTCACGCTCATGCCTCAGCCTCCCAGCACCGCGAGATCCTCGGCATCCAGCTCCACCGGCTGCCCGTTGCGGATCAGTTCCGCGAAACCCTCGTTCGGCGTCATCACGGTCAGGCAATAGAGCTTCGCGGTGCCGGTGTTTTGGACGATGTGCTCGTTTCCGGGATGCAGCAACAGGGCATCGCCCTTCCGGAGCGGCGTCTCGGCGGCGCCGCAGCGCGCGATGCCCTCGCCGGAGAGCACGTAGAAGAACTCGTCGGCTTGGGCATGAGTATTGGGCGGGGTGGCGCCGCCCGGGGTGAAAATCTCCACCACGAACACGTTGCGGATATTGTCCTTCTCGGGGTCGAAGAGGACGGCGAAGTAGTTGCTGTCCGTGGGCGCGATGCGGAAAGCCTTGGCCGTCGCGGCGGCCTCCTTGCCGAAGGCGATCATGGGCAGCTCCCTGAAAGCGATGTGGTCGCGGTTGTGCGCGGAAGAATGAGACGGGACGGGTTGGTTCCGCCATGCGCGATGCTCAGCGTGATGACCTGACAGTCGATGAGCCGCGTGACGGCGGCGGTGGCGCCTGTTCCGGGATTGACGGGATGAGCCGGGAAGCTGGCGCCCGCGAGGCTCAGCCTCAGCGCGGAACCGGCGGGGATGGTGGCGCAGATCGCCCGGAGCGAGACGCGGATGGGCAGAGGGTCCTCGGCGGAGATGCGCCGATAGCCCTGCGTCAGCACCATGACGCGGCCGTCGGTCGTGACCTCCGAGAGAACCGCCGAGATGTCGAAGGACCGCGCATCCGTCGCGACCCAGAGATCGAGATCGACGCGCCCGGCCAGCAGCGCCTCGGCGGCCAGCGGCGCGGTCGTATAGCAGGCGATGTCCGCGCGGGCATCAAGCCCTGCGCGATCCTGCCGTCCCATCGGCGCGGCGTCATGGCCGCCGAGCGACGGCACGGGACGCCAGGGATCGTGGACGATCTCGTCCCATGATGGATCGCTGATGGTTTCCTGAAGCACCCCATCCGTCACGGTGGGGGCGGCGAGCCCCGAACTGCCGAGGTGGAGCACCTGCTCGCCCGCCGGCCACATGCCGAAATGCCGCCATCCCTTGGCGCCCACGTCGAACAGATCGACGCCGGTGGCCAAGTGCGCGCCCCCGCCGGCACCCTTGAGGAAGCCGTCGAACCAGTCGAGTTGGAGGCGGTCGATATGGCCATCCGCCGCCGGTCCCATGTCGCCGCCCGACATCCGGCCCCAGGGCAGATGCGGCCAGGGACCGACCACCAGTCGCTGCGGCTGGCTGGAGGCCGCGAGGGCGGCGGCATGGGCGTCCAGCGTGCCCATCAGCATCGTGTCGTACCAGCCGCCGATATGCAGCATCGGCACGTCCATCCGCTGTCCCGCTAGTGCGGCGCGGGGCGAGGTGCGCGCCCAGTAGCCGGCATCGCGCGCCTCGCTCTCGACCCAGTCGCCATAATGGCCAAACGCGCGGTAGCGGCGCAGCACATCCGGGAAAGCGGGCGTCTCGTCCTGCAGCGGCACCGAACGGGCGGCGCGGAGGAGCGCTTGGAAGGCCTCGGCATCCTGTGCGCGAGCCGCCTGGATAGCTGCCATCTGGACGCCCCAGCCGATGCCATCGGCCATCCGCAGCGCGCCGCCCTCATAGGCCCAGTCGCCATGGAGGTCCCAGGCAATCATGACCGGTGCGAGCGCCGCCAGGGCGGGCGCGCCGCCGGCCAGCGCCAGCAACTGCGTCATGCCCTGGTAGGAGAAGCCGTACATGCCGACGCGCCCGGTGGAGCCGGGGAGCGCCGCGGCCCAGGCGATGGCATCGGCACCATCTGCGCGCTCGGTCTCGAAGGCGCGGAAGGTCCCCTCGGAGGTTCCGGTGCCGCGTACATCCTGGACGACGACGATATAGCCCTGCGACGAATACCAGCGCGGATGGGCGAAGACGACCGTCGAGGCAATTCGTCGCCCGTAGGGCTGGCGCATGAGCAGAACCGGATAGGGTCCGCCCTCAGCGGGGCGGTAGAGGTCGGCGTCCAGCCGCACGCTGTCCCGCGTGGTCATGGAGACTGTCTCAGGTCCGGTCACGCGCAGCATGTCTCAGGTCTCCGCCATCGCCGGGAAGCGCAGCCGGGGCCGCACCTCGGCGGCGAACAGCGCGAGCGACCGGCAGACGGCCGACGCCTCCATGCCCGGCAGGTGCGGCATGATATCCAGCCGGTCGATCCCCGTCAGCGCAATATGCGCGTTGAGCGCCGTTGCCACCTCGTCGGGCGTGCCGGCGAAGAAATCGAGCTGGCGGCGGCGCTCGGCGGAGGTGGGCGCTGTCGGCGGCAGCAGCCCGTCCGCGACCGCCTGGGCGTGATAGCCCTTGTAGCCGAGGGCCGCGAAGTAGATCTCGGTCGCCTCGGCGCAGGCGGCCTCCGCTTCGGCGCGGGTCTCGGCGACGAAGGCGATTCGCGCGCCGCGCACTTGCCCGGTGCCGCCCTCGGCCCGGTAGCGCCGCACGAACTCTGCCTGCCGCTGCCCGTTCTCGGCCTGACCGATGACGAAATGGAGGCCATGCCGGGCCGCGAAGGCGATGCTCGGCTCGTCCCGCGCCGCGACCCAGATCTTCTGCACCACCTCGGGGCAGGGAGCGAGGGAGAAGGGCCGCTCGCCCCGGAGCGTCGCGATGATATCCGCGAGCAGCGCACGGAAGCGGGCCGCCTTCTCCTCGCGGCTTTCGGCCGCGCCGGGAAACGCCGTGCCCTGGCCGAGCCCGAACTCCACCCGGCCGGGTGCGAGGAGATGCAGCATCGCCATCTCCTCGGCCGAGCGGCGACCGGAGTTGGTCGATAGAACCTTCACGCCCGTCCCGACCGCGATGCGGTTCGTGGCCGCGGCGAGGTAGCCGAGGAACACCTCGGTCGCCGGCACGCGGCCGTGAAAGGTGCCGGGAACGCCCGGCGCCACGTGATGCTCGCCGATCCAGGCGGAGGCGAAGCCCTGCGCCTCGGCTTCGCGGATGATGCCGAGCGCGGTCGCGATGGCCTCCGCATCCGGCACGCGCGCCTCCGCCCACATCTGGTTGAAGATGCCCACGGGCCGCGTCGTCATGCGAGACGGCCCGTGTGTCTTGCCCCCGAGAACGCCCAGGGCATCGCCCAGCGCTCGATCAGCACGACGACCCCGACGAGCGCCATGCTGGAGACGGTGCCGATGATGACCGCCGCCCAGACCTCGGCGTTGCGATACTGGGAACTCTCGAAGACGATGAGGTAGCCGAGGCCCCGGTTGGCCGCGACCCATTCGGCGACGATGGCGGCGACGAAGCAACTGCAGGCGGAGAACTTCAGCGCCGTGAAGATATAGGGCAGGGCGGCGGGCAGCCGTACCATCCAGAGCCGCTGGAAGCCGCTGGCGGACAGGCTGTGCAGAAGCTCTCCCACCTCGGCGTCGGCGCTGCGCAGCCCCCGCATCCCGTTCACCAGCATGGGAAAGAACACAAGGAAGATCGCGACGAGGATCTTGGGCTCCATCCCGTTGCCGAAGCCGATGATGAGCGCGGGCGTGACGGCGACGATGGGGATCGCCTGCGCCGCCATTGCCAGCGGCAGCACGGACCGGCGGCTGGTGGGTGATCCCACGAAGAGGATCGCGAGCAGCAGCCCGATCGAGTTGCCGATGACGAGGCCGGCGATCGCCTCGGTCGCGGTGATGCCTGCGTTGAAGGCGAGCGTGCCGGCGTCGTTCCAGAACACGGCGGCCACAGCCAGCGGCGAGGGGAGCACCAGCGGGTCGATCCAGCCCAGCGCCGTCACCGCCCACCACAGCGCCAGAACCACGGCGAAGACGAGGACCGGCCCGCCGATCTGCCCCCCGATCCGCATCGCACGGCTCATTGCGCGGGCTCCTTCGGTGCCCAGGGCATCGCCAGCCGCTCGGCGAGGCTGACGAGCCCGACTAGGACGAGGGTGAGCGCCGCTGCCACGACGACCGCCGCCCAGAGCGTCGGAATTTTAAAATACTGCCCGGAGATCACGATGAGATAGCCGAGGCCGACATTGGAGCCGATCCACTCACCGACGATCGCGGTGATGAAGGAGGCGGAGGCGCTGACCTTGAGCGCCGCGAACATATAGGGGAGCGCCGCCGGAAGCTCGATCATCCTGAGACGCTGCGCGCCGCTCGCCGATAGGCTGTGCAGAAGCTCGTGGTAGCCAATGTCGGCCTCGCGCAGACCGCGCGTCATGTTGATGAGCATCGGAAAGAAGGCGGCGATGCCGACGACGGTGAGGATCGAGGGCAGGCCGCGCCCGATCAGCAGCACGATCAGCGGCGTTATGGCGGCGATCGGCACCGCTTGGCTCGCGAGCGCCAGCGGAAAGAAGCACTGCCTGAGCCTCCGCGATGACGCGAGCAGGATGGCGGCGACGACGCCGAGCAGGCTGCCGATGGCGAAACCGCCGAGCGCCTCGATCGTCGTCGCCGTGCCGTGGCGCAGCAGTTCGGAGGCGTTGTCGATGATCGCCATGAGCAGCACCCATGGCGCCGGCAGCAGATAGTTGGCGATGAGCCCATGCGCGCTCATCCAGCCCCAGACGACGACGAGGGCGACGACGAGGATCGCCGGTGGCACCAGCACGGTCGCGGCGCGGGCGGGGCTCATGCGGGCGCTCGCGTTGTGGAATGCTCCGCCTGTGACCGCCCCGCACTTGAACGCCACGGCCGGCGGGCGAAATGCGCGGTCTTGGCGCGCGCGGTCAGGCTGTCGGCGGCCCGGCGCGACCGCGCCATCACCGCGCCCTCATCGACCGTCGTCATGTGCCCGTCGCGCATGACGACGCGGCCATCGATCAGCACGGTCGAGACCTCATGCCCGAGCGCCGAATAGACCAGCGCAGAGACCGGATGATGCACCGGCGCCATGGCGGGTCCGCTGGTGTCGACGATCGCGATATCCGCCTTCTTGCCGGGCTCGATGGACCCGATCTCATGGTCGAGCCCGATCGCCCGCGCGCCGTCGATCGTCGCCATCTCGAGCGCCTTCTCGGCGGTGATGATGGTGGGGTCGCGGTGGAAGCCCTTCTGGATTAGCGCCGCGAACTTCATCGCCTGGAACAGGCTGTGATTGTTGCTGCTGGCGGGACCGTCCGAGCCGAGGCCCACGGTGACGCCCGCTTCCAGCATCGCCGGGATCGGCGGCAGGCCGGATGCGAGATACATGTTGCTGCAGGGGTTGTGCGAAACCCGCGTGTCGTGACGGCGCAACAGGCCGATGTCGCGCGCCGCGCATTGCACGCAATGGACCGCGAGCACGTCCGGCCCGAGGAAGCCGATTTCGCTGAGAAGCTCGGTGTCGGTGCAGCGGAACCGCGCCTGCGACTGCTCGATCTCGAAAGTCGTCTCCGCGACGTGAATGGTGATGAAGGCGCGCTCCTCATCGGCGAGGGCGCGCGTGCGCCGCAACGTTGCCTCATCCAGCGCCCAGATCATGCTGGGGGCGAGGCCCACCTGAACGCGGCCGCCGGCCCGGTTGTGGCTGCGCATGAGACGCTGGGCATCGGCGAGGGCTGCGTCCGGCGTCTCGATGAGCGCTGCCGGGATGTCGAATTCCTCGCCTGTCGTGATGAAGCCGCGGCAGACGCGCCCGCGGATCCCGGTCGCCTCGAAAGCGTCGATCACCGGCTGCGTCAGCCCCGGACGCGGATGCGCATACATGAAATCGACGAGCGAGGTCACGCCGGAGCGAATGGATTCGACGCAGCCGTGCAGCGCCGCGGCCGAGACATCCTCGGCGGTCAGTTCGACGGCGGAGGGGCCGGTCATGCAGGTGAACCAGTCGCGCAGAACGCGGTCATCGCCCAGACCCTTGAGCAGGGTCTGGAACAGATGCGTATGCGTGTTCACCATGCCGGGGATGATGATCTGCCCCCGGCAGTCGATCACCTCGGCATGGGGGTTCGCCGCGCTGAGCTGCGCCCGCGTGCCGACGGCCGCGATGCGGTCGCCCTCGACGAGGATGCTGGCCTCGTCCAGCACCTCCCGCTTCGGGTTCATCGTGACGATCCAGCCGTCGGCCAGGATTATGCTCATCGCGGCGGATCTTCCCGTCAGAACTTCGGCATATTGGCTTTTTCGAGGATCGACGTCGTCAGGATGGGCGCGACCGGGATCACGGTCGAGGTGACGCCCGCCGCCTTCAGGTTCGCCGCCGTCTCCTGCCAGATCGACGGATCGAGCCAGAGGATGCCCTTCTCAGCCGTCAGCGGACTTTTCATGTAGTTGACCTGCTGCTCGGCCTGGAAGATCTGCTGCGTGCGGTCGAGCCCGTCGACGAGGTGCTGGTCGATGATCCAGTTCGCCGCCGCCTTCGGATCCTTGTAGAAGCTGACCCAGCCCTTGGCCGTCGCGCTGAGGAACTTCATCAGCGTCGCCTGGTTAGCGGGCTTGTCGAAGTAGCTGCTTTTGACGAAAAAGGAATCAGCCTGCGCGTTCAGGCCATATTTGCCGAGCGGCAGCACGGTCGTCGGCACGCCGGCCTGTTGCACCAGCAACGGCTCGTTGAAGGCGAAGGTCGTGATCTCGCAGGCGATGCGGCCTGCAATCAACAGGGACACATCGTTCGGGCCGATCGACGTCTGCTTTACGGCGTCGTACGGCACGTTGTTCTTGGCGAGGAAAAGCTTGAAGTAAGGCAGCGCATTGACCTTCACGCCGACGGTCTTGCCCTTGAGGTCGGCGGGCGTGGTCACGCCGCTATCCTTGCGGCAGGTCATGGCGATGGGCTGCGTCTGGAACTGGCCCGCGAAGACCTTGAAGTGCTCGCCCTGGCCTTCGCCGGCGAGGATCGCCTCCGGGTTGTCGATCCCGACGGTCGCGATCCCGGCCGCCACCATCTGCACCTGATCGACGCCCTGGCCCGCGGGGATCAGCGTCACGTTCAACCCCTCGGCTTTGTAGTAGCCCTGGTGCAGCGCGTATTCCGGCCCGTACATCTCGACATCGGGAATGTAGCCGAGCACGACCGAGAGCTTGGTCATGCCGGCCGCCTCGGCGCTCCCCGCGCCCAAGCCGAGCATGGCCACGCCCGCCAGAAGCGGTTTCATCCAGCGACTGCTCATCCGCATTGAAAATTCCTCTGTTGAAGCTGTGGACTGGGAGTGGTGCCGGGCGCGTCAGCTGCTCATGCTATGGCCCAGCGCATGGCGCACTTCGGATTCGAGACGCCCGAAGCGCGGGTCGTCCCGCATCTCGGGCGTGCGGTGGTGGCCGAAACCGACATCGACGCGATGCGTGATCCGTCCGGGACGGGGTGACATGACAACGACAGTGTCGGAGAGAATGATCGCCTCGCTGATCGAATGCGTGACGAGCAGCAGCGTTGCCTTCGTCTCCTCCAGGATGCGCAGCAGCTCGAAATTCAGCCGGTCGCGGGTAAGCTCGTCGAGTGCGCCGAAGGGCTCGTCCATGAAGAGGTAGGCAGGTTTCAGCGTCAGCGCCCGCGCGATCGCCGCGCGCTGCCGCATGCCGCCCGAAAGCTCGGACGGATAGGCGCGCTCGAAACCTTTCAGGCCGACCATCTCGATTGCCGCCTCGGCGCGGCGGCGGCGTTCGGCGCGACCGACACGCGCGACCTCCAGCCCGAGTTCGACATTCGCCAGCACCTTGCGCCAGGGCAGCATGACGGCGCTTTGGCTGACGAGCGCGAAGCGTCTCGCGGCCCGCGCCTCCGCGGGCGTCATGCCGCCGAGCAGCGCCGTGCCGCTCGTGGGCTTCACGATATCGGAGAGGATGCGCAGCAGCGTCGATTTTCCGCAGCCCGACGCGCCGATGAGGGACACCCAGGAACCCGCGGGCACATCGAGATTGCAGCCGGATAGGGCGGCGACGGTCTGATTGCCCCGCCGGTAGATCATCTCCACCTCCCGGATGGCGAGACCGTCCGCGAGGGCCCGGCGCGGCGGGACGTAGGTGTCGCCCACACGCGCTTCGTCCAGCGGCACGGAGAGGCTCACGCGGCCGACCGCAAGGTGAAGGTCACGCCGAAGCGCGCCGCGAGGTCGCAGCTGTGATGGTCGGCCGCGTTCGTGTCGTCGAGTTCGAGGTTGAAGAAGTTCATGCGCGTGGGTTCGAAATAGGGGCCGGCGTGCCATGTGCCGCGGCTGAGCAGCACGCCGACGCCGCCCGGGATCGTGAAGGCGCGGATCGCCGACGGGTCGGGCGCGTCCGATGTCTCGTCGGGCGGTGCCACCGCGAGCAGCCAGCTTTCGCCATCGGCAGAGGCGAGCACCTGCGTCGCCGCGCTATGCCGCGTGATGCGGGAGACGGTGAGGCCGCGATAATCGAGCGCCATGATGTAGAAGCGCGGACGGCCGGCCGCGAGGTCGAGCGCGCGGTCCACCTCAGGCACCGGCGTGCCGTCAGGCGTCGGCTCGATGAGCTTGCCGAAGGGCGCGAAAGCCTGCGCGTCGATGGCCGCCGCGATCAGATCCGTCGGCGCGGATGGCGTCGAAATGGGCATGTCCGTGGGTTCTGAGGCTGCGAGCATGGTGTCGTCCTCATCTAGTGCCGCAAAAGGCGGCAAGTCGGGGCATGCTCCCCTACCTTGGCTAAAATTGGAACAATCTTTTTGCGCGCGATGCGCTGCCTAATGGGCAGCGGTCAGAGGCGGAAAAGGGTTCTATGGAGGTGTGGTCAGCAGCAGGAGGGCAAGGCCGATGAAGGCGCCGTCGTCGCATTGGTGGTGGGACATTTCCACCCGGGAATTCGCGGAACTGCACATGGGCGGGATCGTCGCCATCCTGCCGGTGGGCGCGGTGGAGCAGCATGGCCCGCATCTGCCGGTGCGGGTCGATGCGGCCATTAACGCCGGCATACTGGCGCGGGCCGTGGACCTCATGCCCAGGAACCTGCCGGCGCTGGTGCTGCCGGCTTTACCGGTCGGCAAGTCGAACGAGCATCTGGCCTTCCCGGGCACGCTCAGCCTGCCCTACGACCTGCTGGCGCGCCTCTGGTTCGAGGTGGCGAAAGGCGCGTGGCGGGCGGGAGTGCGTAAGATCATCCTCTTCAACTCGCATGGCGGCCAGCCGCAGGTGATGGAGATCGTCTGCCGCGAACTCCGCGTCGAACTCGGCATGTTCGCGGTCGGTGCCAGTTGGTTCCGCACCATCGACAGCAGCGACCTCTACAGCGCGGACGAACTGCGCCACGGCATTCATGGCGGCGAGGCCGAAACCTCCGTCATGCTGCATCTCCATCCCGATCTCGTGGGCATGGAGCATGCGGCCGACTTCGTGCCACGCTCGGTCGAGCTTGCGCGGACGAACGCGCTGCTGACGCCCGAGGGCGGGGTCGGCTTCGGCTGGCAGGCGCAGGATCTGCACCCTGCCGGCGCTTGCGGGAATGCAGCCGCCGCCGATGCGCGTCGTGGCTCGGAGCAGGTGGAGCGCGCGGCGCGGGCGCTGCTGGGCCTGATCGACGAGGTGCTCGCTTATCCGCTGGAGGCGGTCACGGCGCGGACCGCGTTCAACGGCCCGGCGTGACACGCGCACAAAAAAAAGCGGCGTTCCAGTTTCCTGAAACGCCGCCCTTGTTTATCGCGACCTGATCTCAGACGAGGTCGAAGCGGTCGAGGTTCATGACCTTCGTCCAGACGGCGACGAAGTCATGCACGAAGGCTTCCTGCGCATCGTCGCAAGCGAACACCTCGGACAGCGCGCGCAGCTGCGAGTTCGACCCGAAGACGAGATCGACACTCGTGCCCGTCCACTTGACCTCGTTCGTCGCGCGATCCCGCCCCTCGAACACGCCCGCGGTCGGCGTCGCCTGCCACGTGGTGTTCATGTCGAGCAGATTGACGAAGAAGTCGTTCGTCAGCGTGCCGGGCCGGTCGGTGAAGACACCGTGCTTCGACTGCTGGAAGTTAACGTCCAGCACACGCAGGCCACCGAGCAACACGGTCATTTCGGGCGCTGTCAGCGTCAGCAGATGCGCGCGATCGACCAGCAGCTTCTCGGGCGGCTTCGGGTTGGCCGTCCGCAGATAGTTGCGGAACCCGTCCGCCGTCGGCTCCAGCACCGAGAAGGACTGGACATCCGTCTGCTCTTGGGAGGCATCCGTCCGGCCCGGCGTGAAGGGCACCGTGACCGTGTGGCCACCCTTTTTCGCCGCTTCCTCGATCGCCGCCGCGCCGCCGAGCACGATGAGATCGGCGAGCGACACCTTCTTGCCGGACTGCGCGCCGTTGAATTCGGCCCGGATCGCTTCGAGCTTCTCCAGCACCGCGCCGAGTTCGGTCGGCTGGTTGGCTTCCCAATACCGCTGCGGCGAGAGGCGGATGCGCGCGCCATTGGCGCCGCCGCGCTTGTCCGTGCCGCGGAAGGTCGAGGCCGAGGCCCAGGCGGTAGCCACCAGCTGCGCGGTTGTGAGACCCGAGGCGAGGACCTTCGCCTTGAGGTCGGCGATGTCCTGGTCGCCGATCAACTCATGATCGACGGGCGGGATCGGGTCCTGCCAAAGCTGCGGCTCGGCGGGCACCAGCGGGCCGAGGCCACGGACATAGGGTCCCATGTCGCGATGCGTCAGCTTGAACCAAGCCTTGGCGAAAGCCTCCGCGAATTCCTGCGGATTCTCGTGGAAGCGCTTGGAGATCGGCGCGTAGATCGGGTCGAGCCTGAGCGCGAGATCCGATGTCAGCATCGTCGGCGGATGCCTCTTGGCCGGGTCATGCGGGTCCGGCACGGCATTCGCGGCCGCGCCGCCCTTGGGCTGCCACTGCCACGCCCCGGCCGGGCTTTTGGTCAGCTCCCAGTCGAAGGCGAAGAGCGTATCGAAGAAGGTGTTGTCCCATTTGGTGGGCGTCGGCGTCCAGGCGCCTTCGAGGCCGCTCGTGATGGTGTGGCCGGCATTGCCGGTGCCGTAGCTGTTCTTCCAGCCGAGGCCCATCTCCTCGATGCTGGCGCCCTCGGGCTCCGGCCCGACATACTGGTTCGGGTCCGCCGCGCCGTGCGTTTTGCCGAAGGTGTGGCCGCCTGCGATCAGTGCGACGGTCTCCTCGTCGTTCATTGCCATGCGCGCGAAGGTCTCGCGGATGTCGCGCGCCGAACCCAGCGGGTCCGGGTTGCCGTTCGGCCCCTCGGGGTTGACGTAGATGAGACCCATCTGCACGGCGGCGAGCGGGTTTTCGAGCTGCCTGTCCCCGCTGTAGCGCTTGTCGCCGAGCCAGGTGTCCTCGGAGCCCCAATACACGTCCTCTTCCGGCTCCCAGATGTCTTCGCGGCCGCCGGCGAAGCCGAAGGTCTTGAAGCCCATCGACTCCAGCGCACAGTTGCCGGTGAGGATAAGGAGGTCGGCCCAGGAAAGCTTGCGGCCGTATTTCTGCTTGATCGGCCAGAGCAGGCGGCGCGCCTTATCGAGGTTCGCGTTGTCGGGCCAGCTGTTGAGGGGCGCGAACCGCTGTGTTCCGGCACCGGCTCCGCCGCGCCCGTCGGCGGTGCGGTAGGTGCCCGCGCTATGCCACGCCATGCGGATGAAGAACGGCCCGTAATGGCCGTAATCCGCCGGCCACCAGGGCTGCGAGGTCGTCATCAGGGCAAAGAGGTCTTGCTTCACCGCTTCGAGGTCGAGGGTCTTGAACTCCTCGGCGTAGTTGAAGGCTTCACCCATCGGGTCGGCCTGAGGCGGGTTCTGGTGGAGAATCCTGAGGTTCAGCTGGTTCGGCCACCAGAGCTGGTTGGTCATTTCGAGCACGACCGCGTTCTTGTCAGGCCCGTGCATAACGGGGCACTTATTTTCGCCGTCCATCATTTCCTCCGATCACGTTGCGTGTGGTCTCTGTCCTTATCTACCCCTCGGCATCCATAACTCAAATCGGTTTTAATGGCGGTCATGATAGGCTGCGCCTATCGTTCACCGGTCGAAGCTGCCTCTGGGCATTTATCCGGCTCCGAGGCTTTGCGCGGATACGAGGCTTCAGCCTGTCGACGCGCCAGCGCTAGCGACAAACGAAGTTTCTTGTGGCAAGCCGCTGGAAACCACCGTAATCACACAGAATGAGGTCGGTGGTGCCATGCGGACGTCAGTAGCAGCTTTATCCCTGACGATGGCGATGACGTATCACATCGGCTCGGTGCGTGCCGATGTAGTTCTGGTCGGTAACATAACGGAGCACTACTCAGCCGCCACCGATGTCGCGGGGGAGGTACTTGTGGGGCTCAGAGTTGGTAGCCAGTCAGGACCAGTGATCCTCCCAAACATGCACATTGCTCTTCCTACCCGCAGCCGGGCTGAGATGGCCTGTGTCGACGCCACGACAGGTGACGGGCGTTATGCTCTTCAGGGCGTTTTCCCAGTGCCAGTTGGTCCCGCCGAAGAGGGGCTTCTTAAGGCGCATTGGGCAGACAGCGTGCTACTTCGGCAATATAACAGTGGCGAATTCGCCCTCCGTACCGCGCTAAAAGCTAGCTGCGGAGACGCGGACCCTGGAACTCTCGTGCCTTCGGTATCCACAAAGGGCGACCCCTCAACCCTCGTTGCATTTGTGAACGGACAACGTGCGGTTGAAGTGACGGCGACGCTAAACAATGCGGCAAACGCTCTGCTTGCAACGGGCACTTGCCACGGCATCGCGTCAGAGCGGAGCATTGCGTTCGACACGGTTTGCACGTTCCCGATCTCAGACATAAAAACTCAGAATATCGATCAGATAACGATCAACCGTCTGACCCGGGCGGGCGACATAGATAGTGACAGCTTTTCAGTGGAACTGGCTCCCAAAGCCTGGTGAGACGGTTCAAGCCCGCGCACGTGCATCTCCCCAACATCCTAAAGCATGGCCTGCTAGTCTTCACCGGACTTGTAGCGTTAGGCGTCGCGGTTCTCCTGCTTCCGCGTTCGGAGACGGTCATGTCAATCTCTGCGAACACGGAGACGTTCTCCTCAACGGTCACAGCCGCTGACGCGGCCGTCATCCCTTTGCTCAATGGACGTTTGCTTATCGCCGGCCAACCCGGAGATTGTGTTGACGATTTGGTAGTGTCCCCCCCACTCGGGAGCACTGTCGAGTACACGCGTTTTGGATATGATCGCGCCATTATCAGTATTGTGACGGCAGGAAGCCCGATTAAAGTCTCCGGCTATCCGACGCTAGCAGCGTCCTCTAATGGCGGGGGAAGATTTTACCGCAGATACAATCAGCGGCTGCAAATCGCAATCGATCATAACGACGCAACCTGCCCCGCATCCTCGACTATCAGACTTCCGGTATCGGGCGCCCTTCTTCGACTGGGGGACGAAATATACGACGATGCCGATCCGCGCGATCCTTTGAGAACATTGCTGTCGGGGTCACTTAGCATCTATGGTCGGGCGACCGATTACGGCGGTAACGATTGGGTCAGCATCGCAAGCGCATGGATCATCAGACAGTTCAGCCGCATCGGTGTCATGAGGGTTGATGAGCTTTTTCTGGCAGATGCTGTGCCTCTACCGCCAGGTAGTGTCCTCACTGACGCCCAGACCATCAATGATCTTCCGGCAGACTGGTCAGGCTTTGCCGATATCGATTTCACACCTATTGGGCCGAGAGGATTTCAGATCAGCGCCTCCGGCTACGCATCTGAAATCGATGTGGGTCTTCCAGCCGCCATTCCTGCGGATGAGCGTGGTCGTCACGAGCAACCATTGCGCATCTCGCTAGGGTTGATCGCAAGATGGGTGGCTGACCCTAACCTTCATGTTCTGGCTCTCCTCCTCTTGGCCTGCGGCTTTAGCTACCGCGTTCGACGTTGGGTCCAGGAAGAGGTCGTAGTCAGGAGAGAGCGGAGATGATCGAATGAAAGTCCGCAAGCTTCTGCCAATGGCGGCCTTGGCAACGCTTATGGTGGCAGGTGAGGCTTTAGCAGAACCCGTGCGGGTCACCGTCGCCGGTGATCGGTCTGGTGAAGGGTGGCTATATTCTAAAGGCAACGATTGCTTTGTTCTGACGCCTAGGCACGTGCTTTTTATTGACGGGCGGATGCAGTCGCCAATGCTGGTTGATGCATCCGGGGTGACGGGCGCCGGGATAGAGCCTGAGGCTCCGTCGATACTGGTGGGCGGTTCGCCGATGGATGTTGCCCGGGTTCGCGTCGTGGGCGCGCTCACCAAGAAGTGCAGCGACGGCTTGGGATACGATGACTTGAGCGCCACCTTGGAACGGATTATCGGAACGAGAGACCCGATTTATTTCGAGAAGGTGGGGAGAAGTGGGAGCAGCGAAGAAGTTCCCGCACAGATCGTCGCCATCAACAAGGACCGCGCCCGTTTTACGATTCGCACCGTAGACCCAGAAAGTGACCCGATACGTGAGAGCGACAGCGGCTCGACCGTACGGCTGCGGGGAACGAGCGTCAGTGAAATTGGTCTCCCACTCGGACTAGTTCTGCGCGATGAAGGAGGTGGATATATATCCGTTCTTCGTCTTGATGCTGTACGGGGTTGGTTGGATACCCTTGTAGCCGCAAGGAGTGCCCAGGCAGATCTCCTCTCTTCGAAACTGATCGGTTGGTCGGCAGCCACACCAGACCCAACCTGTGGACCCACAAATTTGTTTGATGCCAAGACACCTTGCGGCTGGCGGCCGAAACTTCGGCCCGGCGCATCGTCCATTGATGTTGACCTCCTGATCGCGTCGAGTGGTTCCGCTCCTCTAGGTGGGCTCACGATCACCCTGGAAAAAGGCTCGCAGTTCGAAGACGTGGAGGTATTGATGTCGGACACAGTAGCGGGTGGAGAAACATGGCAGTCAATCCGTTACTGTCCCATGGTAGGTGCAGAGCTTGTCCAGAGCTGCACCTTCCTTCCAAGGATCGGGCAGACGGTGCGTCTGCGCTTTAGCAAATTGGCTGGTGGAATTCGCAACATTATCTTGCATCAGTGAACACGGCCTTAGCGCAGGCTGAAGCTTGCCGCGAGTGGGGTGTCCAAGCCAGTGCAAGACAGTAAGCCGACGAATCTACTGTGTGCTTCAAGATGCATGGTAGCCGAACAGGTAGTGCTGGCTGTTCCATTGTAGCCGCACTGGCCTTGGAACTGCAGGATGGTGTTGCTCAACTCCCCGTCCATTGGCGCTGCAGCCCCATAAGGTCTGTCACAGATAGACGTAAATGCTCCCGTCTGGACGTCGAGCGCCTTGAAGTGAAAGGCCACATTGTTGCTGAGCGAACTCAGAAATAAAAGGGCATATTGATACTCCTCCTTTAACTGCGAGATAGCAGAATCATCTCCTTTTGCCGCATCAAACCGGCTCTGCAGGTCTTTAGGTAGAGCCACCGAAACGTTTATCAATTTAGTGTTCGAAAGCAGCAACTTTGCGGTGTAGCTCTGCATCATCTCGTCACTACTGCCGAGCGCGATCTCGGTCGCGAGTTCGCGCGCTATTCCGTCGTTTCCCGCGAGAACCGCTTCAAGCACTGTAATCCGCACCAGAGGATTGGGGTTGTTCAAGTCGTCCGATAGCTTCTGAAGTTGCTGCTGTCTCTCGGCGGGAGAGAGCGAAGGCGCGGACTGCGCAATGGCGGCAACATGAGGGCCCCCGATGAGCAACACGCAGACGAGCAAACCAAACAGACGCATGGACCTCTCCCGACCATATTTGCAGACACTATGGATTGAAAGAAGCGTCTGCACCAGACACGAAATCCGTCTCGGTGTGGCTTGGTCGAGGCATCCGAATCTGGCGATTTGAGTTCAGTAGGCCTCTTCTGAAGCCCCTTGCGACTTGCTCAACCACCTCCCGCCGTCGCGGCGATGGCCGCGCGGATCGGCTCGGCCAATAGCCCCGTCAGCGCATCCGCGCCACGGTCGCGACCGATCAGCATCAGCGTCTGCACCCGCCCGCGCAGCTCGTGCACCGGCACATAGGCCAGCCGTTCGGCGCGCTTCTCCCACTCGATGTCGAAAGGCGTGAGGAAGGTGATCGCCCGGTCCAGCATCGCCGCATGACGCATCACCTCGATCGAATTCGTCTCCAGCGCCGCCTCCACCTGTAGCGAGACCGCGGCGAAAGCCTCGTTCAGATAGGGGCGGATCGCCATGCCCTCCTCGGCGATGATGAGCGGGTAGTCAGCGCAATCGCTCAGCCGCAGCAGGCTGCGCCCCGCCAGCGGATGGTCGGGGGCCATCACCGCGCCGAGCCGCCCGACGCCGGAGGCCAGAACGCGCAATGCCGGGTCACGCGGAAAGTCGAAGCCGAGCCCGAGGTCGGCCTCGCCCGCCGCGACCGCCGCCATGATGTCGCTGCCCGTCGGCAGCAGACGGAGCGTAAGCTTCACGCGCGGCGAGTTCCGCCGGAAATCGACCGCGATGCGCGGCACCATATTGGCCGCGAGCCCGCTCATGATCGCGAGCGTGATCTCGCCGCGCCGCAGACCCTTCAGCTCCTCGATACGGCGCTCCACGCGCTCCATGTCCTTCAGCGTCTGGCGCACATGGCGGATCATGATTTCGCCCGCCGTGGTGAGCATGAGCTTGCGCGGCAGGCGGAGGAACAGCGGCGTCCCGAGTTCGGCCTCCAGCGCCAGGATCTGCCGGTTGACGGCCGAGGAGGCGACGTGGAGCCGGGCAGAGGCCTTGCGCATCGAGCCCGTGCGCGCGACCTCGTCCAAATATGTGAGGAGACGGCTGTGGAGCATGGCGGAGGCACTCCGGAAAGCAGCACGAGCGGGAAGACCGATCTGTTTTAGGCAGCGGTCCGGACGCCGATCAATGCTTTTCGCTGGGCGGTTCCGGCTGTTCTATGGCAGCCTTCTACGGTCCACGTTGCCCCCCTGAAGCGAGAGCGCGCCGCGATGCTGACGACGAAGCAGAAGACGCTGCGGCATTTCTGGTATCCGACGCTGCGGGTGGATGAGGTGGCGGCCGGCCCCCGGCCTTTCCGGCTGATGGGGGAGGACCTCGTCCTGTTCATGACGGCGGAGGATAGGCCGGCCGCGCTCGAAGATCGGTGTTGCCATCGCACCGCCAAGCTCTCCAAGGGCTGGTGCGACGCGGGGCTGATCGTCTGCGGCTATCACGGCTGGACCTATGACGGCGACGGCGTGCTTGTCCGCATCCCGCAATTCGATCCCGACCGCGCGATCCCCAAGCATCAGGTCAGGTCTTTCCACGCGCAGGCGCGCTACGGCTACGTCTGGGTGGCACTCGAGGAGCCGCTCGCACCGATCTTCGACATCCCCGAGGATAGCGATCCCGGCTTCCGCCGCATCTTCCAGTTCTACGAGACGTGGCAGACGGCTCCGCTCAGGCTGATGGAGAACTCCTTCGACAACGCCCATTTCGCCTTCGTGCATCAGGCGACCTTCGGAGACGCAAAGCAGCCGAAGCCCAGGGTCTACTCGATCGAGGAAACCGACTACGGCTTCAAGGCGACGACTGTCGTGGACATCCTCAACCCGCCGGCGGCGCATGCGGTCACGGGCACGAGCGATCCCACGACAACGCGCAGCATGGTCAACCACTGGTACCTGCCCTTCGCGCGGCGGATGGACATGACCTATCCGAGCGGCATCCGCCATATCATCATCAACGTGGCGACCCCCGTGGCGGACGGCGAGATCAAGCTCGTGCAGCTGCTCTACAGGAACGACACCGAGGCCGACTGCCCAACCGAGAAGCTCATTGCCTGGGACGCGACGATCGTGCACGAGGACAAGGAGGTTCTGGAATCGACCAGCCCCGACGCGATCCTCGACGTGCAGCGGCGGATCGAGGCGCATATGCCGTCCGACCGGCCCGGGCTCATCATGCGCAAGCGATTGCTCGATCTCCTGCACGCTCACGGCGAGCAGGAAGTGACTTATCAATACTAGGAAGATCGTATGCCACCTCTCGAACTCCCTCCCACCGGCAGCTTCTGGCTGAAGCGCGCCGCGATCCCGGCCGGCACGGTGGATGATGCGTCATCCGGCCGCCCGGCCGATCCGCGCGAGGGCTATCTGCATGACGCCGACCTCCGCGTCGAGAACGGCATCGTGGCGGCCATCGAGCCGGCCGGCACGGCGGGTGAGGGCGTCGATCTCGCGGGCGGCATCGTCTGGCCGTGCTTCGTCGACATGCACACGCATCTCGACAAGGGCCATGTGGTGCGCCGCACGCCGAACCCGGACGGCACGTTCTTCGGTGCGCTGACCGCGACAGGCGCGGATCGCGCGGCTTTCTGGACCACCGAGGACGTGTCGGCCCGGATGGATTTCGGTCTCCGCTGCGCTTTCGCTCATGGCGTCGGCGCCATCCGCACTCATCTCGACAGCTTCGGCGAGCAGGCCGAAATCTCCTGGGGCGTCTTCCGCGACATGCGTGCGCGTTGGCAGGGGCGTATCGCCCTCCAGGCCGTGGCGCTCGTCACCATCGATCAGTATGGAACCTCGTTCGGCGATGAACTGGCGGATCTGGTGCAGCGATCGTCCGGTATTCTGGGCGCGGTGACGCGGCTTTCGGGGGCGGATCATGGTTCCATCGCGGAGATCGACGCGCTGCTCGACCTGCTGTTCATCAAGGCGAAGGCGCGCCGGCTCGACGTCGATCTGCACGTCGACGAGACGGATGACGTGACAGCCTTCACGTTGCCGCGCATCGCGGCGGCGGTCGAGCGGAACGACTTCCAGGGTCGCGTCACCTGCGGTCACTGCTGCAATCTGACGCTGCAGCCCGAGGGTGAGGCGGCGGCGGCCATCGAGGCCTGCGCGCGCCTCGGCATCACCGTCGTCACATTGCCGTCGGCGAACATGTATCTGCAGGACCGCGTAGCCGGGCGCACGCCGCGCTGGCGCGGGGTGACGCTCGCGCACGAGTTGAAGCGCGCGGGCGTGGCAGTGGCGGTCGCGACGGACAATTGCCGCGACGCTTTCGTGCCGTATGGCGACCACGACACGCTCGACAGTTTCCGGTTCACGTTGCGGGTTTCGCATCTCGATCACCCATATGGCGACTGGGGCGGCAGCATCACGCGCGTGCCGGCCGCGGCCATGGGCCTCGGCGCGACCGGCGCGATCGGTGTTGGCAGGGCCGCCGATCTGGTCCTCACTCGTGCCCGTAGCTTCGACGAGTTGGTGTCGCGGCCTCAGTCGGATCGCACCGTGCTGCGTGCGGGACGGCCTATCGACACTGCGTTGCCTGATTATGCGGAGCTCGACGATTTGGTACGCGCGGTGCCGCGCACCATGGCCGGGCCGACCGCCGCGTGATACCGCATGGTGCGGCTCAGAACCGCGCCATCTCGCGCTCCACTTGGCGCAAGAATGAGGCAAGCCTGGCCTCTGTCGCGCGGTTCATGTCGTAGAACGCCATGTGGCGCACAGGCGCCCCGGGCCGGATCGTCACCCGCAAGACGCGGGTCACGATCTTGCGCGGCGGGTCGCCCGCCAGGAAGGCGCGGGTGCGGTTGCCGCCATAGGTCATCACCGCCGTCAGCTTGCCGATGTTGTGCAGAGCCGGCTTCACCCGTCCGTCCAGGATGTCGAAGGACACGCCGGGCAGGAACACGCGGTCGAAGAAGCCCTTCAGCATCGCGGGAAAGCCGAAGTTCCAGACGGGTGAGACAATGACCATCGCCTCGGCCTCCTGCACACGCTCGACATAGGACGCGACCGGCACGCGATTGGCCGGGATGTCGTGATAAGCGCGACGCTCCTCCCGCGTCAGCACGGGCTGGAAGCCCTCCGCGTAGAGGTCGCAATCATCGACCTCATGCCGCGCCGCGCGCAATCCGCGCAACGCCGCCGCATGGATCGCCGCGCAGAAACTGTCTTCGACCGGATGGCAGTAGAGGACCAGAACCCTCATGGCAGCGGGCGCATCACGCCGCCGGGGCCGAGAACAGGTATCTGCGGCGGCTCGTGAAATCGAAATCCGGATCGTCCCAGGCGATCATCTTGCCAGGGTTGAGAAGTCCCTTGGGATCGACCTCGCGCTTGAAGGCGAGCTGTTCCGCATCCGAGCGCTTCATGCCGCCTTCCTCCAGCGTGTAGCGATGGGGATTGAAGATGAGGCAGCCGTTTTCCTCAAACAGCCGCACGATCTCATCGAGCCGCTCCTCGGTCGTGAAGCGGATGAGCGGCAGGCCCGAGCAGACGATGCGGCCGTCGAAGCGGATGAATTCCAGATGGTCCATCATCTCGTCGCCGATCAGGGCGCCCATCCGCGCGACCGCCGCCAGATGATCCGGATAGGGATAGAGCGTCTGCAGATAGGTGAGGGCCGGGTCGACGCGGCGGGCAACCAGCGTCGTGTGGTTCCATGTCAACTCGAACAACGGCGGCAGCGCGTGGCGCTCGTCATCGCCGAGGCGGTCGGCGCGGAAGACGGTCTCGCCGCGATGCCGCCGGGTGAAGGCTTCCAGCGCGGAGGCCGAGTGCGGTGCCACCATGATCAGCACTGCCGACTGATCCCGGCGGACGAATTTCCCGTGGCCCGAGAAATAGTCGTGCGCCACGGTGGGCGCCATGACCGACAGTTCCTTGAGCAGGATGCCGTCCTCGTTGCCCAGCCTGTCGGCGAAGGCCGCTGCCCGGTCCATGCTTTCGAAGGCGACGATCACGTCGACCCAGTCGTAGGCTGGGGCGAGCGGCACCTCGCATTCGGTGATGATGCCGTTGGTGCCGTAGGCGTGCGCGACCTTGGCGATGTCGTCGCCCTCAAGCGTCAGCACGCGGGGTCTCGCCTCCATCGTGACCACGCGCAGGCGGGTGACGTTGCCGATGTTGCGCAATCCTCCCCAGCGGATGGAGCCGACACCGCCCGAGCCGCCAGCGATGAAGCCGCCGATGGAGGCCGTGCGATGGGTGGAGGGGAACATGCGCAACTCCTGCCCTGAATGGGCGCGCGTCGCGGCGTCGATCTTTCCGAGGAGCGCGCCCGCGCCCGCAACGACCACTCCCGGCCCGATATGGCTGATGGCGTTCAGCCCGCTGAGGCTCAGCACCATCCCACCCGACAGCGGCATCGCCTGACCGTAGTTGCCCGTGCCGCTGCCGCGCGGCGTCACCGGCACGTCGGCGGCGTAAGCGGCGGCGATCGCCTGGATGACCTCGGCCTCGGTCGTTGGGCTGACGACGATGTCGCCGGTGACGTGGTCGAGATCCCGCTTCAGGATCGGCGAATACCAGTAGAAGTCACGGCTCTTCTTGCGGACGGCACCGGGCTCATCCTCGACCATGATGCCATCGAGGTCGGATTTCAGCTTCTCAATATCCATAAAAAAATCTCCGTCAGTTTTCACGGCGCACCGCGCTCTCGTGCCAATGGCGCAGCATGAGATACTCGAAGGCGCTCAACACGCCGAAGATCGCGATGCCGAGGACCGAGAGCAAAGCGAGCGCCGCGAACATGCGCGGGATGTCGAGCCTGTTGCCCGCCTCGATGATGCGCCATGCGAGCCCGGTGGAGGCGCCGCTGCCCGCCACGAACTCCGCCACCACGGCGCCGATGAGCGAGAGGCCGCCCGAGATCTTCATCCCCGCGAGCAGGTAGGGGAGTGCGCTCGGGAACTGAACCTCCGTGAGAATGCGCCAGCGGGAAGCGCCATAAAGCTGCATGAGGTTCCGCAGATTGTGGTCCGTTGAGCGCAGGCCGAGCGTCGTGTTCGACAGGACCGGGAAGAATGCCACGATCCAGGCGAGGATTAGCAGCGCCACGCGAACGTTGTCGTAGCCGACCCAGATGATGATGAGCGGTGCGATGGAGACGACGGGCGTGACCTGCAGGATGACGGCGTAGGGGAACAGCGCCGTCGCCACGATCTCGGACTGCGAGAAAAGCACGGCGAGCGCCACGCCGCCGACGACCGCGAGAATGAAGGCCTCGACCGTCACGGTGAGAGTGAACCAGAGCGACCCCATCAGGCTTGCGAAGTCGTCGACGAAGGCGGTCGCGATCAGGCTCGGCGCGGGCAGCACGAATTTCGGAACCTGCAGCCAGGTGACGAGGATTTGCCAGGTGCCGAGGAAGACGACGCCGACCAGGATGGGGAGGGCGATGCGCAGCGCGATGAGCCGGCGGTCGGCGCGCTGGGCGACCGGTTCGGCGCTCGTGCTCATTCGGGCGAAGCCTCGCCCATTGTCGCGTGAAGCTCGGCCGAGACCATGCGGCAGTATTCGTTATAGGCGGGGATCATGCGGAAGGCCTCCGAGCGCGGATAGGGCGCGTCAATCGCGAGATCGGCGGTGATGCGGCCCGGCCGCGCGCCCATCACCACGATGCGGTTGGAGAGATAGACAGACTCGTAGACGCTGTGGGTGACGAAGATGACGGTCCAGTCGCGCCCGGCCCAGAGGCGTAGCAAATCGTCGTTCAGGCGGAAGCGCGTGATTTCGTCGAGTGCGGCGAAGGGCTCATCCATCAGCAGCACCGAGGGGCGTGTGATGAGCGCGCGGGCGATGGAGACGCGCATCTTCATGCCGCCTGATAGCTCGCGCGGATAGGACCTTTCGAATTTCTCCAGCCCCACCATGGCGAGCGCGTCCATGATGCGCGGGCGCGCCTGCTTGCGCGACAGCCGGCCGAGCTTGAGCGGGAGGTAGACATTGTCGAAGACGTTCGCCCAGGGCATCAGCGTCGGCTCCTGAAAGACGAAGCCGAGGTCGCGCTTCGGCGTGCCGTCGCTGGCCTTCGCTGATCCGGGCCAGTCGATCCGGCCGCCGGTGAGGTCGCCGAGGCCCGCGATCAGCCGCAGCAGGGTGCTCTTGCCGCATCCGCTGGGGCCGAGAAGGCTCACGAACTGAGCGCGGCCGATGGAGAGGTTCACATCCCGCAGCGCCACCGTGCCGTTCGCATAGGCCTTGCTGACGCCGTCGAGGGTCACGATCGGCGGCTTCGCGGCGAGCGATGGCGCCGCCGTAATATGGTCCGGGGGGCGCTGATCCATGACGGCCAACTGGGGAGCAGGTCTCAGGGTTTCGCCATGTGCAGGCTGAGACCCTTGTTCACGAAGCGCAGCGTATACCCTGCCTTGTAGTCCAGCGTCTTCGGGTAGACGCCTTCCGCCGACATCACATCGAAGAACTTCTTCCAGCGGGCGTCCGTCATGGCGCCGATGCCGAGGCGCGCCGCGTCTCCGCCCTCGACCATGCCTTCGGCCTTTATGGTCTTGATGCCATAAGCGATGAGCGCGTCAGTCTCATCAGGATCGTCCTTCTTGATCAGCGCATTGGCCGGGGAGGGATCGCCGTTCAGATAGTCGTACCAGCCTTCGATGGAGGCGTTGACGAAGGCCTGCACCACATCCGGGTGCTGGTCGACCATCTTCTGCGACACCATCACGAGCGTGGCGTAGGAGGGGTAGCCGTAATCGGCGAAGAGATAAACCTGGGGGGTGAAGCCGCCCTGTTGCTTCACGAGGTAGGGCTCGGACGAGATGTAGCCCTGCTGGATCGCCTTCTTGTTCACGAGGAAGGGGGCCATGTTGAAGGTATAGGGGCGGATCTGGCTGTCGGTGAAGCCGTACTTGGCCTTGAGCCAGAGGAAGAAGGTGTTCGCCGAACCGGACGAGATGAGGACCGGCTTACCCTTGATGTCCGCGAGGCTTTTGATGTCGCTCCGGGGATGCGTCATCAGGCATTGCGGGTCTTTCTGGAAGGCGGCCATCACGGCGACATCCTTGGCCCCGACCTGCACCAGATTGAGCGGGCCGAAGCTATTCGATCCGATAGCGAAATCGACAGCGCCGGCGGCGAGGAGCTGCATGTTGTCGATGGAGGGACCGCCCTGGCGGATGGTCACGTCGAGCCCGGCCTTCTTGTAGAGCCCGAGGGCGAGCGCTTCATAGAAGCCGCCATGTTCGGCCTCCGCCTTCCAATCGGTGACGAAGGTGATCTTGGTGGCGGCATCTGCCGGGTGAAGGTGGGCAGCGAAGGCCGCCGTCACGGCGGCCAGCGTGAACAGCTTCAGCAGCTTGCGCATCTACATTCCCATTCTCTCGTCCGACAAGCGCTTCAAGCCTGTTTCTTAGGCAGGCGGGCGTGTCAGCGACTGTGCGAGGGTACCACAGCACAAAACGGCGGCAACCGGAAAGCGCCAAATCGACGCGCCCAGGCTGGCCATGCGGGAGACAGATGGATGTCAGGCCGGGGGGGCGATGTCGATAGGGAGGATCCGCGAGGACCGCCGGATCAGGCGCTGCACGACCGCCAGCAGCGGCTGCTCCACGAGCAGATGCGTCAGCACGCCGATCGCTACGGCGACGAGGATGACGAGCGGGACGATGAACACCTGATTGACGGAGCCGATGGCGCTCGTCTTTAGCAGTCGTGCATAGCCGATCATGACGAAGGCATGCGTCAGGTAGAGGGAGTAGGACGCATTGCCGAGCAGGATGCCGAGGCGCGCCGGTTTGCTGGTCTGATCCCTCAGGGCGAGGGCGGCACCCACCAGCAAGGCAGCGGGCAGGCCCCAGGCGAAGACGCGCGGCCACCAGTTCAGCCCGCTGGTGTCAGCGTGGGCGACGACGATCGGCGCGATGCTCAGCAGGCAGATCCCGACCGCGCCGAAGAGCGAACTGAATTTCGCGAGACGCGCGAGGAGCTGTGGCTATGCAAGCACAAGCCAGCCGAGCGCAAGACCGAGACAGAATTCGAGTGTGATGGGATTGGCGAGGAAGCCGCGCGCCGGCCCTTCCGGCAGGGCGAGCGCCAACATGAGCAGAGCGAGGATCGACAGCGTGGAGCCGAAGACTGCCCAGCGCAGGGATGAAAGCGCGAGGACACAGGCGAAGATGAGATAGACCATAATGAAGCCGTTGATGACGAAAACGATGTCGGCGCCCGATGCGCCGTTGGTCTTCAGCCAATCGGGTGCGCGATCGACCAGCGAGGCGTGCCACTCCTCAAGGGAGTGATGGGCCACGACCGCGATCGCCGCGATGTTGATTGATCGCTCCAAGAACGTCTCTGTTTCGTTTGGGAAAGCTTGAGCCTGCGCCGAGGTTAGCTCCGCGGCCTACGCCCACACGGAAACGGGGCCTTTTGCGAGGACCATTATGCGTCGGGACCAGCCGGCCCTGTGCAGAGAGCCAGCCGTTTGTCGCTTTCGCTCGCCTCCCATGTCGGCCCTCGACAACGCCTCACATTTTTGTCATGGCTATGGTGGAAGGCAGATATGCTCGCGGCTCATAACTTGCTCTGCCGGCGGAGGCGCGCTTCTGGTGACGCCGGCAGGCGTGACACGTCATCTCGGGAGGCTCCATGTCGAACGCCAATCCACCGCTCGATCGCCGTCAGTTTCTGAGCGCCAGCGCGCTGATGGGTGCGGCCGCCGGCCTCGCCTCCATCCCACTGATCGGCGAGGCGCGCGCCGACGTTCCGCCTAAGTCGGGCGGGCACCTGCGCCTCGGCATGTCGGGCGGCAGCACGACGGACAGCCTCAACCCGACGACCTATCTTTCCTGGGTGCCTGCCAACATCGGCTATCAGCTGATGAACGGGCTGGTCGAGATCGACGAGCACAATCAGGCGACGCCGGAACTCCTGATGAACTGGGAATCGAAGCCTGGAGCCGCGGACTGGACCTTCGATGTCCGCAAGGACATAACCTTCTCCAACGGCAAGACGCTCGATGCCGACGACATCATCTACTCGATCAATCTGCATCGTGGAAAATCGTCGTCGCCTGCCGCACCGACCCTCACGCCGATCACCGACATCAAGAAGCTCTCGCCCAACAAGATTCAGATCATCATGAACTCGGGCAACGCGGATCTCCCCTTCCTGCTGTCCGACTATCATATCCTCGTCGTGCCGAACGGCTTTACCGACTGGAAGAATCCGATCGGCACCGGCTGTTTCGTGCTCGAGCATTACGAAGCCGGCGTCCGCTGCATCACCAAGCGGACACGCCCTTACTGGAAGCCGAATTGTGGTTATGTGGACAGCGTGGAGACGCTGACGATCAACGACGTGTCCGCCCGCACCGCGGCGCTGCTTTCCGGTCAGGTTGATGCCATCAACCGGCTCGATGCGCGCACGGTCGATCTGCTCAAGAAGCGTCCGAAGGTACACGTCATCCAAAGTGCCGCCGGCCAGCACGGGCTGTTCGTCATGAACTGCACCGACGCCCCCTTCACCGACAACAACGTGCGGCTGGCCCTGAAATACGCGATCGACCGGGAGCAACTGCTCAAGACCGTGCTGCGGGGTTACGGCCGTCTGGGCAACGATCAGCCGATTCCCTCGACCAACCCCTATTACGACGCCTCGCTGCCGCAGCACAGCTACGATCCGGATAAGGCGAAGTTCTACCTCAAGAAGGCGGGCCAGTCGAACCTCAAGGTCGAACTCAACGTCAACGACGTGGCATTCACCGGCGCGACCGACGCGGCGCAGCTGTTCCAGCAGACGGCGCAGGGTGCCGGCATCAACCTCACCATCAAGCAGCAGCCGGCGGATGGCTACTGGAGCAATGTCTGGATGAAGGTGCCGTTCTGCGCCTCCTACTGGGGCGGGCGTCCGACGGCCGACCAGATGCTGACCATCGCCTACAAGTCCGATGCGCCCTGGAACGACACCTTCTGGAAGAACGCGCAGTTCGACAAGCTGCTGATCGAGGCGCGCGTCGAGCTGGACCAGACGAAGCGCAAGGCGATGTATGGCCAGATGCAAGCCATGATCTCCAACACCGGAGGCGCGCTCATCCCCATGTTCATCGACTACCTCGAAGCCGGATCGAACCGCGTGCATGGTATGAAGCCCAACCCGCTGTTCGACTTCATGGGCGAGCGTATCGGCGAGAAGGTGTGGCTGAGCTGATCGGTGGAGATCCTCCGCTTCATCGTGACGCGGGCGGCGCTCGGGGTGCTCACCCTGCTCGCCGTCTCGATCCTGCTCTACCTCGGCACGCAGCTGCTGCCAGGTGACGTGGCGAGCGCGTTGCTCGGGCAATCGGCGACGCCCGAAGCACTCGCGGTGCTCCGCGCCAAGCTCGGGCTGAACACGCCCGCCTATCTGCGCTACCTGCACTGGCTCTGGGGGGTGGTGCACGGCAATCTCGGCAGTTCCCTCACGACCGGCACGCCCATCGCGGGCGTGCTGCTGCCGAGGCTCGCAAATACGCTGTTCCTCGCGGGTTACGCGGCGATCATCGCCGTGCCGCTTGCGGTCGGCCTCGGCATCCTGGCCGCGATCAGGGAGGGCGGCATACTCGACCGCCTCTCCTCCACACTCAGCCTCGCCACCATCTCCTTCCCGGAGTTCTTCGTCAGCTACATCCTGATCGTGGTCTTCGCCTCCCAACTCGGCTGGCTGCCGAGCCTCGCGACGGTCTATGGCGGCATGGGCTTTTGGAACCGTATTGATGCGACAACTCTGCCGGCGATGACACTTACTCTGGTGGTGGTCGCGCACATGCTGCGCATGACGCGCACCTCGACGCTCGCTGTCATGTCGTCGCCCTATGTCGAGACGGCCTTTCTCAAGGGGCTGTCACGCACGCGGGTGGTGCTCAATCATGCGCTGCCGAACGCGCTGGGCCCCATCATCGCCGTCGTGGCGCTCAACCTCGCCTATCTCGTCGTGGGCGTTGTGGTGGTGGAGGTCGTCTTCGTCTATCCCGGCGTGGGGCAGCTGATGGTCGATGCCGTGAGCAAACGAGACCTGCCGACGGTCCAGGCCTGCGGGCTCGTTTTTGCCGTCGCCTTCATCGGCCTCAATACGCTGGCGGATATTCTGGCGGCGCTCGCCAATCCGCGTTTGCGCGGAAGCCGCGGCCGATGAAGATCGCCGGTCATCGCGTTCCCGTCACCGTCTATATCGGCGGCTTCATCGTGTTGGTGACGCTGATCGTGATCCTCTTCGCACCCTGGGTCGCGCCCTATCCGCAGACGAAGATCGTCGGCGGCGTGTGGGACTTGCCCGATGCGCATGATTGGCTCGGCACCGACAGCATCGGCCGCGACATGCTCTCCCGCCTCATCTACGGTGGCCGCACCTCAGTCACCATCGCGCTCGTCGCGACCTTCTTCACCATGCTGATCGGCGTCGGCCTCGGCTTCCTGGCAGCTTCCACCAACAAACTCGTCGACAGCATCCTCTCGCGCATCGTCGACGTGCTGCTCGCCATGCCTATCCTGATTTTCGCACTGATGGTCTTCGCGGTGCTCGGCACCTCGATCCCGATCATGATCGCCACGATCTCGACGCTGGAATCGACCCGCGTCTTCCGCCTCGCGCGCGCCGTCGCCATGAACATCACAGTGCTAGACTACGTACAGGTTGCGCGTCTGCGGGGGGAGGGCGTCGGCTGGGTGATATTCCGCGAAATCCTGCCCAATGCGCTGCCGCCGCTCATCGCCGAGTTCGGGCTTCGCTTCTGCTTCACCTTCCTGTTCATCGCCTCGCTGAGCTTCTTGGGGCTCGGCATCCAGCCGCCGGCAGCCGACTGGGGCAGCATGGTGCACGACAACGCCCAGGCCATAAGCTTCGGCGGCTTCGCCCCGCTGTTCCCCGCGGCCGCGATCGCGCTCGTCACGATCGGGGTCAACCTCATCGTCGACTGGCTGCTGTCGATCCACGCCCTCCCGGCGGGTGCCGGTGCGGAGGTATGAGCCGATGAACCAGAGCGCCCGGCCCGACGAGACGCTGCTGGAGATCAAGGGATTGCGGATCGAGGCCGGCGTTTCCGCCGTGCTGGTGGACAGCATCGACCTCGTGCTGCGGCGCGGGGAGGTGCTCGGGCTGATCGGAGAATCGGGCGCGGGCAAGTCGACGCTCGGTCTGGCGGCGATGGTCTATGCGCGCGCTGGGTGCCGCATCACCGGCGGCGAGATTCTGCTGTCCGGCAAGGACCTCCGCACCCTCGATGCCGCTGGCCGGCGGGCGATGCGCGGCGTGCGCGTGGCCTATGTCGCGCAAAGCGCCGCCTCTGCCTTCAACCCCGCGATGACGCTGATGGATCAAGTCTGCGAGGGGCCGCTGCGCCACGGCCTGATGGGCCGCAAGGAGGCCGAGGCCAACGCGGTCGCGCTGTTCACCGCCCTCGACCTGCCGAGCCCGCAGACCTTCGGCCGCCGCTATCCGCACGAGGCCTCGGGCGGACAGTTGCAGCGCGCCATGGTGGCCATGGCCATGTCGTGCCGCCCGGATCTGCTCGTGCTCGATGAGCCGACAACGGCGCTCGACGTGACGACGCAGATCGAGGTTCTGGCCAAGCTGCGTGAACTGATCCGCGACCACGGCACCGCGGCGCTTTACGTGACGCATGATCTCTCGGTCGTGGCGCAGATCGCCGACCGCATCCTCGTGCTGCGGCATGGCAAGATGGTCGAGACGGGCACGACAGCCGAAATCCTGACCGCGCCATCGTCCCCCTATACCCGCGCGTTGGTCGCCGAGCGGCAGGCGGCGATGAGCGGCCAGGGCATCGCGGGCGCGCCGCGCGCGGCGACAGTGCTCGCGGTCGAGGATGTGACGATCAAATACGGCAACCTCACCGCGGTCGACCGCGTCGGCTTCCTGGTCGGGCGCGGCGAGACGGTCGCGGTCGTGGGCGAATCCGGTTCGGGCAAGTCGACGCTCGCCTATGCAGCCGTCGGGCAGATTGAGCCCGCGGATGGCGGTTTCCGGTTCGGGGACGCGCTGCTGCCGCCGTCCTACAAGTCCCGCAGCCTGGATCAGCGGCGACGCATTCAGCTGATCTATCAGCTGCCCGATATCGCGCTCAATCCGCGCCAGACGATCGGCGATATCCTCGGCCGTCCCGTCGCCTTCTTCGAGAAGATGTCGCGCGCGGCGGTGCGGGCGCGGGTCGCGGAACTGTTGCGGCTGGTCGGCCTCCCGGAGGATTTCACAGTGCGCCTGCCGGGCCAGCTTTCGGGGGGCCAGAAGCAGCGCGTCTGCATCGCCCGCGCGCTCGCCGCGCGGCCGGAGCTTGTCATCTGCGACGAAGTGACCTCGGCGCTCGATCCTCTGGTTGCCGAGGAGATCCTGAAGCTGCTGAAACAGCTGCAGGACGAGCTTGGCGTGTCCTACCTGTTCATCACGCACGACCTAGGCACGGTGAAGCGCATCGCGCACCGCGTCGTGGTCATGCTGAAGGGGCGCATGGTCGCGGAGGGCACGACGGCCGCGATCTTCGACGCCCCGCCCGACGACTACACCCGCAAGCTGCTGCTGTCGGTGCCGGAGATGCGGACGGACTGGCTGGACGAGGCGCTTGAGCGCCGCGAAATCTGGCGCGCGGGTCCGGCTCCCGCTATCGCGTAATCCTCACGTCTTCGGATGATATCTATGGCTGTGACGGTGACCGAGCATCTCTGGGTGCCATTGGCGGACGGGACGCGTCTCGCCGCGAGGCTCTGGCTGCCGGACGGTGCGGAACGCGATCCGGTGCCCGCGATCCTCGAATACATCCCCTATCGCAAGCGCGATGGCACGCGCGGGCGGGACGAGCCGATGCATGGCTATTTCGCCGGCCAAGGCTATGCCGCCATCCGCGTCGACATGCGCGGTTCGGGCGAATCCGACGGTTTGCTCGACGACGAGTACATCAAGCTCGAGCAGGATGACGCGCTGGAGGTGATCGACTGGCTGTCGAAACAGCCGTGGTGCAACGGGCGGGTCGGCATGATGGGGAAAAGCTGGGGCGGCTTCAACTGCTTGCAGGTGGCGGCGCGGCGTCCCACCGCGCTCCGGGCCATCATCTCCGTCTGCTCGACATCGGACCGTTTCGCCAACGACATCCACTACATGGGCGGCGGCCTGCTCAACGACAATCTCTGGTGGGGCAGCATCATGCTCGCCTATCAGGCGCGACCGGCGGACCCCGCTCTCGTGGGTGAGGCGTGGCGCGCGCAGTGGGTCGAGCGGCTGGCCCACATGCCCTTCTGGCCGGCGCTCTGGCTCGCGCATCAGCGGCGGGACGCCTATTGGGCACACGGCTCCGTCTGCGAGGATTGGGGTGCGATCCAGTGTCCGGTCATGGCCGTCGGCGGCTGGGCGGATTCCTATACCAATGCGGTGCCGGAGTTCCTTGAGCATCTCACGGTGCCGCGGCTGGGGTTGATCGGCCCCTGGGCGCATATCTATCCGCAGGACGGTGTGCCGGGGCCTGCCATCGGCTTTCTGCAGGAAGCGACGCGCTGGTGGGACCATTGGCTGCGGGATCGCGATACCGGGGTCATGGACGAGCCGATGCTGCGCGCCTTCGTCGAGGATGCGCAAACCCCGGTCTCCACCGCCAAGGCCGTCGCCGCCGGGCGCTGGCGTGCCGAGCCCGCCTGGCCGAGCCCCGGCATCGGTCTCCGCTACCTGCATCCCGCTGGGCGGGCACTCTCGGATGCGCCTGCAACCCGCGCGCTACAGTCGATCCGCTCGCCGCTCTGGACAGGCATCGCCTGCGGCGAATGGATGGGCGCGGGCGTTCCGGGCGACATGCCCGGCGACCAGCGCATCGACGACGCCCATTCGCTCACCTTCGATAGCGGCGTGCTGACCGAGGCGATGGAGTGCCTGGGCCAGCCGCTGGCCGAACTCACGCTCGCGGCAGACGCGCCGCTGGCACAGATCGCGGTGCGGCTTTGCGATGTGGCGCCGGACGGCGCCTCGCAGCGGGTGAGCTATGCTGTCCTCAATCTCGCGCACCGGGATGGCTCTGCCGAACCGCGCCCGCTGACGCCGGGCGAGCCGGTGCGCGTCGCGCTGCGGCTCAAGATGTGCGGTCATCGCTTCGCGGCGGGCCATCGCATCCGGTTCGCGCTGTCGACCGCGTATTGGCCGCTGCTCTGGCCGGCGCCGCATGCCGCGACGATCACGCTCGACCTCGCGGGCAGCCGGTTCGCGCTCCCCGTGCGGCGGGCGGCGGATGAGCGGGCAACCTCTCTTTCGCCGCCCGCCCATGGGCCATTCGCGCCGGTGACGCAGATCGCGGAGAGCCGGCTCGCACGGCATGTCACGCTCGACAGCCTGACCGGCGAGGCCACCTACGTGACGGAAGGCGAGGGGGGCGTCTTCGGCGAGGGCGTGCTGCGTTTCGACGAGATCGACATGACGCTGGGTCACGGCCTGACGCGCCGGCTCACGGTTGCGGCCGACGATCCGCTTTCGGCGCGTTCGGTGATCACGCAATCTTATGACATGGGCCGCGAGGGCTGGCGCATCCGCATCGAAACCGAGGCCGCGATGACGGGCACGGCCGAGCGGTTCCGCCTGACCGGCGCGCTGCGCGCTTTCGAGAACGGCACGCTGGTCGCCGAACGCGTCTGGGACGAGGAATTCGACAGGGACTGTCTCTGAGCCAGCGGGTCTCCCCCGGGACCGTCGGGCGGCGGCTACCGGCGCGCCTTCTTCGCGGCTGCGATCGCAACGCGGGCCTCTTTCGGCAGATCCTTCGGCAGAGCGGCCCGCGCGGCCCGCGCGGCGCGCCTGCGCTGGGTGACGGGCAGGCCGTCGACGGCCCGCTTCGCGTCGGCGATCAGCTGATACGCATAGGCACGGTCGATGCCCTGATGGTGCGTGCTGCCGATGTTGAGAGGCTTGCCCTCCGACTCGCTGATCGCGTTGACGATGTCACGGACGAAGGCTTCCGAGCTGTAGAGTTCCATCGGCATGGCAAGGTTGTCCTTCAGGCGGTTGCAGGCTGTGACGGTGATGAAGCGCAGTGTTCAGGACATCGTCCAGAAGACGAACGCCAGGAGAATGAGCGTGCCGGCGATCAGCGCGGCGCCCTTCGCATCATGGATTCTCTGATCGTCGGGATGCAGTTTGAGCCACCACAGGAAGCGCTTGTTGGTCCAGGGCACCAGCCAGTTCAGCAGAACGACGCTCGCGATATTGCCGATGAGCAGCGCGAAGACGAAGGGGATGCCGAGGCGTCTCTGCAACAGCGGCACCTGCACGAGGTAGCCGAACAGGAACACCACCGGAAACAGCATGAGCAGAACGATCATGTTCTGCTTCCAGACAGCAGGCGGCTTCGCGCCCTCCTTGGTGACGGGAAACCACTGGTCGAACCCCGACCGCGCCACGCGGTAGTGAAACTCCTCGGTGAAATCCGCGGCTTCCGCCAGGATGCGCTTGCGGACGGGAGAGTCGAGCCACGCCTGCAGGTTCTCCTGCGTGTCGAAGCGCAGGATGGTCAGCCAATCCGCCTGCACGCCGGCGATCGGAGGCTCGAAGCGATAGCCCTGAAGCCCGCGCGCCGCCGCTTGCGTCACCGCGGCCTTCTGCTCCCACTGACGATAGGCCTCCTCGCACCCCGGCTTCACCCGCGTCGAGATGATCGCGGAGACGGGGCTCGGGGCCGGGACGTTGGACATGCCGCGCACGACGTGCACATCTGCGCGTCCTGTGAGCAGGGGCTGCACGAGCTTCAGTCGCTCCAGCCGCTTCGGCGACCGCAGCCAGCCGACGGCGCAATCGGAGTCCTCGAAGCGTTGCAGGATCACCCAGTCATCCTGCGCCGGCGGGCTGGGAGGCAGCATCGTCTGCTTGATGAAGCCCGGAAAGGTCGCGACGATCTGGCTGGTCTCCGTCTGCCAGGTCTCGAAGGCATCGGTGCTGTCGGGGCGCACCGTTGTCTGCGTCACGATCGTGACGGCCGTATCCTCGGGCGACGCGGCATCGTTCATGACAGAGCCTCAGCCGGTCGCGGCCATCGCGAAGTCGCATCGACAAGCAGCTTCACGCGGGACCCCGTCCGACTGATGAGGTTGAGGCCTAGCTCAATTCCGCCGCGGAATAAATAGCAGTGCGCAGACGCGCCTATGGCGCGGGCGCGATGGCCGGTCCGCCGAGCCGTGGGATCTCGAGGATCTCAGGCATCGTCATGCGCGGTTCGAGGATGTGCGCAAGCGTGGTGCTTTGGCGGCGCTGGTCGACGCCAACTCCCCCCTCGCGCCGGAAGTAGCGGAGGCCATCGGCGGTAAATTTGAGAAGTCTGGCCTGAAGTGCTGGAAAATTTGGGCGCTAAAGAGTAATGAGGAGCCCCTTTTCAGGCTCTCCGGTTTTGTTCCATGACATATTTCAAGGTCATAAGCGTATGCTTTGAGTTCTTCGGGTTCCGGCTAAAGATCAAGATCCACAGGTGAGATGACTTCTTGGGGCGAGGAACTTGTTCCTCGTCCCTTTTGCCTCGTATAGGCGAGTGCGGAAATTGATCCGACCCCCAGCATCACCCGATGCTGATCACCACCTTCCCGATATGCGTTGCCCCCTTAAGGTAGTGATACGCCGCCTTCGCCTCCTCGAACGGAAACACCCGGTCGATCACCGGCTCCATCCGATGCAGCGCGATCGCGCGGTTCATCGCCTCGAACATCTGGCGCGAGCCCACGAAAATGCCGCGCACGATGGCGCCGCCCCCCAGAATGCTCAGCGGGTCGATCTGGCCTCGGGTGAGCACGCCGATCATGCTGACGATGCCGCCGGGCCGGACGGTCTGGATCGAACGGCCCAGCGTCCCTGGGCCGCCGACTTCGATCACGTGATCGACGCCTAGGCCGCCCGTCAGCGCGCGCACCGCATCCTGCCATTCCGGGGTCGACTTGTAGTTGATGAGGCCGGAAGCGCCGAGCGCCTGGGCGCGCTCGAGCTTCTCGTCGCTCGAGGAGGTGGCGATGACCCGCGCCCCCGCCGCATGGGCGAGCTGCAGCCCGAAGATCGACACCCCGCCCGTGCCGAGGACCAGCACCGTCTGTCCCGGCTCAAGCGGCGCCAATCCGTAGAGCGCGTTCCACGCTGTCACCGCGGCGCAGGGCAGCGTCGCCGCCTGTTCGTAGGAAAGATGCTCGGGGATATGCACGAGGCCGTGTTCGTCGAACACGACATATTCGGCGAGCACCCCGTCGATCGACCCGCCGAGCGCGGTCGCGCGGTGTTCTGGCTCAAGATGGCCGCCGATCCAGCCTTGCATGAAAATGCCGGCGACGCGGTCCCCGGGCTTCACGCGGCTGACGGCCTCGCCCACGGCCACGACCTCGCCCGCGCCGTCCGATAGCGGCACGAGATCGGGCGGCAGGGCGCTCATGGTGTATTTGCCGGTGGCGACCGCGAGGTCACGGAAGTTGAGCGAAGCCGCGCGCATCCGTACCAGCACCTGTCCGCGCCCGCAGCGCGGCTCCTCCGCTTCCATCAGCGTGAGGTCGTCGAAACCCGTGTGCTTGGGCAGGCGATAGAGGCGCATGAGGTGGGTTCTCCCGTTCGTCCGAGCCCCTGATGTTGGGGCGGCGACAGCCATGTCAAAGATCCTTCGCCGGCCGCCGCGCATCATAGTTCGCGTCCGGGCTCGCGTCGGGGCCGCCTGACAGCTTGAGGCGTGCCGGCCCGCGCGTAGGGGGCGGTCACCTATGGCTTAGCACCCGACTGACCATCCGGCGCTCTTGCCGGAGCGGCGGTTTCATGGTTCGTCTCGCATCCGGCTCGTTCTATGGACGGAGCTAACGTCCAGGCAATAAAAGCGACACAGTGAATGTTGCGGCTTCATGACAGCGTGCACGGCGCTTCTAACCTCGCTGCATCGATCCGGGACGGCGGCGCTCCTTCTCCGAAGGCAAGCCGCCAGTGCATCCCGAGGGGCCGTCGGTCTGCCGTTCGTCTCGCTGGCTGACAGCTTCCTGTAAGAACCATGAAGTATACAGACTCGTTGTGACAGTCGACGCTCTCATCCAGACAAGCCCGGTGGCGAAGGCGTCGCCAGCTTTCGCCGCGTGCGGAGACACGAAGGCGCAGGTCTGCCGCCGCCGCCTGCACCGATCATGGTTGTTGCTCCAGAACGGGATCTCGTACACAGGATTTTTCGCCAGGCTCCATTTCAGCAGCGCCGGTTCGGTCCTGTATCGTCATAGCCATGTGTTCGACCGGAAGTTTTTGGGGCCGTACCTATCGACCCATCTCGGGACCCGGGAGAAGCTCGCGATCCAGAAGCACTTTCTCCGGTTCGCTGATACGGCTTTTGCCCGAGGTCCATTGATCCGGCTGCTGCCGCACGGGATCTGCATCTGGCGACGAACGGCGGAAGGCGACAATCATCGCATCATCCTGCGGCTTTCGGACGCGACGAAGTTCGAGGGCGATCTGCTGCTCGAGTATTTCTATAATGGGGAGCGGCTGCACAGCCTGTCGTTCGTTTTTGCGCCGGGACGTGTGTTCAATATGCCTGATGCCCATGTCGCCTTCATTGGCGGGTCCCAAGGTGCGAACGGCCGTCAATCGGAAGCGCGCGCGGCCGCCAGGGGCACCGGGGGCATTCACTCCGCCAACATGCTGCTTCTGGCTCTTCGCGCCATCTGCCAGTCACTTGATGTGACCGGCATTTGCGGCGTGTCCTCGTACTTCCAGCTTCTCAATCACACGAACCAGTCGCCGAGAGACGAGAACTACGATCGCCTGTGGTCGATGAATGACGGCCAGTTTCACGGTCACTCCTATTCCATGTCGGCGACTCTCCACAGGGATGACGAGGCCGAGCTGACGGGCACGCACCGGACGCGCCGCCGCCGCCGCCGTCGCCTGCGCCAGGAAATCATCACGGAAATCGTAGAGTCGCTCCAGCTGTCTATCCGGGCGGCGGATCACGCCGGTCCCATCCCCGATCCCTATGCTCGGATGGCCGCCGAACATTCATGAGGGACCGCGCATGCCGCGCTCTTCGCGAACGACAGTCTTCGCCTTCATGCTGCTGTTGCTTGCGGGCCCCGCGATGGCCTCGGCCGATCCGGTGATCGCCGCCGCTCCGGTCGACCGCGCAGCGCTCACGAAGTCGCTGCAGACGATCGTGGACGATTACCTCGCGAAGAATGCGGGCGCCGAGGGCTTCACCGCGATCTCGGCAAGCGTGAGCCTCGCAGGCGGCAAGGACGCCCCCATCGATGTTGTGGCGGGCCGCGTCAGCCGGGCCGCCGACGCGGCTCCGGTCACGCCCGAGACCTTGTTCCCGATCGGCAGCATCACGAAGTCGATGACCTCGGTGGTCAGTCTGCAACTCGTCCACGAAGGCGCGCTATCGCTGAACGCGCCGATCGCGCGGTGGTTCCCCGAATATCCGGCCTGGGGCTCGGTCACGCTGCGGCACTTGCTCGACATGACGAGCGGTATCCCGAGCTACGACAACACCGATGCGTTCTCCCGCACCCTCGGGACATACGGGATCGACCGCCATTTCAGCCCCGCTGTGCTGCTGTCCTTCACCGACCCGGATTTGCCCGGCGCACCTAAGCCGACGACCGGCTTCGACTACGCCAACGTCAACTACATCATCGCGCAGATGGTCGTCGAACGCGCGACGGGCCGCAACCTCGACGAGGCGACCCCCGCCGACAATCGTGGCTTCGGCCTCGGTGTGGGACAGACCATCGCCGGCGGTGTCCGCTTATGGTTCTACGAGGGTGAGCCGATGGGGAGCCGTATGTTCTACGGCTACTTCCCGGAGAAAAATCTGGTCATCGTCATCGCGGTGAACAGTGCGGGCGGCCCCGACAACATCAGCCGTGCGCTGATCGCGATGCACGAGGCCGTCACCGGGGAGAAGATCGTGGCGGCGGCCAGGACGCACGAGTGATCGGCCGCCGGTGGGTCTTGTCGCCTCATGTCATACTGAAGAACCGTCCGACCTTTTCGGAGAGGCGTGCATGTTGCGCCTCGCTCTCGGGGTAGTCGAAATGGCCGGCATCCAGCACGACGGTCTCATGATGCTGTGATGCGGGCCGCGCATTGGCGACCGAGAACTGGCAGGGCGGGGCCACCGCCGGATCGAAGCGGGCAACGGCTATCAGCATGGGTATGTCGATCCGCGTGGCTGCCGACGCTGCATCGAACAGGCTGAGGTTTTCGCGCACCTCCGGATGCGCCTTCAGATGGCTCTGGACGGAGGCGCCGCTGCCCGTCGTGGGCAGCGTCAGCCACAGCGGCATGTTGCCGAAGGTTGGCACTTCCAGAAAGGCGCGGTCGATGCGGCGGTCGAAGGGGATCGCGAGCGCGCCGATGCCGCCACCGAAGCTGATGCCGCTGTAGCCGATCCGTCCCGCGATGCCCGGATAGAGCTGGGTCAGAACCGAGACCGCGACCCAAAGATCCTCGACGCAGCCGCCGAGGATATAGCGTGCCGGGTCGTCGATATCGTGCAGCACGTGCCCGGCGGAATCGCTCGGGATCAGCGGGCGGCTGCTCCGCGAGAGCCCTCGGAAACAGGGCAGCAGCACCGCAGTCTCCGCGAGCGGAACGTCGAAATCCGGCCCGTCGCGCCCGCCATAGCCGTGGCCGACGACGAGCCCGCGCCGGACCACGCCTTGCCGTGGCAGCAGCAGCCAGCCGCCGATGGGGAAGTCGTCGGCCGAGGTATAGACGATGTCATGGACGTGCCACTCCGGATCGCGCGACCGGCTTTCGCGCACTCGCGGCCCTGGATCGACGGTAAGCGCCTTCATGTGGCGGGCGCGCCAGAACGCGTCGAACCGCGGCGGCGCCTTGGGCGGCTTCAGCGCGCAAAGCTGCTCCAGCCCGAAGCCATAGGTTGGGTCGAAGTCATAGGGATGGACCGTGGGGATGCTCATGGGATGCCATCGTTGGATGAGACGCTCGATCGCCAAAATCCCATGGCGGCGCTATCCCGTCATCCGCCCGGTCGCTGGCGGGAAGGGCACGCGCATCGCCGCCCGCGCGGCAAGCGGGCTCATCCGGAACCGTTGACGGAAGCCGCGCGCGAAGGCCGAAGCCGAGCCGAACCCATGCGCCGTCGCGACTTCGGCGACGCTCGCCGCACTCTGTTCCAGCATCCGCTTCGCCGCCGACAGCCTGAGGTCGAGGTAATAGGCGTGCGGCGACTGCCCGAGCTGGGCGCGGAACCGTGCCTGCAGCGTGCGCAGCAGCACGCCCGACCGCGCGGCCACTTCGGACAAGGGCAGCGGCTCCTCCAGATGCGCCTGCATCGCCGTGATCGCGGCGGCGAGCACCGGGTCGCTCACCGCCAGCCGCCCGAGCGACACCACCGGCTGCGGCGCGGAGGGCGCGAGGTTCTGGTCATAGATGAAGACGCTGGCGACGTTCAGCGCAAGCGGCAGCCCATGCTGCCCGCGTAGCATGGTCAGCATCATGTCGAGCGCGGGCGCGGCACCTCCCGCCGTCCAACGCGCGCGGTCCATCACGAAGCGGTCGCCGCGCACGTCGATCTTGGGGAAGGTTGATGCAAACTCATCCAGATCCTCCCAGTGTGTCGTGGCGCTGTAGCCGTCCAGCAGGCCCGCGCGTGCGAGCACCCAGGAGCCCGCCTCGACGCCGCCGAGCGAGAGCCGCTGTCGCGCGGCCCGTCTGAGGGCGGCCGAAAGACCCCGGTCGACGGTCCGTGCGGCGAAGGAGCCGACGACGATGAGCACGTCGCGCGCCTCGTCGGGCGCGAAGGCGCCGTCGACGGCGACGGTGATGCCCGAGGTGCTGGAGGGCGCCCCGCCGTCCCGCGACAGCAGCCGCCAGCGATAGAGCGCCTGTGCGGCGACGCGGTTCGCCGCCCGCAGCGGCTCGATGGCGGCGGCGACGCACATGAGCGAGAACTGGTCGAGCACCAGCACATCGACGCTGGTCGTGCGGAAGGACGGATCGGGCATGATCGGGCTTTCGGGAAACGTCTCGCGATCTTCGTGAAACGTATAGCAGGCGCGCCGAGGCAGGGGCACCCTCGGCTGGTTCAAGGAGAGCCGACGCATGAATTGGGACGCCTTCATCACCTGCGCCGTGACCGGCGTCGGGGCCTCCACCGAGAAGAACCCCCATGTGCCGGTGACGCCGGAGCAGATCGCGGCTTCCGCCATCGAAGCGGCCCGCGCCGGGGCGGCCATCGCGCATATCCACGTGCGCGACCCGGCGACCGGCCGCGGTTCCCGCGATGTCGCCCTCTACGCCGAGGTCGTGCGGCTGATCCGGGCGTCCGATACTGACGTCGTCATCAACCTCACGGCCGGCATGGGTGGCGATATCGTCTTCGGCGGGGTGGAGCGCCCGCTGCCGCTCGACATGCGCGGCACGGACATGGTGGGCGCGGAGGAGC
>JABBOH010000083.1 GCA_019351895.1 Pseudomonadota bacterium
GTCGAAGCGCGGCGCTGGCACGAGCGACATATCCGTTCGCTCCCGCTGCTCATAGCGACGGGCGGGACGGGCATCCGTCCAGTCGGTAAGAAACAGCGGCCAGGTGTCCTCCGCCTCGCCAATGAACACGGTGTCGGCCAACTCCCCGAAATGGTCTTCCTGCAGCGTGACCCAGGGGCCGCCGACGATGGCGAAGAGACCGTGCTGCTTCAGCTCGACCACGATTTCACGCATACGGGCGCGCTGCACGCTCATCCCGGTGAGACCAACAATGTCCGTGGCAGCACAGCGGTCGAAGTCGATCGGCTCGACGTTTTCGTCGATCACCGCAACGGTGTGCGACTTGGCGTGAGTGCGGCGAGAAGGGGGAGAGCCGCAACGGGGAACACGCGCGCTTGCCGAGACAGGGGATGGGATTTTCCAGACCCCAGAAGGAGACCTCGAAGCGCGGGTTGATGAGCACGATGTCGGCCATCCCTAACCTCCTTTGGGAGCTTTTGTCCGGTTTTCTCAAGCACGATCAAGGGGCCTGCCAGCCGCGTTTGGATAGCACTTCGCCCGACTCCGGCAAGCGGAGATCGCGGGGTGGTGCGGTCGGGGCGTGGCCGCAGGGCTCGCGGCGGAACGAATGGTCGACTGTCTGCGATAGTCTCGCTTTATCAGGGTGTGCGTCTGTCCGGGTCAGCCCCTCTCTGCCTGGATAGGGCGTCCTATAATCGAGTCGGCTAGGTCCAGCGCGCTCAACCGAACCATATAGTATTGTTGTATGAGAGCGTGTTAGGCCCTCCAACTTTGGCGGCTGACAGATTTAGTCTAAAGTATCGAAGGGTGCTAACGGACATGGAGCTCTGGGTTACGTGCCGTCTGCTGTCAGGATGAAGCCGCCGCCTTTGCTGCCGGAGTGGGGCGAACCGGCCAAAGCGCCGGCGCCAACCACCCGTGAGCACTGGCTGGATATGCTGGGGGCGGCGCTAGCCGATCGTTCGTCCCAGTCGCTGAGGATTGCGGAGGACGCGATACGCGCCTTTCCGGCAGATCCCCTCCTCCTGCTGACGGCGGCCCTCGCTGCGCTGGTAGCCGACCAGCCAGACCGTGCGATGACGCTATTAAAGCGTTTCGAGAAGAAGTTCGTGGCAGATCGCCCGGTGAGGCTGCTGACAGCCCTCACTCTCGCCCGCCAGGGTTATGTCGTACGTGCCTGGACACTTCTCAACCAGTACCGATTGATTGAACCGAGGGAGGCGATGGCGTGGTTCATCGGCGGCAAACCCATGGCGGGGTGGCTGGTCGAGCAACTGACTCATATCCGCAAGGAGCGCGGCCGAACCCAGCGCGACAGCGCCGCCAGCGCAGCTAAAAAGGCGCCTGCCCGCAGAGCTTTAGCTGTCTCAGAAGCGCCAAGACATGGGCCAAAGCCGGCCGTGGCTGGCGAAGGCCCTCTCATTGGCGTCAAACTGTCTGACACTTCGATCGAGACGCCGGGCGATCTCCCCCGGCTGCACCCTGCTCTCGATCTTACGTTCGAACTGATCGCCCCAGAGTCGATCCAGATCAGCGGCGCAGCGCCCGAGCCCACCTGGTTCGACCTGCGTGCGGAGTTGACGCAGCTCGGGCTCGTGGAAGGCTTTGACGAATTGCTGTGCCTGACGGCCCTGCGCGGTGTCGAGGCGCACTGGTATCAGATCGAGACGGTTCGCAAGGTGCTGAAGCAATACCGCGGCCGGGTGCTGCTGGCGGACGAAGTCGGTTTGGGCAAGACCATCGAGGCCGGCATGATCCTCAAGGAGTATCTGCTGCGCGGCATGGCTGAGCGTATCCTGATCCTGGTGCCAGCGCCATTGGTGGGACAATGGCGCGAGGAGATGGCGGAGAAATTTGGCATCGACTGTGCCACCACCCACGACGCGCTGCTGCGGCAGGATCCGGCCGCCTTCTGGGCGCAGCCGCGGATTGTCGCCTCGACGGCGACCGCGCGGCGCCGTGAACATGCAGGCGTGCTCGAGGCCATCACGTATGACGTTGTGGTGGTCGATGAGGCACATCATCTGCGCGATCAGGCCAGTGCCAGCTATCGGCTGGTGAACGCGCTGCAAAAGCGGTATTTGCTGCTGCTGTCTGCGACGCCGGTGCAGAACAATCTGATCGAGCTGTATAACCTGCTGACGCTGCTGCAGCCTGGCATCTTCCGGACACAGAAAGATTTCAGGACGGCCTATATGGTGCCGGGCAAACCGCGCGAGCCGGTGAATCGCGATCGCTTGCGGGACCTGATGCGCGGCGCCATGGTGCGTAACACCAGAGCACTTGCAGCCCTCAGATTGCCGCGCCGGCACGCTAGCACCATCCGGGCGGTGCCTGAGGTCGCTGAGGCACGCTGTTACACGGATCTCACGCACCTTGCGCGCGCGTTCGCCGCGTCTGGCAAGCCGGGGCAGACACGATTGGCCGTGCAGCATCTTCTGGCCGCGGCTGGATCGTCGCCGGCCGCGGGGGCAGCTGCTATCGCGCGCTTTGCCGAGCGCCATCCGCAGGAACCGGAGTGGGCTGAACTGCAGGCGCGTTACCAAGCGGTGCACGCCGGCGCGAAGCAAGCTGCTTTGCTGAAACTGCTGTCGCAGAATCCCACGGAAAAGAAGATGGTGTTCATCCACCATCGCGACAGCATGATGCAGCTCGCCACCTTGTTGAGAAACCGGGGGCTGCGCCCAGTAATCTTTGATGGCAGCATGTCTGGCCCCGAAAAGGATGCTTCGGTCGCGACGTTCCGCGACACCGGCACTCTGTTGTTGTGCAGTGAGTCGGGCGGCGAGGGCCGCAACCTGCAATTCTGCAACACGATGATTAACTTCGACATTCCCTGGAACCCGATGGCGATTGAACAGCGCATCGGGCGCATCGACCGGATCGGCCAGACCCGCGAGGTCTTCGTGTTCAATCTGATCACCGCGGGCACGATTGAGGACGCCATGCTTCGCATTCTCGATGAGAAAATTAACATGTTCGAACTGGTGGTCGGCGAGGTCGGGGCGATCCTTGGCGAAATCCAGGAGAACACGGATTTCTCCGCGATGGTGCTGGATGCCTGGCTGCAAAGCACCGACGACGCGCGAGACCACGCCCTCGCCGCGCTGGAGACCAAGATAACGACCGCGCGGCGCAGTTACGAGGATGCGAAGGAACTCGACGAGAAGCTATTCGGGAGCGATCTGGATGCCGCTTGACGATGGCCGTATGAAGAGATTTGTAGCCGCCTTGCTGGCCGAGGACGGCGGCCTAGTGGAGCCGATCGAACCCGACGGCTTGGAGGTGCTGACGACCCCTTCAATTCAGAATGCCCTTGGCGTGGGCGAGTTATGCCGGCTGGGCTTCGGCGCCACCTTGCCGGAAGGTGCCGCGCGTGTCGGCATTGAGGCGGATTGGTTGAGCCGGTTCGAGCGCGTGGTGGGCACACGCGGGCGCTGGAACCGGAGACTGCTGGTGCCACCCTCGCGCAAAGCACCTGATGCGGGGGCAGTGCTGGCGCGCACGCTTGTGCTCGATAACGCAACCGCACGGCTCGTGAGCGCGGTGCCGGCATGGACCCGCATCCTGGTTCTCGATTTTCGCGTCACCGCGATGTCCGACGAGAAGCGTGAAGGCACCTGCCGCCTTGCCGTTAATCTCGCAACCGGCGCCATGCCCGAATGGCCGATGGAATGGCCGGGGACGTCGTCTGAGCCGGAAGATTTGGCCGCTCTTGCGGCCGATGTGCCAGAGGATGCGGCTCTGCCGCCGGATTGGGAGGGGGCTCGGGTCATCGAGCGGATGCGGCGTGCGCTACCCTGGCAGGTAGAGGCCCAATTGGCGCCCTTTGTCACGGGACTGCGGCGTCGGCTCGCGCGCGACCTGGACCGTCTGCATGGCTATCACAACGATCTGCACCGCGAAGCGCTAAAGCGTTCCGCGCAAGCCGGTGGCGGAGAGGCCGCGGCTCAGCGCGAGACGTTGCGTGTCGAGGCAATCAGCCGGGAATACAGCGCGAAACTGAGCGACCTTGCGCATAAATATGCCCTGCGCATTTCGGCTGAGTGGGTTCAAACTCAGGAACTGATAGTGCCGGTCCACCGTCTAACCGTGCAAATTCGGCGCCGTAAGGCGGAGCGGACGCTCATCATGGACTGGAACACGTATCTGCGGCGTCTGGAGCCGCCGCACTGCGAGGCGAGCTTTTCAACGGAGCGGCCGCGCATGGTGTGTGACGCCGAGCTGCACCTTGTGGCCCCGAGCGGTCTAGCGCCATGCGAGGGATGCGGCCGCTCGTATTGCCGCGCTTGTTATCCAACCAGATGCAAACATTGTGGAGCGTCTAGCGAAACGTCGGCTTTCTCACCCATGAAGTCTCCGCCGGGTCACGATGAAGAATGACTTCGCTAACCGAGGCCTCAGTTGACGTTTCCGACAACAGTCAACACGGGAGAGGAAATCATCGCGCGTCAGCCACGTAGGTAGCGTGCCTCTTCCCACGAAAGTGGTGCCCCCCGCAGCCTCGATAGGGCTTGCAGAGCGTTATCTGGGGCGGAGGGCGGCGGCGAGGACGGCAAGCGATTGGTCATGCGAAGCCTCCGCGTTTAGCCAGAGCCGCCAGGTCACGCGAGCCGTGAATGACACGGATGATGACCAGCGCATCGGGCTGGGGGCGGTAATAGATCACGTAAGGGCCGTGGAACGTCACCCGCAGGCCCGGCGCAAGCTGTTCGCGGCTAGGACCGGAACACGGGAAATGGCGCAGCGGCTCGAAATGTCTCTCGATCGCCGTGACGAACCGCGTCGCGACCGGTTCCGAAGTCTCTGTTGCCAAGGTCGTCCAGATTTCGGCCAAATCGGCAGCGGCAGTCTCGGTGAGGCGAAGGGTTAGCGGCCGGCTAACAGCTTGCGTCCTCGCTCGATGATCCGATTACTATCGAAGTCCTGCACCCGGCCTTCGGCTAGGTCAGTAAGACCACGGTCAATGTCGGCCTTCAAAGATGCCAACTCCTGGAGCTGGAGCGCCCGCTTTGTCTTCCAGTCGCGTAGGGCTTCGCGGACGACCTCGCTGCTCGAAGCGTAGTCGCCGCCTTCAACTGCGCCTTTGACGACGGCGGCCATCTCGGGCGGTAGGGTGATGGTCATGCGCTCGATCTCGGCCATCTGGGTCCCTCCATGTCTACCGGCCAAACTAAATCATACTTATGAGGACTTCAAGCGGCGGCCGCCTTGCCTGATTGTCGCGAAATATCACCCATCGCCGCTGCATAAAGCAATTTTTCGAAGAGTTTCATCACGTGAGAAGGGCAAAGCTTTTGATCTTTATGGCAAGCTTGTCCTAGGTTTGAACGAGCGGCTCCCCGATGCGGTTCGGGGTTAGAGCTTAGGTATGGTAATGGGACGCACCGGATGACCACGCCAGGGCCTCCTAATGCGCTTGGTGACGGGCGCAATCTTCCGCGGGGCTTAACCGCGCTCTCCTTCTTTCAGATCGCGGAGACGGCCAACGACATCGTCATAGTCACCACGCCTGACCTGGAACCACCCGGTCCGATGATAGTTTATGTCAATCCGGCCTTTACACGGCTGACGGGGTACAGCGCGTCTGAGGCGGTGGGCCGCTCCCCTCGCATGCTTCAAGGCCCGGCGAGCAGCCGAGTGACACTGGACGCGATCAAGGCGGCCCTTCTGAGGGGCGAGGCAGTCCGCGAGAAAATCTTGAACTTCGCCAAAGGAGGAGCGCCTTATTGGCTCGACCTTCATATCGTGCCACTGCGGGATGCCAGGGGAACAGTCACCCACTTCGCGGCAATTGAGCGCGACGTGACCCAGGACAAGCGTCGCGTCGATGAACTGGAGGTTCTCGCCGACCGAGATACTCTGACCGGCATTCCCAACCGCCGAGTGATCGTGCGGACAACTGAAGCGGAAATTGAAGCTGCAAAAGCAAGCGGAGGCTGTGCACCCGGCCCCAGCTTGGCTTTCATAGACGTTGATCGCTTCAAGCAGATCAATGATCGTTTCGGCCACGCAGCAGGGGACGAAGTCCTTTTTGAAATGGCCGGTCGCCTCACTGAAAACACGAGGCGCTTAGACACCGTTGGGCGCCTGGGAGGAGAAGAGTTTGCCGTTTGCATGCCCGGCGCGTCACGCCTCGAGGCTTATGCGATTGCTGAACGGCTTTGCCGCGCAGTAGCCGCGGAGCCAATATTAATCAGCCTCGGCCCAGTGCCCGTCACTGTCAGCATCGGTGTCACTGGCTTCACCGCGGGTGATACAATCGACCGATTGTTCGAGCTCGCTGACGGCGCGATGTACGCTGCTAAAAGGGCGGGTGGCAATCGGGTGATGGCGTCAAGACCTTATCCCAACAACGGATGGATGACAGGTGACGATGTCTCGTCGACGCCGTGACGGCTTTGGAGCCCTCTTTGCCAATGATTATGAGACACAGCAGATGATGAAGTTCAGGCTCTCAACCAACAGGAGAATACCTCATTGTCATGGTGACCCAGCAGCGTAGGTCCTTAAGGCTCTGATTGCGGTCGCGGAGCATACTTGGAGGCCTCAAGGGGAAACTTCCGGGGACCCGATGTCTCATCGTCATTGCTACAGAGGGCGCGCTAAAGCCCTAACGCCGCCCTGCGAGCTCGGAGCATGTGCGGAGGGCGCCAGTGATGGCCTCTGACCTCTCGGCGGGATCGTCAGGCAGATTGCTCAAGGTGTAGAGAGCGAGCGCCAAGATGCGCTCCTGGAGGCGCAGCTCAGCATCGAGGCGACGAAAGACCTCGAGAGGCACCCTGTCCGCGCGCCACCTCAAAACGTTTCGCATTACGGGCAGCGTTTCGATGGTAATCTTGACGATTTCTCGGAGCTGTGTTGCGTTGTTCAACTTCGCCCTCTTCGTCGCCTGCAGTTCAGTTGCTCACAATCAGCCTTCCGGTTCAATCCTGCCAGTCCTCGGCACCGCCATGATGGGAACCGGCGCCGTGGTGGCGGCTGGGCGGCGACCGTGATCGGCTCGGAGACCCAGAAACGGGCCCGCCGCAGTCTCGAGCGGCGGCTCGAGGACGCGAGGATCGACTAGGTTCAAAGCCTTGGCTGACTTCGACTCCCTCTGTGCTGCCCACATTCAGGGTGCCACAGGCGGTTTCGCTTGCCTATAGTTGGCCATAGCTACACCGGAGAGACGGCAGCAGGGGCGGCCGAGGCCGAAGGGATTGAACCCGAAGAGGTCAAGCCGCCCGAGGCCAAGCCGCCCGAGGCCAAGCGCGGCTTCGTTCTTCTGCCGAGACGGCGGGTTGTGGAAAGGTCCTTTGTATGGGCCACGCGATGCCGCAGGCTCGTCAAGGATTACGAACGCTACGCCACCACTCTCGCCGGTTGCCACGTCGTCGCTTTCGTCGAATACATGCTCAAGCAAGCCGTGATCCTTATGCAAAGTGCATAACATCCATTACTTCCACCCAGAGTATAAAATGCTCTTTGTTTCCTCTGCGTCGCCATGATTGAGCGGCAGGGCCGCAAAACTCTGAGCCGGGCCAACCAAAGTAGAGCAAAAGGGAGCGCTTTCTTGTCAACCACCGGGCGCGTAAATCAGCAATTTAAGGCTGCCCGGGGCAAAGGTGAAATGCGGATGTCCATCCGGCCCAGCGTCCGGCGCGGTTGTCGTCACACGGGCGGTCACAGTGTAGAGGTCGCCGCTGGCGGGATCTAGCGCCATGGTGCGTGCGCCGAGTGCGGTTTTCACGGTGCCGAGCACAACTGGCGTGGCGCCCGCATCTGAGATCACCGTGATCGTGCCGTCGCTTGCAGAAGCGAAGGCACGCTGGTTCGCGGGGTCGAAGACGACGGCGTCTGGCCCGTTGCCGATCGGCAAGGTGGTGAGGATAGCGCCGGTATCGGCGCTCAGCACCACCATGACGCCGCTGGCGCAGCTAGAGAACAGCAGGCGCTTGGCCGGGTCGATGGCGAGGCCTTTTGGCTCCAAGCAGGGAGCCAGCGGCCAGCGCGCAACGATTTTATCCGTGGCGGTGTGAATCCGCACGATCTGCGATAGATCCGTGATGTTATCGTAGAGTGAGCCCTGGCCATCGGCGGCCAAAAATTCAGGCGAGCCGCCGAGCGCGATGTCCGGTGCAGGCTTGTTGGTGGCGGCGTCAATCGGGGTGATCGCGTCCCCATCCCCGCCGGTCACAAAAATCTGCTTGCTGGCGGGGTCATACGCCATGCCATCAGCATCAAGTACGGTCGGCACCGCGGCGACCTGCGCGAAGTTCTTCGAGTTGAAGACAATCGCGAGGCGGCGTTCGGAGCTATCGGCATAGATATCTCCTGTTGCCGGATCGACCGCGATGCCATGCGCGCCGATTGTGCCGGGGAGCTCACCCACAATTCGGTCGGTATTTGTATCTACCACCGTGACCTCGATACCGTGCGCGACGAACAGGCGTTGCGAAGCCTGGTCGAAATTCAGGTAGTCCCATCTGCTAGGACCACCCAAATGCACGGTTTTTACCAGATGGTAGAGCGGGGTGGCGGCGATGGCGGGTTGGGCCGCCAGTGCGACCAAGCTAGCAGCCAGCAGACTGGCGCCGAGGGTGCGTTTCAAGACTTCATCCTTACTGTAAGCCACAGAAAACAACACTGGGCCGCCTTTCGCCGCCCAGCCCGATGGTCGGCTATAAGTCGGCTATCGAGTCTTAAGCGAACGCAGCGATATAGTCCAAATTATAGGAATCGCGCTAGACCGGGTGTTGCGCGGACGCGCTCTCAGTGAGTCCCAGCGGCGTCTGCAACCAGTTGGGCGGCTGCACGTGAGCTGCCCCGATTTCCTTGGACAGCGATTTGTCCAACCGGAGGCAGTCATGATGAAGTGCAGCATG
>JABBOH010000084.1:0-307 GCA_019351895.1 Pseudomonadota bacterium
GCTGCCACCCCGCTGATATTCCCATCGACATAGGCATCCCAAGCGCGCTTCTCTTTTGAGGCGAAGTGGAGCCAGGATTGCGGCGCGCGCAGACCGCCGACCGCTTTGCTCAATTCCAAAAGCGCGAGCCTCGCATCGGCGACGATCGGAAGGGCCCGGTGCTTTGCGGCATCGAAGCGCGCAACATTGACAGATATAATTCGCGCATCTCGCGCGAAGACTGTCCAAGAGCCGGTCGTGAAGTCCTGCAACCGGGTCCCGACCGCCAGAATGACGTCGGCGCGAGCCGCCAAGGCGTTCGCGGAGT
>JABBOH010000084.1:317-8712 GCA_019351895.1 Pseudomonadota bacterium
CGAACCCGTGACACCGATAGGCCCCATGTTGAGCGGCTCGCTATGGAGGAGGTTAGCCCGACCCGCGATGGTCTCGACGACGGGAACGCCGTGGGCCTGGGCGAAGGCGAGGAGTTCTCCCGTTGCCTCCGAATACTGCACACCGCCGCCCGCGATGATGAGCGGCCGTTCGGCCGCGCAGAGGACCAGGGCCGCCTCCGCGATATCCCGCGGATCGGGCGGCGGGCGACGAATGCGATGAGTTCGATCCTCGAAAAATTCCGCCGGATAGTCATAGGCCCATCCCTGAACATCCTGTGGTAATCCGATGAAGGCCGGGCCACAATCCGCCGGGTCGAGCAGGGTCGCGATCGCCTCTGGAAGTGACTGAAGAAGCTGTGCGGGGTGCACGATCCGGTCCCAGAAACGCGTCGCGGATTTGAACGCATCGTTGACGCTGAGCGCCGGGTTGCCGAAGTGCTCCACCTGCTGCAGGACCGGATCAGGCAATCGCGTCACGTAGGTGTCTCCGCACAGCATGAGCAGCGGTAGCCGGTTGGTGTGCGCAATTGCCGCGGCGGTCAGCATGTTCGTCGTGCCCGGCCCCATCGAGGCGGTTGCGAACATGAAGCGCTTGCGAAGCTTCTGCTTAGCGTAGGCAACGGCCGCCATCGCCATCGATTGCTCGTTCTGGCCACGCCACAACGGAAGTGCGTCACTATGTGAATACAGCGCCTCGCCAAGGCAGATCACATTACCATGCCCGAAAATCGCAAAGCCGCCACCGCAGACGCGCACAGGCCGCCCGTCGATCTCCACATATTGCGCGGCAAGATGTTTCACAAGTGCCTGCGTCATCGTTAGGCGGATACTTCGCGCCGCTTCCTTCATGTTTTGACATATCCTTCCCTTGACCACGAAGCATAGGTGCTGTTGAATGGAATTGCAAGCGGTTGCAAAAGCGGAGATCGGGCGGGTGAAGCAAATCGGCATCGGGATCGTCGGCGCCGGCTATATGGGCAAGGCGCATGCGGTCGCCATGAGCGCGGTTGGCGCGGTATTCGACACGCCGCTGCGCCCATGGCTGGAGATGATCTGCGCCACCAGCGAATCTGGTGCGGCAGAGAAGGCACGTGCCTTCGGCTTCCGTCGCTCCACCAAGGATTGGCGTCGTCTCGTCGAGGCGCCGGAGGTGGGCGCCGTGATCATTGCGAGCCCGCAGGACACGCATCGCGAAATCGCGCTCGCGGCGCTGGCGCTTGGCAAGCCGGTGCTCTGCGAAAAGCCACTCGGGCAGGATTTGGTGGAAAGCCGCGAGATGACTGACGCCGCCGAGCGGACCGGCTGCATCAACATGGTCGGGTTCAATTACATTCGAACGCCCGCTTCGCAACTCGCGCGGCAGATTATCAGCTCCGGCGAGATTGGCGCCGTCACCTACTTTCGCGGTGAACACGCTGAAGACTTTTTAGCCAACCCAGCGACGCCCGCGAGCTGGCGCACGCGCGGGCGCGCTACCGGGAACCTTGGCGACCTGGCGCCCCATCCGATCAACGCAGCGATAGCGCTCCTCGGTCCGATCGCCGAGCTCATCGCCGAGGTCGAGACCGTGCACAAGACGCGATTAGGCCCCGACGGACCCGAGGCCGTAACCAATGACGACCACGCGCAGTTCATACTGCGATTTGAAAATGGTGTCATGGGATCGCTCTATTCCAGCCGGATCGCGACCGGACGTAAGATGGGCTACGCTTACGAGGTCTTCGGCACGAAGGGCGCCATCCGCTTCGACCAGGAGGATCAGAACACGTTGTGGCTTTACAAGGGTGAAGACAATCCGGCCCGATGCGGATTCACCAAGCTCCTCACGGGCCCTAGCCATCCTGACTACAATGCGTTCTGCCTCGGGCCAGGCCACGGAACGGGTTATCAGGATCAGCTCATCATCGAGGCTCGGGATTTTCTGAAGGCCATAGAGACACGGCAGCCGGTCTGGCCCACCTTTCGCGACGGTCTTCTCGTCAATCAGGCGATCGCTGCCGCCTGGTTGTCGAGCGAGCTACGACGCTGGGTCAAAATAGGCGAAGTCTGACCGTGCTGGCGGGGAAACAGCTACATGACGATCGCGATCGGCAATGCGCCCTGTTCCTGGGGCGTCGAATTTTCGGACGATCCGAGAAATCCGCCCTGGGCGCGGGTGCTCGACGAATGCCGCGATGCCGGCTACCGGGGGATCGAACTCGGGCCGATCGGCTTCATGCCGGAAGATGCGGCCGAACTTGGCGAAGCGCTAGCGGAACGCAGTTTGACCCTGACTGCGGGCGTCGTCTTTCGACCGTTCCACGATGGCTCAAAATGGTCCGAGGTCAAGGATGCCGCGATCCGCACCTGCCGCTCCCTGAAGGCGAACGGGACGCGCCACCTCGTCCTCATTGATTCCATCTCGCCTCGCAGGATGTCGACCGCGGGCCGTGCGGCAGAAGCCGAACAGATGAGTGCCGCCGAGTGGAAGAGCTTTGCAGCGCGTTTCGTTGAAATCGCTAAGATGGGCAGCGAGGATTATGGGCTCACGGTCTCCATTCATCCCCATGCTGGCGGCTTTGTGGACTTCGAGCCTGAGGTCGAGCGCCTCCTGTCGGATGTCGACCCAAACCTCCTGAAAATCTGCCTCGATACCGGTCATTCCCATTACGCGGGCTTTGATCCGATGGCCTTCCTGAAACGCCATATCCGTCGCGTTGCCTATTTACACTTCAAGGATATCGACCCACTGGTGCGCGCCAGGGTCGTTGCGGCGCGTACAGGCTTTTATGAAGCCTGCGCGCAAGGTGTCTTTTGCAATCTCGGGCGAGGCATGACAGATTTTGCGGCGATTCGGCGCCTACTTCTCGACAGTGGTTACGATGGCTGGTGCACCGTTGAGCAGGATTGCGATCCGGCAGGGCCAACTTCACCCATAGCGGACGCGGGAGCCAATCGCGCCTATCTTGCTTCGATCGGCTTCAACTGAGGAACCTGTGGCCATGAGCAAACTGAACTGGGGCTTGATCGGCGGTGGTGAGGCTAGCCAGATCGGGCCCGCGCATCGCTATAGCGCGGCAGTGGATGGGCTCTATGTGTTTGCTGCGGGGGCTCTCGACGTCAGCCCGGAGCGAGGCCGCGCCTTTGCTCAAAAGCTCGGTGTGGCCCCTGATCGCGCCTATAGTGATTGGCGTGAAATGTTGGCCGGCGAGCGAGGTCGTGCCGACCGCATCGACCTCGTCACCATCGCGACGCCGAACTCCACGCATTACGAAATCGCGAAAGCCTTTGTCGAGGCCGGAATCGCCGTGTTGTGCGAGAAGCCCATGACGATGACGGTCGAGGAGGCCGAGGATCTTGTCCATGCCGCAGCGCGCCATGGCGCCATTTTCGCGGTCAACTATGGCTACAGCGGTTATCCCCTCGTCCGGCATATGCGCGCCATGGTCGGGCGCGGCGATCTCGGCAAGGTGCGCCTGATCAAGGCAGAATTCGCCCATGGTTTCCATGCCGACGCTGCTGACGCCGACAATCCGCGCGTGCGTTGGCGCTATGATCCGGCGCAAGCGGGTCCCTCCGCGCAGTTCGCCGACTGCGGCATCCACGCTCTGCATATGGCAAGCTACGTCTGCGGCCAGCAACCGAGGGCGCTTTCGGCCGATTTCATATCGACCATCGCGAGCCGGACCCTCGAAGACGACGCCATGGTCAACCTTCGCATGGACGGCGGCACGGTTGTGCGCCTCTGGACGAGCTCTGTGGCCATCGGCCGTATGCACGGTCTCACCATGCAGGTGTTCGGCGAGAAGGGCGGATTACGCTGGGCGCAGGAATGGCCGAACCAGCTCTACTGGACGCCACTCAACGGCGTCACGCAAATCCTGGAGCGTGGCGGGGCGAACCTCTCGCCCGAGGCTGAACGCGCCTCGCGAGTTACCATCGGGCATGCCGAGGGCATGCCGCTCGCATTCGCCAACCTCTACAGGGATCTCGCCGAGCAAATTTGTGCCCGCAAGGAGGGCCGCTCCGCGGACCCGCTTGCCGGCCATATCCCGACCGCCGAAGACGGCCTTCGTTCGATAGTCGCCATTGCTGCGGCCGTGGAATCGGCTAGCCACGGCGGACAATGGGTCGACGCCCGTCCGCCCGCGATGCGGCATGACGGCTAGCTGTGCTGGCTGTGGTGCAATTTGTTGGTCCGTCTATGGTCTGGGGTTCTGGTAGGTCGAAGGTACCCGGTGCCATTTGACCAGAGACCAGGTGGTGCCACCGGGCAAGTTGTGCGTTGCTATGCAGCGGCCGTGGCCCGGGTCATGGGCAGCCCATGGCGAGCGCGATCCCGAACGCCTGGCCTAACGCAACGGCTACCGTGAGCGGACATGGGATACGCGGACCTGCCAGATTGTATCGTCCGCGGTTTATTAGATATCTGTAAGCAGCCTACGCGGCGATCGCGACGGCTGAAAGCTTCTGTCTGACCTGGGCAGGGGTTCGGTAGTCGAGCCGCTGGATGAGCCAGGTCGTGTTGTAGATGTCGCGAAATGCGAGCAGTGCGAGCCGAAGCTCTTCGACGGTGTCGAAGGTCCGGATCCAGAGCAGGTTCTCTTTGAGCGTCCGGATGAAACGCTCGGCGCAGCCATTGCCCTCCGGCGCACGGACGAAGGCAGGCGAGCTTTCGATACCGAGGAAGCGCATCTCGGTCTGGAAGGTGTCGGACATGTATTGCGAGCCATGGTCGTGGCGAACGGCGAGGCCATGAGCAACATCCTTCCCAATGGCACCGAAGTGCCGTCGCACACCCTGGCGCAGCGGTTCGAGCGCTTCGAACCGGGTGCCACGCCGGGCAGCATGGATGCCGATGCACTCGGCATTGTGGTGGTCAACGGCAATGAAGACCGCGACCTGCCCTTCGGCCGTCCAGGTCGTGGTCATGTCGGTGCCCCACATCGTGTCGATGGCATTGGGGATGATCGTGCCGTCATGGTTGCGCGGTCCGCGCGGCTGACCGACACGGCCGGGTGCCAGCAGGGTGTTGTCGCGCATTAGCCGCAGCACGCGGCGGAGAGAGGTGCGAACATCAGCGATCCGCAACCGGGCCCAAACCTTCCGATGGCCTTCTCCATGGAAGGGGCTGTCGGAGAGGACGCCTTGGATCCGCTCGAGCAAGGCCGCATCCGACATGGGACCCGCAGGACCCGGCCTCTGCCGCACGGGCGCCGGGTGGCGGTGACGGTAGACGCTCGCTCGCGCGCAGCGCCATGTCCGGCAGACGCGTGCGAGGCCGTAGGGCTTGCCACTGCTGGGAGACAGCATGCGGCTCATCGTCTCGACCTCCGGCGGCCCAAAGGGCCGCTGTTGCCCTCCAGCAAGGCGATCTTCTGCTCCAGCAACTCGCGCTCGAGCAGCATCTCTCCCAGCCGCGCCTTGAGGCGGTCGCTCTCACGCTCCTCGCCATCCGTGGGCTTGGTCGCCAAGCTGGCCTCGCCACCGTCAAGGAAGGCGTGACGCCAACTGCTCAGTGTCGCCGCAGTCACACCGAGCGAGCGCGACACCATGTCCAGGTCTTCACCCCGCAGGAGGCGAAGCACAGCGTCACGCTTGCGCTGCCGCGACATACGGCCGCCACGGCCAGCACCCACGGTATCCATCTGCTGTGTCGTCATTGTTCATCCCTCTCACGGATACCGTCCGCTAACGGGATGTCTCATGCAACTGTAGAGCGGAGGACGGCACTAACACTACTTTGGCAAAATTTTGATGGTCTGAGAGTTTTGGCGATTCCCAAGAGATGGTTTGCGTGATTCATAGGAGGTCGGCTCATGGAGGGCCGATCAATGGATGTAGACTGGCAAACGGATCTCGATCGTTGGCTTGCGCCGTTTATCGCGGCGCTACGGCACAAGACGAGGGCGCGGATGTGTCCAGCCTACATCGCCGGGCTGATCGGCCCAGGGGACCGCAAGAGCGTTCAGCCGATGGCGGCGCGCGCTGGCGAAGTCAGCTATGATCAGCTTCACCACTTCGTCGCTGCCGGAGTTTGGGACAGTGCTCCGCTCGAGGCCACTCTGCTGGAAAGAGCCGATGACCTGGTTGGCGATAAGGCGGGATTTCTCGTCATCGATGATACAGCGTTGCCCAAGAAGGGAGATCACTCGGTAGGCGTCGCGCCTCAGTATGCCTCTTCACTCGGAAAGACCGCGAACTGCCAGTCGCTAGTGTCGGTAACCTTAGCGTCGCGCGAGGTGCCGGTGATGGTAGGCCTGCGGCTCTTCCTGCCTGAGAGCTGGACGGATGATCCAGAACGCATGGAGCGGGCCGGTGTGCCGAAGGATCGACAGATTGCTCTGACGAAGCCGGAAATTGCGATCGAGGAGATTGACCGCGTCATCGCCTCCGGTGCGCGTTTCGGCTGTGTGCTTGCCGACGCAGGATATGGCTCCAGCGGGCCATTCCGTCAGGCTCTGAGTGAGCGCGGTCTGCTGTGGGCGGTGGGTCTGTCGCGACGCCAGAACGTCTATCCCGCCGACGCTGCCCTGATCTTCCCCGTAGTGAAGACCGGAAAGCCCCGCAAATACCACGTCCCGGATCAACCCCCGGTCGCTGCAGAAGTGTTGCTGGCCAAAGAAAAATGGCAAAGGGTGAATTGGCGGCGGGGCACTAAAGGGCGGCTGACATGTCTCTTCGCGGCCCGCCGTGTCCGCGTGGCGGACGGCCACAAGCACCGTATGCTCGATAATCGAGTGCAGTGCATGCCGGGTGAGGAAGTCTGGCTCGTGGGCGAACGCCGATCTTCTGGCGAGCAAAAATATTATGTTTCGAACTTACCGGCCAATGCGAGCCTCAAGATGCTCGCCGCCACTATCAAGGCCCGATGGATCTGCGAGCAGGCGCATCAGCAGCTCAAGGAAGAACTTGGCCTCGACCACTTCGAAGGGAGATCCTGGAAGGGGTTACACCGACACGCATTGATGACCATGATCGCATACGCGTTTCTACAATCCCGCCGCCTCAAAGCAGCGGGACGGAAAAAAAAGAATCGGTGGCCCGCCACCACAACCGAGTATGCCAGCTATCAGGCAAGCCATTCTCGACCTCTTTGCACGGCCTCCACCAACCCGATGCCTGCACTGTGAGAAACTCCTCGTCGACTCCGGCCAACCGAAACTGCCAAAGTAGTGCTAGGGTTGGGACTCATAACCAGTAGCTGACGGTGGCGGCGATACAGACGGCGGCGTGGAAGTTGATGGCGAGGCGGTCATAGCGGGTAGCGATCCGACGAAAGTCTTTAAGGCGGTTGAACATTCGCTCGATGGCATTCCGACTTTTGTAAAGGTAAGGGGAGAAGCAGTTTTTCCAAACCCGCGTGACTTTGCGAGGAATGTTGGGCGCTGCCCCCTTTGCTTCGATTTTCTCACGCACGGCGTTGGTGTCGTATCCCTTGTCGCCGTGGACCAGTTCGGCCGTGCCGATGTCATCGAGCAGCGTATCGGCGGCGACGCAATCGGGCACCTGGCCGCCGGTGAGAAGAAAAGCGATCGGACGGCAATCCAGATCGGTCAGCGCATGGATTTTGGTAGTACGCCCGCCACGAGAACGCCCGATCGCTTGGCTTTGCTCCCCCCTTTTCCCCCGGAAGCACAACGGTGCGCTTTGGTAGTGCGTTCAGATGATCGATACCAGCGCCATCCGAGACCGCTTCGGTGCTCTTGCGCCGCATCTTGATGAGCGGGGACGCCGTTCCTTTGCCGCGGCGGAGGCGCGTTCTGCCGGGTATGGCGGGATTGCGGCGGTTGCCCGGGCCACCGGCATCGCCCCGAGCACAATCGGTCGCGGCTTGGAGGAACTTGCCGACGCCTCTCCAGTCGCTTCCGACCGCAATCGCCGAACGGGCGGCGGGCGTAAATCGCTGACCATCGCAGACCCCACTCTGCTGGGCGATTTGCTCGCACTGGTCAGCCCGAGTGAGCGCGGCGATCCGATGTCGCCGTTGCGATGGACCTGCAAAAGCTTGCGCCGCCTGGCCAGCGAATTATGCACGCTGGGGCATCACATCAGCCACACCGTTGTCGGCGAATTGCTCAAGGGCGAAAAATTCAGTCTGCAGGCCAATAGCAAGACCCGGGAGGGCGCCAGCCATCCGGATCGCGATGCACAATTCGCTCACATCAACGCGAGCGTGGCGGATGCTCTGGCTCAGCGGCAGCCGGTCATATCGGTCGATACAAAGAAAAAGGAACTTGTTGAAGACGGAAAGAATGCTGGGCGGGAGTGGCGCCCGCAGGGCGATCCCGAAGCCGTGCGGGCGTGTGATTTCCTGGTCGAGGAGCTTGGCCGGGCGGTGCCCTACGGCGTCTACGACATCGCCGCCAATCACGGCTGGGTCAGTGTCGGCATC
>JABBOH010000085.1 GCA_019351895.1 Pseudomonadota bacterium
CCAAGCCGCGCGCTTCGAAACAATAAAACAGCTGCTTCTGGTTGATCACCTGGGCATCTCCTAGCCGAGCGTCCTCAGTGGCCGGGTTCTTGTCGGCGGGGTGCTCTTTGGCTCGCCTTCCTCGAAACTGCCGGAGCTAACGGCCGGTTCGAACAAGGCTGCCACATCCTCCTCTGTCAGGGTCAGAGTGGAGCCCGCGTCGGCATCCAGGATCCCCGCCACCAAAGCCTGCTTGCGTGCTTTCAGCACCTCCATCTTCTCCTCGATTGTGCCAATCGCGATCAGCCGATGCACGAAGACGGCCTTCGTCTGCCCGATCCGATGCGCACGGTCGGTGGCCTGCGCCTCCACCGCCGGATTCCACCAGGGGTCATAATGGATCACGGTATCCGCCGCGGTCAGGTTGAGTCCGACACCGCCGGCCTTGAGGCTTATGAGGAAGATCGGCACGTCGCCCGCCTGAAAGCGCCGCACCGGCGTCTTGCGATCACGCGTGTCTCCGGTGAGCAGGACATAGGGCAGCGCCCGCTCGATCAGCTCTGCCTCTATTAGAGCCAGCATCGAGGTGAACTGCGAGAAAACCAAGATTCGACGACCTTCCTCGACCAGTTCGGGCAGCATCTCCATCAGGCGTTCGAGTTTGGCTGATCCCGCCTTGGCCGCTTTGACAGTTTCGAGTTTGAGGAGCCTGGGGTCGCAGCAGGCCTGCCGCAGCTTCAGCAATGCGTCGAGAATGATGATGCCAGACCGAGCCAAACCGCGTTCTGCGATGGCCTGCCGCACGCGCTTGTGCATCGCCATGCGGATCCCCTCGTAGATCGCCTGCTGGCTCACTCCGAGCGCGACCGGCTCCGTCATCTCCGTCTTCTCGGGCAGTTCCGTCGCCACCTCACTTTTGGTCCGGCGCAGCAGAAAGGGCGCGACCCTCTGTGCAAGGCTGGTCTGGCGAGCGCGATCTCCACCCTTCTCGATCGGCCCGCGATAGCGCCTCCCGAAGGCCTGCCGGTCGCCCAAAAAGCCGGGCATCAGGAAATCAAACAGCGACCATAGCTCGCCGAGATGGTTCTCCAGCGGCGTCCCGGACAGGCACAGCCGCTGGCCGGCCCGCAGTGTCCGCGCCAGCTTGGAAGTCGTGGCCAGCGGGTTCTTGATCGTCTGCGCCTCGTCCAGGATCACGACATGCCAATCCTGCTCGGCGAGGATCGCGTGATCGCGGGTGAGTAGCGGATAGGTTGTCACGACCAAGTCATGGCCGCCGATCGAGCCGAAGTGTCCGGCGCGGTCCGCGCCATGCAGGACCAGGGTCCGCAGCTGGGGCGCGAAGCGCGCAGCCTCAGCCTGCCAGTTCGCTACCAAGCTCGTCGGGCAGATGACGAGCGCCGGCGCCCCGAGGCGCCCGTTTGCCTGCTCGACCGAGAGATGGGCCAGTGCCTGCACGGTTTTGCCGAGGCCCATGTCGTCGGCCAGGATGCCGCCCATCCCGGCGCCGCGGAGGAATTGCAGCCAGTCGAGGCCGCGCTGCTGATAGGGCCGCAAGGTTGCCAGAAAAGCCTTAGGCACCGGGCAGGGCGGAATCCCGCCGGTATCGCGCAGCATCCGGCCTAGGGCCCGCAGCGCCTCCCCGCCTGACCAGATGATGCCGCCTGCTGTGCTCACCGTCTCCAGCAAGGCGAGATCAGCGGCGGCGGTGCGCGTCACCCGCAGATGAGCGCCCGCCTCGTCAAGTTCTCCTCCAGCGAAGAGCTCCAGCAAGGGCGCGAGGATGGGCCAGAGCTGAGCCATGGGCATAGCCAGCAGCCGCCCATCGGGCAAAGGCAGCAACATGGGAGCCACGTCGACATCCTCCGCCTCGAATGACGCGGATTCCAGCCCGGACGGAAGCCGGCCATCGGGCAATGCCGCAAACAGGTTCTGCAGCGCCGGCACCAGGTTGATCCGCTCTCCGTCCACGATGACCCCGAGATCAAGGTCGAACCAGTCAATGCCCGACCCCTCCGTGAGGTTGAAGGCAATGTCGCCTTCCGGGCTCGCGATGCGCCAAGGAAAGTCCTCGTCAATCTCGATCAGCCAGCCGTCCTCGCGCAGCGCCGGCACCTCTTCCAGCATCATGTCGACCCAGGCTTCCTGGTCGGGGTCCATCAGGACGAGGTCCTTGGCGTGCTGATGCGAGGCGACGAGACCAAAATGGTGATCGAGCCGCCCGAGGCCCAGCAGCTGCAGGCGCTCCAGCGCGTTCGCTTCGGCCGTTTTGTCCCGCACTATCTCGATCATCTTGCCGTCGCGCATGACGAGATCGCGCGTCACCGGCAGGGTCAGGGTGACGGAGCCGTAGCACCAGGATAGCCGCGCGACCGGCACCTGATAAGAGATGGACGGGTCGTATCCGGCATAGCGGCTGCCGCGTCCAGGCGCGACGGGATCGAACGGCAGCAGCGCGGAAAGCAGTTGTAGTCGAGGCCGGAGAGGTGCCTGCAGGCGCTCGGGTGGGGCCAGTTCCCGCGGCAACGGGATAGGTCGGTTCGGCGGCATGCGCCGAGTGATATGGTCGCGGACCTGGCTCACGGTAGCGGGCGCCAGCCATGGCGCGTCCAGCAACGCGCGGACCAGGACGACAGGCAGATCGGTCTCGACCGGGCCAGTAGCGCCAGCTAGCGGATCGACATACCAAGGTGCCGCGATGCCTAGGGCGATCAGCGGCGCCGGGAGCTCCAGCGCGGGCCGCTGTCGCCCGTCATCCGCAACGGCCCAGCTGATCGTGGCGGCCACTGGCGCACCCTCATGCAGCACCGGTCCATCCCATCGCTCCCAGCGCCCACGACCGGTCGCGATGATCTGGCGCAGCACCGTCGGAAACTCGAGGTCGGCATTGGGGTAGGACGTAAGGCGCCGCAGAATGGCGCGGTCCGAAGGACGCAAGTATTTTCCCTGCTGGGTCGTCCGCGTCAGGTCGGCCAGCGAATGCGTGCGTGACGCGCCGGAGGGCTGACCATCCCGTCTGAGTTCGATCGACTGCAAGGTGACCATCAGGCCGCCGCTATAGGGTCCCGGCCCCAAGAGATAGAGTAAGCGCTTGCGGACACTGACAGGGTAGTCCTCGCTCTCGCTTTCCTCAGCGGTTTCCAGCGCATGCAGCCAGGCAGCAACCTCAGAGGGAAGCGCAGGAGACCGGTCCTCGCGCATCGGTCCGCGCGTCATCTCGAACCGCGCAGCGGCAGGAGCCGGCTGCGTCTCCCGGAAGGCGACCAGGACAGCTGCCACGTGCTTGCAATTGAAGCCAACGGGGCAGCTGCAGGCTCCGGAAATTTTCGCGCCGTTTTTCCCGGTCGGGCTGACCATGATGGTCTGTCGATAGGACTTGCCGCCGCTCCCGCGGACCCGGCCCTCTATCGTCCCGCTGGCCGGGTCAAGCTTGAAGTGCCCGACCCTGCCGCTCCGCTGATAAGCAATTCCCGCCTGGAAGGCGTTCGGCGTGACGGCACCACGAATGGCCTCATCTGTAATAGCGTCCAACATGGTTCTCTGCCGAGTCGTTGCCCTGCCTCACCTCATCATAGGCTTTGCCACGCCGCCGGGAACTACTCAGCAAACGAGACTAAATGTTGCCTGCGATAGGGCGATATCGCCGGCTATTGCCGCCCCTGCGAACGGGCCGCGTTCGTGACGGCAACCCAGGGCCACTTCGATCTGGTTGCTCCGGTGTGGCCGCTCAGTCTTGCTCCGGCGGGCGCGGCATGTCGCCGTGCCAATAGTCGGCGACTTAAGGCTGACGGTGCGACATAGGTTGAACGTTCCGCTCCCTAGAGGCGGTGAAGTTCGGCACAGGCGTCCAAGACACTAATGTTTCCATTGCGCTTGGTCGCGCCGTTCAACAAACCACGAAAGCCGCCACCAGCTTGCACCGAGAGTGAATATGACCCAAATCACCAGGTAGCAGACATCGACGGCGACACGTTCTCGCATCATCCGGACGTTAACATTCGTGACGTTCCCATCATCCATATCGATTGATTTGGCGATAGGGTGTCGAGCCGGTCTGCAGGGCGCCCGCCGCCCGCCCCGTCACCCTTCCTCAACACCAGTCCGGCCGTCCTTCATCCCCCCGCCGGCCAGCGGGCGGCCTGCTCAAGCCTCGAAACAATGTCAGCGTGGGTTGTGTCAATCTTGCTTGACAGTCTATCGGCCTCCATCCTAGCTTTTGTTCAACTGCGGGATGAGCGCAGGGCACGTCCGTGACGTGGTCATAGGCTCGCGGCGGGGGATGATGCGAATTCAAAACGGCTAAGAATTATCGTGCGTCCACCGCGTCTGATGGCTGTTGGGGCTGGCGCCCAAGCGCGGCTTCGCCCCGCCTTCGCTGGCACTGCGGTTCATCAATTGGGGGGTAGATTCATGGTGCTCTACGCATTGCCAGCGCTGTTCGCGCTCTTCGTCTGGTGGTTCAGCACCGGCGTGATCATGTATCTCGACGGTCTGCCCCGCTCGACCTTCAAATGGAGCATTCTCGGCGCCACGGTGCTGATGGTCTTCTGCCTCTGGGGCATTCGCGCCAGCAGTGGCGATACCACGCTGAGCGGCGCCTATTGCGCCTTCACCTGCGGATTGCTCGCCTGGGGCTGGCAAGAAATCAGCTTCTACATGGGTTTCGTCACCGGGCCACGCAAGTTACCCTGCCCGGACGGCTGTAGCGGCTGGAAGCATTTCGGCCACGCCATCCAGACCAGCCTCTGGCATGAGCTGGCGATCATCGCCTCGGGCGTGATCCTGGTCGCGCTCACCTGGGGCCAGCCGAACCAGGTCGGTATGTGGACCTTCATGGTCCTGTGGTGGATGCATCAGAGTGCCAAGCTCAACGTCTTCCTCGGCGTGCGCAACCTCAACGAGGAATTTCTGCCGGAGCATCTGCAGTTCCTGAAGTCCTTCCTCACCAAGAAGCCGATGAACCTGCTGTTCCCGCTGTCGATCACCATCTCCACGGTGATCCTGGTGTGGCTTGTGCAGGCGGCGACCCATGCGAATGGCAGCCGCTTCGCCGCCGCCGGCTTCTGCTTCCTGGCGACCCTGATGGCGCTGGCGATCCTGGAACATTGGCTGCTCATGCTGCCGCTGCCGGCGGCCGCGCTCTGGGGTTGGAGCCTCAAATCCCGCAAGCCGACGAAGCCCTTCGATGCCGAGGTGGTTTCGGGCTTCCTCGGTGCCGGCAAGACCACCTTCATGCGCGCCCGGCTGCAGACCGCCGGCCCCCGCACCGTCGTGCTGGTCAATGACTTCGCAAGCGTCGGCGTCGATGGCTCATTGCTGCGAGAGCGCGGTGCCGATGTGGTGGAACTGCCGAATGGCTGCATCTGCTGCAGCCTGCGCAAGGACCTCGCCGAGCAGCTGAAGTCTGTCGTCGCCCAATGGTCGCCGGAGCGCGTGCTGATCGAGCCGTCGGGCGTCGCCGATCTCGCCTCTCTGCTGGGTGTGATGCAGGCGCCGGATCTGCGGCCGCTGGTCCGGAACCTCTCGGTCACCACCGTGGTCGATGGCGGGGCCTTCCTGCGCGACTACGGGCGTCTGCCGGCGCAGCTGGATGCGCAGGCGCGGCTATCCTCAATGCTGGTGCTCAACAAGACCGATCTTGTGGGACCTGCCGAGCTGATGATGGTGGAGACGACGCTGCGTGGCCTCAACCCCACGGCGCCGATCATGCGGGCGAGTTTCGGCGTGGCCGCGGCGGGTCCGATTCTGCCGATCGCGGTCTCCGCCGAGGTGCCCGCCGTGCAACCGGCCGCGCCCCCGCCGCACGGTCACCACGACCACGACCATCATGATCACGACGTCCATGGGCATGATGACCATCACGACCATGCCAATGCGCTGAGCTTCGACTCCTGGAGCGGCGTGATCCAGGCGCCGGTTGAACCGGAATCTTTGCTCATGCTGCTCGACCGGCTGGCCGATGGGGCGGCCGGAGATCTCGAGCGGCTCAAGGGCATCGCCCGCATGGGCGAGGGCTGGGTGCGATTCGACATCGCAGGCGGCCGTCCCTCCATCGCCGCCTTCGCACCGACGGTGGAGGAGACGGCGCGGGTGATCGCCATCGGTCGTAACCTGAATGAACAGACGTTGACTGAGGCTTTTGCCACGCGCAGCAACCAGGACGTGACCCAGCCGCTGACCGCGGCTGCCTGAGGGAAAGCCCAAGAGGTAGATTGAGATGAACCCAGCCGAACATACCGCGGTGAAGGTCGCCCGGCGCGTATTGCCTCCGAGAGACCCCTCCTACTGGCGGCGCATGATCGTCATTCAGCGGTGGCGGCGGATCACGACAATGAGTTGCTTGCTGCTTGCGCTCTATGCGCTGGTCATGACCGCGCTCTATCCGCCCGGGCACCATCCCGGCACAATGAGGCTGGATGAGTCGCTTCTGATCTTCATCATCGCCCTTGTTCTCGCCGTGAACATCCTGACCGTGGCATTTCGGAAATAGCCGCCGCGGTCGCATGAGCAGCGGCCATTCGCGGTCAAGCCCTCGCCTCCCGCATGCTGCTATCGCAGCATGCGTCTCACATCGGCAGGATGATGATCAATAAAATGATGCTTTATCACCGCGGCGAGATGAGTGAGGATGAGGAGGAAGAAGACCAGCGGGATCAGCCAGTCATGCAGCGCTGCCCAGAATGATGCCGCCGCGGCGCTGGGCTCGAATGGGTTTCTTATTGCAACGCCCAAAGCCACGAGCGGCACGCCTCGATTGAGGACCATGAGGATCCCACTTACCGGAAACGCCAGCATGACGATGTAAAGAGCCGTGTGCGCCGCTCGGGCCGTGTGCTTTTCCCAACCTCCAAGATGCGCGGATGGCTTGGCCGGCGGTGTGCGGATCAACCAGAGCAGCCGCACAATCACAAGGATCATGACAGCGGCACCCAGCGCCTGATGTGCCATAAGAAAGGCAGCGCGATCCGGGGAGTGAGGCGCCAGAACAGACAGGAACATCCCCATCGGGACAAGAATGAGGATGAGCGTCGCGATCATCCAATGGAGGTAGCGTGACACGCGACCGAACAGGGATGCCGTATTCAACACCGGAATTCGTGTTGCTACGGCGCGTTTGAGTTGCTGCCGTGCAGCCCACAGCAGAAACAGGATGCCGACCGATCCGACGACCGCCTGCACGTTCAAGATCGCGGGCTTCACCCAGAGCAGGACCGGGGTCTTGCCAGGCAGGGCAAAGGTTCCGTCGAAATCGGCCAGCACGATGGAACTGACCATAGAGGTGAGACTCAGGGCCGCGACGAGAGTACCGATTGCGCGAACAATACGATTGGTGGCATTGAGCGTGACGGCCAGGAAGAGTGCGAGAAGGAGATAGCCTGTTGTCAAGCTCAAGCTGTCCTTTGCAGAGTTGCCGCAAGCCTGATCGGCCTGTCCTATGCGGAGCCTGGATTAGGCCGCCGAAATGAACTTGCCGACGCTGCGGCATAATGTCCAGCGCGTGAGGCGCTTCGGCTTTCGGGCTGCGCCGGCGAACTCAGTGAGGCGTCATCCCTTGGCCGCGGCCACTCGGGGGACTTGGTGACGTGATCATGCTGCTGGCGGGCCTGCTGATCTTCTTTGGCACGCATTCGGTTCGCATCGGCGTTCCCGCCTGGAGAGACCGGCAGATCGCCCGCTATGGCGACCGCAGCTGGCGCGGCGCCTATTCTCTCCTGTCTCTGCTCGGGCTGGTCCTGATCATCCTTGGTTTCGGGAGGGTGCGTTGGACGACGCAGCTATTGTGGACACCGCCCCTCTGGGCACCCTACGCGGCGGCGGCCCTGCTTCTGCTTGCCTTCGTTCTGAACGCGGCATCCGGCGTCCCCGGCAACCGTATCCGGGGGATCGTGAGACATCCCATGTTGGCGGGCGTCGCTCTCTGGGGCGTCGGACATCTGATCGCGAACGGGCGGCTGGCCGATCTTCTGCTCTTCGGATGCTTCCTTGTTTGGGCGGTGGTCGATTTCGCGTCCTGCCTGAACAGGGACCGGCTGGCGGGTCTTGTGCCATCGGCCGGGACATTGCGCGCCGACATGATCTGCGTGCTCGCCGCCTTCTTGATCTGGGCGATCTTCATTTTATTTCTGCATCGATGGCTGTTCGATGTCTCGCCTTTGTCATTCTGAGCGCGTCCCGCGGCGACGTGGCACTGGGCGCCATCCCATGGCTCGGCCGCGTGCGGGGCGTCTCACGCCCGGAAAGGATTGAACCATGCGCGTCATCGTCTTCGGTGCAACCGGCGGGACAGGACAGGCGACGCTTCATGCGCTGGTCGCGGATGGTCATCAGGTGACGGCCTTCGCCCGCGACCCTCGCGCCCTCGCCGGGGTTGCGGGGATCGCCATCGTTCGTGGCGATGTCATGCGGCAGTCTGACGTCTCCGACGCTGTACCTGGCCATGATGCGGTCATCGTCAGCCTAGGGAATTCGCAGAATCCCTTCGCCATGATGGCAGGCGCCAAGCGAACCACGCCGGCCGATGTGTGCGAGGTGGGAACGCGGCATATCATCGCTGCCATGACGGCTTCCGGAATTGCCCGCCTTGTCGTCGTGACAGCCTTCGGTATCGGGGAAACCCGCACCCGGCTGCCGCTGATGTTCAAGATCTTCTACCGCCTAGTGTTGCGCGAACATATGGCGGATAAGGAACGGCAAGAGGCGTTGATCAGGGAGTCC
>JABBOH010000086.1 GCA_019351895.1 Pseudomonadota bacterium
GATCGCAATCTCTACGTCAACTCCATCGCTTATGACGGGACGACTTACGCGAACACGAGCGCGACCATGATGTCCAACGGCACCGATACCTTCGCTGTCGGCGGCTCCACGCCGACAGCGGCGGCACCCGCGGACACCCTGACCCTCACGCTCTCCGAGGATGCCTACAAAGGCAACGCCGACTTCAAGCTCATCATCGACGGCAAGGCAGTGACCGCGCCACAGGTCGTCAGCGCGCTGAAGGATGCTGGGTCGACCCAGTCCTTCACCTTCACGGGCAACCTCGGAGCAGGCACGCACACAATCGGCATTGGGTTCACCAACGACGCCTACGGCGGCTCGGCCGCAGCCGATCGCAACCTATACGTCGATGGCGTCACGATGAACGGCAGCAGCGTCTTTAGCGGTGTTCACGAACTGACCAAAACCAGCACCGTCAACTACACGGTGACCACCACCCACTGACGAAGACGCGACGGTGGCGGAATCCTCGACGGGGTTCCGCCGCTACCGCCGCTCCTCGCGAAGGAACGGGCGGGCGAGGTCCTCGGGCTGCGCGCTGAGGCTCGTGCGCCCGATCCCCGATGCTCCCAGAACCACGATGGTCGCTACATACGGCAACATCTGGATGAGGTAGATTGGTACGTTCAGCCCGCTCGACAGGATCAGCGGAATGACCGCCTGAACCGCGCCGAACAGGAGCGCGGCTCCAATCGCCCGGAGCGTGTTCCAGCGCGAGAAGGTCACGAGGGCGACCGCGATCCAGCCGCGCCCGCTCACCATGCCGTTCACCCAGACCTGGCTGCCGACGAGGCTCAGATGCGCCCCCGCGAGCCCGAGCACGAGACCGCCTGACAACACCGCGCCGATGCGCATGCGCATGACATTGACGCCGGCAGCGTCCGCCGCGGGCGCGTCCTCGCCGACCGCACGCAGCCGCAGCCCGAGTTCCGTCCGCTCCAGCACCCACCAAACCAAGACCGGCAAGACGAAGGCGAAATAGGTCAGCGGGTCCTGGTCTAGGATCCGCCCCAGCCAGTGCGGCAGTCCCGCGAAGATGCGGGGCGCCACCGGCCCGAGCGCCTTGATCGGCTGGTTGGCATAGCTGTCGCCTAGGACACCGCTGAGACCGACGCCGAAGGCGAAGATCACGAGACCCGAAAGCACCTGCTCCAACCGCAGCACCACGGCGAGAAGCGCAAAGAGCAGCGTAATGGCGACCGCAGCCGCGCAGGCGCAGAGAATGGCCGCGACCAGACCGCTGCCCGACAGCATCGCAATGACGGCAGAGACGGCGCCCATCGCCATGATGCCCTCGGCGCCGAGGTTCATGACCCCTGCCCGCTCGTTGATGATGAGGCCCGTCGTCGCCAGCAGAAAGGGCGCGGCGAAAACCGGAACCGCCCCGGCCCAATCGGCGAGGAAGCCGTTCATGCCCCTGTGCCCCGGGCCTCTGCGGGCGGGACGGCCTTCGCCCGAATGGCCTTCGGCTGGGATCGCAGCAGCCCGATGCGGTAGCGGATGAAGACATCGAAGGCAGCGACGGTCATCAGCAGGAAGGCCTCCATCGTGACCACGACGGTATCCGGCAGCTGATAGAAGGCCTTCAGCGAGTCTCCCGCCGTATAGAGGCCGGCAACGGCAATGGCGGCGATGAACACGCCGACCGGGTTGGCGCGGCCCAGATAGGCAATGGCAATCGACGGAAAAATATAGTCGTTGCCGACGAACTGCGTGAGCTTGTGCTCCTCGCCGGAGACGATGCTGAAGCCCGCGAGGCCCGAGACGGCGCCGGCGAGACAGGCGGTGGTCAGGGTGATGCGGGCGACGGGGATGCCGAGCGCGCGCGAGGCGGTGCGATTCTCGGCGACCGCCTGGGACAACAGGCCGAACCGGCTATAGCGGCAAAGCCACCAGCAGAAGGCGGTGGCGGCTAGGGCAATGAACACGCCATAATGCAGGTGCCAGCCGCCGAATGTCGGCAACTGCTCGTAGCGCGGGAAGGTCGGCGATACCGGGAACTGGTCCGTCGGGTTCCGCCAGCGGCCGTAGAGCAGATCCTGCGCGAAGAGATAAGCGACGTAGTTCAGCAGCAGGGTGGTTATGACCTCGTCCGCGCGTAACCTGATCTTGGCGACCGCCGCGATGCCGCACCAGACAGCGCCCCCGATGGCGGCGGCCCCGATCATCAGCGGCATGCGCAGGAACCATGGCCCGATATGGTAGAAGCTCACTGCCGTCGCGCCGATCGCGCCCATCCACAACTGGCCCTCTACGCCGATGTTCCAGAAGCGGATGCGGAGGCAAAGGGCGACCGAGAGGGCGACGAGCGTCAGCGAGATCGCCCGCGTCAGGGTCTGGTCGAGCCCCGCGCTGTTACCGAACACGTAGAGTATGAACTGATTGGCGAGATCGCCCGCAGGCACACCGAAAGCGATCAGGAAGATCGCGCAGCAGATGAGCCCGAAGGCGATGCCGCCGACGAGCGTCGCCGCCCGCAGCCAGCGTGGCACCGCAAGGCGCGGCGAGAGAACGAGACGGTAGGGTAGAACGGACACTCAGGCACCTTCCAGGATCAGCCGGCCGAGCTCGGCGCGGTCGGTCTGCTCGATGGCGACGGCGGCCGAAAGGCGGCCATGGGACAGCACGGCGACGCGGCTGGAGAGCGCCAGAACCTCATCCAGATCCTCGCTGATCATGAGCACGCCGACGCCTCGCGCCGCCGCCGCGAGGAGCCGGTTCTGCACCGCCGCCGCCGCCCGCACATCAAGCCCCCGTGCCGGAGAGTGGACGACGAGCACCGAGAAGGCGCCCTCGAACTCCCGCGCCAGGATGAGCTTCTGGGCATTTCCGCCCGAGAGCAGACGCGCCTGTGTGTCGGCCGTGCCTCCCGCGATTTCGTAGTCGCTGATCGAGCGCCTAGCGCGCCCGCGCATCCAGGCGCGTGTCACCCAGTAGCGCCTTTCGGGCTGGCGGCCGGAAAGCGCCGGCACGGCCAGGTTCTCGGCGAGCGTCAGGCTGCCGAAAAGGCCGAGGCGGAAGCGGTCGGCGGGCACGAAGCGCAGGCCGTGCTCCCGCCGCGCCGCCGGAAAGGCCGATGCCGGCTCGCCATGAAGGAGGATGTCGCCATGCGTCGGTGTCCGCAGCCCGATGATCGCCTCCAGCAACTCCGATTGGCCGTTGCCGCCAAGCCCGGCGATGCCGAGGATCTCGCCGGAATGCAACGTGAGGCTAATCTCCCGCAACGGCACGTCATGCTCGGCCCCGGCGGTCGAGAGGGCGCGCAGTTCGAGCGCGACGGTCTCGCCGGGTCCCGCCGTGCCACGCCGGAGGATATCGGTTTCACCGCCGACCATCGCGCGGGCGAGTTCGGCCGAGGTCACGTCCCGCGCCGGTGCGCCGGCGATAACCGTGCGGCCGGCCCGCATGACGGTTACGCGATCGGCGGTGGCGCTCACGTCGCGCAGCTTGTGGGTGATGAGGATGACGGCGCGCCCGTCATCGGCGAGACGCCGGGCGAGCTGCAGCATGGCGGCGGCTTCGCTCTCGGCCAGAACCGCCGTCGGTTCGTCCATGATGAGGATGCGCGCGCCGCCGAGCAGCACCTTCAGAATTTCGACCTTCTGCTGCTCCGACACCGAGAGCTGGTCGACGCGAGCGTCGGGCTTGATCGTGAACCCGAGGTCCTTCGCCATCCCCGCCATGGCGACGAGCGCCGCGTCCCGCGAGCGCCAGCCCGCGCGAGGGCCACAGGCGAGACGCAGATTCTCGAGCACGGTCAGCGGTCCCACCAGCTTGAAGTGCTGGTGGATCATGCCGATCCCGGCCGCCGAGGCCGCACGCGGCTCGGCGAAGGCGGCCGGTTGCCCGGCGACCTCGACCACGCCATCATCCGCGCCGTAGAAGCCGGCGAGGATGTTCATGAGGCTCGACTTGCCCGCCCCGTTCTCGCCGAGGAGCGCATGTACCTCCCCCCAGACGACCGTGAGATCGGCGCCGTCGAGCGCGATGCGCTCGCCGAAGGCCTTGCGGACTCCGGCCATGCGAACAGCGATCGTCGACGCCGGTCGGGCCGTCTCGGCACGGCGGGCCTCGGCGGCGGCGCTCATCGGCGTTATTTGATCGAGCCTTGGACGTTGTCGACGAGGTATTTCATGCTCCACAGCTGATCCGTGGTGATCACCTTACCCTCAGGCACCTCGACGGTTCCATTCTGCGCCTTCATCGGCCCGGTGAAGGGATCGAATTTCCCCGCGATCATCGCGGCCTTGATGTCGTCGATCTTCGTCTGCACCGCGGGCGAGACGTGGCGCACCGGCATCGTGAGTTCGATCATCCCGTCCTTCAGGCCGTAGAGGCTGTCGCCGGCGCTCGTCCAGGTGCCGGCCTTCAGCTTCTCGACCATCGGCACCAGCATCTTGTCCCAGTAGAAGACGACCGAGGTGAGGATGCCGTTCGGCGCGTCGGCGGACATGTCGTTCTGATATCCAATCGAATACTTGCCCGCCTTCTCGGCCTGCACGATAGCGGCCGGAGAATCCATATCGGTCGCGATGACATCGGCACCCTGCTCGATCATGGCATTCGAGAGCTGGCCTTCCTTCACCGGATCACTCCACGAGTTGACGAAGGCGACCTTTGCGACGGTACCGGGATTTGCCGCCTTGGCGCCGAGCGCGTAGGCGTTGATATCCCACAGCACGCTCGGGATCGGAAAGCCCTCGATCATGCCGATCACCTTGCTTTTGGTGACGGAACCCGCGGCGTAGCCTGCCAGATACCAGCCCTGGAAGGTCTTCGGATAGGGACTCTCGAGGTTCGGCGCCGTCGTGACGCCGCCCATGTTGATGAAGGCGACATGCGGATGCTTCTTCGCCTCCGCCGCGAAGGCGTCGCCATAGCCGTAGGTGCCACCGATGATCACATTGTAGCCGCGGTTGAGGAACAGCTCGACCGTCTGCTCGACCTTCTCGGTCTGCTCGGGGATGTTCTCGACATAGGGAATGTGCTCGTGGAAGGTCTTCTGCATGACGAGGCGGGCGCGGTTCTGCGCGCCGGTCCAGCCGCCGTCGCTGATGGCGCCGAGGTAGACGAAGGCGATCTTGGGCGGCCCGTCGAGCTTGACCTGCGCCCGCGCCTGCGGGGCGAGAGCGAAGCAGCCGGCGAGACCGAAGACGGACGCGAGCAGAGAGAGGCGTTTCACGATAAAGCTCCTCAGAGGGGACGAAGGACGGTCTGTGGTTACAGGGACAAGATGCTGTCGCCAACCGGCGTGGCGTCAGGTTCCTGCCGGTAGGCATAGGTCGCGTCGAACCGGCTTTGCACGTAGTCGCCTGCCCTTACCGGCGGGTATCTCGCGGGACGGACGGTGCTGACGCAACCGGGCAGCGCCTCGATCAGAGTGTCGTGGTTCGAGCCCAGGAAGAAAGGAATGGAGTAGCGCGCGCGGCCCGAGGTATTGACCGCGCGATGCAGGGTGGATGCGAAGACGTCGTTCGTCCAGCGCGCCATCTGGTCGCCGATGTTGATGACGAAAGTGCCGCGGATGGGTGGCGCGTCGATCCACTGCCCCTGCTGGTTGCGAACCTGCAACGCCGGTACCGTCTCCTGCGCGAGAATGGTGAAGCACTCATAATCAGAATGCGCGCCGATGCCGATCTGCTGCGGATCGACCGGACCGTCCTGGCTGGGATAGGCGACGATGCGCATCATCGCGGTGGGCCGGTCGGTGACAGGTGCGAAGTAGTCCTCTGGCAGATCGAGCGCCAGCGCGAAGGCCGAGAACAGCCGCCGGCCGAGCGCGCGCATGGCGCGGTAATAGGTCTCGATCGCATCACGGAACCCTGGCAGGCTCGCACCGTCCGGCCATTGATTGGCCCCATAGTAGCGGGCGAGCCGCTCGCGGTCGGGATCGCCCTCAGGCAGCTCGTTCGCGATGTCGAAGGCCTCGTGCAAATCGCCGCTCGCACCCGGGTCCGCGTTCTCCTCCAACATCGGTGTATAGCCGCTGTTGTTCAGGGATTTGCTGACATGGATGCGCATCTTCTCGTCGAGCGGGAGGCCGAAGAAACGCGGGCACTGAGCGAAGGTCGCATCCACGAGGTCCTGCGCGATGCCGTGGTTGCGGATGTAGAAGAACCCCACCTCGGTGCAGGCTCGGCGGAGATCGACGGCCAGAGCTTGCCTCGCGGCTGCGTCCTTGCTCAGCATCGGCGAGAAATCGATAATCGGAATTTGCTCGAAGGCCACGTCTTCTTCCTGTTTGTTTGGGCGTTCTGGCCGATAACTCAAAGCAAAGCCCATGCCAGCAGCGGGGAGTGAGCGACACGTCAGCCGCCCCGCGCCCTGACCAGACGCCCCGCCACCCAGACCGCGGCGATGTCGCCCCGGCCGCCGCCCATGACGATCCGCTCCAGCACCGTCTCGCCCTCATCCTCGGGCGCGAAGACCACTTGGCCATCCGGGAGGCCGGACTGGAGCATGACGGCGTCGAAGGCGTAGCCCGGCCTGAACAACCCTATCGGCAGGTCCCGCGCCTCGCCGCCACCTGCGGTCGCGAGGCGGAACGCCGTCCGGAAATCAACTCGTGATCCCGGAACGCCTCGGCGCGCCGCCGGCAACGCAGGATTGGTGCCGCTTTCAAGCATCCTGGAGCACGCGACGGCCTGCCGCGCCGCCTCGAAAAGGCTGGCGCTGGCGCCTCCGGCGATATCGCTGCCGAGGCCGATGCGGAGCCCCTCCGCCAGCATGACGCGCAACGGAAACACGGCGCCGGCGAAGTAGATGTTGGATAGCGGGCAATGCGCGACCGCCGCTCCCCGCAGTCTGATCCGTGCCGCATCCGCCGGTCCGATGAAATTGGCATGGGCGAGCACGCTTCGCCTTCCCAGGAGCCCGGCGCGATCCAACGCCTCCGCATCCGAGCATCCGCAGCGAGCCTTCACGTGGTGATGAGCCCAGTCGCTTTCGGAGCAATGGGTCTGGACGTGACAACCGGCTTCGCGCGCGAGGGCGCCCAGCCCGGCGAGCAGTTCGTCCGTGCAGGCCGGAACGAAACGCGGGGTAACGGCGGGACGGACGAGGCCGGCGTCATTGCCGGGCATTGCGCGGATGAAGTCGATCAGGGCGCGGGTGTCGGCGATGGCGGTCTCAGCCGACGCATCTCGGTAATCGTCAGGGCATTGCTCGAGATGATCCATCGCGACGCGCCCGACGAGCGCCCGCTGCCCCCGCGCGAGACAGATCTCGGCCAGCCGCTGCGTCGCCGGTAAATGGATGGTCGAAAAGTAGAGCGCGGTGGTGGTGCCGTGTGCGAGCAGGGTGTCAACAAGCCGTTGATAGACGCTCTCGGCGAAGGCCAGGTCGGCGTAGCGCCGCTCCAGCGGGAAGGTGTGCGTCTGTAGCCACTCGGCAAGCGGCCGGTCGAGCGCCGTGCCAAGCTGAGGGAACTGCGGGGCGTGGACATGAAGATCGACGAGCCCGGGCAGCAGCACCTGATCCTCGGCCAGTTCGATGAGGCGGCCGGCGCTCCGAAACGCGCGCAGGCGGGTGTCTTGTGGCGAGACGGATGGATCGACCGTCCCGATCTTCCCATCGCCCGTGATGATGATGAGGGCCCGCGGCAGGGTTTCCACGGCCGCGGGCGCATGGATGGCGCGGCCCAAGATCGCCCAAGTCTCAGCCATCCGCGCCATGCCTCTGCCGCCAGATCAGAGGGCAGGATGGCCGAGACCGGGCTGGCGGCACAAGGCTGCTCGCCCGGTCTCGGGGCTTTGGCCAATCAGTGGATCGGATTGCCGCCCGTCACGCCGTAGATCTCGCCGGTGGTGTAGCTCGATTCCTCGGACGCGAGCAGCACGTAGACGCTCGCCAACTCCGCTGGCTGGCCAGGACGGCCGATCGGCGTCTGCGAGCCGAAACTCGGGATCTTCTCCTGCGGCTGTCCGCCGCTCGGCTGCAGCGGGGTCCAGATCGGTCCGGGCGCCACCGCATTCACGCGGATGCCCCGGCTCGCGACCTGCTTCGCCAGTGCCTTGGTGAAGGCGACGATCGCGGACTTGGTGGGCGCATAGTCGAGCAGGGTTGGCGACGGCTGATAGGCCTGGATCGACGTGGTGTTGATGATCGTCCCACCGGGCGGCAGCAGAGGCACCGCCGCCTTGCACATCCAGAACATGCTGTAGACGTTGGTCTTGAAGGTTTCGTCGAACTGCTCGGTCGTCAGGTCCTCGATCTTCTCACAGGCTTGCTGGTGGCCAGCGACGAGCACGAGGATGTCGAGGCCGCCGAGCGCCTTGTGCGCCTCCTCTATCAGCCGGACGCAGACCCGTTCGTCGGTCAGATCGGCTGGCATCGCAACCGCCCGCTGGCCCGCCTTCTCGATGAGGTCGACGACCTCGCGCGCATCGGCTTCCTCGTCCGGGAGATAGTTAAGGACGATGTCGGCACCCTCGCGCGCGAAGGCGATGGCAGCGGCGCGCCCGATACCGGAGTCGGCACCTGTGATCAGCGCCTTGCGGCCTTCCAGCCGGCGCGAGCCGCGATAACTCTTCTCGCC
>JABBOH010000087.1 GCA_019351895.1 Pseudomonadota bacterium
GACCCACGCTCGGCAGCTGGTCGACATCGCCCACGAGCAGGAGGGCCGCCTGATCGGGCAACGCCCTGAGGAGGGCGCGCATCAGCGGCACATCGACCATGCTGGCCTCGTCCACCACCAGCAGGTCGCAGGACAGCGGGTGCTCCTCGGCGCGCTTGAACCCGCCGTTGCTCGGGTCCGCCTCCAGCAGACGGTGGATTGTGCGGCCGTCGAGGCCGGTGCTCTCGGTCAGACGCTTGGCGGCGCGTCCTGTCGGGGCGCAGAGTGCCACCTCCACGCCCTTCGCCTGCAGGACCTTCAGGATCGAGTTGACGAGCGTCGTCTTGCCGACGCCGGGGCCGCCCGTGATCACCAGCACCTTCGCCGCCACCGCGAGCCGCAACGCCTCCCGCTGGCTTGGCGCCAAGGTCACCATCGTCCGGCTCTCGACCCAAGGGATGGCTCGGTCGAGATCGATGATGGGCCAGGCGGGACGACCAGAGGAGAGACGCCGTAGGCGCTCGGCGATGACCTGCTCGGAGCGATAGAGCCCGGCCAGGAACACGCAGGGCGCGCCAGCGACGGTGTCCGCGATGAGGTCACCATCCCGTAGTTCCAGATCAAGCGCCGCTGCGATCAGCTCTGGCCGGACCTCGATCAGCGCCGCCGTGCTCTTGAGCAGGTCGGCCACCGGCAAGCCGCAGTGACCGTCGCTCGTCGCTTCCGCCAGCCCGAAGGACAGACCGGCGCGCAGCCGGATCATCGCCGCCTTCTCGATCCCGAGCTTGGCCGCCACCTGATCCGCCGTCCGGAAGCCGATGCCACGGATATCTCGAGAGCCGACACTACATTCGCCCACAAGGCACGCGAGGAGGGCGACGGGTATCAGCCCAAGAAAAGCAAATTCCGAAGATTGGTCACGCCCTGACCGTGCCGGCCACTTTTGCGAATGGGAATCGGACCTCGCAGGAAAACCCGAACTTAAAACCGAGCGCCGTTCGCAAACTCCACCGCTAGCAAAGTAGGGCCGGCATCCCCGCCGGCTTCGGTTTCGGTGGAGGAGTACCTGTCATGAACCGGACGGCTGTTTCAGAACTTGGGATGTTGCGCGCCCTACAGGGCAGCCCGGCGATCGACCTCAACCGCCACGTCATGCTCGCGCTTGGGGCCGGCCGGTCAGCCACAGCTATTGTCGCCGAGGCCCTTCGGCTGATGCGTGGCACCGGCAGGTTGAACGCATCCGAATACTTCTATTATCGCCTCTGGGAGAACAGCCTCGCCCTGGAACAGAAGCGGGAATTTGTGGGGAAAAAAGCGCAGCACCTCATGCACGTCGCGTGTAACGACCGGCATTGGTACCAGACCGCGGCCGACAAAATTCTCTTCCAGACCATCATGACCGGCGCCGGGCTCCCGGTTCCAGAGACGCTCGCGGTCACCCAGCCTTTGCGCTGGCTCCCAAACGCCGCGGCATTGTCCACCCCCAAGCTCCTTGCTGCGTGGCTTCGCAACCCGGCGCTCTACCCCCTGTTCGCCAAGCCGGCGGCCGGGAAATACAGTCTGAATGTCCTCAGCCTCGACCGCTACGACGAGGCGGCCGACCGGCTCGTGGCGCTCAGCGGCCAGACGATGGCGGTAGAGCAGGCCGCCGAACAACTGAGCAGCCCGAGCGGATATATCCTCCAGCGACGCATGGCGCCGCAGCCTAACCTGGCCGATCGATTTGGGCCGCGCCTGTGGTCTGTCCGCGCTTTGGTTCTTGTTCGCCCTGATGGGCCACTCATCCATCGCGCCTTGACGAAGATCCCCACTGGCATGAACCCGGCCGACAACTACTGGCGGCCAGGCAATATGCTGGGCGCGCTCGACATCGACACCGGACGGATCATCCGTGCCGTTCGCGGGGTCGGAGCCGACATGGCCATTTGCCCGTTTCATCCGGACGCCAACGCGCCTCTCGCCGGAACGGCGCTGCCGAACTGGACCGAGCTGCGAGATCTGGTCTGCCAAGCCGCGCGAGTGTTTCCCGGCATCCGCACCCAGTCCTGGGATATCGCTCTTACCGACCGGGGACCCGTCCTCCTCGAGGTCAACTATGGCGGCGATCTCAACCTCGCGCAGCTCGCAGAGGGCAGGGGCGTGCTCGACGAAACGTACCGAGATCATCTGTCCTCCTGCGGCTATCGGTTCTGATTTTCGATGCCGAGAATGGAAGCGCACGCCGTTCGCAAAGACGACCGGCAAGCTGATGACATGAAAAATCGGAACGAGGGGAAGGCCGCTACCGCTGGCGCCGAGCAGGCCGCAAGGGGAGCCGCTTCGCGGCCGCCGCTGTTAGCGACGCCCTTGCCCCCTGCTCGCTACGCGGTCGCCTGGCTTCGAAAGGATCGGATTGAAGGGCAGAGGATGATCCAGCCCGGAAAGCGATCTCCCCGCATTCGGAGCAAAGAGCCATGAACCAAGATGCCGAGCTTGACCTTTTCCGCGCCCAGGTGAACTGCGCCGCCGTCCTCGAAAACATGGGACAACCCTGGCGCCTCGACAAAAACGGCAGCACGCGGCGCGCGATGAAATATCGCCGCGCCGAAGGCGAGATCCTGATCGTCACCCATGACGGCCGTGGCTGGTGGGATCCGCAATCCTCGGCCAAAGGGGATGTCTTCACCCTGGTCCAGCACCTCGATCCGAGCCTGAATTTCGGACATGTCCGCCAAGTTCTGCGCCGGTTTGTCGGCATCACGCCAGCCTATGCGCCGGCCGACCGGAACCGTAAGGGGCAAGAAGTCGATCGACCCGTTGCCGATCGCTGGAAGAACCGGCCAGCACTTCGCCCGGGTTGCCCCGCCTGGCGCTATCTCCTGGAGCGTGGGTTGCCGGCCGATGTGCTGATCGCGGCTGCCGAGCAGGATATCATTCGCGACGGCGCCTACAGCAGCGCCTGGTTCGCCCATCGTGATCAAGGTAAAGTAACCCATGTCGAAGTCCGCGGGCCGGAGTTTAAGGGATCACTGAAAGCCGGCCATAAGACGCTCTTTCGGCTCCAGTTTGGCGCGGCCGTCATCACAAGGCTGGTCATCACCGAGGCGCCGATCGACGCGCTCAGCATCGCCGCACTGGAGGCCAAGCGAACGGATACCCTCTATGTCGCCACCGGCGGGGGCATGGGACCGGGCACGCTCGCCGCCTTGCGGTCGATCTGCTCGGGCCTAAGCACGCAACCGGGTGGCTTGGTTGAAAGCGCCGCTGACGCCAACCACGCAGGCGACCGCTATGCCGAACGTCATGCCGAAATCGCCAAAGACCACGCCTTGCCGTTCGCCCGACTGCGGCCGCCGGAGGGGCTCGATTGGAACGATGTGCTTCGGCAGGGGAGGGGAGCATGATCTCGCAACGCGCCTGGGTGCTTCTGCCATCCGGAAACCGCCTCAACCTCCTCGCCCCGGACCCGCAAGCCTGGACCGATCGCGACCTCGCGATCGGCCTGTCACGAACCTATCGATGGGCCGGCTATTCCGCCTGGGATCATCCGCTCTCAGTGGCGCAGCACAGCCTCACCGTTCTCGCCCTTCGCCAGCAATCCGCCGGGCGTCGCTTGACGCGGGCAGAAGCTCGCCGAGAACTCCTCCACGACGCGACGGAGGCCCTGCTTGGCGGCTATGACCCGATCACGCCATTAAAGCCGCATCTCGGAGACGGCTATCGGAAGCTGGTGGCACTGCATCAGCAAGCGGTCGATGAACGCTACTGCCTGCCGGCTTGGGATGACGACGCGCATCGTGCCCACAAGCAGGCGGATCATCTGGCCGCAGCCAGCGAAGCCTTTCATGTGGTCGGGTGGTCGAAAGACGCCATTCGCAATGACCTGGAGATCCTCGTCGAACCTGCCACGGAAGATCCCCTTTTCCTCGAAGGCGGTTTTTCCGCCTGGGAACCATGGCCGGCGAGTTATGCCGCAGAGCGCTTCACCGAGACGCTCAGTTTTCTCAACCGGGACAGCGCGGGCATGACGATCCCCGCTCGAACAGCGGAGCTTGCCTGATATGACCCCCATCCTCGATGATCTGACACCCCAACAACGCGCGGCAGCAATCCAATCTGGTCCCACCTTGGTCATCGCCGGCGCCGGGACCGGAAAAACGAAAACTCTGACCGCGGCGGTCGCGCACCGCATAGCCGTCCTCAACATCCCGCCTGCCCGTATTCTCGCCGTGACCTTCACGAACAAGGCAGCGGGCGAGATGACCAGCCGCATCAAGGCCGCTCTTGGCGAGGCGATGGCGCCACGTTGGACCGGCACCTTCCATGGTCTGGGCGCACGCCAGCTTCGGATCGAGCCAGAAGTCGCCGACTTGCGCCCCAACTTCGATATCCTGGATGCCGACGACACGCGCCGCATGATCAAGCGCGTCATGAAGGGCATGAACCTTCATTCCGACGAGGACCGTGCCGGCGGTGCGAAGGACCCGATCAAGATCGTTTGCAACCGCATTTCCAAATGGAAAGACGAGCTGGTCATTCCCCGCGACGCGCCGGCGGTGGCAGAGTCAGCGATCACAAGCGCCAACCGCGATGGGTTCCCTGTTGATGCCAACAGCCTTCGAACCTGCGCGAAGGTCTACCTCGAATATCAGCACATGTTGCAAGATGCGAACGCGGCTGATTTTGGCGACCTCCTTCTATGGCCGGTCCGCGCCATGATGCAAGATCGCGTGTATCGGGACCGATGGGCGGGCAGGTTCGATCGCGTGCTTGCCGACGAATATCAAGACGTGAACCGCGCTCAATACACCTGGCTCCGCATGCTCAGCGCGGAGCATAAGGAAATCTTCGCGGTCGGCGATGATGACCAGAGCATTTTTGGTTGGCGTGGCGCTGACATAAAATATATCCGCCGCTTTACGCACGATTTTCCTGGCGCTGCCCAGATCCGTCTCGAAGAAAACTTCCGGAGCACCGGCCATATTCTGGCGGCGGCCAACGGCATCATCCGGCGTGATCACGGCCGGCTTGGTAAGACATTGTTCACCCGAAAAGCGGCGGGAACACCAATCGAAATCGTCCGGTTCACCAGCGGAGAAACTGAAGCCGCGGAAATCACGCACGAGATCATCCGGCATCACGCCGAAGGAGAAGGCTGGGGAAATTTTGCAATCCTTTATCGCGGCAATGCACTCAGTCGTGTCTTCGAAGAGGGGCTCATGTGCGGCAAAGTCCCCTACACGATCGTCGGGGATGTCGGCTTCTACCATCGCGCCGAGATCAAGGACACACTGGCGCTGCTGCGCCTCGTCGTCTCACCGGAGGATCGCCAGTCCGACGAAGCATTCCGGCGCGTGATCAACACACCGGCTCGGGGCTTCGGCGCGAAGACGATGACGCTCGTGGAACAAGAGGCAGCCTGGCGCCGTGTCTCGCTCCTGCAGGCCCTTGAGACGGTGCAGCTTCCGCCCAAAACACGCGGGGCAGCGCTCGTCTTTGCCGACGCCATTCGCAATGTCGGACGGCAGACCGGTGCAACGGTCGCAGACCTCCTCTCTCTCATCCTTGACGCTTCGGGCTATCGCAAAATGCTACGCGACAGCCAGGCGGAAACCGTCGAGGGACGGCTGGATAACGTGCAGGAACTGATCCAGCTTGCGGGAAGTTTCCACACGCCGCGTGAACTCCTCGATCACGCCGCGCTCTCGAGCAACGCGCCAGGCGAAGACGCTTCGGATACCGTCAAACTGATGACGCTGCACCGCGCCAAGGGTCTAGAATTTCCACATGTGTTCCTAGTCGCCTGGGAGAACGGCCTGTTTCCGCCACTCTACGGAGATCAAGACGAAGAGCGCAGGCTGGCCTATGTCGGCGTAACCCGCGGCATGAAGCGCATCACCATCACCCACGCCAGCTTTCGTCGGGGGCCAGCCACACCATCCCACTTCCTCGAAGACATCCCCGAGGCCAACCGCGTCCACGGATGGCATGATCATCCCCCATCATCCCGCCCGGCATTCCGGCACGCCGAGGTCGCATGACGACCTCGCGGCTGTTTGCCGAACGCCCGCCGACAAACCCACAGCCGGGCTCGCTCGAAGAATACGAGCAGCGTCGATGCGCCGCTTGTGGCGTGAAATACCCAGGATTCGGATTCGGGCCGCCACTGACGCGGACCGGCACCACGGTCTGGGCGTGCTTTGCCCACCAGGAGGCAGTTGGACGGCAATTCTTGAGCCTGCTGGAGCCGGAGGCTCAACAACCACGAACCAGCCTGCTTTAGGCCCCGGAACTGGCGTTTTTAGCGCAAAAGGAGTATTAAAAGTCATGGACGACCTCGTGCAACCCACCATCGTCAAACTCTCAGCCGCCGAGATCGACCGCCGACGCGAGGCGGTGTCGCAGGCCGCTGCGAACGCCCGCCTTGAGGGCCAGTTTTCCTCACCTGAGAGCGAGGCGATCTTCGACCGTTATGTGCAGGGCGAGCTGGAGATCGGAGAGGTCATCAGCCTCCTGAAGGAGCGGCACGGGCTGCGGTAGATGCCCCGTGCCGAACTACACCCTACCCGACGGCGAGACGGTTAAAAACAAGGTCGGCGCGAGGTCGCATTCAGAACTGGAAGCGATCGAGGTCGATTTCGTCAAGGCGAGGCAAGTTGAGCACGCTGCCCACCCACGTATCGCCCGCACCTTCGACGCCGAACACCTCAAGGCGATCCATCGACAACTCTTCCAGGATGTCTACGAATGGGCCGGCCGCACGCGCGACGAACGGGTGCGCCTATCGGACGGCACCGTCGCGTCGGAGCCACTGCTTTATCGGCCCGGTAGCAAGCCCTTCGCCGTAGGCACTCAGATCAGCGACCGCCTGGGCGCCCTGGCGGACAAACTGCGCGTTGACGATTACCTGCGCAACCTTCCACGCGCCCAGTTCGCGGTGCGCGCTGCCAGCGTGCTGGCCGAGGCCAATGCGATTCACGCGTTCCGAGAGGGCAACGGCAGGACTCAGCGGATCTTCATGCAGGAATTGGCCGAGAACGCGGGCCACAGCCTGGATTTTCGCGTCGTGTCGCGAGAGCGAATGATCCAGGCGAGCATCGCAGCGCATGAGAGCCGCGACATCGGACCGATGCGCCGCATGCTTGATGAAATCAGCAATCCGAACAGGATCGCAGCACTTACGCCGGCCATCGCTTTTCTCAATTCCGCGAAATATCCGTGGAACGACCGTTACGTCGCCACGCTTGAGCCGGGGCATGTTGAAGACCTCACCATCGTCGGGATGAACGGTGCCCATTTCATCGCGCGCACGGAGTCGACCATTTTGATCGGCCAGCGAGCGGATCTCCCCGCTCCCGATATCGCCAGCGGAGCGCGCGTCAAAGTCTTCCCTTCGCGATGGCCAGAGACTGGTGAAACTGAAGGGCGGGCGGCAAGACCCGGACCATCAATGAATATTTGAAAATTACAGAATAGACGCGGTGCCCCATGCGCGTGCGGCGCCGCAAGGGTCGCGCGGACGAGCCGCGCGTCCGGCTTCGCCGGCTTCGCCCTTGCCCCGCCTGACCCGCGATGCGGCCTCCGGAAAGGGTCTTCGAACAAGAAGATCCTGAAAGGAAGCCAATATGAAAACATGTATCCACGCATTGCGAATCGCCGGCGTCATCCTGTGCGCCGGCGTCGTCTATCTGGTCCTCTGCGGCCCCGGATTTCTCTCCGATCAAAGCAGCACGGTTCCGGTATCAGCGGAGGGCTCCCCATGAGCCAGGACCCATTCCGCTACGACGACTATATCAGGAGAGCGAAGCAGACGGCCGGGGGATACCTTCACATAGGCCGAGGCGGCTTCAGCCTGCATTATGAAACATCCACGCTGAGCGGTTATGACTGCGAGACCGTGAAGGCCGCTTGTATTGCCGCCTACCTGCCCGTGATCGACAGCAGGGAGGTGCCGATCGATCTTGTCGCCAGACTCTCCGTCAGCGGGCCAATGATTGCCGTCAACACCGAACCCGACCCCCGCCCCTGGCATGCGTTTTCCTACGCGCCGCTCGGCGCCGTCGCGGCCGCCTATCGCAGAGCCGGCGCAGAGGTCTTCAACATCGATGACGACGATCTCGATGAATCCGGATTCCCCGACCTGCCCGATGGCCCGTTGAAAACGATCATCGATGGCTGGCTCGACTACGTGCGCAACTCTGAAT
>JABBOH010000088.1 GCA_019351895.1 Pseudomonadota bacterium
TTCTATTCCTGCGTTCTTGCCACTGCCTTGATTCGTTTATTTCTCGGCGAGCCCTTAGCCCAAACGTCGTCTGCTACGACCCTCGGATCAGGGCCAATTTGCGAAGCGATTGCGCGTGGCAGGCGGAACACCGCCCTGGTATCAAATCGGCAGGTGACCCACTCCCATTCTTGCAAATCACGAAAGAAATCGCGAATGCCTCGAAGATGATTAGCTTTCACGGAGGGTGCTAGAGCCATGCCACGGCGAAGATGATGCCCGATAGGGTTTGACCATTCGCCGATCGTCATTCGGCACACAGCGGCCACGTACTCGATCGCAACAGCCCTGGTCCATGCGTCGGGATGAGAAATGCTCGGATGAGTCTTGGCAAGCCACCGGCCGCATTTGAGAAGCGAAAAGTACGTGGAATTCACGGTTGATGGAGCGCGCGTCGCGGTGCTGCGCCAGCGCCGGCACCATTCCAACCACTCCGCCGGCACATCATCGGCAGCCCGGTAGCCTGCAAGCGAGAGCTGGCTGTCCGGCTTCTGACCGTCAGAGTGCTGGTTGTCGTAGCCGCAAGGGATCGCGCCCATGCGCGCTAGGGTGCGCGACAGAGTGGCCGCGAAGCGCGCGTATTTGACGCGCATCATGCCGACCCGCCTCAGCGTGTCGAGCGTCAGGTCCTCCAGGCGAGAACTGCGCTGGATCAACATCGCTGTGTAGAGCGCTTGCGGAATGCCCACCAGGCCGCGCCATTTGAAGCCGATCGCAGCCATCTCCTCCATCAACCTGGCGGTCGCCTCGTCAATATCCCTTCGCCCGAACACCTTTATAGCGAGCCTGTATTGAAAGAAGCGTCCAAGCGCTTCCATCTGATTGAAGTCGCCGAGCACGCAGGCTAGGGCGATCACGTATTGGCGGCACACCGCGCGTTGGCCGTGACGGCGTTTGTAAGCCTGTTCTCCGTTACAAAGCAGATCCGCCCAGTCATCAGCCGACCACCCCCAGTACGAACGACCACGGCTGTGCATCTCTAACAAGATAGTAATTATGGCGGACCCTCTCACGGTGGGGCCGGAATGCATCCAGTCCAACGCAGTGCGTAGGGGTGAAAGCAATCTTTCCAGCGGCGCTGCTTGGCCGTATTGAGGCTGGCTTCGTCCAGCGTCTTTGACGCCCTTGGCCGCGCCCGCGGCCACCGCTGCGAGCGCGGTCCGTTCCCTCGCGGAGAGCTTAGGAGCCCTGTTCCAGAAAGGGTCGATAGGCACTGGCAATGCGTTGGCCGGTGCGAGCGCATTAACGACACTTGTCATGGAGGGGCGACCCCTTCGGTCTTACTGCGGAGCTGCGCGAGGCGCTGTTCATGTATAGCGGTCATTCCCTGAGACAGCTTCTCGACGAGATCGCGCGCGCTAATGTGGATATAGAGCAGGGTGGACTGCACGCTTCGATGACCCGCGAATCGCGCAATCTCGTGGATATCCCATCCGGCCCTTGCAAGATCCGTTAGACAAAGATGTCGGAAGGTGTGAGTGGTCAATTCTGGCACGCCGGCATCGAGGCCGATCTGACGTATCACCTTCGACCATGTCCAAATCGAAAGTGGCGCAGCGCGGTTACGCGTTGACTCGGATAGGAACAGAGGCCCGCGAGCGGAGCTGAGACGGCGACGCTCGTGCAAATAGTCTGCATAGAGATTGGCCGTCACCGGGGAGTAGGGCACGACTCGGGCCTGCTTAGTTTTTGTCGTCTCCGCCCTGACACGCAGGAGACGGTGCGCGGGATCGACGTCGCCTGTACGAAGTGAGCATAGTTCCTCTCGGCGAAGCGCACAGTCGTAGGCAAGGGCGAGCATCAGCCGGTTCCGGGCGGATCCGCGCTTCGCAATGGCGAGGACCGCGCACCAGGCGTCGTCGGATGGGATCCAGGGAATTCGTCGCTCCACGGCGACAAGGCCTCGCCTGCCCGCTCCTCCCGCAAGCGAACCGCGTTGGCCACGCGAGACCGGGTTCGAGACACGCAGTCCCTCTTCAACAAGGTAGTCGAAGAACAGGCGTACGACTGTGAGTCGGTGTCTGATAGACGCGTTTGCAAGCGTCGTGGGTGAAGACTTGGCTTCTCCAGCCGCATCATCGGTCGGTCCCGATAGTTCACGGATGTAAGCGGCGATCACGCCGCGCCCCACGTCGATTGGGCTGGCGTTTGATCGTTGACAGAAATGTAGGAAATGGTCGAGGCCGCGGGCGTAAGAGGAGATTGTGTTCGGGGCACGAAGTAGGTCTGACTGCAAGGCGATCCAAGCCCGGGCGTGTCTGTCCTTGATGCCGTGACTCGAAGCTTGGCTGAAATCTGATCCCAACATGTTTCTCCCGAATCGAGGATCGCCTCGAGCGTAGGGAGGGTAAGCCTTACCTCAACAAATGGCTCCATTCCACGTAACTTACAAACGCGCAAGCGCTTCCTGCTGGTCGCCCGCCACCAGAAGAAGGTGCCCCCCTTCCTCTACGAACCACCGAAGCGTGCGCTTCGCGGTGTTGGAGATATTCTCGACCGTCTGCCGCTGCCCGGCGATGTCGAGAATGCCGGTCCGATGCACCGCGTCCCCACGCTGCAATGGCAAACCTGGGTGCGACTCGCTTTTGTCGAGGCCGGTTCGGATTGGCGGTCGCTAAAGCGCCTGCGGGTAGAAGACGGTCATCTTGCCGACTTCCAACTCATGCCCGACCAGGTGTGGCGGAACGGCGTCCTTGGTGTTCAACCCTGGCATGACGCCTCTGGCACCGTCACCGGGAACGGCCGTCCCGGCACCGGCGCGTTCAGCGTCGCCGATCCGCGACGCTCGGAAGACGCTGCTGAGTTCGGTCAATACGGCGTCAAAGCCTGGGATCAAACGTCCCAAACGGTCATTGGCAAAGCGGCCGTTGGGGCAGGGGGGTTTGCCGTCGCAGACCCCCGCCACGGAGGTCCGGCCAAGTTCAACAACATCTACCGGATCGTATCTTGGAACAATGCCGCCCAGGCTGTCACCAGCAGCCGGGACGTGGGCGTGGCCGATCCTCGGCGTCAAGACGGGATGTTCCACAACGCCTACAAGCTCGTCTCTTGGCATGCTCCCTCTCAGGCGATCACCGGACAGCACTCACCGAGCAATGGCGCCATGTGCGTTGCAGACCCTCGCACCGAGGACCGGCGCTCTGGCGCCCTCGGTGTGGCCGCCTGGACCGATCGGACTGGCACGGTTGCCGGCGAGAGCCTTCCCAGTAATGGGAGCTTCGCCGTCGCCGACCCCCGCCCGAACCTCCATCGGGAAAAGGGCGACGCCTATGTCAACGGTGGCCATTACGGCGTGGTCGGATGGACAGACGCCGCCAATACCGTCTCGGGAAGCGGCCAGCACGATAACGGCTCCTGGAGCGTCGCCGATCCCCGTTCGCAGGAAGCCGCCACATTGCCCCCGGAGGCCGGTCTACCCGCCGCCCAGGACCGCCTGGTGGCCGTCATCCGCAGCTTCGATGGCACATGGCATCGACCTTTCACGACCCTTGAACTCGCGGCCCTGCAAAGCCTCGTAGATCCCGAGGAGTATCTCGAACTCGACGGGCTTTCCGACGCACAATGGCGCGAGCGAATCGGTAATGCCGTGCCCCCGGAAGCCGCCAAGGCCATAGCCGATACGATGGGCACCACCCTGCTCCTCGCCTGGGCCGGTGAGAGCTTCATGCTGTCTGCCATGCCCATCTGGGTCCAACAGATCGCCATAGGCCTTTCCCTCGATCAAGGAGCGGCCCTGTAGACCACGGCCTGGGCACCTTGTCTGGCCCTGCCGAGGCATCATTCAAGCAGGAAAAGATCAGCAGACATGAAAGGAAATCTCGCTACCGCGCCATGGCACGTCCGGCGCAAGGGTCGCGCTCCGCGCGTCCGGCATTCGCCGGCTTCGCCCTTGCACCGCCGCACCAGGCGCGGGGCGACGGAGGGATGTTCCACCAAATATGAAAGGACATCCCAATGCGTAAGCAGGACAAAAAACCACAAGACCATTATCTCGACGTTACTCAGCAGATTATCGATGCCCTGGAAGCAGGGACACCGCCTTGGCGCCGGCCCTGGGATCCAGACAAGGCGATGGGGCCGTGCATGCCGCAGAATGCGGTCACGGGTTCACGCTATCGCGGCATCAACGTGCTGACCCTTGGCATATCACCGGCCGCCTTCACGACGGGCGATCCACGATGGGCAACCTATAAGCAGGCGCAGGAACGCGGATGGCAGGTCAGAAAAGGCGTCCACGGCGTCACGGGTTTCTTCTACAAGCGCATCGAGATCGACCGCGGGGAAAGTGGCGGCGAAGGTACAAGCGACGGCGGAAAATGGTTCCCGCTACTGCGCTCCTTCACGCTGTTTCACGCAAGTCAGATCGACGGAATTCCGGACTACGTTCCGCCGGCAGTCGAGCAATGCCCCTGGCGCGCACCGGGCGCCGTTGAAACCATGGTGCGTAACTCCGGCGTGCAAGTGCGGATCGGCGGCGAGCGCGCCTTCTATTCGACTGTCACCGACCACGTTCAGATGCCGGCCCAGGTCGCCTTTCATTCGCCAGCCGCATGGTCGAGCGTGAAAATTCACGAGATGTCGCACTGGTCAGGCGCTCAGTCGCGGCTAAACCGCGACATGTCAGGACGGTTCGGCTCAAAGTCTTACGCGCGCGAGGAACTCGTTGCGGAGCTGTCACAGATGATGGTTTGCAGCACACTCGGAATCGAGGACTGCGATTTTATCAATGGCGCGGCTTACCTCGCCCATTGGCTCGAGATCCTGCGCGAGGACAAGAAGGAGATCTTTCGCGTGGCCGCTGACGCACAGCGCGCCGCCGATTACCTGCTCGCCTTCCATCCTGAATACGCTTCTCAGCTCCAGGATCAGAAGGGGTCCGAGGACCCCGTCGCGACTGAGACCGAAATCCCGCTGAAGAGAGCGGCGTAAGCGTCCTTCCCACCGCAACCATTTTGCGCCGGCAATCGGTCTCACGGCCGTGCTTCCGCGCGTCAGCAAGGAGATAGAAGATGACCGAATGGTATTCGGAAGTCATCGACAAACTGCGCATTCTTTGGAGTGAAGGCCACAGCACGGCTGAGATCGGCCGGCGGTTGCACATCAGCAAAAATGCCGTTGTCGGAAAATCGCACCGATGGCAACTCCCGCCGCGCCCTTCACCGATCCGCCGGGGTAGCAGCGCAAACCCGCAGAAGACCAAGCCAAAAGCCAGCGCGCGCCGCGCGCCAGCCGGCGCCCTCCTCGGCGTCAGCGAGGCGATTCTGCCAATGGCGGATGTAATATTCGCGCCGCTGACTTCCGCAGCTATGACCGCGCTCGCACCGTCATATGGAGCAACACCGGAAGGCAGTGCCCGACGCACCGACCAGCTCAGCAAGACGCCATGCTGCTGGCCAATTGGCGAACCGTCCAAACCTTCCTTCAGCTTCTGCAGCGCCAATGCGGTGGCCGGAAAGCCCTATTGCCCGGCTCATTGCGGAGTCGCCTACCGACCCAGTCGTCACCACTACAAAGACGATCTGCTCGCGACCGCCATCGATCGGTCAGAGCGCGCCCGCACAGGGGCAGGGGTATGAACCACATCCACGCGCTTACCACCCGAGCGACGGCTGCAGAAGCGGCCGTTGCCGCGAAGGACGAAGAAATCCAACGATTTCGCATACATCTCAGCGGTCCGAAGTTCCAAGGCACCGATCTCGACGGTGGGCGGAAGGACTGGATTGCCGTTGCGGACGTGCTCGCCTGGCTGGCTTTAATCAAATCGGCGGGGGAGTGAACATGGCACATGTCTCCGCGCTAATACCGCCCGTTCAATCCGAACGCCCTGCTTTTCCGGATCTTCGAAACTACGACACGATCATCGTCGCGTTCTCAGGAGGCAAGGACTCGGTTGCCTGTCTTCTCTCGCTGATCGAGGCGGGCGTGCCGCCCGAGCGCATCGAACTCTACCATCACGATGTGGACGGGCAGGGACCGCCGTTCATGGATTGGCCAAGCACGACGGCATACTGCCGCGCTGTCGCCCGCGAACTCGGTGTGCCACTCTACCTTTCCTGGAAGGAAGGCGGCTTTCTGCGGGAAATGCTGCGGCACGGCCAGCCGACCGCCCCAATCCGCTTCGAGACGCCAAGCAGCGCCGTCGGCGCAGTCGGAGGGAAGGGACCTCGCGGCACCCGCCTGCGATTTCCGCAAGTCACGGCGAACTTGAACCAAAGATGGTGCAGCGCATACCTCAAGATCGACGTGATGGCCGCGCTCGTTCGCGCGCAATCACGTTTTCTCTGCCAGCGCACGTAGATCATTACTGGTGAACGCGCTCAGGAGAGCCGGGCGCGGGCTGGCTATGCCGTGTTTGAGCCGGATCGTGTTGATACACGCGACGGAACACGACGGCCGCGTCACGTCGACCACTGGCGCGCCGTGCATCACCTCGATGAATCCGATGTCTGGGCGCTGATGCAACGGCACGGCATCGTCCCCGCACCCGCATATCGGCTCGGCTGGTCGCGGCTATCGTGTCTTGGCTGTATTTTTGGCGGTCCGGATCAATGGGCGAGCCTGCGGGCCATCGCACCCGTTTGGTTTGAGCGGATCGCCACCTACGAAGAACAGTTCAACCGAACGATCCAGCGCCATTGTGGCATCCGGGCGCTGGCCGACCGTGGACATCCCTACCTGGCGGCGCTCGCGCAGCCCGAACTCGCACGCGCCGCCCTTTCCACCCACTGGTCGGAATCTATCCGGATCAGACCCCAGGACTGGGCGTTACCCGCGGGCGCCTTCGGCCATGGCGGCGGCCCCACCTGACGCCACCCGCCAGATGCACTGATCCCACACCTTTCACCAAAGGAGGCAAAAATGGCCACACGTCGCGCTATGGCCACGCACAACTTCGGCGCGGACCCGATCATCGTCGCCTATGGCATGGGTGTAGACAGCACTGCGATGCTCATCGGTCTGCGAGATCGAAAGGTCAGGATCGGTCTGATCCTGTTCGCGGATACCGGCTCGGAGAAGCCGGAGACCATGGCCTATCTCCCCGTCATCCAGGCATGGCTAGTGTTCTGAGTCATTCGGATACTGCAGGCAGTCTGTCGATCTTGGCCAGGATGGAGGCGGCGGAAGCCTTCCAAACGAAGGGCTTCGGCTCGGCGTTGTGTTCGGCGAGATAGCGCTTGATGGCGGCCTGCAAATCGACCAGCGAATGGAAACTGCCGCGACGAATGCGCTTTCGGGTCAGCACGGAGAAGAAGTTCTCGACAGCGTTGAGCCACGAGCCGGAAGTCGGGGTGAAGTGAAACGTCCAGCGGGGATGCCGTTCGAGCCAGGATTTGACCCTAGGATGTTTGTGGGTGGCGTAGTTGTCGACGACAGCTTCGATCAGCTTGCCGGCCGGCACGGCGCGCTCGATGTCATTGAGGAAGCGGATGAACTCTCCGTGCCGATGCTGTTGCATGCAACGACCGATGACGCGGCCATCGAGCACGTTGAGCGCCGCGAACAGGGTTTGTCAATCGGCTTGGAATTGGGGACCGGGATCGGCGCGCAATGGGGGACCACCTGTCCACCTGTGCGGCTGGCGGTGGGTTGTCCCGGTAGTCCATAGGCGGGATGTGCCTGTGGACCCACCGGGTCAACCGGCGTGATGGGGTTTGGGGAGAGGATTTTAGCTGCGGTTCCTGAACCGCCAGCTCTCATTGCCGGTTTCGACGATGTCGCAATGGTGAGTGAGCCGGTCGAGCAGCGCGGTGGTCATCTTGGCGTCACCGATCATCTCATGATGCCTCGGACGTCGACCGGAGAGTCACTCACGTGCGGGTCATTGATCCTGGGCATGCCCTTTATGGGAGCTGTTTCCCGGTCAGCGATCGTCGCTCTGGCCGCGGTCCGACCCTCATCGTGGTTCGGCTTCCGGATGGGCGGGAGCGGTCGATAGCCCGATCGGCGACGGATTGGGGGAGCGGTCCAAAGGACTCGCCGGCGGCGGTCGAGCGACAGATGCACGTTTCTGTGCGGATGCTTTTGCCGGTAGCGAAT
>JABBOH010000089.1 GCA_019351895.1 Pseudomonadota bacterium
CCGAACTAGCATACGAAAGTCGTCAAGCCTTACCGTGCCCGCGGCTCAGAGAGCGCCGGCATCGCCCACACGCTGAATAGAATGGGCTAATAGGAGGGAGGCGTGATCGCCCATATGACCGTCAGGGGGACCGTGCCGCAGTTCCGGTAGCGATGCGGACGCATGCTCTTGAAGGCGAAGCTGTCTCCGGTGCCGAGGATATAGCTGCGATCATCGACGATCAGTTCCATCCGGCCGGACAGGACGAGGCCCGCCTCCTCTCCCTCATGCGTGTAAGGCTCCGTCCCGCTGCTGCTGCCAGGTTCGAGCGTGCAGGAAAGCAGCTCCAGCGCCCCATTCAGGTGCGGCACGAGCAACTCGTCGACGATCCCGGCATCGCCCATCGCCATGCGCCTGCGCCGGTCGGCGCGAACGACAATACCGCCGTCGGCTTCGGCCGCAGCTTCGCCGCCGTGGAAGAACCAGCCGATCGTGACGCCCATCGCCCCAGCGATGTTGTGGAGTTGCCGGATCGTCGGCGTGGAGATGCCACGCTCGACCTGCGACAAATGACCGACCGAAAGCCCGGTCCTTTCCGCCAACTCGGCCAGGGTGAGGCGCCTCCGCTTGCGGAGTTCCCGGATCATGGGTCCAAGGCGCACGCAGGGATCCGCCTCGTCGGCGGGCTCGCCTGCGTCGGCCGTGAGTTCGCGGGATCGGCGGCCCGAACTCACGCGGGATTCCACGCCTGATCGGGGCAGGAGCCCGGCCGCGAGGATCGGAGGATCGCGTTTGATTTCACGAAGGTGAAGCTAACGATCACGCCGTCATGGCTCAACCCGTTCCGCAGGCATGGCCGCCGTCTAGGAAAGCAGCCGCTGCTTGTCGGGGTCATAGAGGGGCTTGAGGGCGATCGTCGTCGCATTCTCACGCGACATCTTGTCCAGCACATGAACCTTGTTCCCGTCCACGGCCCGGTCCTGCGCGACGTAGGCCAGCGCCAGAGTGCGGCCAAGGCTGTGGCCCTTGGCGACCGAGGTGACGCGCCCGACCTCGGCGCCGGCAGAGTGCACCGCATCGCCGATGGCGGCCTCGCTGTTGAGATCGGCGAAGACGAGTTGCACGAGCTTCCTCCGAACGCCTGCTGACCGCTGCGTCTCAAGCGCAGCGCGTCCGATGAAATCCCCCTTCGCGAGTTTGACGGTCCAGCCCAAACCCGCCTCGTAGGGCGTGATCTCGTCGTTCAGATCAAGACCGTACAGCGGATAGCGCTTCTCCATGCGCAGCGTGACGAGGGCGCCGAGCCCGCAAGGCTTGACGCCGAGATCCGCGCCCGCCTCGAACAGCGACGACCACATGTGCGCGGCATACTCGATCGGGAAGAACAGCTCGTACCCCAACTCGCCTGAATAGCCGGTACGCGAGAGGAGCGTGTTCGGCACGGAAGCCACCGTGCTCCAGCTCCATCGGAAGTACTTGAGCGCCGCATCGGACAGGTCAGCCGAGGTGAGACGCTCCAGCAGCGCCCGGGACCTGGGCCCCTGAACCGAGAGATAGGCGTTGCGATAGCCAAGCGGCACGATCGAGATCTGCCGCTCGCCGCGATGCGCTTCCAGCCAATCCGCCACGACGGAAACCCGTGCCGGCGTCGGCGAAAGCCAGAAATGCGACGGCCCCAGGCGGAAGATCGTGAGATCGTCGACCATGCCTCCCCGGTCGTTGCAGAGCGACGTGTAGATCACACCGCCCGGCGCGATCTTCGAGAGATCGTTCACGACGATCCATTGCAGAAAATCGAGCGCATCGCTGCCTTGGACATCGATCATTGTCTGGCCGTAGACGTCGAAAATGCCGACGCCCTCACGTGCGGCCCTGTGCTCGGCTTCGATGGAGCCGTAGTGGTAAGCTGCGGCAAAGCCGAACCGGTCGACGAACTCGGCGCCGAGGGCCGCCTGCTGATGGTAGAACGGCGTGTGCCGCATAAACGTCATGGGTTGCTCCAATCGGATCAAGTCATTGCGGCCCCGCACTGCAGTATCGCAGGCTGCCGGGGATGGCCCTCGCCTCTTGCGATCCGGACCTGCGGTGTCGTTGCCTTCGCCAGGCCGTTGCCAACGGCAGCACGTTCCTCATGCCCGCTAAGTCTCGTCCCGCTGGCGGCGCTGTTTTGTTGTTGTATCGAGGCCGCCGGGCGTCGCGATCCCATTCGCGCGTTGCACAGCTTTCTCACGGAAATGAAAAAGGTCAACCGATTTTTCACGACTGAGCGGGGTGACGGCCTTGTCGCGCCTCATCAATTGCTTCATCCTTTCCACACGACCTGCCGACACAACAAGAAGTGGGGGTTACGCGAATGGGCGACCAGGGTGCCTCAAAGGTCTTCGCGGCCGCTTCGGCTGCGACCACCGGACGCCGCGACTTCATCCGCGGCGCGGGTGCCCTCGGTGTCACAAGCGCGCTGCTGGGCGGGACGGCCCCCGGTGCTCAAGCGGCGACGCCGAAGCGCGGCGGCAACCTTCGCCTCGGGATGACGGGCGGGAGCAGTTCCGACACCATCTCCGCGAGTAATACGGTCACCGAACTCGACAATCCGCGCATCCTCGCGCTTTTTGAGCCGCTGGTCTCGGTCAACCGGCAGGGAGTGGTAAGCAATGTGCTTGCCGAGTCCTTCGAGCCCAACAGCACGGCGACCGAATGGACGATCCGCCTGCGTAGCGGGCTGACATTCCACGACGGCAAGGCCGTCACGTCGAAAGATGTTCTGTTCTCGCTGCAGCGCATCGTCGACCCAAAGGCCCCGCTTCCCGGCGCCACGCCTTTGGCGCCCGTCGATCTGGCGAATGCGAAGTTCCTCGACGACCGCACGCTGCGGCTTCCGATGAAGACAGCCTACGCGGATTTCCCCGGCGGCATCTCCGCTCCGGAGTATTTCTCGATCGTGCCGGTCGGCTATGACGTGAAAAACCCGATCGGCACAGGCCCCTTCAAGTATAAGAGCTTCACGCCGGGCCAGCAGAGCGTCTACACGCGCAACGACAACTACTGGCGCACCGGCCAGCCCTATCTCGATACGCTGACGATCATCGATTTTCCGACCGACGATGCGGCCTTCTCGGCCCTGCAGGGCGGCGTGATCGACGTGTTCGCAATCGCACCGATCGCGTTGATGAGCGAGGTGGGTTCCAACGGTCCCATCAAGGCGCTGGTGTCGCAGCCCGGGCAATGGGTTCCCTTCACGATGCGGGTCGACAGGCCGCCTTTCAATGACCCCCGCGTGCGTCAGGCAATGCGGCTGCTGGTCGACCGGCAGCAGATGGTCGATGTCGGGCTCGGCGGCTACGGCGCGATCGGCAACGACGTGTTCTCGCCATGGGACAAATGCTACGACGCGTCCGCCTGGAAGCGCGACCGGGATGTCGACAAGGCCAAGTCGCTGCTCAAGCAGGCTGGCCACTCCGATCTGACCGTCGAACTCGTCACGTCGGATATCGCGAGCGGCGCCGTGCGCATGGCGGAAGTCCTGACGCAGCAGGCGCAGGATGCGGGCGTCACCATCAAGCTGCGCAAGGTCACGACGGACGTGATCTACGGACCGCAATACCTCAACTGGCCATTCTCGCAGGATTGGTGGAACTACAAGCCCTATCTCGCGCAAGTGGCGATGGAACTGCTTGCGACATCACCCTTCAACGAGACGCATTGGGCCAAGGCGCCGTCCTACGACCGCTACGTCAAACTCTACAACGAGGCTCAGGCGACGCTCGACGGGGGCAAGCGCTGCGACATCATTCATGAGATGCAGAAGATCGACTTCGAGGAAGGCGCGCTCATCATCCCCTGCTTCAACAAGAACGTCGATCTCATGGCGTCCAACGTCAACGGCTTCCAGCCGAGCAACACCGGCTATGCACTCGGCAATTTCGGCTTCGCCGATGCCTGGCTGAGCTGAGGCCATGGAAGCCGGCGGCAGCACGGCGAGGATCGGCCGATGAAGCGGCTGATCGGCCGCCGCCTGTTCTTCGGCGTCTTGACGCTTTTCCTCGTCTCCGTAGTGATTTTTGCGGCGACCGAGATCCTGCCCGGCAATGCGGCGCGTGCCGTGCTCGGCCGGGACGCGACGCCGGCAGCCTTGACGGCGATGGAGAAGCGCATGCACCTCGACCGCCCGCTGACGACGCAATACGCCGTCTGGCTCGGCGGTATCCTGACCGGCAATCCCGGCACCTCCCTCGTCAACGGCCAGAATGTCATGGCAGAAGTCATGCCACGCGTCCGGAACTCCTTCACTCTGCTGGTGCTGGCGGGGATCATCGGCGTGCCGCTCTCGGTGCTGGCGGGCATCCTCGCAGCCAGCCGTCAGGCGGGGCTGTTCGACAACATCGTCTCGGTGACCGCGCTCGGGCTTGCGGCGACGCCGGAATTCGCCGTCGGTCTTCTCACCATCATCATCTTTGCCACCTCCGTCTTCCGATGGCTGCCGCCGGTCTCGCTGGTGCCGCCCGGATCGAGCGTCTTCTCCCGCCCGGAAATCCTGGTATTGCCGGTGCTGACGCTCGTACTTGTGATCTTCCCCTATCTGTTCCGCATGATGCGCGGCTCAATGGTCGAGATTTTGCAGAGCGACTACGTCGAGATGGCGCGCCTCAAGGGCGTTGGCAGCGCGCGCATCATCTTCGTGCATGCTCTGCCGAACGCCGTCGCGCCGACGATCCAGGTGGTGGGCCTGACCTTCGCCTATCTCGCGGGCGGCGTCGTGCTTGTGGAATACGTCTTCGCCTATCCCGGCATCGGGCAGAGCCTCGTCTATTCGATCTTTGCACGCGACTTGCCGGTCATCCAGTTCGAGGTCGTGCTCCTCTCGGCCTTCTATGTCGGCCTCAACATCATCGCGGACATCGCGACTATCCTGGTGACGCCGAAGCTCCGGGCCGGCGCTTGGCAGACGCCATGAGGCGCCAGCTCTCCGGTGCCGTCGGAGGCATCCTGTCCCTGGGGGCAGGAACCGTCGGGCTGGCGCTCGTGCTGTTCGTCGTCGTGCTCGCGCTTATCGGGCCATTCGTGAGACCGTACTCGCCCACGGCTTTCGTCGGCATGAGCTTCGCCCATCCATCCGCCCGCTATTGGCTCGGCACCGATGTCCTCGGCCGCGACACGCTGTCGCGCGTGCTCGCGGGGGGCTGGCGCATTCTGGTGATGTCGATCGCCGCGACCCTGCTCGGCGTCGGCACGGGGGCATTGCTCGGCATCACAGCCGGCTACAGCAAAGGCGTGATCGACGACGCGATCATGCGAACGTCCGATGTGCTCATGGCCTTCCCGCAACTCATCCTGGCGCTGCTGTTCATCAGCCTGATCGGCCCCAAGCTCTGGCTCGTCACCATCCTCGTCGGAGCCATCCATGCGCCGCAGGTCGCCCGTGTCTTCCGGGGGGCCACGCTGCGGGTCGCCGCCGAGGACTTCGTCCGCCACGCGGAATCCCTGGGGGTCGCGACCTGGCGCATCATCCTGCGCGAGATCCTGCCGAACGTGACGACGCCGCTGATGGTGGAGCTTGGCCTTCGCCTCGCCTATTCCGTCACCCTGATTACCGGCCTCAGCTTCCTCGGATTCGGTGTTCAGCCACCCACCGCAGACTGGGGCACGATGATCAACGAAAACCGCATCGGCCTTATGGCGAGCCCATGGCCGGTGCTGGTGCCGATCATCCTGATTGCACTGCTCACCATCGGCATGAACCTGCTGACCGACGCGCTCAGCCGCGCGATGCTTGGGCGTGGCCGCCGGGTGGAGCTCGTCGCTCTGGATGACAAGCCGGACCCTGCGGACGCAGGAATGGTCGTGGCCGGCGGCGGGACGCGGTGATCGACACCGCCGGGCCTCAGGTCGCGCTCGTCGCCGCCAACCTTGACATTGCCGTCGACGGCGGTGGGCCGTCCATCGTGATGGACGCCAGCTTCAGCCTGATGCCCGGCGAAATTCTGGGCCTCGTCGGAGAATCGGGTTCCGGCAAGACGACGCTGGGCTTGGCGCTACTCGCCCATTGCCGGAGGGGCCTGACGATCTCAGGCGGCCGCGTCGCCGTCGGCGGCCGCGACCTGCTGACCGTCCCGCGTGCGGACCTGCCCCGCATTCGCAAGTCCCTGATCCGCTATGTGCCGCAGGATTCAGGCGCCGCGCTCAATCCCGCGCTGCGCATCCGGACACAACTCGCCGAGAACTTCGATGATCCAGGCGCCGTGCAGGACGATGCCCTCGTCGGATTGCTGGAGGAGGTCAAGCTGCCGGCGCGCCGTGGGCTGCTGCGCGCCTATCCCCATCAACTTTCCGGCGGACAGCAGCAGCGCGTCGCCATTGCCATGGCTTTCGCCGGCCATCCGCGCGTCGTCGTCATGGACGAGCCGACCACGGGACTTGACGTGACAACGCAGGCTCATGTGCTGCAGACGGTCCGGCAACTCTGCCGGGAGCATGGGATCGCCGCCGTCTATGTCAGCCACGACCTTGCCGTCGTGGCCTCCCTCGCGCACCGCGTCGCCGTCATGTACGCGGGGCGCGTCGTCGAGCTGGGGCCGACCGCGGAGGTGCTGCACGCGCCCCTGCACCCCTACACGACAGCCTTGATCCGCGCTGTGCCCGATATCGCCAGCCGCAGCCGGATCGAGGGGATCCCGGGACAAGCGCCGGAGCCTGGCCGCCGCCAATCCGGCTGCTCCTTCGCGCCGCGCTGCGGTCTTGCCACGCCGCAATGCGGGGAGGCCGTGCCCGTGCTGGCCGAAGCGGCCCCCGGCCACCCCGTGCGCTGCATCCGCGCCGGGCAGAGCGCTCCGGCGGCGGCCGTCCCGGTCGCGGTCTCCAACGGCCGGGAGACCGCCGCCGCGCCGGTGCTGCATGTTGCCGGCCTAGTGGCGAGCTACGGCACGACGCAGATTCTGCACGACGTGAGCTTCGACGTGCCGGACCGGAGTTGCGTCGCCCTGGTAGGCGAATCAGGATCGGGCAAAACCACGCTCGCGCGCACCATCGGGGGGCTGCATGGCGAGGTCGATGGCATCATCACCTATCGCGGTCAGACCCTTCCGGTCGGGTCGCGTCACCGAAGCAGCGCGCTGCGTCGGCGGATCCAATACATCTTCCAGAATCCCTACGCGTCGCTCAATCCCCGCCGCAGCATCGGCCAGTCCATCGCCGTCGCTCTGCAGACCTTCGAGAGCGTGGCGAGACCAGAGTTGCGGCGGCGCGTGGCCGAGGCACTCGACCAGGTTTCGCTACCGGCAAGCGCGGTCGATCGCCGTCCGCATGAATTGTCCGGCGGCCAGCTTCAGCGCGCCGCCATTGCTCGCGCTCTGGTTGTCGCGCCCGATCTACTCATCTGCGACGAGGTGACGTCCGCGCTGGATGTTTCGGTCCAGGCGGTCATCGTGGCGCTCCTCGGTGATCTGCAACGCGAGCGAGGGCTGTCGATGCTGTTCATCACCCACAATCTCGCGCTCATTCGCGGCATCGCTCAGAGCGTGGTCGTGCTGCAGTCGGGGCGCGTGATCGAGGCTGGCGCCACGGATCGGGTGCTCGACGCGCCGCGCGCCGATGAGACCCGGCGGCTTCTGGCGGATGTTCCGCGGTTCACCGCGGTGTAAACGTCCCATTTCACGAAACTGGCTCTTCCTCAATATCTTCAGGTTTCCTCCACTGTGTCGAGATGTGGTGGCGACATGCGAGCCCTCAGGAGAGCTATGTTTGCTCGTGCATACATGGCTCGTTTTAGCATCTTTAAGCGGTTGATCTGGCCTTATGCTAGACCATGGCTCCATCTCTCACAGATGGCGTTTCGGACAGCGGCCATATCGTGCGCAATGAGAAGAGAAACCGTCTTATCCCATAGCGACCTGAA
>JABBOH010000090.1 GCA_019351895.1 Pseudomonadota bacterium
CGCTCTCTGAGCCGCGGGCACGGTAAGGCTTGACGACTTTCGTATGCTAGTTCGGCGCCGGGTCTTCTGCAGTGACCGCGCGTGCCGCATCACGGCTGCGACATCGAGCGGGCCACCGTGACCCATGTAGAAGCGAGTGGCTCCCCGATGCACCAGCTCTTCCAGCTCACGCGACACGCGTTCCGCGTCGTCTTCGAAGGGCGGGCGGATGGCGCGACCAGTAAAAGCGATGCCGCCGATCAGGATGCCCGAGGCGATCAGGTCGCCGACCAGCGCCTCGTGCGAAGCCAGTTCAACGAAAACCGAACCCGGTGTGTGGCCGGCCGAATGGCGAACCATCCCGTCGACGCCGAACTCAAATAGGCTGATCTCGTCACCGTTGCGCATCATGAGATCTGGGACGAACCCTTCATAGGGCTGATGCGGCGCCGGCGTCCTGAGGAATAACCGTCCGACCAGGCCGGTCGGACAGAAGGTCATCGGACGTTTCCGGCTGTAGAAATCGGCGTCGGCTTCGTGCGCCAGGATGGGCGCGCCCGACAGGGCGCGTAGCCGCGCTGCGCTGCCCGCATGGTCGGTGTGGGCGTGGGTCACCACGATCAGCTTGATATCGGCGAAGGACAATCCGTGCCGGGCCAGCACGCGCCCGATTCTGCGCTCCGATCCGGGGATGCCGGCATCGATCAGGATGCAGCCCTGGGGGCTTCGGATCAGATGCGCGTTGACCACGCCGAGCGGCAGGATCGGGATGCGGATGATCCCGATGGGAGATATGGCTCCCATCAGGCATTATCCTTCGCGCGCGGCACCACGTGCGCGGCCGGGCCGGTCTCGGCCTGGCTTGGATCAAGCCGGGCGCTGGCCGCCGCCGCAGGAGAAAGGCCGTAGTATCGGCACTCCTCTCGCTCACTCTCGCCGGCGGTCAGCGACACGGCGAAGGCCCGGACCAGGTCGGCGACAGCATCCGGCGCCTCATAAGGGGAGAGATGCCCGACCCGCGGCAGCACATGAAGCTGCGCCCGGGCGAGGCGCGGCAGCAATTCGCGTTGCAGCACCGCCGGCGGATCGACCCGGTCGTGCTCGCCCGAGACCACCAAGGCTGGAACCTCGATGCCGGCCACGGCGGAGGCGATGTCCTCCTGGCTCGTCGAGAGCGGCCAGGCCTCCTTTGCGGCGAGCGCGCCGGCAAGGCTGTCCTCGATGACGGTTTCAAGATCCGCCGGGTCAAGGCCGTCGGGTGCGAGCACCTGCGCGACCGTGGCGACCACGCTTTCGCGCGTATCGTAGGCCCGGACCATCCCCTGGCGCCCCGCGAGCGGTAGAACCAGCGGCACGGGTGGCGCCGGTGCGATGAGGGCCAGACCCATCAGCCCGCGCGGCCGCCGGCTTGCGATCAGCTGCGCGACCTTGCCGCCCATCGAGTGCCCGACAAGGATGTATCGTTCCAGATCGAGGGCCCTGATCACGGCTTGCGCGTCATCGGCAAGGTCGGCCAGGGCATAGCCAGTGGCGGGTGCCGCCGACCGGCCCCAGCCGCGCTGATCAAGCGCGACGGTGCGGAAGTCGTCCACCAGGCGATCGACGACATGTCGCCAGGTCCGTGCCGATCCGCCCCAGTAGTGCAGGAAGACCAGCGTCGGAGATCCGGCGCCACGCTGCTCGACCTGCAGGTGAATGCCGTTCGCTTTGAGCATCATCAACGAGAACCCCTGAGAAGAACAAGGCGGCAGAAGCGGGCCGCCGCCCCGGTGAGCCTGCCGTCAGGCGGCAGCCTTGAGGATGAGGTCGGCGACGGCTTGCGGCTGCGAGAGCATCGGCACGTGGCTGCTGTTCACATGCGCGATGGTCGCGTTCATCCGCGCCGCCATCCGCTCCTGCTCAGCTGGCGGGATCGCATGATCCTGGTCGCCGACGAGGTAGAAGCTCGGCCGGCTGCGCCAAGCCGCTGTGCTGAGCGTGCCGCCCAGCGCGGCCCCGTTGATCGGCCCCTGGGTCGCAAAGACGATGGCCTTTTCGGCCGCGTCGAGATCCTGCGCGAACAGCTCGAACACGCCTGTCCGGCTCAGCTTGAGGAAGCCTTCCGCATCGGGCCGCAACTCGGCACCCAACGGCGCTGACTGGAACTGCGCGAACAGCGAACCTGCTGATTCGCCGGCATCCGGCGCAAACGCATCGACATAGACAAGGCGCGCGACCTTGGGATCATCGCCGGCTTGGCCGATCACCGCGCCACCATAGCTGTGTCCGACCAGGACCACCTCACCATCAGCGAGCGCAATCGCGCGCTGCACCGCGGCCACGTCGGCCTCATAGCTGGTGAGGGGCAACTGGACCGCGGTGACGGCCAACCCCTTGGCGGCCAGGAGCGGGATCACCTTGGCCCAACTCGAGCCGTCGGCCCAGGCGCCATGAACCAGGATCACGTTCGGAATCGTCGTCATGTTAGTCCCTATCCTTCTTCGGCCGGTGCTGGCTTCGGCCAGCGCTCACCCTCATTCGATGGCGGAGATCTAGGCTGGGCGGCTTGCGTCAGAAATGACATATATCCAGCTATTCCTGCCAAGGAGAGGCCTGATGCCGCAAGCCAGCGTTCCGCGGTCGATCTGGTTCGCGGTCTTTCCGGGCTTCGAACTGCTCGACCTCGGTGGCCCACTTTGTGCCTTCAATCTTGCCAGGGATTTCCACCAGGCAGGCTATGACGTGCGTGTTGTCTCGGTTTCAGGCGGGCTGATAACCGGCTCATCGGGCGTCGCGATCAACACGGTTGCGCCGGCACCGACCGATCACCTCGATACGCTGATCGTCGTCGGCGCGCCCACCACCGAAATCCTTTATGCGCAGAGCGAGACGGCCACCCTCGTCCGCACCATCGCACCCCGCGCGCGGCGCAAGGCTAGCGTCTGCACCGGCGCCTTCCTCCTTGCGGCCGCGGGCGTGCTGGAGGGGCATCGCGCGACGACGCATTGGCGCTACGCCGTGGAGCTCCAGCGCCGCCACCCCGCGCTCACTATCGACGCCGACCGCATCTTCGTGCGGGAGGACGATGTCTGGACCTCCGCCGGCATCACTGCCGGCATCGATCTGGCGCTGGCGATGATTGAGGAGGATTGCGGGATCGAGATATCCAAGGCGATCGCGCGGGACCTGGTGGTGTATCACCGGCGAAGCGGCGGCCAGTCGCAGTTCTCCACGATGCTCGACCTGGAGCCCAGGCCCGGCCGCATCCGCGACGCGCTCGCCTATGCCCGTGCCCATCTCAGCGAGCGGCTATCGGTCGAGCAACTGGCTGGCGTGGCGAGCATCAGCCCACGCCAGTTTGCCCGGCAGTTCACCGCCGAGACCGGCGAGACGCCGGCGCGTGCCATCGAGCGCCTGCGATGCGAGGCCGCGCTGCCGCGCATAGAGGCGACCACCGAACCTCTCGATCAAATCGCCTTCCAGGTTGGCTTCGGTGACCTCGACCGCATGCGCAAGGTCTGCATCCGGATTTTTGGCCAACCCCCCCAGGCATTGCGGCGGCGGTGCCGCGCCGCCCGCGGTTAATGAATTCTTGCTGGCACCCTACGCGGCGACTGCGAGGGACTGCTTCTCTCGACGGCTGTCTCGCCCATGCCCCCGCTCACGGAGCGGCCAGAACATAAGCCAAAAGACTTACTTTTATGCTTGGTCGCATGAGCGTTATTACCCCTTATGAGACGTGATGAGGCGGCGATGGGACAAGAGTTTATTTATCAAAACGTCTGACCGACAGATCGGCCTCATCGTCTACCATGCTCACGAGACAGATATCGCGAAACTCGCCGACGTTACTGCGCTTCGGGAGGCCTTTTATTCGGCGAAGATTGTAATTATTTCGGATGCTACAAGACTTACCGCCGCGGTCGTCAAAGATTTACTGGCGCTGGGGGCCTCTGGTTTTATCCTGTCCAGCCACACGAGCCTGAAGATGATGATCTCGGCGCTGTCTCTGGTGGCGTCCGGCGGCACGTTCGTTCCCAAAGAGTTGCTGTTCGCCGACACGGACGACGCGCAGCTGTTAGAAATGGACGGGCCTCCAGGTGCGAGGCGCCTCTCGCGTAGAAAGTTGGATGTTCTAAAGCTTGTCAAACAAGGGAAGCCGAACAAGCTAATCGCGTTCGAGCTCGGGATGAGCCTGTCGACAGTGAAGGTTCACATTCGTCACGTCATGCGGAAGATGGGATCCACGAACCGCACGCACGTGGCCATGAATGCGGACAGGCACCTCACCACCAGGACTGCGGGCAAACAGCGCTTCTAGGCGCTCGCGGCATACATATGTGGCGGCGTTTGTCCCAGGGGACATTGATGACGCTCTCGCGAGCGTGACGAGCCTCACGGGGAGTGGCCTGGGCGAGACTAACACGGCCGAGGAGCACTGCATCTCATCCCGCCGGGATTAGTCGTAGGGACGGAGAACCCGAACATTAGAGCGACGTAGCGTTTCGTGCTTTAAAGCAATGAGGACGAGACGAGGCGATTGTCCAGAAATTGCGCACCTGTTGCGGGCGACGTCGTCAATAGCGGAACCTGTGAAACGTCATGCCAAGGTCTCGAACCGCAGCATTGATACCGTCACCGAGTATGTTCTCGCCGCTCATTCTCGCGTCGGACTTGTTCTCGAACTCATAGGCGGGGATGGGCTACCGCGGGCGCTCCGCAACTTCTCGGCGGTGCTACCTGCGGCGACGATGTCGCCTCACGCCAATGTTATTTTCAGGAACGAAATCCTCCCTGGTTTTGGAGCGCTCTTGAATCACATGCGGGAAGCGTTTCTTGGGAGAGTTTGATGGCCGGGCGTGGTCGTAGCCTTTTTCTCGGGACATTGGTTGCGATCGGTTACGAAGCGGGCCGCAGTGGCGCCCCCATTGATGCCAACCCGCGGCGCGACGGGTATGGAGCCCAAGAGTGGGCAAATGGATGGAAACACGGCGCATCGGTTCGGGCATGGTGGGATAACCAAGGCGAGGCATCGTCGCGTCGGGTTGTGCGTGCACGCGCTCCGCGCTGCACTGGCGCCGTCCAGCGGGCAGGCAGCAAGCGCTGGTCCATGCGGCGGTTGAAAGGAAGAGGGTGTCTTGCGAAAGGAGGAGACCGTTCCGGCTGTTCCGCGGATCATGTCCTCTTCTAAAGTGTCTTGTTGCGTGAATTGAGGGCTTTTACCCGGCGCCAAGGCATATCATACGGCTCGGCCTATCAGCATCGCGCCGTCCCAGTTTGAGTCGGTGTGGGCTTCTGCTTGGTGGCGGATCTGCGCCGTCGGCAGCGTTACACTCAACTAGCGGGACTGTCAGGAATTTCGTGTGGGGGAATAAGATGGAGGCAAAGGAGGCCCCCAGATGCCCCGACAAAAAGCCCCGCATATTCCGGACGAACTGTTGGACCGGCTCCTGGCTGGAGCCGACGCCCAGACGGCTTTTGATCCAATGGGTTGCTGGATGCTCTGAAGAAAGCGCTGGCCGAGCGGGCACTGAATGCCGAGATGGACCATCATCTCGCGGCCGACGAAAGCGGCAACAGCCGGAATGGCTATGGCCGCAAGACGGTGACGACCGAGACTGGCCGGCTCGAACTCAAGATCCCGCGGGACCGGCAGGCCAGCTTCGACCCGCAGCTCATCGCCAAATCAGCGTCGCTCTCCTGGTTTCGACGACAAGATCGTGTCGATGTATGCGCGCGGCATGAGCGCGCGCGGGATCGTGGCCCATCTGCGGGACGCCGTGCTGGAGGAGATCGCGCCTTGGCAGGCCAGGCCGCTGCATTGTCCACCTGCTGCGCCAAAGCCTGGACTTCGTCTCCTACAAGGACCGTCGAGCTGTCGCAGCAGCCCTGAAGGACATTTATCGAGCCGTCGATGCTAAAGCCGGAGAAGCTGCTCTCACCGCCTTCGAGGGCGGGCTCTGGGGCGCCGCTATCCGGCGATCGCACAAAGCTGGCGCCGGGCGTGGGCTGAGGTCATCCCTTTCTATGCCTTTCCCGACCAGGTCCGGCGCATTCTCTGCACGACGAATGCCATAGAGGCGCTCAACTCCAAGCTGCGCCGCGCCGTGCGCGCTCGGGGACACTTTCCTAACGATGACGCCGCAATGAAGCTGCTCTTCCTGGTCTTGAACCGATCAGAAAAGGAGTGGAAGATGGGCCCTCGTGAATGGATCATGGCCAAGGCGCAGTTCGCCGTTCTCTTCGGTGAACGCTTCAACAGAGGATCGTGTCCCGGGGCGTGGTGTAGGAAGGTGTTCTTGAGCAGCGTTGGCTGCTTTGTTCAGCCGACCAGTGCTGGCATGCTGACGATGGTATCATCGCTCAGTGGCGCGATGGTTTCCAGCGTCATGTAACGAGCCCGCTGAACCGACCACTCATCATTCTGCTCCAATAGGAGAGCCCCGATCAGTCTTGTGACGGCGGCTTCGTTGGGGAAGATGCCAACGACCTCGCTACGGCGTTTGATCTCCCCATTGAGACGCTCGAGCGGGTTGGTGCTGTGAAGTTTGGCGCGATGCGGCGGTGGGAACGCCATGTAGGCAAGTACGTCAGCCTCCGCCGCGTCCATCAGCCCGGCCAATTTCGGGACCCGTGGCCGCACCTGATCGGCGACATCACGCCATTGCTTGCGTGCGGCCGTGGCGTCGTCTTGAGCGAAGGCGGTGCCGACCCAGGCCGAGACGATGCGGCGCTGTGTCTTACCCGCGTAGGCCAGCGCATTGCGCATGAAATGCACGCGACATCTTTGCCATGTGGCGCTGAGAACTTTGTTGATGGCCGTCTTCAGACCTTCATGCGCGTCGGAGATCACGAGCTTCACCCCTCGCAAGCCGCGCCGCGTCAGAGACCGCAAGAACTCTGTCCAGAACGGCTCCGCCTCGCTGTGCCCGACCGTCATGCCCAACACTTCACGCCTACCGTCGGTGTTGACGCCGACGGCAATGATGACGGCGACGGAGACGATGTGATGGTCGCGCCGGACTTTGACGTAGGTGGCGTCGAGCCAAACGTAGGGCCAGTCGCCCTCGATCGGTCGCGCCAGGAAGGCGTCGACGCGCTCGTCGATCTCGCCGCAGAGACGACTCACCTGGCTCTTGCTGACGCCCTCCATCCCCATCGCCTTGACGAGGTCATCGACCGATCGGGTCGAAATGCCGTGGATGTAGGCTTCCTGGATCACCGCGGTCAGCGCCTTCTCGGCCATGCGGCGTGGCTCCAGAAAGGCCGGGAAATAGCTCCCGCGCCGGAGCTTGGGGATGCGGAGCTCCACCGTTCCCGCCCGGGTCTCCCAGTCGCGGTCACGATAACCGTTGCGCTGGTTGCGCCGCTCAGCGGTGCGCTCGCCCGGGGCCGCTCCGCAAAGCCCCTCCGTCTCGATCTGCATGAGCCGTTCGGCAGCAAAACCGATCATCTCGCGCAGGAATGTGGCGTCCGACCCCTTCTCCAGAAGGGCGCGAAGCGCGATCTTGTCCTCGGTCATCGTGGTGATCCTCAGGTTCAGGTTGTGTCTCGACAACCCAACCCTACCCAAGATCACCGCGGTGGCTACTGACAGGCCTGCCTGCGCCAGACCCTCGGCGGTCGCTACGGCAGGCCTCTTAGCGGCCTCCTACACCACGTCGCGGGACACCACCTCAACAGAGCCATGGCGGCTTGATGTTAAAACCGCCGCCCCACACGAAATTCCTGACAGTCCCTAACTTGCGTAACTCACTGCCGGTTACGGCAGCCTCGTAGTTAGTGCATCATCCCTTCTGTAAATTGTTGCCCTATTTGTGCTGCGCCGCAGGACAGCCCATCGGCGGCGATCGCCCAGCGGAGGATATC
>JABBOH010000091.1:0-2713 GCA_019351895.1 Pseudomonadota bacterium
ACACTATCTGATCAATGGCGGTGATTCGGCAACCCCGAGCCTCGTCATCGAGGCGGGAAGCGGCAACGATACCTTGATTGCCGGTCTCGCCGCCGAGACGCTGACCGGTGGCGCGGGACGCGATCAGTTCCGCTTCCTGGCCCATGCGTCCGGCGTCATCCCAGCAGGCGGCAACCAGACAGTGATCACGGACTTCACCCCAGGTGCCGACAAGATCGATCTTCGCGACTTCCGCGCAACATCGGAGCAGATCGTGGCCGCCGAGACAGTCAGCGGTGGCTCCACTTATTTGAATCTGCCGGATGGAGAGAAGATCATGCTTCTCCACCTGACCGATCTGTCGCCCAAGGACTTCACGCACTCCTGATAAGGTCCGGACGAGCCGCTATGGGCGGCTGCGACGCCTGTGACTGCGACTGAAGGCAGGTCGGATGGTGCCTCCGCTCGGCCTCGGGTTACCGAAAGCGATCCGGGCGGAAGGCCGCGAGCAGCGGGTGCGGCGCGCCTGTGACGATTTCGTGCGCGATCAACTCCCCCATGATCAGGCCGAGCGTGGCACCGCTGTGGCTGAAGAGAACGAAGCCGCCCGGCACGCCCGGCAGAGCGCCTGCCACCGGCTCCCCGTCGCCCGGGATGGGCTTCGGCCCCATGCCGAAACTCTCGAACCGCAGGTCGGGCGCACCGTCGAGAACGGCGCTCGCCTCCGCCAGAAGCCGCGCGATCGTGCTGTCTCGTACCTCGCAGGCGCCATCCAGATGGCGGATGATCTCCTCCTCGGACCATGCGCTGTCCATCACGAGGCCGCCGTCCGGCGTAGGGCGGATCGCGACGTGCGGGGTGTTCAACACCGCCTTGAGCCGTGAGAACTGCGGGCGCGTCTTCACGAGCATGGAAATCGGCGTCGAGTCCGGGATCGTCAGCCCAAGCGTCTTCGCCATGCGCGGCACCGCGGGGCCGGTTGCGAGCACGACCGCATCCGCCTGGATCTCGCGGGCCTCCTCGAGACGCAGGCCGACAGCGCGGCCGGCACGGACGAGGACCTCCCCCGGCCCCGCATCCGTGATGAGCGAGCCGCCTTCGACCGTGAATTCGGCGAGCAGATGATGAATGAGGGATGGCAGATCAACCCAGCCCTCTCCGGGGTTGAAGATGGCGCCTTCGGGTGGGATGGCGCGCGGGTTGACGCCCGGCAAGAGGGCCGGAACGTCGTCCGCGCTCACCAGCCTGCTGTCATATCCGAGGGCAGATTCATGCGCTTGGATTGCGGCGATGGTGTTGTCTGCGCCACCGGCATCCCATGTCAGTCCGCCATCGAAGCGCAGCCAATCCGCCGAGGGCAGATGTGCCGACAGCGTGCGGTAGCGGTCGATCCCCGCCATGCGCAGGCGATGATACGCATCCGACCGGCGGCGGGCCGAGTTCAGCCAGGAAAGCGAGCGGCTGGACGCGCCGTTCGCGGGCTTCGCCTCCGTCACGAGAGTGACGAGCGCGCCAAGGCGCTGGAGATGTACGGCTGCCGAGACACCGAAGACGCCGGCGCCGAGAACGGCAACATGAAACGGTGAGGATGGCATGGTATTGCGCTTTCGGATGGGCGGGAACGTATGTGCTGCTACAGCACTTCGGAGAGGAAGCGCTGCAGGCGGGCGCTCCGCGGGTGGGTGAAAATCTCGTCGGGCGGCCCGACTTCCACGATCCGGCCTTCATCCATGAACACCACCTGATCGGCGACGCTGCGGGCGAAATGCATCTCGTGGGTGACGACGACCATCGTCATGCCGCGCCGACCGAGGTCGCTCATCAGGTTCAGCACACCCTTGACCAACTCGGGATCGAGCGCGCTTGTGACCTCATCGAAGAGCATGATCTCAGGATCGAGCGCGAGGGCACGGGCGATGGCGACGCGCTGTTGCTGGCCGCCGGACAGGCTTTGCGGGCGATGGTCGGCCCGCGCGGCGAGACCCACGGCGCCGAGGTGCCGCGCGGCGGTGGCGCGCGCATCCTGCATCGGCTTGCGCTGCACCTTGCGAAGCGCGAGCTCGACGTTGGCGCGTGCGGTATGATCGGGGAATAGGTTGAACTGCTGGAACACCATGCCGATCCGCCGACGCAGGCGATCCGGCTTCCAGGACAGCACGCTTTCTCCATCGAGCAGAATATCCCCTGCCGTCGGCTCAACCAGACGGTTGAGGCATCGCAGAAGGGTCGACTTCCCCGAGCCGGAGGGCCCGATGATACAGGTGACAGAACCCGCCGGCATAACCAGCGAAACATCGCGCAGCACCTGCAGCTCGCCGTAAGCCATGCCGAGACCCGCGAGTTCGAGCTGTCCTCCCCGCAGTTCGGGAAGCGGCGCTGTCGCCGGCAGTGATTTGACCTCCGACGCTTCCTCCAGCCCGCTTGTCGCCTCGGTCGCGGGACGTCGGCCACTCCGCATCCGCGCATCGAAGTAGTTGACGACATGGGTGAGCGGCACGGTGATCAAGAGATAGAAGACGCCCGCGAGCAGAAGCGGAGAAAGATTGCCGCTGTCGACGGCGGCATCCTGCCCGACGCGAAAGAGTTCCCGCTCGTTCGGCAGAAGGCCGAGGAAGTAGACGAGGCTCGAATCCTTGATATTGCCGATGAACTGGTTGACAAGTGCCGGAAGCACGCGGCGGATGCCTTGCGGGATCACCACCAGACGCATGCCCATGGCGTAGCTCATGCCGAG
>JABBOH010000091.1:2723-7817 GCA_019351895.1 Pseudomonadota bacterium
CTCCACCGCCTGGATGCCTGAGCAGAAGATCTCCCCGATATAGGCGCCGGCGATGAGGCTGAGGGCGAGGATGCCGAGCGGGAAGGGAGAGGGCCCGAACACCTCCCGGCCAAGGCGGGCAAAGCCTTGGCCGATCAACAGGATGGTGACGATAGCCGGAAGGCCGCGAAAGATATCCGTGTAGATCCGCGCGGGGGCCTTCAACCAGCCGATCCGCGCGATGCCACATACTGCCAGGACGAGACCGATGAAGACGCCCAGGATCGTCGAACTGATCGCCAGGATCAGGGTGTTCCGCAGGCCGACGATCAGGAGGCTCGGTAGAACCGCCAGCATCGAGGGCCAGTCGAGAAAGGTCTCCCGAAGCGTCTCAAGCCACGTCATGCGATCGTCGTCTCAGTGCTTCGGGAGATATTGCGGTGTCAGCGGCGAACCGGGGAACCACTTCTTGTAAAGCTGCTCCCAGGTACCGTCCTGCATGGCGGCATGAAGGGCCTTGTTGATACCATCGAGAAGTTCCGGGTTGCCCTTGCGAATGACGAAGCCGGCAGGCGCATCGAAGGAGGGAATGTCGATCGCGTCGCGCAGCCCGTGATAGTGCTGCGCCTCCTGCTTCGCCTGCTCGTAATCGAGGAAGAGCCCGTCGATCGTGCCGCTGTTGAGCGCGACCACTCCCGAATTCGTGTCGGGGAACTCGACGAGGCTGGTCTTGGTGAAATGCGCCTGGGCGTAGAGCGCCTCCAGAGAGCCTTGCAAAATGCCGAGGCGCGTGCCGGGCAGATCGCTCACGGACTTGATCTTGGGATCATCGGTGAGGACCGAGAGGAAGCCGACAAGATAGCCATTTGAAAACTCAACGAACTTCTCGCGCGGCTTGGTGGTGCCGATCGCCGCTGCGGCGACATCGAAGCGGCCGTCGGCCACCGAAGGAATCAGGGCCGAGAAATCCTGCCCGGTGAAGGTGACGTGCTTGGCGTCATAGCCCATCCTTCGTGCGACATCACGAAACAGCTCGATGTCGAAACCTGTGAACTGGCCATTGGCATCCACGAAGGCATAGGGCTTCGAATCATCCACGGTGCCGACACTGATCGTGGAGGGGCTAATGAGATGATATGGGTTTCCGGACGGGGGCGCCGCCCGGGCCGGATGGGACGCGAGGGCGATGGAGGACAAGGCAAGGAGAGCGAGAGCGCTCCTGCGCAAAACTGTCGTGGGTGTCTGGCTCATCGGCGTGGCTCCTAGCGTGACAACAGGAAGAGGCCTCGGCAGGTCTTGGATGACGCGGACTGTGCACGTAATTGAGACCGGTCTCAACCTTTTTTCATCTCTTGACGACAGTCCGCAGCGATCGTACCGCGAGGCCATGGCGAGTGACCGGGTAAGCAGGCGGCCGCCGACGGTTCAGGAGGTGGCGAAGGCGGCTGGTGTCTCCAAGGCGACCGCCGCCCGCGTGCTGGGAGGCTATGGAGCGGTGGGCGGCGGCGTGCGGGCGCGTGTGCAGCTTGCCGCCGAAGCTCTCGGCTACCAGCCGAACGAGATTGCCCGATCGATGAGCACCGGCAGATCCGGCACAATCGGCGTCGTAGTCGGCGATATCCAAAACCCCTATTTCGGCCTGGCCGTGCGGGGCGTCAGCGATGCGGCGAAAGACCTGGGACTTCAGGTGATTCTCGCCAACTCTGCAGAAGACAGCCGGGAAGAACGAGCAGCGGTCGATGTTCTGATGCGTAAGCAGATCGACGGCCTGATCGTGGCGCCGGCCGCTGCAGGCGACATCGGCCATCTGCGCGATTTCCTCCACGCCGGCCGTCCCCTTGTCCTGATCGACCGCTCCGTGCCCGCGCTTTCCGTGGATACAGTTACGATGAATGACGCCGCCGCTGCACGGGAGGCAACGGAACGACTGCTGGCGCTTGGTCATCGGCGACTCGCCTATCTCACAGCGACGCGCCTGGATGCACCGGCTTATGCGCCCTCGGTGCTCCTTGATCTTTCAACCGTATCCAGCCGTATCGCGGGATTTGCCGAGGCACTGCTGGACGCGGGACTTAGTGATCCCTACGCCGCGGTGGAATTCGGACTCGGTGGGGCGGGGCGTGAGTTACGCCTGAGCAGTCTTTTGCACAGTCGACGGCGACCCACGGCCATTCTGGCCTCCGACAGCCTGATCGCTCTTGATGTGTTGCGCGCGGCACGGGCCGCGGGGCTCAGCATCCCGCGGGATCTTTCGCTCGTCACCTTCCACGACGCGGACTGGACGAGCGCCGTCTCTCCCGCGATTTCGGTCATCGCCCAGCCGGCCTATCAGCTTGGGCAGGAGGCGGTCCGGTTGCTTGGATCGCGCTTTGCGGGTGAAGTGGGAGCGGCACGGCGGCTAGAGTTGCCGATGCGGCTCATCCTGCGGGAGTCGGTGGCGCCGCCGCAGCCTCAACCGCACCCGCTCGCCACAGCCGGTGAGTTGGAGTGAGGCGACGGAAGGAACACTTGGCTGTCCGTCGAGCGCGGCCGACAGGGGCCGTCCGATAGATCTCGGCCGACCGCCGCAGGCGTTAGTGGCGCTCCGATCGTTTGCCACCGCGTCAACCGCCGCTGTCTTCGCCATCAGCCTGCATCTGTGAGAGGGATTGCGTGATCGCCCGCATCACCAACTCGCTCGTCGGCGCGTACTCGCCGGTGTTCACAAGCTCGGTGAGCAAGCGGAAATCGCCCATCACCAAGATGCGGTCTGCGAGTTGCACCACCTCGCGCAGGTCGCTCGAAATCAGGAGGATAGCGGCGCCGTCGTCGGCGAGTTCGACAATCAGCCGATGCATTGCATCTTTCGCCGCGACATCAATGCCGACGGTCGGCTCATCGAAGATCAGCGTGTCCGCACCTGCGGCGATCCACTTGGCGGCACTCACCTTTTGCTGGTTCCCTCCACTGAGACTGCCGACCGGCTGCGACAGCCGGTGCATCTTCACGTTCAGGCGCTGCAGGGGGGGCGTCACGACTGGGCGGGCGCGCTTGTCCGAGATCCAGCCCGTCCATCGCGCGATCCTGTTCCACACGGTAACTCCGACATTACGGTCGATCGCGTGGCTGAGGATCAGCCCTTCATCCTTGCGATCCTCGCTGACATAGCCGATGCGGTGATGGCGCAAAGCATCATGAGGATTGCGGATACGGGCGGATTTTCCGTCGACGAGGAGTGCGCCGCCAGTGATCTTCGCGAGGCCCATGATAGAGCGGGCAAGTTCGGTGCGACCTGCGCCGACGAGGCCGTAAAGGCAGATGATCTCACCGCTGCGGATCGTGAGATTGATGCCGCGATGACCGAATTCGGTCGATACGTCCCGCAGCTCCAACCGTGCCTGACCGGGCTTACGCTTCCGCGGACTGCCGCCCGCCAATAGCTCGATGTGTCGGCCGACCATCGCCCGTACGATGTCCCGTTGGCTTACCTCCGACAGCAGCGCGCCGTTGAGGACGTTGCGGCCATCCCGCAGCACGGTGATCCGGCTGCAAAGCGCATAGACCTCTTCCAGCTTGTGGCTGACGAAAACGATGCTCGTGCCCTCGTGATGTAGCTCCGTCAGAATGCCTCTCAGATGTTCGAATTCTGTGTCCGTGATTGAGGAGGTGGGCTCGTCCAAAAGGAGCACCTGGCATCGGCGTGAGAGCGCCTTCGCGATCTCCAGCAACTGTGCCTGTCCTGGGCTGAGGCGGCTCGCCTCGCTGAGTGGATCGAGATGAAGCCCGACGCGCTCCAGCCAGGGCCGGGCCTCATCGGCCATCCGACGGTAGTTGACCACGCCACCTGTCAGCGGCTGGCGCCCGAGCAGGAGGTTCTCCGCGAGCGAAAATTTGCGAACGAGGTTGCGCTCCTGGTGGACGACCGCGACACCGTGGTCGGCAGCCGCGCCCGGCGTCGCGAAATGCACCTCATGGCCGCCCATCAGGATGCTGCCGCGATCAGGGCGATGAACCCCGGTTGCGATGTTGATCAGCGTGCTTTTGCCCGCACCGTTCTCTCCGATCAACGCATGTATCTCGCGGGGCATCAGTCGCAGCGACGCTCCCGAAAGAGCCGCCACGCCGCCGAACGACTTCCACACGTCATCGAGCGCGAAGCTTGGCTTCAACCCCTCATAGGCGCCGGCCGGGGCTGGATCGCTCATCATCAAGTCCTTGGTTTCATCAACCGGGAGGAAGGCCATGCGATCAGACACCCCTGGTGCCGGCGACGGGCTCGCGCTTGCGCTTCATGAACTGAAGCTTCCAGATGGTCTGGCCGAGCTTGCCGGAGATGACCGCCGCAAAGATCAGCAGGCCCTCCGCCATCTCCACGGCTTGGGTACTGACGTTGAGAACGATCAGAGCGTCATTGATTGCGGCAAGGACGATTGCGGCGACGAAGCAACCCGCAGCGGGCGCCTCGCCGCCGACGAGGGCTGTCCCGCCGATGATCGGGACGGCGAAGGAAATAATGAGCCAGTCGCTTCCCGTCGCCGGAGTGGCACTTCTCAGCACTCCGATATACATCACCGCCGTCATCGCGGCGAGGAGACCGGACAGCGCATGGGCGACGACAGTTGCGCGGGCATGCGATATGCCCGAGAGGAGCGCTGCCTCCCGGTTGCCGCCGACCGCCAGGAGAGACCTGCCGACCGGCAGCCAGCGAAACCCCGCGCCGACTGCGATTGTCAAGGCAATGGCTGGCAGTAGAAGGTAGGAGAAGAACGAGATTCGTCCTTGCCCGAGGCTTACCAGCTCGGGCGGAATCGTCGAATAGGGAATGGCGCTCGTGATGCCGTAGGCAATGCCCGTGAAGATGGTGCCCGTCGCCAATGTGACGATGAAACCGGAAAGCCCCATCATGACGATGATCAGTCCATTAGCTAATCCGCAGGCGAGCCCGATACCGAGGCCCGCCGCCATGGCCTGAACGAGCGGCCAGTGCTGTGCGTCGTACAGTCCGCCGACTGCGATCGTCACCAGCCCCGCAATGCCCCCGACCGCCAAGCTCATGTCGGCCACGGCCAGCACGACCATCTGCGACAGACCGACCACTGCGTAGATCGCCGCCGTCTGCAAGATCGTGTAGATGTT
>JABBOH010000092.1 GCA_019351895.1 Pseudomonadota bacterium
AGGGCTGCGGCGATGCGGAATGGGAGGCTCTCCCGACACTCCTGGGCATTGTGCAAAAAGGCATCTCCGCGACGGCTACAATGCTCAGAATAGAGGTAATGATCGCTGCCTGAACCGTATCTGACTACCCATAGCCCGAAAAGCCGGTTGCCGGGCTTTCAGCTCCATGCAATGGTATAGCATATATCATGTAGCTACGACGGGAGGCTTTCCTTGGCCATGGCGGCAGCGACAGCGGGACCAATGCTGGAAGTGCAGGATGTCGTGCATCGGTATGGCCCCGTACTCGCGCTGAATCATGTGTCAATCACAGCCGCGCGAGGCGAGTTCCTGACGATCCTGGGCGAGAGCGGTTCGGGCAAGACCACGATGCTGCGGGTCATTTCCGGGCTGGAGCGTCCGCAGTCGGTTGGCGCCTTGCGTATTGGCGGCGAAGATGTCGTCAACCTCCCCGCAGCGCAGCGTAACTGCACCACTGTCTTCCAGAGCTACGCGCTCTTTCCACACATGTCGGTGGAAGAGAATGTCGGCTATGGGTTGAAGATCCGCGGTGTGCCGATGGATGCGCGCCGTCGACAAGTGGAAGAGGCGCTGAACCTCGTGCGCCTGCACCAGAAATCATCGCGGCGCATCAGCCAGCTGTCGGGGGGCGAGCGCCAGCGCGTGGCGCTTGCCCGCGCTATCGTGACGCGTCCGGCGCTACTGCTGCTCGACGAGCCGCTCGGCGCGCTGGATGAGCGGCTGCGCTACGATATGCAGACCGAACTCGTCGAACTCCACAAGACGCTCGGCATGACCTTCATCTACATCACCCACAGCCAGGAGGAGGCGCTCACGATGAGCGACCGTATCCTGTTGATGCGTCATGGTCGGGTGGAGCAGACGGGGCGGCCCGAGGCCCTGTTCGATCGGCCTGTCAGCCGCTTTGCCGCGGCCTTCATGGGGTTCGAGAACCTTCTGAACTGCCGGGTCGAGCGCAAGCTGGAAAGCGGACGGGTTGCGGTCCGCGTCGCGGGGCGGGTCTTCAACGCATTCACGGCGGTGCCTGCGGCGCTGGCAGAAGGCGGGGACGCCGTGCTCGCCATCCGGGCGGAGCGGTTCACGGCCACCGCGGCGGACGACGGCGGGTCCAATTTCCTGACCTGCCGCCCCACCGAGCGGTTCTATCGCGGCAAATATGTCGATCAGCGCGCGGATTCGGAGGCCGGTCCGCTGCGGCTCCGCGCCTGGGACAAGTCAACCGACACAGCAGTATTCTCGGCCGTGCGGTGCCACGAAGACGATTGCGTCGTCGTTCCTCAGTAACGCGTTTCTTTGAACAAGCAGGAAGCCATGAAAGACAGGTTTTCGACCCATACGCAGCTCGAACTCAGCCGGCGCGATATGCTGAAAGGGGTGCTGGGAACGGCGGCCCTGGCCGCTACTGCCGGCATCGCGCCCGAAGCCAAGGCCGCCGCCAGCACGACCGTGCGCGCCTATGGCGTGACGACGGCGCAGCTCACCGACTGGTCGTTGATGACGAAGTCCATCGGCATCAAGATGGCCTTCACCGGCTCCAACAACGATGTCGGCGTCTACATGCAAGCGGTCATGCAGTCGGGCCTGGGCAACAGCGAAGACATCTTCATCTTCGAAGGCGGCACGCAGAACATTCTTGGCCCACATGGCGTCTATCTCCCGATCGACGTGCATCAGAAGGAGCTGACGCTCTGGAGCCGCACGCCAGATGAGTGGAAGCACTCCGGCGTCGTCATGGGCTCCGACGGGAAGCAATGGGGCACGCCGGTGATCGGCAACGCCGACAGCTTCGGCTATGTCGCGGATAAGATCGGCGTCAACCCAAACGGTCAAGACGACGTCTCGTGGGGCATGCTGCTCGACAGCGACAAGACCCGCGGGCGGGCCGCCTTCGACCAGACGTGGAATTACTCGCTGCCTTCCGCGGCGCTCTACCTGCAGGCTTCCGGCAAGGCGAAGATCGCCAATCCAGCCGATCCGACGCGCGAGGAAGCGCGCGCGGTGGTGGATTTCCTTGTCGCCCGCAAGAAGGCCGGCCAGTTCCGCACGCTGGAGAACTCCTTCGAGCAACAGGTTCAGTTGCTGACCAATCGCGAGGTCGACATCATCAACTGTTGGGAGCCGGCGGCGCGCGAGGCCAACAAGAAGCTTGGCCCCAATGCGATCTGCTACGCCTACACAGTCGAAGGCTACTACAAGTGGGGCCACGGCGCCTATGTGGCGGCGCAGGCCGCCAAGCGCGGCAATCTCGACAACATCTACAAGGTGCTGAACTATTTCATGGACGGTGAGTATCGCGCGTATCAGGCGCGAGATCGCGGCTATGCCGGACCGAACATGGATCTGGGCGTCGCCTATGCCGAGGCGCACAACTGGTCGGCCGATCAGATTGCCGAGCTGAAGGCGACCCAGGTGAAGGTGGACCGTAAGTTCAAGAAGCCTTTCGTCAGCACGACCACCCCTTCGCACGCCGATGCCATCGAGGATGAGTGGCAGCGCTTCCTCAACGCCTGAGTTTAGATCGAGCCGCCTGATGCTCAGAAGCCTCTTGCGGCGGCTGAACCTGGCCGACGGACGCTGGGCGCTGCCCTGCTTCCTGGCGGTGTGGTCATTCCTTGTGATCGCACCGCTGGTGGTTCTGATCGTCTTCAGCTTCTTCCAGACCCAGTTCTTCATGACGGTGTACAAGCCCAGCTTCTACACCTGGAACGACCTGTTTTCCTCGGGGCGCTTTGAGGTCACGCTGCGCGCGCTGCGCATCGCGCTGACTGTAACGGTCATCGATCTGGCCATCGGTTTCCCCTTCGCGCTTTGGCTCGCCAAGGGGAAGGCAAGCCGCACGGTCCAGGCCATGACCCTGGCGTTGCTGACGATTCCCTTCTTTATCGATCTGTCCTCGCGCATCATCGTCTGGCGTCCGATCCTCGACGAGCATGGCCTTATCAATAGCTTCCTGCGGGCGACGCACTTGGCGTCGTCGCCGCAGCGTTGGATGCTCTACACCGAATGGCCCGTCCATTTTGCAATGGTCATCAGCTACTTCCCGATGATGGTGCTGCCCATCTACCTGGCTATGAATATCATCGACGACACGTTGATCGCCGCCTGCCAGGACCTCGGCGGATCGCCGTTCCGCGTGCTTCGGGATATCATCCTGCCGCTCTCGCTGCCCGGCATCCTGGGCGGCATCGTCTTCACGCTGGGTTCCGCTCTCGGGGCATGGGTAGAGCCGACGATGCTTGGCGGCGGCTTCGTCGATGTCCTCAGCAACTCGATCACGAGCGCTTATTCCGCTTTGCGGGTCCCGATGGTGGCAGCCCTGTCGACCTTCGTCATCGTGCTGCTAATCGCCCTGCTCTGTCTCCTCGCGCTGGCGATGCGCCGCTTCGTCCGCCTGGGCGAGGTCTTCCGGTCCATGAAGCCATGAGCAATCCTGCCGCTGCCCCTTCTCGCGATCTCCAGTCTCGCGACCTTCCGTCTCGCGACCTCTGGAGCTACGCGCGCGTGTGGCCCGGCTTCGCCAAGTGGGCGGGCCTCGGTCTGCTCGCGCTGATCTACGCGCCGATCGCGTGGCTCGCGCTGCTGTCCTTCAGCGCCCGGCCGCTGTCGGGGATTCCCTATCCTCTGTCGCTCGCCAACTACCGCGCTCTGTTGACGACGCCGGGCTGGACGGGCCCCTTTCTTATCAGCTTCGTCATCGCGGCTGTGGTGGGACTGGTCACAGCCGTCGTCGCCTGCTTCGTGGGTCGCGCCATCCCACGTTCGCGGCGCGCGGGCGGCATCGTTCTACTCGCCTTGCTGCCGCTCTTCATCCCGGGCGTCTCGCTCGGCGCGGCGCTGTTCATCTTTCTGCGCGTGCTTCTGGGTCTAAACCTCGGCTATTGGTCGATCATGCTCGGGCACTTGGTCTGGTCCTTCCCGTTCGCGCTCATCATCATGCTTGTTCTGACCACACGGTTCGACCACCGCCTTCTCGAGGCTGCGGCCGATCTCGGCGCCGGTTCGTGGCGGCGATTCTGGGACATTGAATTCCCCTTGCTGCGTCCGGCAATCATCGGCGCGGGCCTGTTCGGCTTCCTGCTGTCCTTCAATGAGGTTCAACGCTCGATCTTCCTGCGTGGCACGGCGACAACCATGCCGATCTGGAACTGGACCATGGCCTCCTCCCAGGAGTCGCAGGTGCCCATCATCTTCGCACTTGCCACGCTCATCCTGGCGATCGTCCTGCCGCTGCTCGGCTTCGTTTTCTGGCTCATCTTCGTTCGAATCGAGAAGGGGCGCTGACGCGCCCGATGCAGCCATGATCTACGAAAAGCCACGCTTCTATCCTGCCGGCGATCGCTTCATCGAAGTCGAACTCGGCAACGAGATGAGCTTCAGCCTCAACATCGCGGTGCACGCGCTGGCTGCTGCCATCCGCGCGGCGGCGCTGCCAGGCATCATCGAGCTCATCCCCGAGATGGCCTCGATGCAGATTTCCTATGATGCCGACCGCATCGCCTTCGACGACGTGACGCGGGAGGTGGAGCGGCTCTACGCTTCGGCTTCCGCCGGCGACGAAATCGAGCTGGATAGCCGGCTGATCACCATCCCCGTGCTGTACTTCGACCCTTGGTGCGAGGCCTGCATCGCGGACTATCGCCGCCGCGTGACGGACAAGACCGAGGATCCTGAACTGCTCTGCGCTCTCAACAATCTTGCCGGGCGCAGCCATCTGAAGCGCCTGCATGCCGCGCCGGAATATTGGGTGGCGGCGCTCGGCTTCTGGCCGGGTCTTTGCTCGCTCATGCCGCTCGACCCGCGCGCGCGGCTTGTTGCGCCGAAATACAATCCGCCGCGTTCCTGGACACCGAAGGGCGCCATCGGCATCGGCGGCGCGATCACCTGCATCTATCCCGACAGAACGCCGGGCGGCTACCAGATCTTCGCACGCACGCCGGTCCCCATCTGGGACCGGGAGCAGAAGCTGCCGGCCTTTCGTGAAAGCTTGGCTCTGTTCCGGCCGGGTGACCGCGTTCGCTTCATCCCGATCGAGCGCGACGAATATGACTACATCGAAGGCAAGGTGAATGAAGGCGTCTACGAACACTCGGTCGTCGACTACCAGAAATTCTCCATGGCGAATTACAGGAGGTGGTTGAGCCGCCTGGAGAGCGCGGCATGAGCAGCCGTGCTTTCTTCGAGGTCGTCGAGCCCGGCCTGGAAACCTGCGTACAGGAGTTGCCCGGGCGCATCGGGCATTGGGAGCAGGGCTTTCCTCCCTCAGGTCCGGCGGATGCGTGGTCCTTCCGCCTCGCCAACTTGCTGGTCGGCAACGATCGCGAAGCGGCGGCGCTGGAATGCCAGTTCCTAGGGCCTACACTGCGCATGCTGGAAGACGGCGTCATCGCTCTGACAGGAGCCGAGATGATGCCGCGCTTGGACGGCGCGCCGGTCGCTCTGTGGCAGAGCATTTCGGTGCGGCGCGGGCAGGTGTTGGCCACAGGCGGCGGCCCCACCGGCGCACGCATGTACATTGCCTTCTCCGGCGGCATCGACACGCCGCCCGTCCTCGGCTCCCGCGCGACCTTCCACATGGCGGGCGTCGGCGGCGCGGACGGCTTCGCGATCAAGGCGGGGCAGATGCTGCCGGTCGGCACCGCGGCGCCGCATGTGATGGCGCATCAGGTCGACGCGGGCCTGCGGCCGCAGATCGAGACCGGCAAGGTGGTCACGGTCGAGGTCGTGCCGGGGCCGAACGACGACTGGCTTGGCGCAGAGGGCGTGGCCGCCTTCCTGGCGGCCAACTGGACCGTGCTGGCGCAGAGCAATCGCACGGGTATGCGCCTTAAGGGGCCAGCCATCAGCTTTGCGCCCCGCGCCTACGACAAGCTGCCCGAGCATGGGCAGGACCCCTCCAACATTCTCGACCACGGCTATCCCATCGGCGGCATCAACATCGCCGGGCAGACGCCTATCATTCTGCTGCAGGATGCTCCGAGCACGGGCGGCTTCGTCAACCCGTTCACCGTCCCGAGCGCCGCGCTGTGGAAGCTGGGGCAGATCCGCCCGGGACAGCAGATCCGTTTCCTGCCCGTCACGCTGGACGAGGCGCACGAGATGCGGCGCCGTCAGGATCGGATCTGCACGGCGGCACAGGCGTTGAAGCCGCTGTGATCAGAGCGTCTTCAGCACCTCCTCCATCCGCTCCAGGAAGTACGCAGCGTTATCTTCCGAGAAGGGCAGCGGCGGGCGGATTTTGAGCACGTTCCCGAGCGGGCCGGAGGCGCTGATCAGCACGCGGCGCTCCCGCAGACCATTGACGAGCCGGCCGGCGATCGCGGGCGAGGGCTTGCTCTCATGCTCGATGTCGGCGCCGATGAAGAGGCCCTCGCCACGGATCTGCGCGATGACCGGGTATCGAGAGGCGAGCGCCGCCACGCCCGCCCGCAGCACGGCGCCGACCCGCGCGGCATTTTCCTGCAGCCCTTCCTCACGAATGACATCGAGCACGGCCATGCCCGCGGAAGCCGCCACCGGATTGCCTCCGAAGGTATTGAAATACCGCTGATCGCGGCCGAATGATTCCAGAACCGCGGGCCGAGCGGCCATGCCGGCCAGTGGATAGCCATTGCCCATGGGCTTGCCCATCGTCACCATGTCGGGAATGACGCCGTGGCGCATGAAGCCCCACATCGCCTCGCCCGTGCGGGCGAAGCCGGGCTGCACCTCGTCGGCGATGAACAGCCCGCCCGCGGCATGGATGGTCTTCATCGCCTCGCGCAGGAACCCTGCCGGATTGGCGCGGACACCATCGCTCGAAAAGATGGTGTCGACGAGAAGAGCGGCGGGGCGGATGTCGTGGGCGGCGAAGTCCGCTATGGCGCGTGCGATGCCATCCGCGAAGGCGCGTCCGACCGTCTCACGATCGCCCTCCGTGGCGGGCGGGGGCACCAGCCGGACAAGCGGCCCCTGCTTCACGCCCGCGCCGAGCGAGGGCGAGGCCTCTGCCAGCGCGGACGTGACGCCGTGATAGGCGGTTTCGGTGACGATGATGCCCGTGTTGCCAGTTGCGCGGCGCGCCACGCGCAGCGCCAAGTCATTTGCTTCGCTGCCCGTGCAGGTAAACATCACATGGCCGATCTCGGCCGGAAAAGTTGCCAGAAGGGCCTCAGCGTAGTCGAGAACCTTTTCGTTGAGATAGCGCGTGTGCGTGTTGAGCACCGCCATCTGGCGCGATACCGCTTCGACCACGCGAGGGTGGCAATGCCCGATGCAGGCGACGTTATTGTACACGTCGAGATGAGCATTTCCGTCCTGGTCATAGAGCCAGACGCCTTCGCCGCGCAGGACATGCAGCGGATTCTGGTAGAAAAGACGATATGCGGGCCCAAGTAGCCGGGCCCGGCGCTCCACGAGAACGCGTTCCGCCGGCGGCAGGTCATCCGCCCGATCTGTGTCGAAGGCGTTGACCATACGCATCTTGGTATCAGACATCGCTATCCTCGTCGGTTGGCCGCATGGAAATAGTCCTCGGCCTCGGCAGGGCCTACACGGCTGAGCTGATAAAGAGCGCGCCAGGCCCCAGGGTTGTTGCGCAGGATATAGTCCCGGTTTGCCGGGTACATCTCGGCGCGCCAGCCCGTGATGGCAACGGCGAGTGCGAGGCGCA
>JABBOH010000093.1 GCA_019351895.1 Pseudomonadota bacterium
GCTTATGCGACACCCGCCAACGAATCCCTGACATGCCATGAATAAGAGCGGCTAAATCCATTTCTCTATGCAGATTTGGGGGACGAACCAAGCGGTTCGAGCTTAACCATGCTTTCGGTCCTCGCAAGACTTGGCCAAGACCCCTGGGTGGAGGCGGCGCGCTGGGCCAAGCTTTCGAAGGCGGCGGCTGCCGAACGTTTGGTCGCCAGCATCGCCGGCTTTCCTGTAGCTCCCCAGACTGGCTCCGACCCGCGAAAGCTGGCAGCGCGCCTCGTCATGTTGCTGCCTGCACCGGAGTGGCGTCCAGAGCTCAAATCAGGCCCCCTCCAGAGAAAGACGGCTGCGAGGGCTCTCGGGGCGTCACTCGGTGCGACTGCTTTGCCGCGATGGCTGCCGATGCTCGTGCTCGCTTGCGCGCTGATACTCGGCGTTGCTTTGAACGTTGTCCACGCGCCCGGTCGCAACTCGGTTTCGCCGGCGATCACGCAGACCGGCACGCAGGCTCCAACTGCGAAGCCGCGCTGAGGGCTCGTCGACTTTACCGATGGGCAACCCCATGGCCGCTTTGACCGCCTCCCCGCCCTCGTGCACCGCACAGCATAAGGAACCGAACGCCGCGCGGGACGCGCTCAAATCCATGCCCATGTCGGAGCTTGAGAAGCGTTTGAACTCCTCTGCGGATGGTCTCTCGCAAGTTGAAGCCGTCAAACGCTTGGCTGCTGACGGCCCTAATGAAATTCTCGAGAAGAAGACAAGCCCGCTGATCAAGTTTCTAGCCTACTTCTGGGGGCCCATTCCATGGATGATCGAAGTCGCCGTTATCCTCTCCGGTACTGTGCGGCATTGGCCAGATTTCTTCATCATTCTCCTACTGCTTGTGGCTAATGCCGCTATCGGCTTCTGGGAGGAACGGCAAGCCGGCGACGCCATCGAAGCCTTGAAGGCAAAGCTCGCCGTCACAGCCCGCGTGAAGCGGGACGGAAGGTGGGTCACCCCGGCCGCGCGCGAACTTGTCGCCGGCGACGTCATCCGCCTGAGGCTCGGCGACATTGTGCCCGCCGATGCTCGTCTTCTGGACGGCGATGAGGTTTCGGTGGATCAATCGGCGCTGACCGGAGAGTCCCTGCCCGTCACTCGTAAGTCGGGCGACGCGGTCTTTTCCGGGTCGATCGTGCGCCGAGGGGAGATCGGTGCATTGGTCTATGCGACCGGCGACAAGACCTATTTCGGGAAGACCGCGGAACTGGTGCAGACGGCCGTCACCGTCAGTCACTTCCAAAAGGCGGTTCTGAAGATAGGCAACTACCTGATCATGCTCGCTGTGGTGCTGGTTTCGATCATCATCGCTGTCGGGCTCCATCGCGGCGATCCGATCCTGACGACGCTGCAGTTCGCGCTGGTCCTCACTGTCGCCGCGATCCCTGTCGCCATGCCGACGGTGCTCTCGGTCACGATGGCGGTGGGTGCAAGGCTACTAGCCAAAAAGCAGGCGATTGTCAGCAAGCTTGTCGCCATCGAAGAACTAGCCGGTGTCGACGTACTCTGCGCCGACAAGACCGGCACCCTGACGCAGAACAAGCTCACCCTCGGTGAGCCATATTGCCTCGAAGAAACTACCCGCGATGACTTGCTTCTGGCGGGCGCGCTCGCGTCCCGAGAAGAGAACGACGACACCATCGACCTCGCGGTGCTGGGCGGTCTCAAGAACAAGGATGCGCTGAAGCCCTACAAGATCGTGCACTTCCGGCCCTTCGACCCAGTGCATAAGCGAACCGAAGCAACTGTCACGAGCGCGGACGGCAAAACGTTCAAGGTCACCAAGGGGGCGCCACAGGTCATCCTCGATCTTGCTGCGCCGACGGCCGCCGTCAGGGCGGCCGTGACAGAAGCAGTCGATGACTTTGCTTCTCGCGGCTTCCGAGCACTGGGCGTTGCGAGGGCCGAGGGTGACGGCGTGTGGGTGCTACTGGGCGTTCTCCCGCTTTTTGATCCCCCACGGGTGGACGCCAAGCAGACAGTAGAGACCGCCCGCGAGATGGGCGTGACGATCAAGATGGTTACGGGTGACGCGCTCGCAATCGCCCGCGAAACCGCCAAAACGCTGGGCATGGGTGCCAATATCCTGGACGGTACCAGACTTGGTGACTCCAAGACCGAGGAGGCTCCGGCCATAGCAACGTTAATCGAACGAGCCGACGGCTTTGCTCAGGTCTTTCCCGAACACAAGTTTCATATCGTCGACGTCCTCCAGAGGCACGGCCACATCGTCGGGATGACCGGAGACGGCGTCAACGACGCGCCGGCTCTGAAGAAGGCCGATTGCGGCATCGCCGTCTCGGGCGCGACGGACGCTGCCCGCGCCGCGGCGGCAATCGTTCTGACAACGCCTGGCCTGTCGGTCATTATCGACGCGATCAAGGAAAGCCGGAAGATCTTCCAGCGGATGAACAGCTACGCCATATATCGCATCGCAGAGACACTGCGTGTGCTGGTGTTCATGACGCTCGCAATTCTCATATTCAACTTCTATCCGTTGACGGCGGTGATGATCGTCATGCTGGCTCTTCTGAATGACGCCGCAATTCTATCGATCGCATACGACAACGTCATCTACAAGAATACGCCCGAGGTCTGGAATATGCACCTCGTTCTCGGCATCGCGACCACGCTTGGTTGTATAGGGCCGATTGCCTCCTTTGGTTTGTTCTACCTTGGCGAGAGAATGTTTCACATCGATCGGACCCATCTACAGACGATGATGTATCTCATGCTTTCAGTTGCTGGACATCTGACGATCTTCCAGACACGCACGCGCGGGCCTTGGTGGTCGGTACGTCCGGCCAACATCCTCATGATCGCCGTCTTTGGCACACAGACGATCGCCACTCTGGTCGCAGTTTTCGGTGTTGGCTTGGTCGCGCCTCTCGGCTGGTTCTGGGCTCTCGTGGTGTGGGTCTATGCCCTGGCATGGTTCCTGGTGACGGACCCGGTGAAGCTTTTGGCCTACCGCATGCTCGGCCCAGTGCCGAGCACCCCACTGAAGCCGAAACCGAAGCAGGCCTCCGATACAGTTGCGCAACCCGCCTGACGATCGCGGCCGCGGGAGCTGAAGGATCATCATGCATATCAACTCCGAAGACTTCCGTGTACAAGCTGATGATCCTGTGGATCTTACAAAATGGGCAACGGAGATTGAGCCCGTCTTCTCCTCCGACGACGACTATAAGGCGCTGCTCGAGAAGCACGTGTCGAAGCTTAGCGAGCTACAACAGTTGCATTACGCGTCGGACCGCTACGCGATTTTGCTCATCTTTCAGGCTATGGACGCGGCGGGGAAGGATGGCGCAATCCGGCACGTAATGTCGGGCATCAATCCGCAGGGCTGCCAGGTGTTCAGCTTCAAGCATCCCAGCGCGGAAGCTTTGCAGCACGATTTCCTCTGGCGCACGACCCGTGACCTGCCGGAGCGCGGCCGCATCGGCATCTTCAACCGCTCCTACTACGAAGAGGTTCTGATTGCCCGGGTGCATCCGGCAATCCTCAAAGGCGAAAATCTGCCCGATGCACTGCTGCACGACAAAGCGGTCTGGCACGGGCGCTACCGCTCGATCCGGGACATGGAGAAACATCTTACCGCGAACGGCACGCGAATCATCAAGTTCTTCCTTCACTTGTCCAAACACGAGCAGAAAAAGCGGTTCCTCGAGCGCCTCGATACGCCGGACAAAAACTGGAAGTTCAGCCTCGCGGATATCGAAGAGCGAAGGTTCTGGAAGCACTATATGACCGCCTATGAGGAGTGCATTGGCAACACCAGCACAAATGATGCGCCCTGGTATGTTGTGCCGGCGGACGACAAGCAAACCGCGCGATTGATCGTGTCCCAAGTGCTCCTCGACACGATGCACGGACTCCGCATGTCGTATCCGACGCCCAGCGATCAACGGAGACACGAACTCGGCGAGATCCGCAAGAAACTCATGGCATAGGTTTTCACGCGGCGAACCGCGGCGTTTCCGGGTCGGCGTTTTCCGAGGCTGCATCGATCGGCAGGGCCGAGCGACACTAACTGCATCGGCAGGCCAGTGCGGCCGACGAGGACACACGGGCTGATACTGACACCACAGGTTACGTTGACGATCAGACCGCCCGAGATCCGACGTGGCCGCTCGCGTTCGAGTTGGTGGCGGCAGCGCCGGGTTCAGGCCAATGGAACTGACAATCTCCTGTTGCGTCGTGGCGGTGGCACCGGTGCAGAGCTTGCATTCCACTGGCAGTGCGGCGGTTGGGGGACATGCCAAAGGCCCGGATCAGGCGTTTCAGCCGAACCGCCGGCTTCGACTTCCGATGTTCAGCAGAGTTCTGCCGATGACGCTTTGACGGTAGACGCAGCCGATTGATCTGCATCAAGGGCGGCCCCGACGGAATACGGCAGATGAGGCGGCGCATCTGGACTTCTGTGCGTCAAGTCAACTTCACCAATCAGGAAAACCCACTATGCTAGCCATGCCAACAGCAGGTCCAGGAGTGCCTGCACCGCTTCTCTTGGCTCGTCGCGCGGGTTCCAACAACGTTCATGATCGCTTGGTGCAACCCAGTCGAAGAGAGGCGCGATGCTTCGCGAGACCGGGCAGATGGCGTCATGGCTTTCCGGCCGCGAACCCACGTGGAGACGCACCCTCGGCGGACGCACCCGGCACCTTTGTTCGAGGATAAAAAGTTATGCCCCGAGGAATGACCGACCTCTTCATCGAAAACAGAACCTTCGATGAGATTACGATCGGTGAGACTGCAAGCCTGTCCCACACCGTGTCCCAGCGCGATATCGATCTGTTCGCAACCGTGTCGGGTGACTTGAACCCCGTACATGTCGACCCTGCCTTTGCCGAGACCAGCACGTTTCACCACATCATCATCCACGGCATGTGGGCGGCCGGCCTGATCTCGGCCGTTCTCGGCACGAAGCTGCCGGGCCCCGGGACGATCTATCTCGGGCAGGACCTGCATTTCCGGCATCCGGTGGACATCGGTGACACCATCACCGCCACGTTGACGGTGAAAGAGAAGAACGCCGAGAAGAAAGACGTGACGCTTGATTGCGTCTGCACCAATCAAGCGGGCGAGGTCGTCGTAACCGGCCGCGCCTATACCCGGGCTCCAACCGCCAAGGTCCGCCGCGCGCGTGTCAGGCTTCCCAATGTGCGCGTAGGCCGTCATCCGCAGACACAAGCTATCCTGGCCCGCGCCCGCGGTGGCGCGCCGGTGCCGACGGCGATCGTATATCCTGTGGACGTTCCGTCCCTGCTGGCGGCGCTGGATGCCGCGAAAGCTGGCTTCATCCGGCCAGTGTTCATCGGGCCGGAAAACCGCATCCGAGCTCTGGCACAGGCAGCGGGTGCGGAGCTTGGTGACATGCGCATTGTCGATGCGGCCGAGGGTTCGGATGCGGCAGCCACGGCTGTTGCTCTGGCACGCGTCGGAGAAGTGGCGATGCTGATGAAAGGCGACCTGCATACCGAGACATTGATGCATCCGATTCTTTTGGCTGAAACAGGACTGAGGACCGGCCGCCATATGAGCCACATTTATCTCGTCGATGTGCCCGACTACCCGAGGCCGCTTCTGCTCACGGATATCGCAATCAATATTCGGCCGACGCTCGGCGAAAAGGTCAGCATCGTCCAGAACGCCATCGACTTTGCTCATGTCATCGGTATCCCTCGGCCGCGCGTGGCGATCCTCGCCGCAGTCGAGACCGTCAACGACCGCATGCCATCCACGATCGACGCCGCTTCCCTCTGTAAAATGGCTGATCGCGGCCAGATCACCGGCGGTGTTCTGGATGGGCCACTTGCCTTCGACAACGCGGTGAGCGAGGCGGCAGCGAAGGAGAAGCGCATCCTGTCCGAGGTTGCAGGCAAAGCCGACATCCTGCTGGTCCCAGACCTTGAGGCCGGCAACATGCTCGCCAAGAATTTGACGTTTCTCGCGGGTGCGGAGGCGGCGGGCGTGGTGCTCGGCGCCCGCGTACCGATCATCGTCACCAGCCGCGCCGACAGCCTGACGACCCGGCTCGCGTCCTGCGCACTTGGCGTTCTCGTGGCGCGGTCGAACATGCAGATTCCGGGAAACGTCGCATGAGCAAGCGCGGGAGCATTCTGACCCTGAACGCTGGGTCATCCAGCGTAAAATTCGCCATCTTTGACACGGAACCGAGACGTCGAGAGATGGTCCGGGGCGAGATCGAGAATCTCGCGTCGGCACCACATTTTCATGCCCGCAGTCCCAGCGGAGCTGTGCTTGCGGAAAGACGTTGGCCGGATGGTTCCACGCCACCCTTTCCGGTGGTGCTCGAGGAACTCCTGACTTTCGCCGAGGCTCATCTCGGGGAGGCCGGTCTAGCGGCGGTGGGCCACCGCATCGTCCACGGCGGCCCGAAGCACGTCGGACCTGCCCTGGTGACGCCCGCGCTGCTGGCGGATCTCGAGGCGCTCACCTCTCTTGACCCGCTGCACATGCCGCTCAACCTGGCCCCGATCAGGGCACTGGTGGCGGCCCGCCCGTCATTGCCGCAGGTCGCCTGCTTCGACACCGCCTTCCACCATACTTTGCCTGCGGTGGCACAGCGTTTCGCTCTGCCGCAGGCAATATCCGGGGCGGGCGTGCGGCGTTACGGCTTTCATGGTCTCTCCTTTGAGTACATCGCCAACTGCCTGAACCGTCAGGCGCCAGCGCTGGCGCGTGGTCGTGTGATCGTTGCCCATCTTGGAGCCGGCGCCAGCCTCTGCGCCCTTATGAACGGCCGGAGCATCGCTACGACGACAGGCTTCAGTGCGTTGGACGGTCTAATGATGGCAACCCGCTGCGGGCTGATCGACCCCGGCGTGCTACTGCACCTCCTCCGGCAAGGACACAGTGTCGACGACTTGGAGGACATGCTCTATCGCCGCTCCGGCCTTCTCGGCGTCTCAGGGATTAGCGGAGACGTGCGCGTGCTGCTGGCAAGCAGCGTGCCTGCCGCGCGCGAGGCGCTGGATCTCTTTAGCTATCGGATTGCCTGGGAGGCAGGCGCATTGACGAGCGCGCTTGGAGGGCTCGACGGTCTGGTGTTCACGGCCGGCATCGGCGAGCACGCGCCTAGGATCCGCGCGGAGGTATGCGCTCGTCTCAGCTGGCTTGGTCTCCGTCTCGATGCTCAGGCTAATCTTGCCAACAGTCCCTGCATTAGCTTGCCCGATAGCGCCATCGACGTGCGCGTCATCGCAACCGACGAGGAAGCGATGATCGCGCACCACACAGAAATCGTCACTGCGTTGCCCTGCAGTGAGGAAGAACAATCGTGAACTTCTAAAATGCGGCGGACCTGTGTTGGAAGCGGGCTCCGTCTTTGGCATCGCAAATGGGCGGGCCATCCCCGCCGTTTGTGCTTGCGGCGTGCGTTGGCCGCCTACGCCACGCCACCGCCGATTTTGCCGATAAAGGCACTGCCATCCGCGCGGGCGTGCACTGAACCGCTCGGCTGCTGCTGAGCTGCCCCCGGTTTCCTTGGACAGCGATTTGTCCAACCGGAGGCAGTCATGATGAAGTGCAGCATG
>JABBOH010000094.1:0-6640 GCA_019351895.1 Pseudomonadota bacterium
CCATCTGCGCGGCGGCCTCTCCTACGTGCTGCTCGGCGCGATGCTGCTCGTCTCCGGCATTTCAGGTGCCAAGACCGCTGATATGGCGGCCGTCGCGCCCGTGCTGTTCCCCGAGATGCGCAAGCGCGGGATGGATGACGGGGAGATGGTCTCACTGCTCGCCGCCTCCGGCGCGATGGCCGAGACCATCCCGCCATCGCTCGTCCTCATCGCCATCGCCTCCGTGACCAACCTCTCGGTCTCGGCGCTGTTCACGGCGGGGCTGCTGCCCGGCGTGGTTCTGGCGCTTTGCCTCGCGGTCCTCGCGCGCCGGCGCTCGGGCGCATGCCCCGCGACCGTGGTGGCGAGAACGCCGGTGCCGCAGGTCCTGCGTCTTTTCGTCTACGGGCTGCCGGCGCTCGTCCTTCCGGTCATCATCCGCTACGCCGTGATCCGCGGCGTCGCCACCGCGACCGAGGTATCGACGATCGGCGTTGCCTACGCCGTGCTCGTCGGACTTCTGATCTACCGGACGTTCGACTGGCGGCGCATCTATCCGATCCTGGTCGATACCGCCGCGCTCTCGGGTGCCATCCTGTTCATCATCGGCACGGCGAGCGGCATGGCCTGGGCGCTGACGCAATCCGGCTTCTCGCAGTCGCTGGCCACCGCCATGGCGGCCGTGCCCGGCGGCCGATGGGGCTTCCTCGGCATCTCCGTCATCGCCTTCATCGTGCTCGGCAGCGTGCTGGAGGGCATTCCCGCGATGGTGCTGTTCGGCCCCCTGCTGTTTCCGATCGCCGCAGCCGCGGGGGTGAACGAGATCCATTATGCGATTGTCATTATCCTCAGCATGGGGGTGGGGCTGTTCGCACCGCCCTTCGGTCTCGGCTTCTATACCGCCTGCACCATCGGGCAGGTCGAGCCGGATCGTGCGCTGCGAAGGATCTGGCCCTATCTTGGCGTTCTCGTAGCCGGCCTGGCGCTGATCGCCGCCGTGCCGTGGTTCTCGACGGGATTTCTGCATTGAGAACGAACATGGACCCGACATCGAGTGGGCAAGACAGTTCGGAAGGCGCCACTGCCTTTCTGCTGAACGCGCGGGGCATCACGAAAAGCTTCGGGGTGACGCGCGTGCTGCGCGGGATGGATTTCGCCGTCGCAGCAGGCGAGGTGCATGCTTTCCTCGGCGGCAACGGCGCCGGCAAATCGACCCTGCTTAAGATCGTCGCCGGCATCCTGGATGCCGATGGCGGCACGTTGCGCTACAAGGGGTTCGACGTTGATGACGCCGCCGGGCGCATGGCCCGCGATCAAAGCCTTGCCGTCGTCCATCAGGAACTAGCTGTCATCCCGCATCTCTCGATCGCCGAGAACATCGCGCTCCCACGCTATCGCCATGGCTCCAGTCTCTTCAACCGGGCCGCCGCGCAACGCGCGGCCGTCGACGCGCTGTCCCTGATCGACAAGGACTTTGCCGCGCAATCGACCGACCGTCTCGTCGCGACCCTCTCGCTGCACGAGCGGCAAATGATGGAGATTGCCCGCGCACTCCATTCGGGCGCGGAGATTCTGCTGCTGGATGAGCCGACGACCAACTTGACAGGCCAGGAAGCCGAACGGCTCTTCACAGTGCTGCGGCGTCTGGTGGCCGACGCACGTATCGGCGTCGTGTTCGTCTCGCACCGCATGCAGGAAATCCGGCAGGTCGCCGATGTCTGCACCATCATCCGCGATGGGCAGTCGGCGGTCCATCGGCAGCCTGTGCAGAGCCTCAGCGATGCCGAGATCATCGACATGATGGGCCAGAGCATTGCGGCGCACGATGCACTCGCCGCCGCGCCCGCGCCGTCTGGCGCGCCCAGCCTAGACCTGCGCGTCTCCGCAGAGGCCTTGTCCATCAGCGGCCTTGGCCCTGAGGTGGCTGTCGGACCGGGCCAGATTCTCGGCCTCGCAGGTGCTCCGGCCGGCCCCCAGGCCCTGATCGATCAGTTGATCGGGGAGAAGCGGCGAGCCGGCATAGAGATCATCCATGGGGGCCGGCCGCGAATCGATCGCACGCCGCATGAGGCGGTGACCCGCGGCGTGGGCTTCGTCTCCGGCGACCGCGCGAACCGCGGTATCCTCTCGACACTGCCGATCATCGACAACATGGTCGCCTCCCGGCGCATTGCGGAGAGGCGCCGCCTCGTGCGTGCCGACGAGGCGCGGGAGGCCGCCGGGTTGCTCGCGGCCTTGCGCATCAAGGCCCGTTCAGTCTGGGACCTGCCGTCGACGCTCAGCGGGGGCACGCAGCAGAAGCTGATCATCGCACGCTGGCTCAATCTCAGGCCGCAGATGCTCGTGCTGGAGGAGCCGACGCGGGGCGTCGATGTCGGCACCAAGCGCGACATCTACACCCTGATCCGCGCGATGGCCGAAGCCGGAACGACGATCGTCTGGTGGTCAACGGAGCAGACGGAGCTTCTGGAGCTTTGCGACCGCATCCTTGCCTTCGCCCCTGACGGACGCGCGACCGCGCTCCTCGACCGCGCGAGCCTCGATGAAGAGGCGCTCGCCGCAGCAACGGGACTAGCCGCATGAGCCGTATCGAAAGCCGGAGTGTCGCTGCCATGGATCGTGCCCCGGAAACGGCGGCCTCGGCGCCCGCGAGGACTGGCGCGCTGAGGCATATCGTATCGTCCTACCGGAGCGAGATTGCCATCGCGCTTGCCATTGTCGTGCTCGAACTCGCGCTCGGCATCTTCGTGCCGAACGCGCTCACCATGGGCAATTTCTCGGACATCGCCCAGGCGACGGCGCCGCTGATCATCATGGCCATTGGTGTTCTTCTCGTCGTCATGACCGGCGGCATCGATCTGTCCGTGGGCTCGGTCTTTTCGCTCGTCGGGATGGTGACCGGACTCGTCATGGATAGCGGCTTCAGCTCGACCATCGCCACGATCTGCGGCCTTGTCGTTGGCGTCGTCTTCGGCGCCATCAACGGCTTTCTGGTCACCTTCGTCGGGCTTGCGCCCTTCGTGGTGACACTCATCACCTACGCGGTTGCCGGCAGCCTCGCCTTTATCGTGACCAACGGCCATTCGCTCCCCATCAACGACCAGGGCTACTGGCTACTCAATGGCGGCCACATCATCCCCGGCATGCCGAACTTCGTGCTGTTCTGTATCATTCTGCTGATCGTGGTGGAGTTCCTGCTGCGCCGCGTCGTCTTCGGCCGGTGGATCTACGCAGTCGGAAGCAGTCCCGGCGCCGCGCGGCTGCTCGGCATTCCAGTGCATCTCGTGCGCTTCTCGGTCTATGTCATCTCCGGCCTTCTCGCCGCCTTCGCGAGCGTGCTCACCGTCTCCTACATCAGCAACGCCGAAGGCACAGCGGGCGCCGCCATGATGCTGCAGGCGATCGCAGCGGTCGTGATCGGCGGCGCCAGCCTGTTCGGCGGCACGGGGTCCGCCATTGGCGCGCTCCTGGGCGCGCTCATGATCACGGTCATCCAGAACGGCGTCAACCTGATCGGGGTGAACAGCTTCTGGCAAGGCTCGGTGACGGGTCTCGTCATTCTCATTGCCGTCCTCATCGACCGTGTCAGCAAGGCGCGGCGGTAGGTCGGCAGGCTTCACGAAGAACAAGGAAAGGAACGCCCTATGGCTTACTTCATGTCTCTCCGCCGTCTCCTCGCTGCGGCCACCGCCGTCGCCTGCGTCGCGGTTACAGCTGGCACGCTGGCGCCGGCCGCCCGCGCGACGGACAAGAAAATGACGGTGGCTTATGTTGCCCCATCGCTTGATATCTCCTACTGGCAGTGGGTCGCCTATGGCGTGCAGACCGAGGCGGCCAAGCTCGGGATGAACTACGTCGGGATGACTTCAGAAAACTCCCCCGGCACGCAGATGAACAACATCCACACCGCCCTCGTGCGCGGCGTGAACGCAATCGTCATCGGGCCTGTCAGCTCCAGCAGCACGCCGCCAGTGCTACGGCTGCTTGCGCAGCGGCATGTGCCGATCGCCTTCACCGGCATCGGACCGCAGCCCGGCCAGACCGACTATACCTCAGCCGTTACTGCAAACAACTATGAGACCGGGAAAGCCGAAGGCACCTTCGTCTGCAACCTCGCGAAGGCGCTCGGCGGCAACAAGGTCGGCATGCTCTCCCTTCCGCAGGATCGCGAGAACGCACAGAAGTACCTCAAGGGCGCCAAGGAATCCTTCGCGGCAGACGGCTGCGATCTGGTCCAGGTTCTGCAGACTCACGGTCTGACGGTGAATGAGGCGGTGCAGGAAGCGAACGATCTTCTGACCGGGCACCCCGACATCAAAGCGATCTACGGCATGTACGACGAGGCAGCGACCGGCGCTGTCAAAGCACTGCAGACGCGCGGCCTGATCGGCAAGATCGGCGTCGCGACTGCCGATGGAAGCCCGGAGACGATCAAGGAACTGCGGCAGGGGGAGATCCAAGGCCTGTTCCTACAGGAGGCCGTGGGGCAAGGCATCGATGCCACGCAACAAGTCTACAACGCGCTCACCGGCAAGCCGGTGACGAAGGATATTCCGCTGGCCGAGCCCCTGGTGACCAAAGAAACGATTGACAGCCCGCAGGCGCAGGCGACCATCAAGCGGGTGTACCCGCCCTCCGCCGGCGCTTTCTGACCGATGAAGATGGCGCTCAAGGGCGATCCCTGCGCCGTGCATGACGCCGATGCGGCCGTCACGATGAGGGCGGCGCTCGCGCCGTCCTTCATGGCGCTACGGCGCATCCTGGTGCAGCTCTGCGGCCTCATGCTGCTGATGGATGGCCGCCGTGCCGAGTCCCGCGAGGGCAGGGCCGTCACGCTCGCTGCCCTGCAGCCGGAACTGGCCGAGGTGGTGGACGCCCTGCACGGCGCGGAGACCATGCTGGGCCGCCGCACCGCGCGAATGCAGCCCATGCTGGCAGCTGGCGCCGAGATCGAGACGGCGCGGGCGACCTTGGCGCGCGCATGCGCGGTCTCGGCCGCGGGCCAGCATAGTGCCGGGGATGTGCTGGCACTGCTTCAACGCGCGCAGCGCCGCCTGCTCGCCGTCTCGGACGACCGCGCCGGTCTGGCGATGGTCGGCTTCACTCACGCCTGCTGCTGCACCCCGATACCCCAAGCCGCCGCGCTCGGCTGTCACTGAGCACGGCGGGTTTTGCACGAGGCTCCGATGTCGCTCTACTCGATCTGGGTTCTCGAATACGCGGTCGTCCCCAACTACAACGTCAGCGGTGTCCTCTATGGCGCCCATAACCAGGGTAATCTTCGCCTGCCCTACGCCTATGTCGTCATCAAGGGTCAGGGCCGCGTGATGATGGTTGATGTCGGCTACAATCACCGCGACTACGGCAAGGTTCTGGCCGACCGCTTCGGCGTCGAATCCTGGCATTCGCCCAAGGATGTTCTCGGCCAGATCGGCCTCTCGCCGGAAGACGTCGACACCATCTTCGTGACGCATGCGCATTTCGACCACATGGGCAACCTGGACGACTTTCCGAACGCCCATGTGTATGTGCAGGAGCGGGAGATCGCACGTGCCATCTGGGCGATGTCGCAGCCGCCGCGCCTCAGCTTCGTCTCGATCGCAACCGATCCCGCCGACGTTCTGAAGTGCGTGTTCCTGGCGCGATCCGGTCGGCTCACGCTGATCGACGGCGACTGCGAGGATGTGCTGCCTGGCATCGACCTGCGCGCCGCGCCCGATACGCACACCTTCGGCTCGCAATATGTGGTCGTCCGCAACGACGGGAGACGAAGTTCGGCCGATTCCTGGGTGCTCGCCGGGGACCTCATCTACGTCTACGAGAATATCGAAGGCGACGGGTCCGTCATTGGTGTCGAGCAGATGTACGTGCCGGTGGGTGTCGCGGTCGGCAGCCAGACGAATCTAGTCTTCGCAACGGAGGCGATCATGCGGGCGGCGGGCGGCGAGGTGCGGCGTGTTATCCCCGTCCATGAGCGCCGGTTGGTGGACAAGTTCCCATCGCGCGCGCGAGAAAGCGGGTTGCGCGTCTCGGAGATCTGCCTCGCCGTGGGCGAGTCGTCGCGGCTATGAGCCGCATTGTCTCGGTTTCCGGTGCGCCCTACGACGGCTACCCGCTTCCGGTAATGCTCGAGAGTCTGGCGCGGCTCGGCGTCACGCATGTCGAGCCCGCCTACATCGTCGGTTACACCGAAGCGTTCTCCGAGGAGGCGTTTACGCCTTCTCGTGCCTCAGAGTATCGCACAGCACTTCAGGCGAGTGGTCTGCGCTGCCATGCCTTCTCGTCCCACATTGACCTCGGACTGGAGGATGCCGTCCCGGTCTTCACGCGGCGTATGGAGTTCGCGCGCAGCCTGGGCGCATGCGTGATCAACACAAATGCGGCTCACCGCAGCCGCGAGAGCGCATTCCTGCGCAACATCGCCGCGCTGTCACGACGGGCGGAGGCGCTCGGGCTCACAATCGGTCTGGAGAATCCTGGTAATGGTGAGGACAACCTGCTCAACACGGCGGAGGAAGGGCGGATCCTACTCCACCGGCTCGGCATGCCCGCCATCCGGCTGAACTATGATCCCGGCAATCTCGTCTCGCACCGGCCAAGCGGTCCTGACCCGGCAAGCGACGCCATCGAGGCCCTTCCCGACTGCGCCCATCTGCACCTC
>JABBOH010000094.1:6650-7591 GCA_019351895.1 Pseudomonadota bacterium
GACGGCTGGCTGTTCGTGCCACTGGGCGAGGGCATGGTCAGCATTCCGCGCATTGTCGATGCCCTGGCGGCCTTCCCCGACCTGCCTTGCGGGATCGAGCTGCCGCTGAGACTGCGGCGGCGTCCAGACGCGCAACCCGTCCGCGCCACGACTCCCGTCAGCGTCGACCGGATCGAGGCCGCATTGCGCCGCAGTCTGAAGCTGCTTGATCAGCTGGAGGCCGACAAGCCGTAACTGCCCAGTCGGTATCTACTTCCGTGACGGCAAAAAGATGCCCCGGACACCGACTCCTCGCGCTTTCCCCGGGCCGTGTCCCGGGTCAAAGTGTCGTAGCTTTGGATAAGTAGGGCATTGTCACCTTAACGGTCGATGGTCGTTCTCGGGCTGGAGGTTGGGACCATGCGCGGTTATGCTGCGCTCTGGGCGTACGTCTCCTCGATCCAGATCTTGAAGGCGAGGGCACGCGCGGCGCGGTAGTTCCTGGCGATGGTCCGGTGACGTCGCGGACGGAAGTGGCCATAGATGAAAGCGTGGGCCGACAGGAATTGCTGCGCCTGCGGCGCCGATTTGAACCCCTGCATCTGCCGCTCTCGCCGGCGGGTCGGTTGATGCGAGTTCTCCGCGCGATTGTTGAGGCAGCGGCTCTTCCGATGCTCGACATCTGTCAGCAACTCTTGCTTTGCTACACCGTAGCTTCCCAGCTTGTCGGTGATCAGGACGCGCGGTACATACAGCAAACCCTTCAGCAGTCGCCGGAAGAAGCGCTTCGCCGCCCCGGCGTTGCGGCGGGTCTGCACCAGGATATCGAGCACGATGCCATGCTGATCGACGGCGCGCCACAAGTAGTGCAACTCGCCCTGGATCCGGACGAAGACCTCACCCAGATCTCAGCCATCCCCTCATTTTGCCACTATAGTGGCGGTTGGAAAAAGCCGAGATGT
>JABBOH010000095.1:0-2761 GCA_019351895.1 Pseudomonadota bacterium
GCGGAACATAGACGATGTCGCGTGGCCCGATCGGCAGCGCGCGCACGTCGCCGTCTGGGCTTTCAAGCAGCATCACGCCCCGGCCGCTTTCGCCGTAGTAGATCTCGGGGCGGTCGGCGCGCGCGTGGATATGGCCGCGGGTGAGGAAGAATTCCCGGCCGATCCGCCCGGGCGACATGCGGGTGACGCCGAAGATCATGTCCCCGGCGTCCGCCGAAGGCCGATAATCCGTCACCTCATAGACCTCACGGTCGCCCTGGCTGAGCTCAGCCGCGAAGGCGGCGGAATCCTCATAGAGGCCGAGAAGGTCGGAAAGACGCTTCTCATAGCGCCCGGAGGCGTTGTCGAGCCGCCCGGTCGAGACCGAGACGGGACAGATGACTGGCTCGCGCAGTGGCATGGCGCCGCTCCCTTGAATCTGTAGTATGACTACGTTTTTGGGGGGTATCCGTCAAGATTTCCCGTGTTTTCCCCTGATATGCGTTGACGCCCGATAAGAATGTGGATTATTGCTACACAAAATGCTTCCCGGATGGAAGCGTAATGGGGGAACAGACCATGACAATCTCTGGATTTCGCCGCCTGCTCCTGGGCTCGGCCCTGGCGCTGACACTGACACCGCTGGCCGCCGCCGGCGCCCACGCCGCCTGCTCGGTCGGAGTCTCCATGTTTACGCTGAATGCGCCCTATTACGCGGCGCAGATGGCGGCCGCTGTCGATGAGGCTAAGAAGCACGGCTGCACGGTGACGACGGCCGATGGCCAGAATGACCTCACGAAACAGATTGGCGACGTGGAAGACATGGTCTCCAAAGGCATCCAGCTGCTCATCATCAATCCTCGCGATCCGGAAGGCATGGTCCATTCCGTGGACTCGGCGGCGCGTGCTGGAGTGAAGGTCGTGGTCATCGACAGCGGCCTCGATCCCAAGGCGCATTACGTCACGCTCGTGCAGTCCTCGAACGACCAGAACGGCTTTCTCGTCGGCCAATGGCTTGCCAAGAAGATGGCAGGCAAGCCGATGAAGATTGCGCTTATCTCTGGCGACAAGGGCAATATCGTTGGGCAGGAGCGCCGCCTCGGCGTCATGAAGGGCGTCATCGAGCAGCAGCTGGTGCAGAGTGGCCATGCCGGCTTCCAGATCGTGGCCCAAGGCTGGGGCGGCTGGAATACCGATGGCGGCCTCAAAGCGATGGAAGACATTCTCACCGCGCATCCGGATGTGAACGTGGTTCTCGGTGAGAACGATTCGATGGTGCTCGGCGCGCGGGACGCGCTGAAGGAAGCGCACAAGCTCGATGGCGTGCTGCTGGTGGCGGCGGCCGACGGGCAGAAGGATGCGCTCGCACTCATCCAGAAGGGCGAGTATGGCGCGACGGGCCTCAACAACCCGGATCTCGTCGCGCGCACCGGGGTCGATATCGGCCTCAAGGCGCTGGCTGGAAAGCTGCCGCCCGATTTTCCGCGGGTCGACTATACGACGCCGACCGTCATCACCCAGCAAAACGTTGACAAATACTATAACCCGAAGGCCGTCTTCTAAGGCGGCGTTGCGGCAGAACCGGATATGAGTGATCTCCTGACACTGCGCGGCATCACCAAGTCCTTCGGTGGCGTCAGGGCGCTGAAGGGCGTGGACTTCTCCCTTCGTGCGGGAGAGGTTCATGCGCTACTGGGTGAGAACGGCGCCGGCAAGTCCACGCTGATGCGCGTGGTGGGCGGGGAAATCCAGCCCGATGCCGGCACCCTCACCTTCGAGGGTCGGCCGCTGACCTTGACCGATCCCAAGGCCGCCGCCGATCTCGGCATCGCCGTTATCCATCAGGAATTGGCGCTGGCGCCGGATTTGACGGTCGCTGAGAACATCTTTCTGCGCGAATTGCCCGCCGCCATCTCCTGGTCACGCCTCAACCGCCGCGCACGCGAGGTCGTCTCCCGCATGGGCTTTGATCTCGACGTGCGCCGCCGCGTGGGTGACCTCGCGGTTGCCCAGCAGCAGGTGGTGGAGATCGCCAAGGCGCTGGCGCGCGATCTCAAGGTCATCGTCTTTGACGAACCGACCGCCGTGCTCGGTGCCCGCGACGCCGACAGGCTGCATGAGATCATTGCCGTGCTGCGCGAAAGCGGTGTCGGCATCGTCTATATTTCGCATCGTCTGGAGGAGGTTTTCCGCATTGCCGACCGTATGACGGTGATGAAGGACGGGGCGCTGGTCGGTGTCACCTCGCCGCGCGAGTCGACGATCGACGACGTCATCCGCATCATGGTGGGGCGGTCGCTTTCAACATTTTTCCCGAAAGTCGAACAGCGCAAGATCGGTGCGGAGGTCCTTCGCGTTGATAATCTGCGGCGGGGCGTGAAGGTGCGCGGCGTCAGCTTCTCCGTCCATGCGGGGGAGATTGTGGGGCTCGGCGGGCTCGTCGGTTCCGGCCGGACGGAAACGGCCCGATTGATCTTCGGTGCGGACGCCCGGGAAGCCGGCGAAATCCGCGTCCATGGCAAGGTCCTGCGCATCGCCTCGCCACTCGATGCGGTGCTGGCCGGCATCGGCCTGGTGCCGGAAGATCGCAAACATCATGGCGCGATTCTCGACATGTCAATCCGCATCAACACCACGCTCGCGCGTCTCGCGCCCCTCGTGAACCTGGCGGGCTTCATCCGCCGCCGCGCGGAACGCGAGACCGTGACCGGGCTCGGCCGCCAGCTGCGGCTGAAATCGGCCGGGGTCGATGCGCTGTTCTCCAGCCTTTCGGGCGGCAACC
>JABBOH010000095.1:2771-7481 GCA_019351895.1 Pseudomonadota bacterium
GTGGTGCTCGCCAAATGGTTCCATGCCGGAGGTGACGTTATCATCCTCGACGAGCCGACGCGCGGCGTCGATGTCGGCGCAAAGCGGGAAATCTATGGGCTGATCGAGGAGTTGGCAGCCGCCGGCAAGGCGATCCTCGTCATCTCCTCCGAACATCAGGAGCTGTTCGGCCTCTGCGACCGCGTGCTGGTCATGGCCGAGGGCGAGCTTCGCGGGATGCTGCTGCCGGAGGACTATGTCGAGGAAAAACTCCTCGCACTCGCCATGACGAAACCGATCGCGGCCGCTGAGGCCCATCCGGAAGACCTGCCCGCGCATACCCATCAGCCGGTGAACTGACATGAGTGATACTGCAACCTCCGCGCCGGCTGCCTCCCACCGGCGCCCCTTCGAGGCCGGCGAGTTCTTCCGCCGCTATGGCACGCTCTGCATTTTCGTCGTGCTCGTTCTGGGCGCAACCTTCGAATCCCATGCCTTCCTCACGGATCGCAATATCATGAACGTGCTGCGGCAGATCGCCGGCACGGGCATCATGGCGGTCGGCATGCTGTTCGTGATTCTCACGGGCGGCATCGATCTGTCGGTCGGCTCCATCCTGGCGCTGGGGAGTGTCGTCAGCGCCATCACCATTGGCGTCCATGGCACCGGCCTCGGCCTCGGCATTTCCATCCTATCCGGCGCCGGCTGCGGTCTGGTCACCGGGATTCTTGTGGCCTATGCCGGCCTGCCCCCCTTCGTCATTACCCTGGCCGCGATGACGGCGGTGCGCGGCTTCGCCCTCATCATCTCCAATGGCCAGCCGATCATGATGGACGATACGGCCGGCGCGCTGATCGAGAATTTCGGTTCGGGCTTCTTCCTCGGCATTCCGGATCCGGTGTGGCTGATGGCGCTGGTGTTTGTTGTTGCGGGCGTCGTGCTCAACTTCACCAAGTTCGGCCGCATGGTGAAGGCCATCGGCTCCAACCGGGAAGCGGTGCGCCTTTCCGGCATTCCCGTGCCGCGCTACATCATGGCGGTCTATATCATCTCCGGCGCGCTCGCGGCGGTGGCCGGAATTATCACCACCAGCCGCACCGGCGTGGGCTCGGGCGTCATCGGCGTCGGCGCGGAACTCAACGTCATCGCCGCCGTCGTCATCGGCGGGGCGAGCCTGATGGGAGGGCGCGGCGGTGTCGTCAACACGCTGCTCGGCGCGCTTGTCATGGGCGTGATCGGCAATATCATGAATCTCGTCGGTGTGCCGGGCTATAACCAGCAGGTCTGCATGGGGGCGATCATCGTCATCGCCATGCTCCTCCAGCACGGCTCGCGCTGGTTCAAACGCTGAGCCGAAGGGCGCCTTGCCATGACCAGGGATCTCATCCTCGCGATCGACGTCGGGACCGGCAGCGCGCGCGCGGCGCTGATCGACGGCGCGGGCCGTATTCTGCGCGTGGCGGCGCAGGAGCATGAGCAGATCGTGCCGCAATTCGGCTGGGCGGAGCAGAAGCCCGCGCAGTGGTGGGAGGGGACCGTCGGCGCCATTCGCGCGCTCCTGGCGGCCGAGCCCGATGCTGGCGAGCGGATCGAGGTCATCGCCGCCTGCGGCCAGATGCACGGCACGGTTCTCATCGACGAAGGCGGGCGCCTGACGCGCGAAACCGCGCCGCTCTGGAACGACAAGCGCACGGCCGAACTCGTCGCCGCCTACGAGAAATCGCATGCGTCGTCAGACTATCTTGGCCGCACCGGCAATCCGCCGACGCCTGCCTGGCCCGGCCTCAAGCTCGGCTGGCTCAAGGCGCAAGACCCGGATGCCTATCGCCGCACCGCCCATGTGCTGATGCCGAAGGATTTCATCAACTACCGGCTGACCGGCGAGATTGCCATGGATGCGGGCGATGCCTCTTGCAGCTTCCTGATGGATTGCCGCACCGGCGCCTGGTCCGCGCCCATGATCGAAAGCCTCGGCCTCGATGCGGCAAAGCTTCCGCCCATTCGTGGTTGCCTGGACATCCTGGGCCACGTCACCGCCAGGGCCGCAAGCGAGACCGGACTGCGCGCGGGCACGCCTGTTCTCGTCGGTGGCGCGGACTATCCAGTGGCGCTGCTCGGCTCCGGCGTCTGCCGCCCGGGCCTTGCCTCGGACGTGACAGGCACCTCCTGCATCATCACGGTGATCGCAGAGAAGCCGATCCTCGATGTCGAGATCTGCAATGTCGCGACGGTCGAGGGCGGTTGGGGTGCCTTCGTTCTGCTTGAGACCGGGGGTGATGCCGTGCGCTGGGCCCGCCGCGCTTTGCATGAAAAGCGGCTGGATTACGCGGGCATCATGGATCTCGCGGCGGAGGCGCCTGCCGGCAGCGGCGGGTTGTTCTTCCTGCCCTATCTGACCGGAGAGCGGCTCGGCGCCCATCGTAATGCGCGGGCACAGTATTTCGGCCTCGCCGCCGGGCACGATCTTGCCAATCTCGATCGCGCGCTGCTGGAGGGGGTCGCCTTCGCCGGCAACCGCGCGCTCCGCACCATGGCGGAGCGGGCAGGGCAGCGGGTGGAGCGCGTGGTCGCCACCAGTGGCGGCGCGAAAAGCCCGCTCTGGCTGAAGATCAAGGCCAGCGCCTACAATATTCCGATCGTCGTGCCGGAGGAGGCGGAGAGCGGCCTGATCGGCTGTGCCGCCATGGCGGCGGCGGCCACGAGCCGTTTCTCCTCCCTGCAGGCGGCGGTGGATGCCTTCGTGCGCTACCGGCCGGAGATATTGCCCGATCCTGGCTGGGCTGAGCGCTATGCGCGCATGCAGCCGATCTTCGACACGCTCTATCGCCAGAGCCAAAGCCTCTATGATGCGCTGGACGGGCTCGCGTGACTGCCTTTCTAACTTGAGACTTGCCGCCGCCTTCGTACGGTGGTGCGAGCGATCCGGAAAGGATCGCCAGCCGAGTCCTCCAACTCCGCAAAATTCCGGTTCGTCTTGTCAGGAGGGCCGAGAAGCTCAACTCGTCCCGAGCGTGGTGCTCAGCCAGTCTCGACGGTTACCCGCTATATTTCCGTTACGGCGAGGACTGTTTTATCTTTGACTTCCGGTCCTGGCCACCAGCCTTCATTCCGCTGCCGGTCGACATGCCGCCGTCGCCGGTTCCGCTTGTCGGGGAAGTTGTGCTTTTGACCAATCCTTTGGTCTTCACCGCGGGGCCTGGAAAGGCCGAACGTGTTGTTGACGGTGGCACGTCAGAGCCCCCACCAGAGCTCTGAGCGAAGCTGGCAGTAAAGGTCGCAGGTGCCAGAAATATGGCGCCAGCGAGAGCGATCGTTTGAAACTTCATGACACATCCAGTTATCGAGTAATAGGCAACTAACTGGTGATTGGATTACCAAGACGATCCTGGTCACCCCATCAATTATACGACATAGGCTCGATTGCAACCTGAGGCGGAAGGCGCGGACCCGGTTTGTGGCAGACGCCGGCATCACCGACCCGAACATTCTGACTGAACTGGATCAGGCGCCTACGGGGGCCAGTAGATGGAAAGAAGCCGGATGGCCGGGCGCCCCGCAGGCATCCCGACCATCTGATCGGTAGCAGTTCGATCAAAACCAGAACGGCGGCTTACAAAGCCAGTGGCACCGGCTAGCAAAACCATTTTAGCCGATTACCTTGCCTTGCGCCCTTTCTCTGTAACCGATGCGAACACGCGCCCTGGACGCCGGTTGAGGTGAAGGCGATTCTGCGTGATCTGAGTGTCCGTCCGGGACCACCTTGAGTCTCTTGAGTCACTTATGATTCTATGGCGGCTGCCCGATTCGCAGGAGTTGCCCGATGTGGACGAACGAGAACCGCGCCCGGTATGATCGCAGTAAGCTGCGCTATCCCAGCGACCTGACGGATGACGAGTGGGCGATTATCGGCCCGCTGATTCCGCGTGCCAAACGTGGTGGCAACAAGCGAACGGTTGATGAGCGGCAGGTGGTCAACGGTCTGATGTTCATTCTCAGCACCGGGTGCCAATGGGCGTCGCTGCCGAAGGATCTTCCGCCGCGCAGCACGGTGAACGACTACTTTCGCCGCTGGGACTACGACGGCACGCTGGGTCGCATTCATCACGCGCTATACGTCAGATGTCGCGAACTGGCGGAGCGTGAGGCCAGTCCGACCGCCGCGATCATCGATAGCCAGAGCGTAAAGGCCGCAGAAAAAGGGGGATCCGCATTGACCGGTCGGGCTTTGATGCGGGCAAAAAGATCAACGGCAAGAAGCGCCATGTCTTGGTAGACACGCAAGGGCTGTTGCTGTGCGCCATCGTCCATGCCGCGGATATCCAAGACCGTGACGGCGGCGTGATGCTGATGGGCGCCCTGTTCGGTCTGTTTCCGTTCCTGCTGAAGCTCTACGCAGACAGCGGTTACCAGGGACCAAAATTCCAAGAAGGGCTGCGCCGTGTTTGCGCCCAAATCAATGTAGAAATCGTCAAGCGCTCTGATATCGGGAAGTTCGTCGTGCTGCCCAAGAGATGGATCGTCGAGCGAACAATCGGTTGGCTCAACCGGTGTCGTCGGCTGGCCAAAGACTGGGAATGCCTCAACCAGAACGGCCTCGCATTCCTACGCTGGGCATCCATCCGGCTGATGGTGAGAAAGCTTCGCCGAACAGTCGCATGATCTCGGACGGACTCTAACACTACAGTTGCATTTTAGATTTAAGGTGGGAGCGATACGCTGCAGCTTGGTGTA
>JABBOH010000096.1 GCA_019351895.1 Pseudomonadota bacterium
GGTGCTGACCGGTTTCATGCTGGACGGCTGGATCGCCCGACGTTGGCCGACACGGTTAACTAGCGGGGTCGCGCATGCCGTGATCGAGGAGCGGTTGGTGCGGGTCGCCGCCGGTGCGTATTTTGTCTGCATCTCCGACACGGGCGGCGTAATCCTGACACCCGAACTCACATCCTCCGCGCTGTGGATCCGCGTCGTGCAGTTCGCGATTGCGTTCTTCCTGGTCTGGCGGCCGACATGCATCCTCTCGGGGTTGGGTGTCGCCGTCCTCTATGCCGACGCAATCGGCCGCTACGGGGTGTTCCACCTGACCGACTACGTGTTTTTTCCGTGCCTTGCGATCTATCTCGCCTCGCTGTCGCTTCGGTCATCTCATCTTCAGCGTCTGCGCGAGCCGCTTCTGGTGGGCGGCCTCGCTTTCAGCCTGGCCTGGACCGCGATCGAGAAGTTCCTCTATCCGCAATGGACGGCGGCCGTCGTCGCGAAATACCCGAGCATCGGCTTCGGGTTGCCGACGCCTTTCGTCACCACCGTCGCCGGGTTCGTTGAGTTTACGCTGGCATTCTATCTGGTGACCGGCCGTGGATTGCTGCGGCTGGGCGGTCTCGGCTACGCATTGATTTTCATCGCCGCGATGCCGGCCTTCGGTCGGCTCGACGTGTTCGGTCATCTCGTCATCGTTTCTGTCCTTAGTATTGTTGTGCTGCGCGGCGCGACCCCCATGCAGGACGGCCCCCACCTTGCCGGACGTGGCGTCGTCGCCGATTCCGCCTCGATCGCCCTGCTCTACCTGCTGTCGCTCGCCCTTTTCTTCCTGATGTACTATGCGATGCAGAGAACCTGACCGGGGATCGCGAAGGATTCGCCTCTGGCGCAGGTGCTGGCGGATCGGGCGCCAACTCGGACGATTGCCGGCTTACGGACGGCGTGGCAGGAGGGCGAAGTGCGGCCGACCAGCAGGCCAAGGGAGAAGGTCAAGCGCGAGCGGCGGCGCGCGGACCCGTTCGTCGCAGTGACGGCCCAGATGCGGAAGTGGTTTGAGGCTGCGCCATGGCCAACCTCGCGCGAGCTGTTCGAGCGGCTACAGGAGCAACAACCTGGTCGTTACCCGGCTGGACAACCGCGGACGTTGCAACGACGGATGAAGGGCTGGAGCAGTGAAGTGGCCCACAAGCTGGTGTTTGGAGCCGCGGTTGCGGAACCGAGGGTGACGTCGGATGCGGCAACGGGAGCAGTGCCATGAGGCGACGGGAGCAGTCTGGTGAGGCAACGCCAGTCGGCTCGGGAGCATTTCAGGCGAGGCAATGCGCCCCGGAGCCGGTCGCGCAGCGTCGCGATGACGGCTACCTCGTACGGGCGGAGATCGGCCTTGCCCGACGCGAAGATCAGCTTGCGCCATCGCGGCGGCAGGAAGGCTGCGGGCGGCCGCTTGGCGAACCCGTGAGCACTCGTCGTCCGGAGCAGACCCACAGCGGCCAGCACGGGATCGTTCGGCGTGCTGGAGCGACACCATCGTGGTCTGGAAGCTCGACCGGCTGAGCCGTTCGCTCAAGGACGTGCTGCACATCATGGAACGGATCGCGGAGGCAGGCGCCGGCTTCCGGTCATTGACTGAGAATATCGACACCACCACCCCCGCCGGACGCATGATGATGCAGATGGTCGGCAGCTTCGCCGAATTCGATCGCGCCATGATCCGCGAACGCACCTCGGCTGGCGTTGCCGCGGCGCGCGCAGAGGGCCGTGTCGGCGGACGGCGGCCGAAACTGAACGCTTCCAAACGGCGGGAAATCGCAGAGAGCGTCATCACGGGACGCAAGACCGGTGCCGACATGGCCAGGCTCTACAACATCAGCCAACCAACCGTGTCACGCATCGTCGCGCAACACCGGTCAAGCAGCACAGGTCTGAGCGCATGATGGGGGGCACGGCAGGGCCACTCCCGAAGACCACGGGCCTGTTCACGATGCTGGCTGCCGCCAACCTCACCGCCTGGGCATGGGCCTGGGAGGCGTTCCACGACCGGCCCACGCTGCTGGGGACCGCCCTGCTGGCCTGGGTGTTCGGGCTACGCCATGCGGTGGACGCCGACCACATCGCGGCCATCGACAACGTCGTCCGCAAGCTGATGCAGGACGGCCAGCACCCCAGGACGGTGGGCCTGTGGTTCTCGCTCGGTCACTCGACCATCGTCGTACTAGCGTCCTTGGTCATCGCCGCGACCGCCTCAGCGATGCAGGGCCGGCTGGATGCGGATTCCGACGAAGCCGCCCGGGTACACCGAAGTTAAGTCGCCCGTCGTTCTAATCTGATGGCGCCCACCGTTCTGAGGTGATGCCGCCCAGAGTCGTGTTGTCTCACAGGCCATTTTGGTCATGTCACGTCAGAGAAGTCTGGGTCAAGGATTAGCGTCTTCTGTTGTCGGTCATCTTGCTCAATCGCGGCCATCGCCGCTGGGTGCGGTGGCCCGACCGAGGTGGTCGCGGCGTTGGGGCTCTTGGGTGACCAGCTCGCGCTCACCGGCTCGTTCTGGGACGCGGTCGGCAACCTGAATGACAGCTTCGGCTATCTGGGCTTCGCTGTCGTCGGCATCTTCGTCCTGTGCTGGGCGGCCTCGACCATCATCTATCGATGGCAGGGCTACGACCGACTGGACTCATCCAGACCCGGCTGATCAACGCGACCCCGCTTAGCGTGCAGTTTCGAACAAACCGTGCGGCGACCCCTCGTAGAGCCTGCAGTGTCTAGTCCTCCCGAACCGGGGGCCACTGCTGAGCCGCGTGCAGCACGCGCAGAATGCTGACGGCGAAGGGGTCTTCACAGTAGACCACTACATAATTCGCCCAGACCACCATTTCTCGCGTGCCCTCCAACCGGCCCATCCGATACAGTTTGGGAAACTCCGGCAGCTTCGCGACCTTTGCCTCGATATCGTCCTTCAGACGCTGAGCCGCGTCCGGGCTGTGGTCCAAGATGTAATCGACGATCGCGAGGAGATCGCTCCTGGCGGCCTCGGTCCATTCAAGATCGGGCACGGCGCTTTCTGTCGATCAGAGCTTGCGTGTCATCCATCACCTGCTGGTGCGGCAAGGTGGGGCGCGTATCGGCCAAGGCCTCGCGCACCTTGGAACGGAACCATGCGTCATGGGCGTCGGGGTCCGCCGTCAGACCGGCTGGCAAGCCACCTTCCTGAGCAACACGCGTGAGCAGGATCCGCACGGCGTCCGAGACGGTGAGGCCGAAGAGGGCGAGCTTCTCGGTGGCCTCAGCTTTCAATGTGTCATCGACGCGCACATGCAGCATCGAGGTCTGAGCCGCCATCGTCGATCCTCCGGGCCTACTGCATCGTAATGCATCTCATTTGAGATACGGTCAAGGCCCATCTTCCATTGCCGTCGCGCTGCCCGCATGAAGCTGATCGCATTATCTCCCCTACGCGCGATAAGTGCGCTTATCGCGCGTGGGTGGGCATTAAAGCGCTGAAAAGGCTCAAAGCTGCCGCAAAGCGTCGACCGCTTCCCTGCCCTCTTGGCCGCCCCGCCCGCGGTACGCTCGAATCCACGCCCAAGCGCCGCAAACCACGTCCGCGCTGACCCCAGCCCGTCCAGCTCGCGCTGTTCGCCGAATCCGCTCCGAGCACCACGAATGGCTATTGCCGCATCGAGATCTGGCCGACCTCTTCGGCCGCGTCCTCCTCGTCCGCCAGTGGGGACGTATCGGAACCGAGGGACGACGACCCCTCGACCTCAATCGCGATCCGGGCGACGCCGTCAACGCACTCGCCTCCCTCATCCGCGCCAAGCGGCGCCCGGGGGTATCAGGGCCGCGCGTGGTGACCAGGCACCGCCGTGACGAAGTCACGGGGCGCCACCCATCCCGCCAAGACATCGCGCACCTTGAGCCTAGGCGCGGCTATCCGGACTTGCGGCTGAGGCGAAGCAGGCGCTGGCCCGCTTGTAGACCGAACGAGGTCGATGACCGCTGAAGCATCCGTCTGTTAGGGCCGCACACGAACACGCGAAGACTTCAAGAGCGGACATGTCCACATGTAGGCATACGTATATGTAAACATGTCTATTTATGGTCACGTGGTATTATGGGCATTCGGATATGTAGGCTTGCGGGTGTATGGTCATGTCCTCATCCGATTCGCCGAGGCATTCATGAAAATCGTCGCGATCATCAGTCAGAAGGGCGGAGCTGGGAAAACCACCCTCGCAGTGCATCTTGCCACCGCCGCTGCCGCCGCTGGACATGCGGCCGCTGTCATTGACCTTGATCCTCAAGGCACAGCTGCGAGTTGGGGCGACCGGCGCGCAGCCGAAGTACCCGAAGTCATCAGCGGACAGGCCGTCCGGATTCCGGCTCTGGTCAATGCCGCCAAACAGAACGGTGCCGACTTCCTGGTGCTCGACACGGCCCCGAACGCGGACCAAACGGCGTCGCTCGCTTGCAGGGCTGCTGATTTTGTAATGATCCCTTGCCGCCCATCGACCTTTGATCTGGAGGCCATCGAGACGACACTGATGCTGGCGAAAGCGGCAGGGAAGCCCGCCTATGTAGTGCTCAATGCCGTACCCCCACGTAGTTCTATAGGCAAAGAGGCGGCCGAGGGCCTGGTCGCGCGCGGCGCGCGAGTGGTCCCACACCAACTCACCCACCGTGCAGCGTTTACGCATGGCGTGATTGACGGCCGGACAGCCCAGGAATTCGAGCCGCGAGGAAAGGCGGCTGAAGAAATAGCCACCCTCTACAAGTGGTTATGCGGACTGGTAGACATGCCCACACGTGGACATGCCAAGAAGGCGGCCTAAAACCATGGGAAAGCGCCCCAGTCTTTTTTCGACGCCCAGACCCATTGGCAGGGACGACAGCGAACAAGCGGTCGGTAACGCCTCAGCGACAGGTGAGGCGGCTGTCGGCGTCGGTGGCGGGCGCCCGCCCAGCCGGGCTGGGAAGCGAGTGCTTTCTATCTATCTTGACCCGTTGGCGTGGAAGCAACTTAGACAGCTCGCTCTCGACAGCGAGACGACGACACAGGCTCTTGGGGAGGAGGCGGTCAATCTACTGTTTGCCAAGCATGGGTTGAACCGGAGCGCATGATCCGGGCGACGATCCCAGTGGATTTCCCAGAGTCGGCCCTCCGACTCGCCTTCGGCATCCAGCTGTGGGGTTAAGTGACGCAGCCCAACAAGCCACAGGGTCCACGAGTCGACCCGTGGGGTTAAGCGACGGCGTTCGTGGGGAGAAGTGACGCGACTCGTAGTTGCCCCGTGGGGTTAAGTGACGAATCTACTAGCTAAGATCAACTAGTCTTCTAATAGTCTCGTCACTTAACCCCACAGTTGACAACAGTGGTTTTTCAACACCATCGTGTTGGAATATCGAAGGTAAGAGTGCTTTGGAAGAAGGCGATGTCGCGCAAGGAGTTCATCGGCTCGTCCTGATACATGGCCGAGAACGCGCCCGCGAGATGGTCGATCCAAAGCGTCGGCTACTCGTCGACATCGCGGCTGAAGTCATGGCAGATGAAAGCCAACGCATCGGGATATCCTACACGGGCTTCTGTCTAACGGCCCTTCCTCACAAGCGCCTAGCGGATGACGCGGCTTGGGAGAAAAAAGGGCACAAGGTTACCCTCCTTGTCGAACCGGGACGGCTCCGCACCGCAGGAAGGACGAAGCTGTACGGCGTGCCATATGGCGCTCGGGCCCGCATGATTCTGCTCTACCTCCAGACCCAAGCGATTCGTACTGGCAGCCGAGAAGTCGCCCTGGGCCGGTCAATGCGGGATTGGATGGAGCGCATGGGCCTCTCCAACGGCGGTGAGACAGCCAAGGCGCTGCGGGAACAGGCAGCTCGTATATCAGCCTGTAGCCTCAAATTCTTCTGGGAGGACGGCGAAGTTGATGGCTTCGAGCGCGGCGCCATAGTCCGGTCAGGATTGCGTTTCCATGCTGAGGACTCAGTTCAGGGTTCATTATGGGAAGACCGCGTTGTCCTCGATGAAACGTTCTACCGCGCACTTCGAGATCACCCTGTCCCATTACTGGAAGCGGCTATCCGGCAGCTACGCGACCGTTCCATGAGTTTGGATATCTATGTCTGGCTTGCTTGGCGTCTTCATCGCCTTGAAAAAGCTACCAAAATATCTTGGCCAGCTATCTACGGACAGTTTGGAAACGGGTTCCGAGCAATCCGGCAGTTCAAGCCCAGATTCGCCGAGGCCCTCGCTGCCGCAGTCGCGGCTTATCCCGAGGCAAGAATAGATATTGGCGATGCCGGGGTGACACTCCATCCAACTCGACCTCCGATCGCCCGGATCGCCTGAGCGTCACTTAACCCCACACCTATTTGTCTCTCCGACCACCGTCCCAGGACCAATGATGACGGCGTCTTTGGCATCCGCACTCGGCTTTGGGAGCACGCACAGCCAACGGTTCTCAACATGGATCGCGACCAGATTGCCAAGCTCGCTGAGGAGATCCTGTGGATCGCGACTGACCGAGGGCTGTGGACCAAGTCGAGCCAATACCGCGAGGAAATGGCGGAGCGAGCGGCGAGCCTATGGATTCCGACGGAACGGCATTCCGGCCGTGCAGGCCGGCCCGATGTGCCACAACTGCCGCCAGGATCGTGCTAAAATGGCACCGATGACAGGCTCAGCGAGGAGACTGGTGATGGACTGGTCAGGCTGCCCGGCGGTAGAGCGCGTGCCCGGCAAGGTATCCGGCCAATGGATCGTAAAGGGAACACGTATCCTGGCGGATGGCGTGCTCGAGAACGCGGACGCAGGCTACACGGCCGAGGAGTTGGCCGGCGAGATCTACGAGGGACTGCAGGTCGACCAGGCGCGCACGCTCCTATCCTACGCGAAGAGACAGCGTGCCCCGCATCCTGCTTGACCAAAACACGCCTTACGGGCTCCGGAGTTCATTCCCAGGACACGAGGCAAAGACGGCTTACGAGCTGGGGTGGGCCGAACTGGCGAACGGCGACTTGCTACGCGCCGCGGAGGCGCAGGGCTTCGACGCCATGGTCACCTGCGACCAGAACATCCGGTATCAGCAGAACATGGCCGAGCGGAAAATCGCCATCGTGGTTCTGATGACGAACAACTGGGATCTGCTCAAGGCGAACTTGGACCGGATCCGGGGCGCGATCGATCGGGTTGGCCCGGGCACGTTCGAGAGCCTGGATTTCGGGCTTCCGCCACGTCGCCGTTCCAGGACGCCGGACCAGTCGCTTTAAGCGACAGCCGCCGTGGCTGGGCGGTATGCATGGGGCTGGGATCGAAGCGGCCTGTGTAGGGTGCGTCGGTGAGTCTCGATGACGTGGGTAAATTGCGGCGCGTGTCGCAGCGTTAGACGCGGGAAGACAATGCCATGAGCGAAAAGCCACTGTCCGACAAAGGCGGCTATGAGGCCGACGCCGT
>JABBOH010000097.1 GCA_019351895.1 Pseudomonadota bacterium
ATTCCCGAGATGACTGCGGGGATCATCACGATGTTATCGTCATCGGCAGCGGACCAGGAGGCAGATCACTCGCCCACCGGTTGGCTCCGACCGGGAAGCGGATCCTGATGCTGGAGCGCGGCGATTACCTGCCTGATTCGCGGTACCGCACACCAAGCAGACACATGTCGGTTCGGCAGTGATCCATCAAGCTCGGTGGTCAACCCGGATTGCCGATTACATTACGGAGCGGCTCGGTGGCTGATGCAGCCATGCATTTAGCCAACTGACTAAGTTGCAGAGGAGGGCAACAAACATGCTTACACGCGTCGCTATCTTTGAAGGCTCGATCGAGCCTGGAGGTGAGAATGCCTTCTTCACGGGGGTGCGCGAACGGCTGGAGCCGATCTGGCGGAGCTTCCCGCACGTGCAGGATGTCCGCGTACTTCGCACGGAACAATCCGATCCAGGAGCAGTTCCGATCGTGATGGTGCTCGAAATGGACTTCGTCGATCTCGACGCCATCCACGCTTCCCTCGCCTCCGACATCAAGACCAGGGCGCACGAGACCACGCTCGAGGTCCTCAAGCCGTTTAACGGCCGGTTCTTCCATTTCATCGCCGAAAGCCGCTCGCTGAGCGCCGCCCAAGGTGGTTAGAGATAAGGACCATCTTTTATGGCAGACCGCCCGCTCTCAATCGACATCCGTCGCCCGCTGCTGCTCAAGGCCAACGACCTGGTGCTGCTGACGCGCGAGGACGGGAATTTCCCGATGGAAACACCGGGCTTCGGGCTGTTTTACCGCGACACCTGCTACCTCGGCGCCTACGCCCTCCGTCTGCACGGCACGGACCCGCTGCTGCTGATGGCCTCCGATGCCGAAGGCATGGCGGCGCAGATTGAACTGACCAATAGCCAGCTGTCCGCGACGAATGGCGAAAGCATTCCCGACCATAAGCTCAGCCTGCGCCGGACCCTGCTGCTGCTCGATGACGAACCAGGACTCGACGGTCCGGTGTTTGTCGACACCATCACCATTCGCAATTTTGCCGATCAGACGGTTGTGCTGCCGCTTTCGCTCGCGTTCCACACAACCTTTGAGAGCATGTTCGTCCTGCGTGGCGCACCCGCAGGCAAGCGCGGCCAGCTGAAGGCGCCGACATGGCACGAAACTGAATTGCGGTTTTGCTATGGGGGTGCCGACACGGTGCGGCGCACGCTGCTGGTGGAGTTCTCGCTGACGCCGATCGTGGCGCCGCGCACGACTGAGCAGACCGTGGCGCACTTTGAGCTCAGCCTCGCGCCCCGGGCGAGCCAAGACCTGATCGTGACCTGCCGCGTGGACGAGCGTCCGATAGGAGCCCCCGTCCTGAGATCGTCTGGCGCGCGCCGAACTGCGGATGACATGCGTGAAGCCAAAGAGGCTGCGGCCTCCCGGCTGCTCGACGGCTATGCGCGCCTGGAGGCATCCAGCAAGGGGTTTAGCGAGGTTCTGGCACGCTCGCTGTCCGACCTCGCGTTGCTCGATGTGCGACGCGGCGAGCAGCGCTTCACAGCAGCTGGAATACCCTGGTTCGTTGGCTTGTTCGGCCGCGACAGCCTGCTGCCGACCATTCAGTGCCTGGCCTTCAACCCTGACCTCGGGCCCCGCACGGCCCGCGCCCTGGCACGGTGGCAGGGCAAGCAATACGACAACGAGACCCGCGAGGAACCCGGAAAGATCCTGCACGAGCTGCGCGTGGGCGAACTCGCGCATCTACACGAGGTGTCGCAGACGCCGAGTTACGCCGCCGTAGACTCGACGTTGTTGTTCTTGATCGCCATTGCCCGACACGTCGGATGGACTGGGGACCTCGGCTTGTTTCAGGAGTTGCGATCCAATGTCGATGCCGCTCTGGGTTGGCTCGGCCGCAAGTTGGCCGAGGGCAAGGGCTACGTGACCTATAACGGATTGGCGGAGGAGGGGCAGCCGATCAACCAAAGCTGGCGGGATTCAGGCACGGGCGTGCTCCGCAAGGACGGAACCTATCCCGTTCCGCCGCTCGCCCTCGTCGAGGTGCAAGGCTATGCCTTTCAGGCGATGATCCTCATGGCCGGTCTGCTACGCCGCACGGGTGACGCCAAACAAGCCGAGGCGCTGGACGCCGCGGCGAACGAACTGCGGGAGCGTTTCCAGCAGGATTTCTGGATCGAGGACGAGGGGTGCTATTGCCTTGCGCTGGAACACGGGTCCCGCCAGGTGGCGTCCATCACCTCCAATGCTGCACAGGTCCTGTGGACCGGCATCGCCAGCCCTGAGCAAGCCTCCCGCGTTGCGGTGCGCATCATGAAGTCGGACATGTTCTCGGGCTGGGGCGTGCGAACGCTCTCGGCCGATCATGCCGCGTTCGATCCGCTGGCCTACCAGCAAGGCAGCGTCTGGGCATTCGACAACGCGCTGATCGTGTCCGGCCTGCACCGCTATGGCGAGGACACGGCGGCCGTGCGTATCACCGCGGCAACCTTTGATACCGCGCACGGCTTCCGCTTGGGGAGGCTGCCCGAGTTCATCGCCGGCACCCAGCGGCAGCCAGGTGACGGCCCAACCCGCACCCCTCGGGCGGATCCTCTGCAAGCCTGGTCAGCGGCCGCGCTGCCGTTCATGGTCGCTGAGCTTTTGGGCCTGAGCGCCGACGGCTTTGACAAACGTCTCCATGTGCAGCGGCCGTTGCTGCCCGACGGGGTGGACGGGCTGGCGCTGCACGATCTACGTGTCGCCGGGGGCACCGCCTCGCTGCAGTTCACGCGCCACGGCGACCGCGTCAGGACCGAGGTCATCGCAAGCGATGGGCTGACAGTGGTCGTCGCATGATCCGGGCGGCAGCCACGACGCAGAGTAGGCGACCCGCATTAACCCGCTGCCGCGCGGCCGGTCTAGCCGGCCCATCGCGAGCAGGGCAGACCCGGCACGGGCGCCTCGAACGTGGCGATGCCGCCGTCGAGCGGATAGTCCGCGGCGTCTTTGTCGGCAATCGCCCAGCGCCCGGAGGTGACGAACAGCGTCCGCAGATCCGAGCCACCGAAGGCGACCATGGTGGGGTATTTGAATGGCACGGCCAGTTCGCGCTCCACCCGGCCATCCGGGTCAAACCGCATGATCTTTCCTTGGCCATTAATTGCCGACCAATAAAAGCCCTCGCTATCTACCTCCGCCCCGTCTGGGCCAGGCGGTCCGTTCACCCGGGCAAACAAGCGACCTCGCGACATCTCGCCGCTCTCCTGGTCATAGTCCCAGGCGTTGATCTCGCCTGTCTCCGTGTGGCTGTGATACATCGTGCGGCCGTCGGGGCTCCAGGCCAGACCATTGGAGAGCGCGGCCGGCTTGCCGGCGGCGACCAATCGGTCTCCCTCCAGCCGCCACAGCGGTCCTTCGGCCGCGCCCGGCTCGCCGACAAGCGGCAGGAGGGAATGTCGCATCGGCCCCACCCAGAAGCGACCGGCGCGGTCGCACTTGCCGTCATTCAGAAAAAACCGACGCGGATCAAAGGGGGCCGGGGCCACAAGCGACAATGCGCCAGTGGCGAGTTCGAACCGGTAGACGCCGGTTCGCAGCGCGACCAGGACACTTCCCGCGGCTGCACCGCCCCCCAGTGCCAGACAGCCGATCCAAGCCGGCATGGTCCAGCTCTCGTCCAGGCCGGTCTCCGGATCGAGGCGATGCAGCGCAGGCTGCTGGACATCGACCCAGTAAAGCCGTGCTGTTCGGTCGCACCAAACCGGGCTTTCCCCGGTAATGGACGGTCGCTGCAATACCAACCGCCACGGCGACATCTCCGGCTCAGCCATGGTCGATCTCCTGTCGCGATCGGGTTCAATCGCTGCATGCCTTGTACACACGACAATTAGTGAGGATACCATGGCGCAGAACGTCTCGGAATCCGTTTGGCAGCGGCTCTCGGAGTGGGGGTTGTCGCGCGTCTATGGCTACCCCGGCGACGGGGTCGGTGGCCTCGATGTGGCTCTCGAGAAGGCTCGCGACTACATGCACTATGTTCAGGTGCGCCACGAAGAAATGGCGGCGTTCATGGCCTCCGCCCACGCCAAATTCACTGGGCAGGTGGGACTTTGCTATGCCACCTCGGGCCCAGGGCGCTATTCACCTGCTGACAGGATTGTATGATGCCAAGGCGGACCACGTTCCCGTGGTCGCTATCGTCGGTCAGCAGGCACGCACGGCGCTCGGCGCCAGCTATCAGCAGGAAGTCGACCTGCAGAACCTGTTCAAGGATGTCGCAAGCGAATTCGTCATGACCGCGGGCGTGCCGGCCCAGGTGCGTACCTTGATCGATCGGGCGGTTCGCATCGCCCAAGTGAAGCGCGCCGTCACCTGCGTCATCATCCCGAACGACCTGCAGTTGCTCGCCTACGAGGATCCGCCGCTGGTACACGGCACCACGCATACCGGCGTGGGCTACCCTGGCGAATCCCGTCTGCCTGACCAGGCGTCGCTGCGGCGCGCCGCTGACATCCTGAACCAGGGCAAGAAGATCGCGATGCTGGTCGGCGCGGGATGTTTGTCGGCGACCGATGAGGTGATCGCGGTCGCGGACCGGCTCAACGCGGGTGTCGCGAAGGCGTTGCTTGGGAAAGCCGCTGTGCCGGACGACTTGCCGTATGTCACCGGATCGCTCGGCCTGCTCGGCACCAAGCCATCCTGGGATCTGATGCAGGACTGCGACACGCTTCTGATGGTGGGATCGGCCTTCCCCTATAGCGAGTTCTTGCCCAAGCCCGGATCGGCGCGCGGCGTACAGATCGATATCGACGGGGCCAATCTCAGCCTACGCTACCCGATGGAATATAATCTAGTGGGGGACAGTGCCGAGACGTTGCGCGCGCTGCTGCCTATGCTGGATCAGAACACCCATGCCGGCTGGCGCAAGACCATCGAGACTGGCGTTGCCGCCTGGTGGAAGACGCTCGAAGCGCGGGCGATGAGTTCGGCGGATCCGATAAACCCGCAGCGCGTGTTCTTGGAGCTGTCGCCTCGCTTGCCGGAAAACTGCATTCTTACAGCCGATTCCGGCTCGGTCGCCAACTGGTATGCACGCGACATCAAGATCCGCCGCGGCATGAAGTGTTCTCTCTCCGGCGGACTTGCGTCGCTGGGGGCGGCGACGCCCTACGCTATCGCAGCAAAAATGGCCTTACCGGAGCGGACGGTGATCGGCTTCGTCGGCGACGGCGCCATGCAAATGAACGGGCTCAATGTCATGATCACAGTCTCAAAATACTGGAAGGAGTGGTCCAACCCGCATTTCATCATCATGGTGCTGAACAATCGCGACCTGAACCAGGTGACCTGGGAGGAACGGGTGCAGCTGGGCGAAGGCAAGACCGAGTCTACGCAATCCATCCCTGACTTCCCATACCACAAATACGCGGAGCTGATTGGGCTCAAGGGTATCTTCTGCAATGATCCCGAAAAGATCGGCGCGGCTTGGGAGGAAGCGCTCGCCGCCGATCGCCCTGTTATTCTTGAAATGTACACGGACGCCAACGTACCACCGCTGCCCCCACACATCACCCTGAAGGACGCCAAAAACTTCATGACGATGATGGGCAGCGAGCCCGAACTTGCCAGCGTGCTGAAGAACAGCGCCAAGGAGGTGTTGGCCGGCATCCTGCCGCACCGGAACTAACTGGCGGCCGGCTACTGCCGCCGGAAGTCCGCTGCCCGACCGCGCAGAGTGTTCCGACCAATGTTTGGAGCAGACGGGACATCGCGACGCATATGGGATCGCCGAGGGGAACAGCACTGTGGGAGAAATGAGTGTGACCAAAGTACAAGCGGGGTGAGCTGTGACCCCTTCTAAAAGCCATCAGGTTCGTAAGCACCGTTAAGCAGATGAGGACAGGAAACCCGTGACCACGTCGAATGTCATCATCCTGATCGTGCGCTACGGCCTTGTCGTGCTGTTCTTCCCAGCCAGCGCGCTCGACAAGATCTTCAACTTCGACGGCGCCGTGAAACAGGCGCTCCAGGTGTTCAAGTCGCGCCGTGTCGCGGCGGCATTGATCCTCGTTGGTGTGTTCGTCGAACTGGTCATGCCATTGGGGATACTGACCGGGATCGCTGATCGGCTCGCGGCGTTCATCATGGCGGGATACTGCGTGGTGACGGCAATCTTGTTTAAGCGGTTCTGGGAGCCAGGCGACTTTTGGAAAGTCGGTGAGAGCAAGGGACGGGAGTTGTTCTGGGACTTTCTAAAGAACTTCTCCCTCGCGTCGGGCTTCGTCCTCATAACGGTAGGCCTCGACGCCCACGCCTGGCACCTCTTCATAAGCGACCCCCTGTCCTCCTCCCATCCCTATGCGGCACTCAGGCCGCTACATTGACACTTGGAGATAGAGCATGGTCAATCCAATCCTGATGATGGCGCCAGCTGACGGCGAGAACCGCAGCGGGGAGGCCGGGAAGAGCGGGCGAAAGCCGCGCGTGCCCTATTGGCACCTTTGGACTGACGAAAGCGGGGTCAGCCATCAGAACCAATGCGCACTGACGGAGTTTGAGCTAAAGGGCGTGAGCGGGGCCGATCCGCAATGGAACAACAAGCACGAAATGCTTGAATCAACTGTTGTTGTGACAGTTCAACCAGTCGGTTGGATCGGTGACTGGCACGAGAACCCAGCCCCTCAATGGATCATCGTGCTATCCGGCCGCTGGTGGATCGAAAGTATGGATGGCACCCGCATTGAGCAAGGACCGGGCGAGTTCTCCTTCGGCGAAGATCAGGGATGCACCGAGAGCACGGACGGCCACAAAGGGCATCGCTCCGGCACAATCGGCGATGAGCCCGCCGTGTTGATGACGGTGCAACTTCATGTCGATCCACGCCATCAACCCTGCCATATCAACTGAACGGCCATGTCTGGCCCGGGTCTCGAAGGATGATGTGGTGAGAACGCAGCGGTGGCTACCGCGGACATTCCGTCGAATTAGGCGGCTCCGATGCTTTGATGCATGGGCATTTTGGACTCGGCGATCCGCTGTTGAAGGCCGTCGGTGCTGTATGACTAGAGGGGAGCGACCTGGGGCCGCAACGGCGTCGTGCGGCAGGAAAGAGCGGCTCGTGCACGACGCACACGGCCATCTTCGACAGGTCGAACTCGCGGATCTCCCGTTTAAACCTTTCGCTAGCTGAGGGAGTGAACACATGACTCAACATACGTCTCTTCTTCCAGGGCGCCTGCTCCGCAGGGCAGCACCACCGGAGCCGGTCAAGAACTTCTCGGGGGTCCAGATCGATGACCCGCGACTAG
>JABBOH010000098.1:0-428 GCA_019351895.1 Pseudomonadota bacterium
TGGAGCAGAACATCGACCTCGAGCGCTTGGCGACCCATCGCTTCAGCCTCGATGAGGCGGCGACTGCTTTCCGCTTGTTCGACGAACGCAAGACAGAAAAAGCCGTCTTTGTTCTCTAGGAGCCCGTCATGGCTTTCAAATACGCCTTCAATACCTGGTGCTACAGCAGCTTCCCGGTCTGGGTGCCGTCTTATCCCCTGGAGGAGGCGATCCGTCGTATAGCTCACATCGGCTATGACGGCATCGAGATCGGATGCGCGGCTCCCCATGCCTGGCCCGCGCATCTTGGCGCGGCGCGTCGTCGCGATCTCAAATCCCTCATAAAGGACGAAGGACTTGCCGCTGTCAGCCTGCTGCCGGCGCCTGGAGGCGGACCAGGCAACAATCCGTGCTCGCCACTTCCAGAGGAGCGGGCGGCCACCATCGCG
>JABBOH010000098.1:438-7253 GCA_019351895.1 Pseudomonadota bacterium
ATCTTGCACATGATCTCGGCGTGCCACGGGTTCTATTCATCGCAGGCTGGCGGGTCTTCGGTACTTCCCGGAACGAGGCCTGGGGTTGGAGCCGCGAGGCGCTGATTGCCGTGGCGCGTCATGCGGCCGATCGTGGCGTCACCATCGTCGTTGAGCCGACATCGGCCGACTCCAACCTCGTCGACACGGCTGGTGAAGCTCTGCAGCTTCGCGACGAGGCCGGTCTGCCAAACGTGAAGGTCATGTTCGACACCTACCACGCGCTTTACCGGAACGAGGTGAGTTCCGATTACGTCTACGAGATGGCGCCTCACCTCGCCCACGTGCATTGCGCCGACACCGACCGGCTACCGCCTGGAGAAGGCGCGGTCGATTGGCCGGGCGTTCTTCAGGCGCTGAAGGACATCGCCTTCGACGGCTTCCTGACCATGGAAATCGGCTTCAGCACCCGACAGGCAGAGCCTGACCGCTACGCGCGCAGCGCCCTCGCCTACCTCAAGTCCGCGGAAGCCGCGCTGGCCTGACCGCAACTACACCCACACCACACGTCTCCGGCTAACGGAGCACATTGGAGGACGACAGATGACGATCGACGGCAGCAACAAGGCTATTGGCCGGCGCTCTGCGGTCAAGGCCGGCGCTGCAATCCTGGGCGGCGCCGTCGCCGGCAGCGCGCCCTGGTCCTTGCGCCACGCCCGCGCCGCATCGGCCAAGCCGAGCCGGCTCACCATGCTCTACGCCACGTCGGAAGCCGATTCCGATGCCATCAAGGCAGCGCTCCCGGATTTCAAATCCATCTTCGGCATGGACCTCGTGCTCGACACGATGCCCTACGACGCGCTGCAGCAAAAGGCGTTTGCCGAACTGGCATCCGGCAGTTCGTATTACGACATCATGATCGTCGACACGCCCTGGATGCCGGCGCTGACGGACAAGATTCTGCCGATCACCGACATGATTCTCGACCCGTCGGTCAGCAATGCGGCGCAGCTCAATCTCAGCGACTTCATCCCGAAGGTGTTCTTCGATACGGCCGTCTACAAGCGTCGACAGAGCTACCTGCATTGGCCCGGCCAGCAGGTTATGGACGCCGCCGCCATCAAGAAAGGCGGCTTCGAGATCTACGGCCTTCCCATCCAGGCCAATGTCGCGACGCTCGCCTACCGCGCCGATATGTTCAGCGATGCGGCGACACAGAAGGCATTCCAGGCGCGGACCGGCAAGGTACTCGCGGTTCCGGAGACCTGGGATGACTTTACAACTGTGGCCGAGTTCTTCACCCGTCCGCGCAAGCGCCTCTGGGGCACGACGATGATGGCCGGGGCCGGCGACTGGGCCACTGACGACTTTAAGACCCTGCTGGCAAGCTTTGGCGGCGATGGCCATCTGGTCAATGATCAGTTCCAGCCAGTCTTCGATTCACCCCAAGGCATTCAGGCGCTCAGCTACTACGTCGACCTCATCGCCAAGAAGCGCGTGACGCCGCCTGGCACCACCTCCGCAAGCTGGGACACGGCCGCCACGGCTTTTGGATCCGGGCTTGCGGCGATGAGCATCAACTACCACTCGGAAACGCTCAACCCGATGGTCAAGGGCTCTATTGCCTATGGCATGGTTCCGAAGAAGGTACAGTACGGCCCGCATTTCGGCACCTGGATGCTGTCCGTCAACAGCTATTCCAAGAACAAGGAGTGGGCCTACCAAGCGATCGAGTGGTTCACGAGCAAGCCCGTCCAGGTGAAGGCGCTGGCGACGCAGCTGCACCCGACGCGGCGTTCGGTCTACGACGTGGCGATGCAGGATGCCGGCCTCACCCAACGCTTCGCCAACTTCTACGAGGTGCTCGGGAAGTCGCTTGAAGTCGGTGTCGGGCGGCCGCGCCTGACAAACTATGCCGATGTCGACCGCGCCGTCTGGATCGCCGTGAACGATGCTGCACGCCAAGCCGAGAAGCCGGACGTGGCGTTGAGGAAGGCGGCGATGCAGGTGAAGAAGCTGCTGGTCCAGGCCGGCTATAAGCCCGCCTAACCGGATGCAGGACAGCATGACGAGCGCGACCGAGTTCAAGGGCATGGCCGTGGCGCCCGGGCAGCAGGGCACGTTTCCCAGGCGGCAGGGTGTGCAGGCGCGGGCGCGGCGACTGGGCTGGGGGCTGCTCGCCCCCGCCCTCATCCTGCTGCTGGTCATGACGGTCCTGCCCACAATCTACCTCGTCTACTTCGCCTTCCGGCACGAGAACCTGCTGGGCTCAGGCTCCCACTTCGTCGGGTTCCTGAATTTTCAGCGCGTGCTGACGGATCCGACGGTCTGGTGGGATTTGCTTTCCACGCTCCAGTTCGTGGTCATTTCGGTATCCCTCGAACTCGGGCTTGGTCTGCTGCTCGCGCTGATGCTCAACAAGCGTCTGCCCGAGACCAACCTCGTGACGGCGCTCTTCATCCTGCCGCTGGGCGTGGCGCCCGTCGTCTCCGCCCTGGTCTTCCGTGTCCTGCTTGATCCGGCCTACGGCTGGGTCGATTTCTACCTGCAGAGCTGGGGGATCATCGACCAGCCGATCGATTTCTTCGGTGATCCTGTCTGGGCATGGGTCGCTGTCATCGCCCTCGATGTCTGGCAGTGGACGCCGTTTTGCGCGCTCATCCTGCTCGCGGGCTTGCAGGGCGTTCCGGCAGAGCCCAAGGAGGCCGCAATGCTGGATGGGGCGAGCAATCTGCGCCTTTTCTGGCACATCGTGCTGCCGCTTCTCCGGCCGTTCCTCGCGATCGCGCTCGTGCTGCGAGCGATCGAGGCATTCAAGACCTTCGCCAGCATCTTCGTCTTGACCGGCGGCGGCCCTGGTAACTCAACCGAGGTGATCAACCTGGATCTTTATCGTGTCGCCCTTCAGGATTTCGATATCGGCGCGGCATCGGCGCTCGGCATCTGCTTCCTGCTGGTCCTCGCCGTGGTCATGCAGCAACTGCTCAACGTCCTCGGGCGCAACACCGACATCCTGGAGGATTGAGATGCGACTACTCCGCGCCAGCCTGTTTCGCCTTGTGCTATGGGCGCTGCTGCTGATCACGATGTTTCCGCTGCTCTGGGTCGTGCTCACCTCGATCAAACCTGCCGATATCAGCCAAGCGCTTCCGCCGGTCTGGCACTTTCACCCGACGCTTGCGAACTACCGCAATGTGCTTGGCGGCAACACCTACACTTCCCAATCCTTCAGCGTCCTTTTGATCCATAGCGCAGTTGTCACCGTTGCTGCGACTTCGCTTGGCCTCGCGGTCGGCATCCCCGCCGCCTACAGCCTCGCGCGCGTCAAGTTTCGCGGCAAACGCTTCACGGCGAACTGGATCCTCTCCACCATCATGTTTCCGCCGGCCGTCTCGGTCGTGCCCGTTTTCATCATCGCCTCGCGCCTTGGAATGATGGACACCTTCCCGGTACTCATCATCCCCTACGCGGCGTTTGGGCTGCCGATGGTGATCTGGATGCTCCGAAGCTACATTCGGCAAATCCCGTTCGAGATCGAGGAAGCGGCCCTGGTCGATGGCGCGTCGCAGGCTGCAATCCTGCGCCACGTCGTCCTGCCGCTTCTCATGCCGGGCATCGTCGCCGCCAGCCTGCTGAGCGGCATGCTGGCCTGGAACGAGTTCCTGTTTGCACTAACCCTCACGCGCTCGGCGGCCAAAACCGCCCCTGTTGGCATAAGCGAGTTCACCAACATGTATGGCACGCAGTGGGGGAGCCTTACAGCCGCTGCCACTGTCACTGTTGCACCCATCCTGCTGGCAACGATGATCCTCCGTCGCCGGCTTGTGGAGGGCATGACCTTCGGCGCAGTAAAATGAGATGTGTTGAGCGCAGAATTCTTCTATCCGTCGCAATAGGCACGGGGCCGCACATCATGTAGCGAATCGGTATGACGCCCATCCGAGGAAACGGACCCATTTAGGTCCGCCGCAAGCATCATTTCCTTGAAATCATACGTTGCGGCGGCCGCTTGCGGCGGACCTAAATGGGCCCGCGCGCGCCTAAGGCACTGCACGCAAGCGCTTACGTGCGCGAGTTTGTTGGGTCGTTGGGTCTGGAAGCGCGACGCTGGGCTTGAGGTCCGTTGCACATAGCCGCGCATCGTGGTCAATCGACGGTGCTGGCTGTGGCCAAGATCTCCTCGTCAGGAACTTCATTTTGTAAGCTGTCGTGAGAAAGCTGGCAGGCATTGCGCGGCACTCAGCATCCGACCGTAGTGAGGATGGTCAAGCAGAGGCTGCGCCTTATCGAACCGCGCAGCCGCAGGCGGGTCGCTTATCTTTTGACAGATCAGTTCTGAGCCGATGGGCGCCCCACGGCCGCAACCCGGTTCCGCCCGCCGCGCTTGGCCTGATAGAGCGCGGCATCGGCGGAAGACCGCAAGGCGTCGATGCGGCCGAACGTGCTTCGGCGAATCGTTGGGCCAAGCTGTGGCGGCGCCGATGCTGATCGCCACAACGCCCTCCTCGGCATTGCTGTCGTGCGGAATGCGCAGTTCCCGCACGCGCCGGCACAGGCCTTCGGCAACAATCAGCGAACCCTCCTCATTCGTGTTCGGCAGGAGTAGTACGAACTCCTCGCCGCCGTAGCGGGCCGCGAGGTCACCCGGTCGCTGGGCCGCTGCATCAAGCTGGGACGCGATCGTGCGAAGACAGCCATCGCCGACAAGATGGCCATAGCGGTCGTTGAACAGCTTGAAGTGGTCTGCATCCAGGAGCAGCACCGAAAGCGGGACATTTTCGCGTGCGCACCGCAGCCATTCCCTGTTTGCGACCTCTTCAAGGTGACGTCGGTTAGCCAGGCCCGTCAGCCCATCTGTGGCCGCCATCCGCTCCATGCGGGCCAGCGCGTCCCGCAACTTGAATTCGGAGGCCTTTCGTGCGGTCGCGTCCCGCAGCACCACAACAAACTTCGCGAGATCGTTCCCTCAACAGTCGTTTCTGCGCGCGCCAGACCTTCGACCCAGAGCCAGGCACCATCTGGGCGTCGAAGCCGATAGGTCCTCCTGTGCTTGTCTGCAAGGAACTTCGGACGAGCGTGTCCGACTGGCTGTTCCTGGGTGCACTGGATCGCGCCGCTCGGCGGTATGCCGGTAACCGCGACCCGCTCGTGGAAGCCAGCAACTGGGCAGCCCTGACGGTCGGCTCCCACCTGCCTTTTTGGCCTCTCTACGTGTGGTGGGCTGCTGGGGTCCAGGCGTTCCCGACCGCGTTGCTCACTGTGTCGCTGACGCCCGTCTTCCTCGCCATCCCCTGGCTCTCCACGGAGTGGCTTGCTCAGGCAGTTGTGTCCGGATCGCGCGCGGGGGCGAACGGACTGCAAGCCGCGGCCGTCGCACGCGCCAGCAGGATCATTCGTCGAGCGGCGACGCCGGCGCCGGCCATGTCGCCAAGGGCATGGCTCAGCAGAGGATTGGACAGCACGGCGTGAGCGGCCGCGTTGATCGCGGCTTCTGAAGCGCCCACCAAGCTTGCGGCGATCATTGTCCGGCGGAGCAGGCCCAAAGTGCCGAACAGGCCCGGGCGCATCCCGTGCAGCGCCGCTACCTGGCGGACGAGCCGAAGACCGCGCCAGGCGACCAGAAGCACGACGAGGGCTGGCGCAGGCGTGGCGGCGATCCCAGCCGCAGTCTGAAAGGCGGCGGCGCGACCCAGTGCATCGCTGCGTGCGCGCATGGCGGCGATGGGTCCGGCCCGCAGCAAAGCCAGGATAGCGTCGGGATCGTTGGCTGCGTCGATCGCCGGCACCAGCGTCGCAGCCTCGGGCAGGGTTGCGGCCCAACCACGCGCCGCTGCATGGATGCGATGGGCGTCCCTGCTCGCCAGTGCGCTCCTCAAACGATCAACACGCCTCAAGGCAAAGAGGCCACTCAACTCCCGCCACGCCGCCGCCAGCAGAAGGCCAAAGCCCAACACCGCGACCGCCAGCGTCAGCCAGCCCAGCCATGCGGCGCGGTCGAATTGGGTCGCCACGAAGTTTCCGGTCTGCAGTGCCGCCAGCCCGATCGCTAGAACCGCCAAACCCGCCAGACCAAGCAAAAGGCCAGAGCCGCGCGGCGTCGGATCAGTCGTCACTTCCACGACAGGCATCATCGGTTCCAGCCGCGGTCCCGCGGCATCCTCGACCAGAAGGCGTGGCTCCCGGGTCACAGCACGTCGTCTAGCAGGAAGGTGAGCAGCGCATCCAACTCGATCTGTGGCACGCCGACCCGCCGGGCATTGGGCAGGCGCGTCGGCTCGAACTCGGGCAGCGCGAAGAACTTATTCGACCAGAAGGCATCATCCGGCGGCTGATCCGGAACCTCGCCCGGGTAAGAGAGCGCCACGCCCTGGCCCGCCACCCGGCCGCGCACCGCCGAGACGCTGCGGCCGCCCAACTGCCAGGTCGCATCCTCCGTGCAACGGATCGAGGCGAGCGCGAACCAGGCGGCGGGCATCCCCGTGTTTCGGTCCGTCAGCACCTTCATCAGGCTGCGGAGATTGCCTCGTTGGCGCACGGCCACGTGATCGGCTTTAGTCGCGGCATAGGCGACGCGACGGATCACCGGCGGTGGCCACCGCAACGAGAGGAGCTCCGTCACCCTGTCCATCCAGGAAGACTGCCAGCGCAACGCGCCGGCGGCCGCGGAGAGCGCCGCCTGCGTGTCCGTGAAGCCATCATGCCCGGAGGCGAGCGCCGTCAGCAGATCGGCCAGCACGACGAGCCGGTCGAGCTTGCCGAAAAGTGGCGACAGCAGGTCCTGCCGCGCCGCGTTGGCATAGGCGCGGTAGCGCTCCTCCAGCAGGCCGGCCAGGCCG
>JABBOH010000099.1 GCA_019351895.1 Pseudomonadota bacterium
TGCTGGCGGTAAATTCGGCGGGGCTGCATGGCGGGCGCAGCAAAGCGCTCGTGTCAAACACGATGGGCATGGTTCGTCTCCATTTTTCAGTTGGGTGGGGGTGGTCTAGGCGGCTTTTTTGGAGGTCGCGGCGAGGTCCGCATCTAGGGCGGCGAGTGCCGCGAGTTTCCCGTCAAGCTCAGCCTGGAGGGGAAATAGCTGGCCGCTGCGCTCCTCGTATCCAAGCTGGCGGGTGAGGGCCTCGCTGGCGCGGCGTTCCTGTTCCTGGAGGTCGAAGCCAAATCGATCGAGATTGTGCTCTAGACGGCTGATGAACCCCAACGGTGTCATCTCGTCATCGATGGAAATCTTCTGATCGAAGCCATTGCGGCGCAGGATAAGATTGGCCTCGAACTCGCGACCCCATCCGCGATCGGCGTGACAGATGAGAGGGAAGCCGCCGAGGGAGCCGAGTGGTTTTTCGAGCGGAACCTTGCCCCGCTCTGCGAGGCGGACCTTGGAGAGGAGCGTGCTGCCAGCCACACGACGATCCGTGATGACACGCCCCTCGTAGTCCATCCGGAAGGCGTCGCCGCGGGTCGAGACCTGTTGCTTCAGGTCGAGCCCGATATCGACGACACGCCGGGTGGCGTGCTCGTGTTCCCGCTTTGCATCCGCGATGCGCCGGCGGATGTTGAGCTGGTCATCGAAATGCGAGGCGCGTTGGCGGTCCAGGCGCGCGATTTCCGCTTCCAGCCCGGCTTTCTGCATCAAGCGCGCGTCACCGGACGCAATGGCCTTGGCCAGAGCGAACTGGTTGGCGGCCTCGCCGATATCGTCGACGGTGCGGATGCTTCTGTCGCCTGATAGGGCGGCAGAAATGAACCGGGCCTTCCTCTCGTTGTTCTGCCACATCGTCGCATCCATTGAGCCGAGTGTCGCGTAGGCGACGATCTCGATTTCGTCGTTCTGGTTGCCCTGGCGCTCGATGCGTCCCTCACGCTGTTCGATCTGCGAGGGCAGCCAGGGCACGTCCAGATGATGCAGGGCTTTGAGGCGGCGCTGCGCGTTGACGCCGGTGCCCATCGTATTGGATGAGCCGATGACGATGCGGACGCGGCCGGCGTTGAATTCGTTGAACAGCCTTTGCTTCTCGGCGGACCGCTTGTAATCCTGCATGTAGGCAATCTCGGACCCGGGGACGCCGAGCCGGATCAGTTCCTGGCGTATCCAGCGATAGGCGGAGAAGCCGCGTTTGGCTTCAACCGTAATCGTTCCAAGATCCGAGAAGATGAGCTGGCCCGCGCCCTTGATCGGGTAGGGTGTGCCGTCCTCTTTCACATAGGCGTGGTCCGCCGTCTCTTGCCAGATGCGGTAGACATTCGCGATCAGCATGTTGAGCTTGTTTTCCGGCTCGTTCTCGCTGGCGAACCCGACGAGCCGCATGTCGATGGCGGCGTGCCGCCCATCGGTGATGACGGATAGGAGGATGTCATCGCCCTTCTGGACTTTGCCGGTGCGGGATTCGATCTCGCTGATACGATCGGCCAAAAGCGATTGATAATCGCGGAAGGCGTCGGTTGCGTCGGCGGTGATGAGTTGCCGCTGACCAGTCTTGATTCGCGGGAGCCGGAGATTCTGCCGGAGATCATCCTTCAAGACAACATCGGCGCAGGCGCGGAACATGTCGATCAGTTCGGGCACGTTCACGAATTGCGAGAACCGCTCTACCGGCTTGTAGGAACCCGATGGCTGTAGCTCCAACTCGGTGCGCGTGTCGCCAAAGGACGCGGCCCAAGCGTCGAACTCATGCACGCCGCGTTCGTGCAGCGTATCCTCGTTCTGGAACCGCAGCAGCGTGAACATCTCACCGAGGGTGTTCGTGATGGGAGTCCCTGAGGCTTGAATCAGCGCCCGGCGGGGGTTTTTCTTGTCAATGAAGCGCATTTTGACGTAGAGATCCCATGCGCGGTTCGAGCCTTCGGGGTCGACGCCTTTCAGGTTCATGCGGTTGGTGGCGAAGTTTAATTTGCGAAATTCTTGCGCTTCATCGACGATGATCTGATCGACGCCGATTTCATCGATCGTCACCATGTCGTCGCGCCGGTCCTTGATCGACTCCAGCCGGTCGGAGAGGCGTTCGCGCATGGCCTCCAGGCGCTTGCGCGTGACCCGATCATCGGAATCCGCTTTCAGCTTCAGGGCTTCGTAGGTGTCGATCATGTCAGAGATGATCTGGCGCTCGAAGCCGGAAGGCACGCCGATGAAGCGAAAGGCGCTATGGGTAATGATGATCGCATCCCAGGCGGCCGTCGCCGCGCGTGCGAGGAAGCGGGCACGCTTATCTTTTGTGAAATTCGTCTCATCGGCGACCAGGATGCGGGCGGTCGGGTAGAGTTGCAGGAACTCGCGGGAGGCTTGCGCGAGGCAGTGACCCGGCACAACGAGCATCGACTTGGAAATCAAGCCGAGCCGCCGCTGTTCCATCACCGCTGCGGCCATCGAGTAGGTTTTGCCCGCGCCGACGGCGTGCGCCATGTAGGTGCTGCCGGTCGAGATGATCCGCCAGATGACGCGCTTCTGATGGCTGTAGAGACGGATGATGTTGCTGGCGCCGGGCAGCGTCAGATGCGTGCCGTCGAAGTGGCGGGGGATCAGATTGTTGAAGCGGTCGTTGTAGAGCCGCGAGAGCCGATCGGCGCGGGCGGGGTCGGCCCAGACCCATTGCGAGAAGGCGGCCTTGATCTTGTTCAGCTTCTCCTTCGCGGCCTCGGTCGCTTCTGGGTTGAGCACGCGCCGCTCGGTCCCATCCACGATCTCGGTGTCGAAGATCTGCGGGGTCGCGCTGTTGAGGGCATCATGCAGCAAGGCGCCGGCGTGCCGGCGTGGTGTCCCCCATTCGGATGTGCCGGCGGCGCTGCTCGCGAAGGAATGCCCCTCTACTGTCCAGGTGGCGACCTCTTCCATGTGGAAGATCCGCGTCTTGGTCTCCATGATCTCCAAGGTGAAGGCCTCGATGTCGGACGTGGGAATCCAGGGCGCGCCGAGACGCGCGGTGATGCCCGACGGCGGGATGTCCTGGGGTTGCGCTTCAAGCAGCGCCTCGACATTTCGCGCATATTGAGCGTCGAGCGCTGCTGCCGCCTGGGCTGCTGCCAGCTTGGTGCGAACCGGGCCGGAGAGGTAGGCGTCAGCGGTCTCCCAACCTTCCGTGACGGGATTGCGGTAGACCGTCGTGCCGAGGCGCCCCAGGGCGTCGGCGGGCTCGCACTCCAGCAATTCGGCGAGGCGTTCGGGATCGACATAGCCGATCTCGTTCAGCGTCACCGCGAGTGCGTCGGTGGCGGAGGTGATGACGGGGGTCATTGGCGGCGACACGACACGCTGGTCGAAGATGGGCCCCTTCTTGGCGATCCCGCTCTCAAGATCGTAGTCTTCGATGCTGGCAACCAGCCAGCAATCGGGGTCGTCGCTGAAATGAGCGAGGTTCGGCCGGCGGTGGGATTCCTTCTCCTCCCCCGTCTCCGCGTCGCGAGTGACGCTGACAATCGTGTGGTTGATCGGCCCGTGATAGCGGATGAAGCCGGAATAGGCCTGCCGCAGCTTGATCTGGGCCTGAATCCAGGGGCGGCCCGCGGCCTGGGCGCGCAGGATTTCGCGCACGGCATCGCGGATCGGCATGAGCGCGCGGATCACTTTGGCGGCGCGGGGTGTCAGGCCCTCGCCGCCCTTGCCGGTGCGGATTTCGACGACCGTGCTCTTGCGGTCGATGATCTGGCAGAGGCGACCGTCTTTGCCGACGATATACGACCCCTCCTTGACGGTGGCACCATCTGCGGCCCTGCCGATCGCGGCAAAATCTTCCTCATCGGCTGCGTCTGCGGCATCGTCCGGCGCGGACGTGATTCCGGCAGGCAGCAGGGAGAACGCCTGGTCGAGTTGGGTCTCGATGGTGGCGGTGGGCATGGTCGGGCGGCAGGTGTAGGACCAGCCGGGTCCATAGATGCCGCGACGTTGGCTGTGTTCCCCAAGCACCATCTCGGGGTGGGCGACGAAATACTCATTGATCTCGACCACGCCGCGGCGCAGGTGCCGCTTCTCGTGATCGACTGAAGGGTCTGGTTCATCATTGTCGCTCTCGACCGAGGTTCCCGTTTCGGCACCGGCGATGCGGACTTCGCTGAGGTCCATCCAGGCTTTCCCGCCGGCAGGCGTGCCTTCAGAGCGGCGCTGAAACACGAGGATGTCGATGACAACTTCCGTGCCCGCTGTCGCCTTCATGCTGCCCTCGGGCAGGCGCACCGCGCCGATCAGGTCGGCCATCCCCGCGATGTAGTCGCGGGCGGTGCGGCTGGCCTTGTCCATCGTCCCGGTGCTGGTCACGAACAGGGCGATGCCGCCCGGGCGCAGGCGGCTGATCGATCGGCCGATGAAGTAGTCATGCAGGCGCAGACCCAGGCTGGCCGTGGTGGGATCGCCCCGCACGATGCGATCCGCGAAAGGCGGGTTTCCGATTGCGAGGTCGAACCCGTCACCAATCCGGCTTCTCGTGTAATCCTCGCAATAGATCCGGGCCTTCGGATGAAGGAGCCGGGCGATCCGGGCGGTGATTGGATCATATTCGATGCCGGTCAGCCGGGTTTCGGCACGAAGGGCCGCTGGCAGGAGGGTGAAGAAGAGTCCCGTTCCCATGCCGGGCTCCAGCACGCGGCCGCCGGCGAAGCCGAGATGCTGGGCGGCGCGCCAGATGGCGCGAATGACCGGCTCGGGCGTGTAGTGCGCGTACTGCGTGGCGCGCTGCAAAGCGGCGTATTCACCCTCGTTCGTGGCGCTGGCCAGGCTCTCGCCGAGGTTTTTCCATCCCTCGCGAAAACCGCTCGCGCCGGGCAGCGGAAAGGCATTCTGTGCCAGGTCGGTGGCACCGAAGCCGATGAAGCGGAGGAGCTGTTCCTGCTCGTCGCGTGACGCTGCGCGGCCGGCGTCCTCGATCTCCTTGGAGAGCGTAATGGCGCGGATGTTGTCCTCGGCGCGACCTGCCCAATTGCGGGCCAGCTTGCGTTCGCCGTCGAGATAGAAATTCGCACCCATGATCGGACGGTCGGCAGGGCGGCTCGCCGCGATGCAGGCGTCGGAGGAGACGGGCGCGGGTTGCTGGGCGGTGGGCGGGTTCTGACGCGGTGCGTCGAGGGTCCATCCCAGGGCGGTGGTCTCAAAGAGACCCAGGCTGTATTGCGCGGCATTGGACATGAGCGATCTCCGGGGGTTGGCCGCGCGCGTGCATCCGCGGAACGGAGGTCAGGCGGGCGGATGGGTTTGATGGGGAGTGGTGGGCGCGATCGGGCGCCCGGTTTGGCTGCGCTCAGTATTCGCTGGGCAGCAGCAGCATGTCGTCCGTCAGGTAGAGCGAGATTCCCTCGAGCGGGAAATTCGTCCAGGGGATGTGTTGACGGAGTATCTCGTTCTCGTTGCCATCCTCGGCAATCAGGACTGCTGTATCATCCGCGTTGACGCGGAGCTTCCAGAGGACGAAGTCTTGGCTTCGGACTTTGGCATCCAATCGGAATGCTGCGATGTTATCGATCAGCCAGTAGGCGCCAGCCACGTCGGCGAGAAATTTCAGACCTTCGGTAAACCGCATGGTTCCGGCCCAATGCCGAAAGCAGCATTGCGACCCGGTGTGCATTGCCAGGCCGTTCCGTAGTCTGCTTTTTGAATCCTGAGTTGTTTCGGTGTTCATGCGACTTTCCTTTCTGATCTTCTTCATCGAAGACCTTTTCCGGAAGCCGCTGCGGTGATGACCGGGGCAAGGGCGAAGCCGGCGGAGCCGGGCTGTTGCGCCACACTTCGGCGCGACAGACCCTTGCGGCGGTCGTCGCCCAGTGGCAGCGCTTCAATTCATAAACTTCGCAATTTATTAATTTTTTGAGGCTTCATTCGCTGGCAGGGTCTGCACCAGTTCCCATTCGGCCATGGCTGCTTGTTCGCGTGTTTTGAAAGTCGGGCGCTGCTCGAACGGACGGGGGTCGCAGGCAATGCGCCACTTGCGATCAGCATAATTCCGCGAGACGCATCCGATACCTCCATTGGGATAGCGGATGCCGTGAACGTACCAGCCTCCGTGTCTCCAGGGAGAGTAGGTAAAGCGCGGTGTGTCAGGCATGGCATTGTCCTTTTTTGCTGAGACAGGAGGATTGGCAGTTCATTGCGCGGTGGCTCTGGATGGCTGTTCTGCGTGCAGCCATGCAGGCGGCGTCGCCCGATGGAACCGCACGGTTTGCCAATAAACTCGGGCCTGCGTCCGAACTTGATCGCGGTGGTATCTCCAGCCGATGTTGGATTGCCGGCGGTGGAGCGCGCCGGTTGCGGATCGCAGGTTCTCCCGCTCCACTCCCTTGACCGCCCCTCCTTGCGCCGTGGCGCCGGGGCCGGGGGCAAGGGCGCGCGCCTTCGCGCGGGAGCGCAGTGACGCACCCTTGCGGCCGGACCCGTGACCATGGCAGCTCATCTTTCTATTCCGGCGCGCTTATGCTGGCGGGGCGGGGTCGTGGATCGCCATGTCCGAGATATTCCGACCAGGACCAGCGGCGGCCGAGGCCTTGCGTGGTGGTGAGCCCGCGCGCATGGGCGCGGCGTTCCATTTCGATGGCGGCAATAGCCAGAGCCGGGTGTTCAGCAGATAGCCAGTCGACCTCGAACTTCTTTGAGGCCGGGCACATCCAGCAGGCCGATTTCACCGGGACGGGCAGGCCTTCGCCGGCGATCACCTGCTCGCAGAATTCGCGCGTCCACCCCCAATCGGCGAGCGGATATCGGTAGTGATGACCTGGTGGCCATTTGCCTGCGGCATTGGCTTGCCGGCGGCTGTCGCGAAGGCCGGCGTCATAGCCGATAAGTTTGGTTACGAAAGGTCCGTGCGGCCAGGCCTGGCGGCGGCGATCCCAGCCGTAATGCCGCTGCGTGTAGCGCCATTGCGGGTCAACCTTCCATTTAAGCGAGCAGGAGTGACCGCCATAAGCCAAGGATGGCAGAACCGATTTGCGCAGGCATTCCCCGTGCAGGGACGTGTCGCCAGCGCGCGGGCTCGCGCGCTTGATGACGGTCACGGGCGGCATGGCATTGGCAGCTAG
>JABBOH010000100.1 GCA_019351895.1 Pseudomonadota bacterium
CTATCGGCCCGTCGCTATGGGCGCTGAAGCCCGGGAGCGAATTGGTACTGCGGGCCGCCTAGGATTGTCTAGTGGCCGCGCATCGGATGTGGAGCAGCCGATGCTTAGGAATCGCGGAACCTCATGATCAGGCCGTCCACACCTCGTATCTTGCGAAAGAATCTTGATGCGGGCACAGTTACTGGCAGATTGCTAGGCTCGATCTGCGCGTCTTGAAAGGGCTACGCCGTGACGTTCGTTTCCTACGCACAGAACTTCGAGGACGTCCTGCTTTGGCGTGCACTCCGGGACGTGCCTCACGGCTTTTACGTCGATGTCGGCGCGGCGCATCCTGACATCGATTCCGTGACGCGAGCCTTCTACGACCGCGGATGGAGCGGGATCAACATCGAGCCGACGCCTGAATACAGCCTGCGCCTAGCGGCCGCGCGCCCCCGTGATGTAAACCTGCGGCTCGTTCTGGGCGAGCGCGCCGGTCGCACGCGGATGTTCGTGGTCGATGGCACCGGGCTATCCACGACCGAACCTTCGAGCGTCGCCCCGCTCAGAGCGGCCGGTATGGATGTGCAGTCGGCGGATGTCGCGGTCGATACGCTTGCCAACGTGTGTCGTGCTCATGCAGCCGATACGATCCACTTCCTCAAGATCGATGTGGAGGGAGCCGAGAAGGCTGTCCTATCAGGTGCAGACTTCACCGTGTTCCGGCCATGGATCGTCGTCATCGAGGCAACGGCTCCGATGACCACCGCTGAGACGCACGGTGAGTGGGAGTTCATTCTCCTCGATGCCGACTACCGGTTCGTCTGGTTCGACGGCTTAAATCGATTCTACATTGCAGCGGAGATGTACGAGCGACTAAACCATGCGTTCGGTACTCCTCCCAATGTGTTTGACGATTTCATCAGGGCAGCGGATAGCGAGTGGGCTAGGCGTATTCATGAAGCCGAGACCCGCGCGTCGCTCTTTCGGGAGCGTCTGCTCCCCGCTGAGCTGCGCGTGACACAGTTGCTGGAGCGGGCCGTCGCTGCGGAAGGACGTGCGGACTTCGAGTCTCTGGCTGCTGCTCATGCTCGTTTGCGGTGCGACGACGCAACGCGCGATGTGGCGCAGCTGCGCGAGGCGTTGAAGCGCGAAGCCGCTGGGCGTGAAGCGGCCGAAGCCAATAGCGCCTTGCAGGCGAATCGTGCCGCCCAAGAAGCTGCGCGATCTGCGGTCAGTGACCGCCAGACGTTGGAGGCTGTTGCCGCCTTCGAGGCAATAAGAAACAGCACATCCTGGCGCATCACGGCGCCGATGCGGCGTCTGCGGTCGCGCGCCAATTCAGGTGGCCCGGTGCTGAAGCAAGAGCCGGTGCCTATCGAAGTGCCCCGACCGCCGTGCGCTTCTGCCATCTCGGCACCGGTTGGCAGGGCGTTAATCGCCCCATCCGCACATTCAGCGTACCGGACCGCGGTGCATCAGTTCCACTCCGGCGCAGCGACTGGCGACGCAATCACCAACAGCATGTTGCTCACCCGCGCGCGTCTCCGCGCCCTCGGCTACCAAAGCGATATCTTCGTCACCTACCGCGATGAGGCGCTGGCACACGAACTGCGACTGACGGAGGAATTGCCGCAGCATGAGCACTATGTCCTGATTCTCCGCCATTCATTGGGGTTCGACCGTTTCGAAAATGTCGTAGCGCTTCCCGCGCCGAAGGTCCTTCTCTATCACAATATAACCCCGTCTGACCTACTTCAGGGTGACGAGTTTCTACAGAGATATTCGATTCTTGGGCGTCAGCAACTCGAGGCGCTGAGGGGTGTCGTTTGTGCGTCACTCGCTGACAGCGAGTATAACGCCGTCGAGTTGCGGGCGCTCGGCTTCAGCCCGGTTCAGGTTTGCCAACTCCTTTTTGATGTTGATAGTCTATTGGCTCGCGCGGCCTCGACGGCAGCGGTCAACGACAATGACTTCTTCACAGTTCTCTTCGTTGGGCGAGTGGTTCGATCAAAGGGACAAGCCGATCTTCTCGATGCTTTCGCTGCTTTCCGCAATCGCTACGGAAAGCCCTGTCGCCTAGTTCTTGTCGGCCGGCATGGTGGATCCGGTGACGCCTATGCGCAAGCCATCGAAGCTCGACTTAAGGCCTATGCACTTAGTGATGATGTTACACTAACAGGGGCAGTATCTGACGATGAACTTCATAGTTGGTATAAGCGGGCAGACCTCTATCTGTCGCTGAGTCAACATGAGGGCTTCGGGGTTCCGCTGGTGGAGGCGATGGCACATCATCTGCCGGTCCTCGCTCTCGCCACTGGGGCGGTCCCCTACACGCTCGGTTTCGGCAGCGGATTGCTTCTGGACAACACGACAGGCGCGGTCGTCGATCGTCTGCTGGAGTTGGCGCAGGACAAGGAGCGGCGGGTCGCCCTCGCCCGTAGCCAGTATTCCGGTCTGCAGCGATTTCGCTGGAAGGACAATGAGCCGCCGCTGCTGCAGGCGCTCGCGATCGCAGGTGCGGCACCCCCACGTAAGGAGGAGACACGTGCGGCCCTGGGGGCCGGCATGCGGATCACGATCGCCGGGCATGTCAACGGAAGTTACAGCCTCGCGGGTATCAACAGAAGCATTTCTAGCGCTTTGGAAGCAGAGCGGCCCGGGATGAACCGTCTGGTGGCCGTCGAGGGCGAACCAACAGAGGATCTTTCAGGCGTACCCGAGGCAGAGGTTGCCGCCATCTCGGAACTCGCCGCTCGACCAGTACCGCTCACCGGCCCTCACGTTGTCATCAGCCAGCACTACCCGGTCTATGTGTTCCGCGATCCATGTGACTTGGCGCTCGCCTATTTCTTTTGGGAGGAGTCTGTTGTTCCTCCCGAGACCATCGCCTGTTTGAATGAGGGCTTCGGCGGTGTTCTTGCGCCATCGAACTTTGTAGCGAAGGCGTTGGTCGACTCTGGTCTTTCTGTTCCGGTTCGGGTGGTGGGTTTCTCTCCAGATCTTGGTGCTTTTCGAGATTTGGCTGAGAAGCGCGCTACCGGAAAGACGGACACCTTTACGTTCCTGCACATCTCGTCAGGATTTCCGCGAAAAGGCGTAGACATCCTTCTCGAAGCGTTCCGGCGTACTTTTCGACGAACCGACCCCGTGCGCCTCATCATCAAGGTCTTTCCTAATCCCCATAACGATGTGGAAGATAGAATTCGCGCCCTGCAAGCGGAGGATGGCGACGCGCCCCGAATCGTCTTGATCGATCGTGATATCGATGAGCATGAGATGCTCGATTTGTATCGCGATTCGGATGTCATGGTCCTGCCTACACGCGGTGAGGGGTTCAACCTGCCGGCGGCCGAGGCCATGGCGGCGGGATTGCATCTGATCGTCACCGGCTTTGGCGGTCATACGGACTTTTGTTGTGGCTCCGTCCGATACGTCAACTATCGCTTTGCCTCATCAGGCAGCCACCTTGCGGTTCCGGGATCACTTTGGGTGGAACCTGATGTCGAGGACTTGTCGCGTGCACTATGGAGCGCTCTTCGGCAGAGAGGTACGGCTGTGCCACTGGCGACGCTACCGAGTAGACGTGAGTTCGCCCACGCAGTAGTTGAGGCGGCGACGGACTTGCTGACGTTGCCACGGCTCCAGCGGCCTCTGCGTATCGGTTGGGTGTCGAGTTGGGGTGTAAGGTGCGGCATCGCAGAATACTCGCGACACATCATCGCCGCGCTAGGCGCGAGCATCGGGCAAGCTGAGATCACGATATTCTGTGACGATCGGACGCCTACGGGCGCCACGGCGGAGAGCGGCGTCACCGTGGTGCCCTGTTGGCCGCTTGGTCTTGTCGACGGCGCACGTCCACTCCTCTATGCGGCGGCGATTAGCGATCCTGACGTGCTGGTCATCCAGCATCAACCGGGTTTGATTTCCTGGCCATCATTGAGGGAGATGATTTCTGCCGCGGCTATGGCAGCGCGGCTTGTGGTGCTGGTGCTGCACACGACACAGCGAATTCTTGATATCGAGGAGGAGGAGCAGAAACACCTGATCGAGGCGTTCAAGCGTGTCACGCGCGTCGTCGTGCATACGGTTGATGATCTGAATCGGCTCAAGGTCTTAGGGTTAGTTGATAACACGACAATGATGCCACAAGGCATTATCGACGTAAACTATGCACCGGCCTCCGTTCGGAGAGATCATCGCTCGCTTTTAGTGGGTTGCTATGGCTTTTTTCTGCCCGACAAGGGCATACCTCAGCTTATCAAGGCTGTCGCAAGCCTCAGGCCTCATAAGGACATCAGGCTGCGGCTGGTCAACGCGGAGTATGGATCACCAGAATCCAGGTCGGAGATCGCACGCTGCCGCGCCTTAGCCGAGCAGGTAGGTCTGAAAGATTATGTGGAATGGCGTACTGAGTTTGCAGAGGACCGAGACTCGCTTCGTCAACTCGCCGAATGCGATCTTGTCGTGTTGCCTTATCAGCACTCTAAGGAGGGCTCTAGTGCTGCGCTACGTATGGCTGTCGCCTCTGGTGCGCCGGTTGCCGTGACACCGTTACGACTCTTTGATGAAGCAGAGAGAGCAGTCTATCGGTTTAACGGGACAGAGAGCGCCGACATCCTGACGGGGCTGCAGTATGTTCTCGATCGTCCGCAGGTTCTGCAGGCTCTTCGGGAAGAAGCGGAGAAGTGGCAGCAGCCGCGGCGCTGGCCGTGTATCGGAGCGCGCTTTGGAGGTATGCTGCGGGGCTTATATTCCGCTGGGCGATCGATGTAACGGCTTTTTTCCTGATGACGGAGCGTTGCGCTCGCGCTGTGCGGAAGACAGCAGGACATTGGCATAGTACCGAGTCTAGCGGTCGACGCTATCCTGAGCATCATGCGATGCAACGGGCCGCGATCGGTTCGCTAGCGTCGAAGATCGGCTGCTCAGCGGAGATCTCCCGCAGATAGGTAAGTCCTCCATTCAAGCACGGGCACGTTCATCGGGAGGCTCAAGGGGGTGGCTTGGTTTCCATCCCCACCCTCCGGGCTCGTTAATCTCGGAGTGGGGACGCCCCCGGATCAGACCCGGCCCGCCGCGCCGCCTCATCGTAGATATCGACGATTTCCTCGGCGATGTGGCTCAGCTCGAAATCCCACCACGGCTCCAGCGTGATGATGGGCCGATGGTTGGGAGCGAGCTCCTCGAGGATCGCCCCCCACCGCACGCCGAGATCGGGCCAGGGGAAATCCTCGGGCCGCAAAGCCATCAGCTCCGCCGTGAAGGCCGCGCGCAGCCGCGCCTTCAGCGGCCCCGTGCCACCCGCGAGCAGCCGCGTGGCGGCATGGAGCTTGTTCGTCGTATCGCGGCCACCGGTGATCCCGGGGCTCGAGCCGTCCTCCGACAGATCGTCATCACGGCTCATCAGCGGGCGGCAGTCCAGGCGATAATTCGGGCAGGGGGACGAGGCATGTCTATCTTCTCCGGGGCCTGACAATGGGCATCTCTCATCCCCCTGTAAATGCACGGGAGCCCGGTAAAGGGCTCGAAAGCCGGCTCCCAAGACACAGCTATGAGACGGACGCGTGCTGACCGGCCGCCAGACGATGGAGCAGGATCGTGACCCGGGCCGGACGCATCGTCAGACGCATTATTGCCGGACAGAGGCGGGGCTCGACCCTCGGCGTGCCGTTCAGGAGCGCGGTCGCCGGGCTGGCCCTGACCTGCGTCATATCCATCGGCGGGGCGCAGGCGGCGGAGTCCCAGGATCCGTCTTTCGAACTCGCGAATGGCACGATCATGGTCAGGCCGTATGTCCTGAACCAGTTCGATCTCGGCACCGCCTGGGGGCCCGGGACCCGGAACCCCACGGGCGGCCTGAACATCAGGCGCCTCCGGTATGGCGCCACCGTGAAACTGCCGGACGATGTCAGCATCGGCCTCGTCTGGGATTTCGGGGATAGCGGCTACGCTTGGCCGCAATACCGCTCCACCGGCCTCTACGAGGCAGACGTTCACTACGCGGGGCTGAAGCCCTTCACCGTCACCGCAGGCGTCTTTGCCCCGAATCTGACGCTGGAGGCGGGCGAACGCTCGGCCGACAAGCTGTTTGCCGCCGACCCGACGATCGTCGATCTGGTCAGCAGCGCGTCGGCCAACGGCGGCCAGCTGGGGTTGCAGGTCGGCGCCCATCGCGCCCGTTGGCTGGTAGAGGCGACGCTGACCGGGGGGCAGATCGGCGACAGCAGCACGTCCCGGTACCGCGGCGTGCTGGCGCGCGCGGCCGGCCTCGTCGTCAAGACCCATGATCTCGCCGTGCATGTCGGCGTGTCGGCCGCATCGTCCCTCCAGCTGGCGCAGGAGCCGGGCTCGGCCCCTGCCATCGACTACTCGGCCACGGCGGAATACGGCATCCAGGGCCGTTCCGAGATCGATACGGGCGCCATCCCGGCCCAGGGGACAGTCAGCGCCGGTCCAGAGTTCGGTCTGGCGTATGGACCGCTATGGGTCCAGGGGGAGTGGTACCGGACCCTGGTCGACCGCACCAACGGTCCAACCCCTGGTTCAGCGGGTGGTATGCCCAGGCAGCCTGGACAGTGCTGGGCAATCCGCGCCGATGGCGGCCGAACGCCGCCTCGTGGGGCGCCCCCTCGGCGCGACACGGCTTCGATCCCGCGCATGGCCATTGGGGGGCGGTGGAGGTCGGCGGCCGCTTCTCGACGGCGAACCTCGACAGCGCCGGTATCGAGGGCGGCAAACAGAGCATCTGGACGGCGGGCGTGAACTGGTGGCTGTCGGCGCCGTCCCGGATCAGCCTGCAGTGGCAGCACGCCCATGTCGACCGGAGCGGCCGCTCCGATGACTTCCAGACCATGTTGATCCGGGGGCAGATCTTCTTCCATTAGCCGCCTCAATCAACGGCGAGGAGCCTGGCCGCGCCCCGGGCGGCAAAGCCGTCCAGCCCTTGCTGCGCGGCATGGGCTTGGCCGACTAGCCTTCTTTGCCTACTTCGCCTTCTTGTTTGCGGCGCTTCCGTTTCGCCCGCCTGCGCTCTGCCACCACGAAGACAGCCGGATTGAT
>JABBOH010000101.1 GCA_019351895.1 Pseudomonadota bacterium
GTCGTGTCCGAGTCCGATCTCGGTTCCCAGCATCAGCGATGCTATTTCCGCCCTTTATCCTGACAGTCAAGCCGGAAATGCCCCGAAACGCCGTGTCACGGCGGGGCTGTGGGCGGGGGCGGCTGCTGCGCGTGCATCCAGTCGGCGGCCTGCTGGGCCTTGCTGGCGGCGGTGAAGATGGCGCGTGGATCGTCGTTCAGTGCCTTGAGCCAGGAGGCGATATAGGCCGCGTGGTCTGGCCGCGGGTGATGGGCAAGTCCCAGATCGGCCAGGACGTAGCCGGCCGTCAGTTCCGCGACCAGTTCCTCGATGGCCCGGGCCTGATGCGAGAACCGGCTGGTGAGGTCCCGGTCGAGCCGGTGCTTTGCACCCGTTGCGTGGGCTGCTTCGTGGGCAAAGGTGCCGATAAAGGCGATGGCATCTTCAAACGAGCCGAACGATGGCATGAATATTCGGTCAAGATCGAGGCGATAGTAGGCGGCGTCGGCGTCCAGGGTCGTGGGGATGCAGAGGGCGGCGAGAAACGCTTCGGCGCGCGGGATGCGCTCCGTCTCGGGCAAGGCATCGACAGCGGGAGATTCGTATCCGTCGACCTGAAAACGATTGAACACGGAATATCCGCGACCGACGAAGCGAAGCCGATTGTCGCCGTCCTCGCCATCCTGCTCGTCCTCGGTACCCCCGATTCGCTTCCAAAACATGATGGCGGTCGAGCGCTCTCCCTTGCGTACTTGTGCGCCGAGCGCCTGCCACTGGCGATAGGTTCCCCAGGTGCCACTTGCGTAGCCGCGAGCCTGTGCGGCGATCCAGAGGGCGAGCGTGTTGACGCCGCGGTAGGGTTTGCCGGAGGTGACGTTGGCGGGCCGGGCGATCGAGCTGCCGTCGTGGTGCCAAGGCATGTGCCAATCACCGGCGCCCGCCTCGATGGCGGCGGCGATCTCGGACGTGATGCGGGTGTAGATATCGGCGCGGACCTCTGCGGTCATGGTCGGGACTCCTGTCCCGCCGGGGCCCATCCCCGGCGGCGGAGCCCTCCGGGCGATGGCCGATGACCGGCTGCGCACTCGAAGAGCCGCAGCGCAGCGGAGGACGGCGATAGCCGTTGCGCAGCCGGGACGGACAACGCACGCTCCGCCGCATGCCGGGGTGGCCTCCGTGCGACGGTCCGATCGGCACGGCAGACCCCGCGATGCGGATCAGTGCGTCACTTGGCCGGGATGCCCTCAAGGACGGCTTCGATTCGCCGAAGATCCTGTGCGAGGGCGGCACGTTGCAGCGCGGACAGGCGCTTCTCGCTCAGCATGACGCGTGCATCGTCGGCGGCGCGCGACCAGGCGGGGCGATGGCATGCCGTGATGCAGGCGTTGGGGCAGCGGGTCGGTTGGCAGAGTGCCAGCACTGGCGTCGAGCGGTCGGGATCGGTCGCCTGGCGGAGGCAGGCGGCGGTTGCCGGGTCGAAGAAGCAGTCAGCGAGGATGCCGACATGCAGCGTGCGGGCGGTGGACGCGAGCAAAGTGCGGAGACGGCTGCGATCGGCGATCATGCCGGGCCAGGGGCCAAGTTCGTCCGCGGCAACATCGAGCGCGCGTCCGACTCGCGCGGCGGCCGGACCGGACAGCGCGGCCCCAGCCCTGCGCTCGTCGAAGTAACGGAGGATGTCGTCCAACTGGCCAAGGCGGCGTTCCGCTTCAACCTCGGCACGGAACCCCGAGCGGCTGGCACCGGCATAACCTTCGAACGCGGCGACCGAAGCGTGCTTGTACTGGATCATGCCGGCGATCGTGCCGAAGGGGCGATTGGCAATGTGCCAGGCGATGGTGCGGCGGAACTGGCGCGTGGTAATGCGCCAAGGCGCACCGGTCGGGCCGGCAGGCACGATGGGCGTGTCGGGCGTGCCGAACAGGGCATTGAGGTGATCGCGATAGACGTTGAGCTGTCGGACGATCTCGGCAGACACATGGTCTTTGCTGGCTCGGCCGAGATCGATCACCGGCCAGAGTGTATCGCAACCGCGAGCGGTGGAGGCTCGTGTCGAAAGCTGCTCCAACACCCGGATCGCCTGGGCAACGGGTTCGATAGTGACCCATTCGGCTGGCTCGCCGCGGCTTAACTTGCCTTTGTAAGCGGTGGAGCGGACGCAATGCCGTTCAATCACGCCATCCGCACTGCGGATCAGCGACAGACAGCCGGCGTGCATCGCCTGCACCTCGCAATCACGCATGCCGGTGAGGTAGGCGCAGATGACGTAGCATGCGGCCTGGAGCATGCGTTCTTCGTGAACGAGCGTCTTGACGTCGAAGCGAGGCCGCCAGGGCCTGCCGGTGTCCGGGTCGGAGGCGATCGGCGTGTCCATGCCGCCGGCCTCGACGCCAATCGTGTCGATCGCGGCGGCAACCAGATCCGGCGCACCGGTCGAGAGTTGAAGATGCGCCTTCGGCTCGGCGCGCACGTCGATGCCGGCGTGCTGATGCAGAAGCATCCAGTTCACCGGCGGGCTGACGGTGCCCGTGACCAGGTCGCGGCGCACGATGCCGTTATGCGCGGTGGTCCAAACGGGCACGCCACGCCCCTGGCGCCGGCGATCCTCAAGGTAGGCCATGACGCGCTCCCGGCGGCGTGCTCGGCGCTCGTCCGGGTGAAGGCCTGCATCCGCGGCTGCCAAGGTCGCCTGCCGTTCCTCGAGCCGACCAAACTCACGGCGTGCTGCCAGGATGTCCGGCGCGAGGATGGTCACGTATTTGAGCGACCACGCCAGCAGCGGTGTGATCACGGCCTCCGGAATGCGCGGGGTCTGATTCTCCTGAGCAACGAAGCGATACCCGGCCACTTGCGAGCGCGACCGGCCTGGCCAAGGCTCGACGGCCAGCGCGGCGGTTGGAAGATGCGCGCGATAGGCGTGAAGATCGAAGACGACTTCGAGCAAGTGCACGACGATCACCGGGCGGCATCGCCCGTTGCGCAGCAGCTTGGCATAGCGGTCGAGAAGGCCCTGGTTGACACGGACGAGATCGCAACTGCCGAGTTCAGATCGCACGAATTCGAAGAAACGTCGTGCGCGATTAAATATCTGCCGGACGCTGGCGGGCGGAAGCGATGGCCGGATGCCGGGAAGGTCAACATTGAGCCGCGCATAAAGGTATTCGCGCAGGCAGCGCGCCACTGACGGATCCGGAACGGCGCCAAAATGCACCGTGACGTGGCATCGGCGGGCGTTCTCGCGGAAGACGGCGGGGCCGAGATCCCAGCTGGCGTCGCCGTAACGGGAGAGAGCATCACGGCTGAAACCAGGCCGCAGCGGCGCGGTCGCCAGCACAGGAGAGGCGTCCGGAACGCCAGCCGGCGCCAGCGGCGCAATGGCGAGGCTCACAGGCGAGCTTCCGGCGGCAGGTAGATCGTCGCAGGTTCTGCCACGAGTAGCCGCCGTGCCTCGGAGACGACCGCGGCCGCGAAGGTGGGGAGCACGTCGCTCGTGATCCGCGCATGGGCGCGACCGAACTTAGCCGCCCAATCGCCGGCATGCAGCGCCCGGCGCTGATCCTCGATGAAGTCCAGGAAGGCCAGGATCGCGGGGAGCTTGCGGGCGGTGATCACCGCATTTGGACACTCGAGGCAGCCCCAGAACGGGAGCGGACACGGAGCGCCTGCGGGACTGTGCGGGCTTGCATAGAACCCCGCACAGCTGGCGAGCCAAACATCCTGTTCGCCGCCGAGAAGCACGGCAGGATCGTACCCGGCGGGAAGGTTGGGTGAATCCGCCGGCTCCGCCCGCCAGGCTGCTTCCTGTTCGGGGGTGAGAACGGTCGGCGTGATGGCCGAAGCCACCGCCTCCCGAAATGCCGCGGCCACGGTCGCTTCGTGCAGCGGCCGCAGCGCCGGCACGTCGGCATAGTGACGCGCGGCGACCTCCGGCGTATGGCCGACCGCGAAGCGCGCCACGTGGCCCTCCGTCTTGAGATACCACAGCGCCTTGTGGGTCTTGCGCAGGCGGGACAGGAGGAGGCGGAGCGGACGCCCATCGTCGTCGACGATGCCGTGCCGGCGCGTCCACGCATCGACGAGAACCTGCGGGTGGCGAATGCCGGCGCCGAACGTGCCGGCACCGCAATAGACCCAGAGGTTCTCGCTCGGATGATGCCGGCGGGCTGCCGCGGTTATCTCGAGGAGTCGACGGATCAGGCCGCCGGGCGCGGTCGAGCCTCCGTCGCGGACCCGGAGGCGCTTGTGCTCGGCACCCCGTGCCCGGCGCTTGAGGTAGGCGATCTCGACCGTCCCGCCTGATGCGTTCTGAAGGCAATCAACCGTCAGCGTCTTGCAGCACTCGATCTCCAGACCGGTCTCCAGTGCCAGCACGACGAGGAACGGCACGACATCGACAGTGGTGAGATACCGGCGGCCGTGAAGTTCGTCGGCGAGATGCCGGTTCGGCCGGCCGCGGCGCCTGCGGGCATGGTAGAGGCGCAAGAACGCGGGTTCGCTTTGGCGGATGAGGCCGTGCTCCTTGATAATGGCGTCGACGGCAGCTTGCATCCGGCGAAGGACGGGATCGGGATCCGGAGGCGGTTCCTCCTGGAGTCTTCGGATCACCGCGGCGATATCGTCCCGTGCGGCATCGCGAAGCTGGCGTGCGACGTAGGGGCTGTAGGCGTCACGCGGCCGCGAACGCTGGAACGGCTTGGCACTGACATAGCGCAGGCGGTCGCGAAGATCGGGCGACATCTCGTCGGGACTGTCGATCCCGATCTGCCGGAGCACGCCGACGACTTTGACAAGCAGGGTGTAGAGATGGATGCGGGTCAGGCCGCGCGCTTCGAGCCACGTCTCGAACTGATCGATATGGCGCCCCCGCAACGTACTGATGCCTTCGACTGGCTCGTGGGATTCACTGAGGCAGGCGAAGAACTTGGGCAGGGTGGCGGCATACGCCATCACGGTCATGCGGGCGCCGAGTGGTCCCCCTGGTGCCGCAAGGTGACGAAGCGCCCGCGCCGCGGCCAGGGCGAGGCGCCGCGGCCGCAGCGCGGTGAAGTCGATAAGCGCCTCGCCGCCGTTCTGCACGGCGATCGTGAAGCGCAGGCCGGTGATGGGATCGGGATCAACCGGGATCGAGACGCCGTCGTCGCGGCCAAAGGCGACCCGATGCCCCTTGCGGGGACGGCCGTTCACGATCCCGACCTCGGAACGAGCGACAGCAGCTCCTCGACGGCCGCATCGACCGTATCGGCCCGCGCGGCGATATGATCGAGATAGATGTACGTCGTCGTCAGGCTGGCATGGCCGAGAAGGCGCTGGACCTGCTGGAGCGGGTCGCCGAGTAGCCGGCGGTAACCTTCCATGCCGGAGACCGGCCTCTCGCCAGCCGCATCGCGCAGACGATGCTGAATCAGCATCGCCAGCATGTGTACGGCGAAGGTATGGCGGAGTTGATGCGGATTGACCCTCACCGGAACGCCGGCGGTGGCACAGCGGCGGGACGCTCGTGCGAAGGCGGCTTCCCAGGAGTTGGGCTGGACCGGTAGGCCGATCTCGGTCAGCCACAGAGTAGCGGGCTGATCGGGTGCACCATCCTCATCGCAGATGACCAGCCGGCCGCGTTCGTCCGGGGTCAGCGCTTCGAACGAAATCGTTCCGCCCTCGCAGAGCGCCAGGCCGGTCGCGTTGGGCTCGGGCCCGCGGACCAGGATCGGTTGCTGGATCGCGTTCCAGGCCTTGCCGTTTTTGAACTTGGTGATGGCATGAGCGCGCTCGACCGCGATGTAGGCTCTGATTTGTTGAAGAAGCCGCCGAGGCAGAAGGATGCTTCGGCCGCGATCGCCCTTGGTCAATGCGTAAGGAAGTTCGAACCGGGCCTGGCGGCCACGCTCGGCATGCCGCGCAAGATCGGTGATCTCGACCGCGAGCAGGAACGACGCCTCTGAAAGGCGCAGGCCCGTCGTGACCAGTAGCTCGGCGAAGAGTGCGTTGCGCGCGCCGTTGCGATCCCTGGCACCGGGCCGTTCGGCACCGTCGACGGTCAGGCCGCGAAGCCCGACGTCGCGGAAGACACGGTAATCTTCCAGGGAGATGAAGCGAACATCGGATCGCCTGGCGGCACGCTCATAAGAATCGTTGCGTGCAACGACACGGACACGTCCGCCCCCATGACCCTGCCGCCAGACATCGCGATGGGTGAACGGACTGGACGCCACGAGGCCTTCCAACTGCGCCCATCTGTAGAGCTTCTCCAGCGCCGCAATGCCGCGGTTCCAGGACGCCGCAGAGATGCGCGCGCCTGCTTCCTCGCGCCGCCGCGCACGATGGAACGCATCGACATCCGCGCGCGTGGCGGCCCAGACGGTCTTGCCGCAAGCAGCATGCAGAAATCGGACCCACACCGCGACATCATAGCCGTAAGCGCGCAACGAGTGGGGTGAACGAACGCCGTTGAGCGGCAGGTCAAGGAAGAAGCGGTCGAGATTGGCGTCGTAGGGGACGCCGTCCATCAGAATGATCGGAACGTGGCCGTCGAGACCTGCCGCTGTTCGGCGCTCCTGGATCGAGATAACGGCCGGCGCAGTACGCGCAAAGTCATCCATAGCCCATTGGCCCCCTTCCCCCGGCCCCCCATCCCCGGACTTGCCCAGGTGGGCAAACAGGCACCTCCCACGCGCGCCGCTCCGTCGCTTGTGAGGGCACTGCGCGTCGCGCGCGGGTCCCTCCTGTTCGCTACCTGGACAAGTCCTCCGAGCTCAATGGTGAGCCGGTGCAGACTGTCCAGATAACGCAACGAGTTCCTCGCGCGCGTAAGACTTCGAGCCGAACCGTCCTGACATGTCGCGGTGAAGCCGCGACTGTGCGCCGGACCAGTGCGACATCTCGTGAATTTTCACGCTTGACCATGCAGCTGGCGAATGGAACGCGATCTGGGGCGGCATCTGAATGTGGTCGGTGACAGTCGAATAGAAGGCGCGCTCGCCGCCGATCCGCACTTGCACG
>JABBOH010000002.1:0-53314 GCA_019351895.1 Pseudomonadota bacterium
AACGCCTAAGGCGCCACCAACATATCCCTTCCATTCCAGATATAAATGTCAAAGAACAAATCCCCATGCCCGGCTCTGGGTATCCAGAGCGGCTTGGAGAAGCAATCTTTCGCAAGAGGCGGCGCTTATACCCGGGGAAGTGCCCGGCTGCAAGCACCAATCTGCTGCGGTGAACGGGGGTTTAGAGGACCGGGGCGGGCGGGTCAACCCCCTTCATTGTCACGCGACGGTCATTTCCGCGCGGCAGACCCGCGCGTCCCCCGGGCAGCGGGCCGATCAGCGCTGATTCCACCCCTTGAACCACTCCAGAAACCGCGGAATACCAACCTCGAGCGGCGTCTTCGGGCTGAAACCCGTGAGCGCCTTGATCGCCGAAATGTCGGCGAAGGTATCGGTCACATCCGCGGCCGGACGCGGCACATCCTCGACCACGGCGCGCCGCCCGAGCCCCTCCTCCAGCAGCGAGACGAGCTTCGCCACCGTCTCGCTCCGGTTGTTCCCGATGTTGAGGACGCGGGGGGCGTCGCCCGGCGGCGGCCGGTCGAGCACGCCCAGCACACCCGCCACGATATCGTCGATGAAGGTGAAATCCCGCCGCAGGGTCCCGTTGTCGTAGAGGGTGATCGGGCGCCCCTCCATGATCGCGCGGGCGAAGGAATAGTAGGCCATGTCCGGGCGGCCCCACGGCCCATAAACCGTGAAGAACCGCAGCCCGCTCTGGGGCAATCCATAGAGATGGCTGTAGGAATGGCTCATCAGCTCGTCCGCCCGCTTGGTGGCCCCGTAGAGCGAGACCGGCAGGTCGACCCGGTCGCCCTCGGCAAAGGGCATCTCCGTATTGCCGCCATAGACAGAGGACGAACTGGCATAGACGAAGTGCCGGAGACCGATCCGGTGTCGCGCCGCCTCCAGCATCACGACATGGCCCATCACGTTCGCTGTGACGTAGGCGTAGGGGTCGATCATCGAGTATCGCACCCCAGCCTGCGCCGCGAGGTGCACGATCCGGTCGATGCCGGGCTCGGAGGCCATCAGGGCCGTCACCGCCTCGCGGTCCGCGATGCTGAGGCGGACGAAGCGAAAGCCGGGGCGCCCCTCCAGCCGCTCGAGGCGCGCCTCCTTCAGCTTCGGATCGTAGTAGGCGTTGATCTCGTCCACGCCGATCACGGCCTCGCCGCGCGCCAGCAGCGCCTCGGAGACATGGTAGCCGACGAAACCTGCCGCCCCGGTGACCAGGACCGTCATGACCGCGAAAGCCGGATCGTCATTGCAGCGCTCCCTGAAGGTACCGGCGCAGGATGACGCGCGCCGCCCGGCTCAAACAGCGCCCAATGATGTCGATTTTTCGCACAGATTGCAGCGGCCCGGCGCCACGCCCCTACTGCGCTGTCCAGCCGCCGTCGATCGAGATCGGCGCGCCGGTGATGGTCTTCGCGGCCTCCGAACACAGGAACACCGCGAGTGCGCCAATCTGCTCCGGCGTCGTGAACTGCGTCATCGGTTGCTTCTCGCTGACGAGCGCCGTCTTCTCCTGCTCGAAGCTGGTGCCGTTCCGCGCCGCGCGGTCGTGCAGCTGCTTCTCGACCAGCGGCGTCAGCACCCAGCCAGGGCAGATCGCGTTGACTGTCACCCCGGTGTTCGCAAGCTCGATCGCGGCCACCTTGGTGACGCCAAGGATGCCGTGCTTCGCCGCGACATAGGCAACCTTCTGCGCGCTCGCGACGAGGCCATGGGCGGAGGCCGTGTTGATGATCCGCCCCCAGCCGCGCGCCTTCATGCCGGGAGAGGCCGCCTTGATGCCGTGGAACGCCGCCGAGAGGTTGATGGCGATGATCGCGTCCCATTTCTCGTCCGGAAAGTCGACGATATCGGCCACGTATTGAATGCCCGCGTTGTTCACGAGGATATCGACCTGCCCGAAGGCGGCCTCGGTCTCCTCCACCATCTGCCGCACCCCGGCACCCGTGCTGAGATCGGCACCGGTGTAGCCGACCTTCACGCCGAAATCGGACATGATCGCGGCCTTCTCGCGCTCGATATCCGTCGGCGCCGCGAAGCCGTTGAGCATGATGGCAGCGCCGTCAGCGGCCAGCGCGCGGGCGATGCCGAGGCCGATACCGCTCGTCGAGCCCGTGACCAAAGCAATTTTGTCGATAAGGCTCATGGCTCTCTCCTTCAGGACATCCGTCCGAATGATCTCAGATAGGCAGATACTTGCCGCACGGCATTGCCACGGGCCACCGGCTGGCGCCTACACGAGGTAGTCGTGCAGGACGTGGCCGTAGGGGAGCGTCAGATCCGCCTTGAGGTGCTGGCCATAGAGGATCTTCCGAACCGGCAGGTCGGCAACCCGCGCGTTGACGTGGGGCACCAGTTCCAGGCGGGCCTCGCCGCCGAAGGCGAATTTCAGCTCCGCGTCCATCATGTTATAGCCGACGAGCTGCGCCACCTTGGGCGAGCCGTCCACGTCGGGGATGAACTTCAGGTTCACGCCGAGCTTGCCGAGTTGCCGGACGACGCGGTCATGGTCCGCCTGCTCCCGCACCAGGTTGTATTCCTTGTAGCACATGGTGCCCATGGCGACGCGGATCTCGTCGTAATGCAGTGTGCCGGTCAGCGTGTCGTGGATCGGCCGCAGGTTCGGCAGACCGTATTTCTTCGGGAAGCCCCAGATTTCCCGGCCGCCAGTCGTCGGCGGCTCGTCGTCGAGGTACATCTGGACGGTGAAGTTGCACGGCTCCCCGTTGAACAGGGCGCAGATGCCGCAGCCGCTCTCCTGGTAGCTGCCGAAGCCCGTCGAATCGGGCATCCGCATCCATTCATAGAAGACGTGGTTGCCATCCGGCTCCAGCGGCTCGGGCAACAGGCGGCGGATCGCCTCGGGGTCGCTCTCGTAATGGATCAGCAGATATTCGCGGTCATAGAAGCGGAAGGGCCCGCGCGGATAGCTGGGGCTCGCGAACGGCATGGAGGTCATGCCCAGCACGTCGTCACGGTTCATCCGGTCGCCCCTTCCAACGCCGAGCGGCGTCATGCGTTGGAAGCTTGAACAGCCGCGTCTTCATGTCCAGAGATCTTTGCGCGCAGAGCGCACCCCTGAAGCCAAGGATCCGTCCCATGGATGCACAAGCCCCGCCCCGCCTCGGTACCCGCTGCAACCACGTCGCCCTCGTGCTGCAAGGGGGTGGCGCCCTCGGCGCCTATCAGGGCGGGGTCTTCCAGGCGATGGACGAGGCGGGCATCGCGCCCGACTGGCTCTGCGGCGTTTCGATCGGCGCCATCAACTCGGCCATCATTGCCGGCAATGCGCCCGGCGACCGCCTGCCCAAGCTGCGCGCCTTCTGGGAGGAGGTCACGACTGACCGCCTGCCCTGGTCGATGCCGGATGGGGACCTGCCACGCCAGTGGGCCAATGAAGCGGCGGCCTTCGGCGCCATGGTCCTCGGGCAACCGGGATTCTTCACCCCGAACGTTCCGGGACCGCTGCTCAGCCTGCCCGGCTCGCGGCAGGCGACGGCCTTCTACGACACGGCCCCGTTGCGGCGGACCCTGCTAAAATTCGTGGATTTCGACCGCCTCAACAACGGCGAGGTTCGGCTCGCCGTCGGCGCGGTCAACGTCGCCAACGGCAACTTCGCCTACTTCGACAATTCGCTGATGACGCTCACCGTCGACCATATCATGGCGAGCGGCGCCCTGCCGCCCGGCTTCCCCATGGTCCAGATCGGCACGGACTACTTTTGGGATGGGGCGCTGATATCGAACACACCGCTCGCCCACCTCCTCCTCAACATCGACCACTGCAACTCGCTCGTGTTCCAGGTCGACCTGTTCAGCGCCCGGGGGCCGATTCCGCGCGACATCCAGGATGTGGGGCTGCGCCTGAAGGAGATCGGGTATTCGAGCCGCACCCGCCTCGTCACCGACTACTTCAAGCGAGAGTTCGCGCTGAAGAACCAGCTGCGGAAACTGTTGGACCGCATGCCGGACGAGCTGCTGACCGAGGAGGACCGGGCCGAGCGCCTGCGGCTTCGCGAACTGCCGCAGCTCAGTATCCTGGAGCTGATCTACGAGCACACCGCCTATGAGGGCGAATCCCGGGACTATGAATTCAGCCGCCGCTCGATGACCGACCACTGGGCGCGCGGCTACCACCAGACGCAGGCGACGCTCGCGCGCCGCGACTGGCTGGAGATGCCGGGCGAGGCCGGGATCGTCAGCCACGACATCGACCGCTTGTAGGTCCGAAGCGCGGCGCCAGCGCTTGCCCCGGCACGCCGCTGGCGCTTATCGTGCCCCCCATGAACGGGAACAAGACATGAACGATCTCTTCGGCAGCGGGTCGGCCGAGGCGGCGTATTCGGCCAAGGACATCGAGGTTCTCGAAGGGCTGGAGCCGGTCCGCCGGCGGCCGGGCATGTATATTGGCGGCACCGATGAGGGCGCGCTGCACCACCTCGCGGCCGAGATCCTGGACAATTCCATGGACGAGGCGGTCGCCGGACATGCGACCTTCATCGAGATGGCGCTGGCCGCCGGCAACCTGCTGACAGTGCGGGACAACGGGCGCGGCATCCCGGTCGACCCGCATCCCAAGTTCAAGTCCAAGAGCGCGCTCGAGGTCATCCTCACGACGCTCCATTCGGGGGGCAAGTTCGCTGGCAAGGCTTATGCCACCTCGGGCGGGTTGCACGGCGTCGGCAGCTCGGTCGTCAACGCGCTCTCGGACATCTTCGAGGTCGAGGTCGCGCGGGAGCGGCATCTCTGGAAGCAGAGCTACAGCCAGGGCAAGCCGAAGACCAAGCTGATCGACGCCGGGACGGTCCACAACCGCCGCGGCACCAGCATCCGCTTTCGCCCCGACCCCGAGATTTTCGGGCCGACGCTGCAGTTCAGCCCGGCGCGGCTGTACCGGCTATGCCGGTCCAAAGCCTACTTGTTTCGCGGCGTGCAGATCCGCTGGAGCTGCGACCCGGCGCTGTTGACCGGCCAGACGGACATTCCCGCCGAGGCGGTGCTGCATTTCCCAGGCGGCCTGCGGGACAGCCTGGAGGAGGATGTCGCCGAGCAGGCGCGCGTGCTGCCCCAGCCCTGGTCCGGCGATGCCGACTTTCCGAACAGCGCCGGCCGCGTGGAATGGGCGGCGCTGTGGCTGGAAGGCTCCGGCGGCTTCCTCCACAGCTACTGCAACACGGTGCCGACACCGCTCGGCGGCACCCATGAGGCGGGTCTGCGCGCGGCGTTGCTGAAGGGCCTCCGCGCCTGGGGCGAGCATCGCGGCAACCGGCGCGCGGCGCAGCTGACCGCCGAGGACGTGCTGACGCCGATGGCGGCCAAGCTCTCCGTCTTCATCCGCGAGCCTCAGTTCCAGGGCCAGACCAAGGAGAAGCTCACCAACGGGGATGCGACGCGGCTGGTGGAGGCGGCGCTGCGGGACCGCTTCGACCACTTCCTGGCGGGCGACCCGGCAAGTGCCGACAACCTCCTCGCCTTCTCGATCGAACGGGCCGAGGAACGCATCCGCCGCCGCGACGAAAAGGACACGCCGCGCAAGTCCGCGACACGCCGGCTTCGCCTGCCCGGCAAGCTGACCGACTGCACGCGGGAGAATGCCGCCGAGACCGAGATTTTCCTGGTGGAGGGCGACAGCGCGGGTGGCTCGGCCAAGCAGGCGCGAAACCGGGAGACGCAGGCGGTGCTGCCGCTACGCGGTAAGATCCTCAACGTCGCCAGCGCTTCCGCCGACAAGCTGCGGCAGAACCAGGAGCTGCGCGACCTCATCGAGGCGCTGGGTTGCGGCGTCGGGGAGCGGTTCGACGTGAAGAAGCTCCGCTACGGGCGGATCATCATCATGACCGATGCGGACGTGGACGGCGCGCATATCGCAAGCCTGCTCATGACCTTCTTCTACCGCGAATTGCCCGAGCTGGTGCGCCAGGGGCATCTCTATCTGGCGCAGCCGCCGCTCTATCGGCTCACCCAAGGGGCGAAGTCGGTCTATGCGATGGACGACGCCGAGATGGCGAAGCTCAGCAAGAGCGCCTTCAAGGGCGCGGGCAAGGTCGAGGTCAGTCGCTTCAAGGGGTTGGGCGAGATGCCGCCGGCCGCGCTGAAGGAAACCACGATGGACCCGGCGAAGCGCACTTTGCTCAAGGTGATGGCGCCGCCCGAAACCCGTGCCGCGACCAACGAGCTGGTCGAGAAGCTGATGGGTCGCCGGCCGGAGCTGCGGTTTCAGTTCATCCAGGAGCGGGCGCAGAGCGTGACCGTCGCCGAGCTGGACGTCTAGAGCAGAGTATGCACGAGGGTTGGCGGGCCTGGGGACACTATGTTACTTATGCTTCTTCAAAATTCTGAGGAAACTTCTTCGGAGAGCGTGGCCCCCAATAGGAGAATACTTCTTCCGGCTTGTGGTCGGCTGAAGGCCAATCATGAGCCGCAGGCATAAGAGCGGAACTGCTTTGTGACATCTTTCGCTCTATCGAACGCGTCAGGCAGTCCCAACATCTTCTAATTGAGCCCGATGTTGCCACCGGCTGGGTCCCCGTTTTCAACATCATTCCGCGGGACCGTCACCAACCTGGCTATGCTTGAGGCGCTGACCCATAATAACCTGTAGGCTCTCTGATAGCGTTGTGGTGAGCAGGCGCGCCTGCTCAACCGAGACTTCCTATGGTTTGATCTTGAACAGCCGCTGCGCATTGCCGGACAGGATCATCTCCTTCTGCTCCGCGGTAATCGGGGCGTTGCGTATCCAGTCGGCACCGACCTTCGACGATTCGAAAGGATAGTCGATCGCAAACATGATACGATCTGCGCCAACAGCGTCGAGCACGAATTTGAGCACGTCGTCCGTGAACATTCCGCTCGAAGTGATGTGCATGTTCGATTTGACATACTCGCTTGGCTTTCGCTCCAGCTTGATCATGCCTGCCGGAACCTGACCCTGGGACATCATCATGTTGTAGATATTGTCGAAGCGAAACAGCCAATAGGGCAATGACTCGCCCATGTGGCCCAAAACGATCTGAAGTTCCGGGAAACGATCGAACACGCCCCCGAACAGCATGCGAACGGCATGGAGACCAGTCTCGGCAGCGAATCCCCACATCGCGCCAGAGACACCATAGACGCTGTATGGTTTGAACATGTCGTCCGAAGGAAAGGTCGGGTGAATATAGATGGGTGCCTGATGGCGCTGAACCGCCTCGAGAATAGGATCGAACTTCCGTTCGTCCAGATATTCGCCATTCGTGTGTGAATTGACGATAATGCCATGCATTCCCAACTCGGTCATCGCACGTGTGACCTCGTCGGCGGCCCGAACGGGATCCTGTGGAGCAATGGCAGCCAAACCAGCCAAGCGCTTTGGATGTTGCCTGATCAAGCCAGCCAAATAATCATTCGCTTGTTTGGCCAGACTCGTCCCAAGGTCGGCGTCGAACAGCTGAACGCCTGGGCTCGTCAACGACATGAGGTGCATATCGACACCATTCGCATCCATATTTGCGAGACGGGTTTCAACGTCGCAAAGACCTGTCGCCGCCGGCTCCTTCGTCAGGAAATAAGCGGCATAGCGGACGACGTCAGAGTGGTCGTCGAACCGAGATTGTCGAGAGCTTCGAGATATTCCGGAGTGGCAAAAGCCTCCTCAGTTGCGATCATGTGCATTTTTGGCTCCTCAACCATTTTTTAGTCTCTCTTCGAGAAAGCCATCGCCAGCTTGTAGCTGGTGAGAGTTCGAAATGCCGGTCAACTTACAAATCCGAAATACTGACAGTACATTGGTGATCGCGATTGCCTCATCCAGATCTTTCACGCGCATGATCCCGCCGGCCGGTCCGAATATCTCGGTCTTCCAGAAGTCCGCGTCCATCGTGACGTCGGCGTTCGGCCTGGCGGGTTGCCCAGTTCGATACGTTGCGCCTGCGCCTGATCAAACTTGCCGCCAGGGTCGAGGTGCTCAAGCGAAAGGTTCGGCTCCACCTGCCACGGTCGACGCCGAAACAGCCGTTCTTCGCCTGCGTGCTGGCCCGACTGCCGCGAATGCTCACCTGAACTGTGGGGCCGATGCCCCGCTGTCACCCGCTCCCACCAACCCCGACGCCGCCGCCACTGAGCCTACACAACGCCGAACCCCGGCGCGGTCACTCATGCGACCACCTCTCTGCACGACCACTCTCGCGTCCTCGTGCATAATCCAGGCTAACTCCGGCGGCGCCCGTTCGGGAACGCTCGCGAGGACTGCTCCAGGGTATTGTTGTTGCGAGCATCTTCACCCGGCTGGATCATTCCATCCGACCAGGATCTCCTCTAGGCGCCGCTTGGCTCCTCCAGCCGGTAGCGGAAATCGCAATGGCTCGCGCCCTGCATCAGGGTCTGCGTCCGCTCCAGCTTGATGCGCGGATCGTAGCCGACGCAGAAGGCCGCGTCGCGGTTGCAGGAAAGCAGGTGTCCGATCGCGCCGAGGCCCATCGCCCGATAGGTCTCGGCATAGCGGCAGCGGCGCACGTCGTAGTGGAACTCCGTGTCCGTTGCTTTCACAACATCAATGGTCAGCGCATCGTCCTGGGTCCAGAGATGCTGCAGTTCCTGGAAGCTACGGAGGCTGGTGCCGCCGGGCGTTTTGGCGGCGAAGTTGCGCGCGGCCGCGATTGCCGCTTCGCGGATCGCCTTGTCGAGAATGCCCTGTGCCGTTTCCTCACCCAGTTGCGCACGCATCTCGGCGTAGATGGGCGCGAGGATGGCCGCCTCGATCTTCCGGCGCGCGAGGATGCCGAGCTCTCCGTCCGTCGCCATTCCGGGCGCATCGTCAGCCATCCGTTATCTCCCTACTGGCAGGGCGGCGGCGTGCCGCCCGAGCATACGGATTCGAGACCGCCGGGCAGAACGTAGCGGCCATCCGGGCGGCGCCCCGGCTTCGGCGGCGGCGGCGGCGGCCTGTGATAGGTGTGGTGGTAGGGATGTCTGGTCGGGTACCGAGGCCGCGTGGTGCTGTGCCCATAGCTGTGCCCATGGCTGTAGCTGTGATAGGCGCGGCGCGCCGGCGCGTGATAGCTGTGCGGCCGGTAGACGTGCCCGTGAGGGACCGGCCCGTGAGGGACCGGCTCGTGCTTCGGCTTCGTGTGGCTCGACGCGGAACCGATCAGCCCCAGCGAGAGGGCGCTCACCGCCAGGATCAGGCGCAGTCCCATCATCGCGGCGCCCGCCTCTCGACGCGCGCCCAGGCGGCGCGCCCTCCCTCGATCAGGGCCGTTCCCCCTCCCCGGCCGATCAAGGCATCGCCCCGCGTCAAATCTATCCGCTCAGCCTCAGTCTGCAACGCGACATCCTCCATGGCGTAGAGGACGACAACATCGTCCCCGAGCGCCGCTATTCGCCGTTCCCCGCCGCCCGGCACCAGCCGGGCCAGCCGCCGATCAACCATGAGATTGAGATCGCGCGTGGGGCCTGAGAGCAAGGCACAGCCGATCTCGCTCTCGCCCTGGAACTGGATATCGTCTCCGCGATGGAGCTGTCGAGCCGGCGCCCCGTCGACCGTGAGGGCGACGCCCTCTCCGGTGACCACGGTCAGCCAGCGGTCGACCCCCGGAAACGCCGAGAACGGGCCATCCGTCGTGATCTCCGCCAGGCTGAACCGCCAGTGCCAGCCGGCCTCCGCCGCGTCGTCCTGGAAGCAGCCTCGGCCGATCTCCCAGGTGGTGCCGCCCCCGTTACGCCAGCGCATCGCGCGAAAGTTCCGTGCTGGAGCCCGCTCCCAGCCGCTCATGTCGTCATCCGGCGCAACGCCGCGACGAAGGCCGCCCGCGCCTGCGCTTCCTGCGCATGGTGGCCGGCGGTCACCCGCCACAGGCCCGCGACCATCACGTCCCGAACCGGCAGCGCCGACCCGCCGAAAATGGCGGCGTCTAGGATGTCATCCGCCTCGGCATCCGGCTGCACCAGCCGGTCGCGGTCCAGCACCAGAAGATCGGCGCGGAAGCCGGGCGCGATCACACCGGTCGGCTGCCCCAGGGCGGTCGCCCCGCCGGCGAGCGCGGCCCGCCACAGGGCGCTTCCCACCGATCCGGTTGCGTCCTCGTGAAGCGACAGGCACCGCCGCCCATGCACCAGCCGCTGCCCGTATTCCAGCAGCCGCAGCTCCTCCCATGGGTTGAGCGCCGCGTTGCTGTCCGAGCCGATGCCGAAGCGGCCGCCGGCCGTCAGGAACTCGCCGAGGGGAAAGACGCCGTCGCCGAGATTGGCTTCGGTGATGGGGCAAAGGCCGGCGACGGCGCCGCTCGCCGCGATGTCCGACAACTCGTCCTGGCCGATATGGGTTGCGTGGATCAGGCACCAGTCGGGGCCGACCGGCGCCTCGGCCATCAGCAATTCCACCGGGCGGGCGCCGGTGGCGGCGATGCAATCCTCCACCTCCCGCATCTGCTCGGCGACGTGGATGTGGATCGAGGTGTCCTCGGGCAGCGCAGAGGCGACCTGCCGCACGACCTCCACCGGAACGGCGCGCAGCGAATGGGGCGCGACGCCCACCCTGAGCGTGGTCGAGTCCCGGCCATGCCAGCGGAGCGATTCTAGGATCGCCAGCAACCGCTCCTCGTCGGCGGCGAACCGCCGCTGCGCGGGCTCCAGCGGCGCATCGTCAAAACCCGCGCGCATATAAAGCACGGGCAGGACCGTCAGGGCCGCACCGACACTGGCCGCGGCATGAACCAGGCGCGCGGACATCTCGGCCGGATCGGCGAAGGGCGTGCCGTCGCGATCGTTGTGCAGGTAATGGAACTCGCCCACGGTCGTGTAGCCGGCCTTGAGCATCTCGATGAAGAGATAGGTCGCGATGGCGGAAAGCTCATCCGGTCCGACGGCGTCGGCGGCGCGGTACATCGCCTCCCGCCACGTCCAGAAGCTGTCGGCGGGATCGCGGCGCTTCTCGGCGCGGCCGGCCATGGCACGCTGGAACGCGTGGGAATGGAGGTTCGTCATGCCCGGAACGACCGGGCCGCTGATCCGCTCGACCCGGTCGCCAAGTTGGCGCGTCACGCCCGGGGAGACGGCCGCGATCGTGCCGTCGGGCGCGATGTCGATCCGCACGTCCCGCGCCCAGCCCGAGGGCAGCAATGCGGAAGGCGCGAGCAGGCTTGGCATGGGGGAGAGACTCCTCGGGGCGGCGGCCCCAGCTGTGTCTAGAAGATTCCGGGTGCGCGCGCACAGGGAGTTTCGGAGCATGACGCCGTTCCCGTCGCGACGCTTGACCCGGATCAATGCGCCCTGAGCCAGGGAGCGGTCCCATGCGTCATTGGCAAGAGGACGGCGGATCATGATCCAGGACTGGCAGCGGCTCATCGACACCATGAACATTGGCGTCGGCAACCTCCGGCAGGGCGCGCCCGAGGCCATGAAAGCGTTCAGCGAGTTGGCGAAGGGCGCCCATGGCGGTCAGGCGCTCGACCTCCGGACGAAGGAGCTGATCGCGCTCGCGATCGGCGTCAGTACGCGTTGCCAGCCCTGCATCGCCTACCACGCGGAGGGTGCGGCCAAGGCCGGAGCCAGCCGCGCCGAGGTTCTCGAGGCGATGGCGATGGCGGTCTACATGGGTGCCGGGCCGTCGGTGATGTATGCCGCGCAAGCGCTGGAGGCCTTCGACCAACTCGCTCCACGCAAGCCCGGCTGAGGCAAGCCGCACCCTTGTTCCGCGGCCGCCACCCCATGATATGTTCGAGGTGGAGTGGCGGTGGCGGCGAGGAGGCCGGAGATGGCGACAGGCTGGGCGCCCGACGGGGCGGTGCAGGACCAGATCGACGACACGGTGACCGATGCGGTGGCACGCGCCCGGGCTCGCATGCCGAAGGGCGAGAGCGAGCCGTTCTGTGTTGAATGCGACGAGGTGATCCCCGAGGCTCGCCGCCGCGCTGTACCTGGGGTTCGCTTATGCGTCGAGTGTCAATCGGCGCTCGACAAGCGTCCGGTGACGATCGGCTTCAACCGCCGGGGCAGCAAGGACAGCCAGCTGAAGTAGCCAGGCTTTCGCCTCATCCCAAGATCCCCGGCAGGTTCAGCCCCTTCTCCCGCGCGCAGTCCCGCGCCATCTCATAACCCGCATCGGCGTGCCGCATGACGCCCGTCGCCGGGTCGTTCCACAGCACGCGCGCCAATCGCCGCGCCGCGTCAGCCGTGCCGTCCGCCACGATCACCATCCCCGCGTGCTGCGAATAGCCCATGCCGACGCCGCCACCATGATGCAAAGACACCCACGTCGCCCCTGACGCCGTGTTGAGCAGCGCATTCAGCAACGGCCAGTCCGACACGGCATCCGATCCGTCGCGCATGGCCTCCGTCTCGCGGTTCGGGCTCGCGACCGAGCCTGAATCGAGATGATCGCGGCCGATGACTATCGGCGCCTTCAACTCGCCGCTCGCCACCATCTCGTTGAAGGCGAGGCCGAGGCGGTGCCGGTCGCCCAAACCCACCCAGCAGATCCGGGCCGGCAAGCCCTGGAAGGCGATGCGTTCGCGCGCCATGTCGAGCCAATGGTGGAGATGGGCGTTGTCGGGCAGGATCTCGCGCACCTTGGCGTCGGTCTTGTAGATGTCCTCGGGGTCCCCGGAAAGTGCGACCCAGCGGAACGGCCCGATGCCACGGCAGAACAGCGGCCGGATGTAGGCCGGCACGAAGCCTGGAAAGTCGAAGGCTTCGGTGACACCTTCATCTTTCGCGACCTGACGGATGTTGTTGCCGTAGTCGAGCACCGGGATGCCCATGCGCCAGAAATCCAGCATCGCGCGCACCTGAACCGCCATGCTGGCACGCGCCGCCGCCGTCACCGCCGCCGGATCGCGCTCCCGCTTCTCCTCCCAGGCTGCCACCGTCCAGCCGGCCGGCAGATAGCCGTTGAGCGGATCATGCGCGGAGGTTTGATCCGTCACCGCGTCGGGCTTCACGCCGCGCCGCACGAGTTCGGGAAAGACCTCCGCCGCATTGCCGAGAAGCCCCACGGACACAGGCTTTTTCTCGGCCGCCGCGCGCGCGATGATCTCCAACGCCTCGTCGAGCGTAGTTGCCTGCACATCGAGGTAGCGCGTGCGCAGCCGCATCTCGATCCGGCTCGGCTGGCATTCCACGGCGAGGCAGGAGAAGCCGGCCATGGTGGCGGCCAGCGGTTGCGCGCCGCCCATGCCGCCCAATCCGCCTGTCAGGATCCAGCGCCCCGAGGGGTCGCCGCCGAAATGCTGGCGCGCCACCTCGACAAAGGTTTCGTATGTGCCCTGCACGATGCCCTGCGTGCCGATGTAGATCCAGGAACCCGCCGTCATCTGGCCGTACATCATGAGACCCTTGCGGTCGAGGTCATGGAAATGCTGCCAGTTCGCCCAGGCGGGCACGAGGTTTGAATTGGCGATCAGCACGCGCGGCGCATCGGCATGCGTCGTGAACACGCCCACCGGCTTGCCGGATTGCACGAGCAAGGTCTGGTCGGCTTCGAGCTTGCGCAGGCTCGCCACGATCCGGTCGAAGCTCTCCCAGTCCCGCGCGGCGCGGCCGATGCCGCCATAGACGACAAGCTCGTCGGGCTTCTCGGCAACCGCGGCGTCGAGGTTGTTCATGAGCATCCGTAACGGCGCTTCAGTCAGCCAGGATTTTGCGGAAAGCTCCGTACCGTGGGGGCTGCGGATGTGGCGGCTGTTGTCGAGACGGGTCATGCGAGGGTCTCCAGCGAGGGCAGCGTGAGGCCTGCGGCGGCGATGACGGCGCCGGATCGCACCATGGCGGTCGCCGCCTCCATGTCTGGCGCGAAGAAGCGGTCATCCTCCAGCGTCGGCACAACGGATCGCAGATGCGCGCGCACCGCCTCCAGCGCGGGGCTCGAGAGAAGCGGCTTGTGGAAGTCGCAGCCCTGCGCCGCCGCCAGCAACTCGATGCCGAGGATGTGCCCGAGGTTCGCCGCCATCGGCAGCAGCCGACGGCTGCCATGCGCCGCCATCGAAACGTGATCCTCCTGATTGGCGGAGGTCGGAATGGAATCGACGCTCGCTGGATGGGCCATCTGCTTGTTCTCCGAGACAAGCGCCGCCGCCGTCACCTGCGGCATCATGAAGCCCGAGTTCAGCCCTGGCCTCGGCGTGAGGAAAGCCGGCAGGCCGGACAGCGCCGGGTCGATCAGCATGGCTACGCGCCGCTCGGCGATCGAGCCAATCTCGCAAATCGCGAGTGCGATGATGTCAGCGGCAAAGGCCACCGGTTCGGCGTGGAAGTTGCCGCCCGACAGCACCTCGCCCTCGGCCGCGAAGACGAGCGGATTGTCGGACACCGCGTTGGCCTCCGTGCCGAGCGTGACGGCAGCATGTCGCAGCACGTCCAGCGCCGCGCCGATCACCTGCGGCTGGCAGCGCAGGCAATAGGGATCCTGCACCCGCTCGTCGCCCTCGATGTGGGAGGCGCGGATCACGCTGCCCGCCATCAAGGCGCGGAGCGCGTCTGCCACGTCAATCTGGCCGCGATGACGACGCAATGTGTGGATGCGCGGGTCGAAGGGCGTGTCCGATCCGCGCGCCGCGTCGGTCGACAATGCGCCCGTCACCAGGGCGGTCTGCAGCAGGCGCTCGGCCTCGAACAAGGCGGCGAGCGCACAGGCCGTCGAGAACTGCGTGCCGTTGAGCAGCGCCAGCCCCTCCTTCGGTCCCAGCACGACGGGCGAGAGTCCGGCCTGAGCCAGCGCCGTCTCGGCCGGCATCGGCTTGCCGCGCAAGAGGATTTCACCGACGCCGATCATGGTCGCCGTCATATGCGCGAGCGGCGCGAGATCGCCCGACGCGCCGACCGACCCCTGCCCCGGCACCACGGGCACGAGGTCGTGGGTGATCATGGCCTGTAGCAGCGCGACAGTTGCGGGCGCGATGCCCGACGCGCCCTGCGCGAGGCTGGTGAGTTTCAACACCATCATCAGCCGCGCGATCGGGGACGGCATCGCGGCGCCGACGCCCGAGGCATGCGACAGCACGATGTTCCGCTGCAGGCGTTCCAGATCGGGGGTGCCGATGCGGATGCTGGCGAGGCGGCCGAAGCCCGTATTGATGCCGTAGATCGGCTCGCCGCGCGCGAGAATGGCGGCGACGGCGGCGGCGCTCGCGGCGATCGGGCTGGCCGAGGACGGGTCGAGCACCACATCCGCCGCGCCCTGCCAGTAGATGCGCCGCCAGTCGGAGAGCGGCACCGCGCCCGGCGTCAAAACCATCGTCATCCGGCCGCTCCCGATCTGGATATGTCTAGACATATAAGCGGCACCTCGTCGGCCTGTCGAGGCGTTTTCACGATGAGCCGCCCCGGCCGAAGCGCCCGGTGAAGCTGTGGCGATCGGCGGGATAGGTCAGCCGCACCTCGGTGATGAGGTCCCGGGCCTGCCAGGTCCGGCGGTCGAGCGTGAGGCAGGCGTCGCCGCGCGCGATGCCGAGCCGCTTCGCCAGCGCCGCATCCGCCGTCCGCGCGCCGATGACGTGCTCGGCCTCCGTCCAGGCAACATGGCGCAGCAGCCAAGTGCCCGGGGGCACGTCTTCGAACCGCTCATCCCGCGCCTGCGGCACCGCGGTCAGGGCGATGCGCCGTTCCTCCAAAGCCAGCGGAAGCCCGCCCCGTTCATGCAATGTCGTCACCGCCAGCACGTCGCCCGCCATCTCGCGCGAGAGGATGGTGTGGCGGTAGGGCAGCCCAAGCTCCTCTGATTCAGCGGCGAGGTCCGCGATCTCCAGAACCGCGCGCTCGGCCGCGGGTGCAGCGACGACGGTTCCGGCGCGCCTTCGCCGGGTGACGAGCCCCGCCGCCGCCATGCCCGCGATTGCCTTGTTCACCGTCATCCGCGCGCAGCGATATTCCGCCATCAAGGCGTGCTCGGCGGGGATCGGGTGCCCCGGCTTCCACTCGCCCGAGAGGATTCGCGCCTCGAGATCGGAGCGGATGCGCTCGCTGAGGTTCACTGACCGAGGGTCAATCGAGCGCCGCCAGACTCTCCGGCAGCACCTGCCCACCATCGACGACGAGCGTCTGGCCGGTGATGTAGCCCGCCTCCTCGCTCGCGAAGAACAAGGCGGCGTTGGCGATGTCCTCGACGGTGCCGAGGCGTTTCATGGGGACCGAGGAGGCCATCGAGGCCATGTAGTCGGGGCCGAGGGCGACCAGCCCCTCGGTCGCGATATTGCCGGGCAGGATGGCGTTGATGGTGATGCCGGCGGGGGCGAGTTCGATCGCGGCGGTGCGCATGAAGCCGAGTTGCCCGGCCTTGCTGGCGCCGTAATGGGACCAGCCGGGAAAGCCGGTGATGGGTCCGGTGATGGAGGACGTGACGACGATGCGCCCCCGCCCCGTCTTCGTCAGTTCGGCGAGGCAGGCGCGCACGGAGAGGAAGGTGCCGCGCAGGTTCACGCCCATCACCTCGTCGAACTCGGCCACCGACATGTCGCCGATCCGCGCCGCCGGGAAGATGCCGGCATTCGCGCAGAGGATGTCGATGCCGCCGAAATGCTCGACGGCGGCGGCGGCCATCGCGGCGGCGCCGGCCTCGGTGCTGATATCGGCGGTGACCGGGATCGCCGCCCCGCCCATGACCGCGATATCCTCGGCGACGAGCCGCGCCGCGTCATGCGAGCGTGCGACGACGATCACCCGGCACCCGGCCTCCGCGAAACGCTTGGCGATGCCGCGCCCGATGCCCTTGCTGGCGCCGGTCACGATCACGCTGCGGCCGGCCAGTGACTGGAACATGCTCGTCCTCACCTCGCACTCAGAAACCTGTCCGCGAGCGCCAGCGCGCCCACGGTATAGCCGTCGCCCATTGCCTGTGCGGTCGGCGCGTTCGGGTGGCTCGCGACCCAGGCTAGCAGCAAAATGCGCCGCAACAGCACGAGGGCGGGCATGATCGCCACATCCTCCGGCGCAAGCGGCGCCACGCAGCGGTAGCCCTGGCTCCAGGCCTCCAGCAGCGCCGGCACGCGGGGATCGTCCTCGAAGAAGCTGACCGAGGCCGCCACGTCATACATGAACCAGCCAAAGCCGCAGTCGTCGAAGTCGATCACGCGCAGGCGGTCCCCGTCCACTGCTGAATCATCCACCAGCAGGTTGGTCAGGCGCAGATCGCCATGAATGAGCCCGAAGCGGTCAGCGTCGGCGCCGTAGCGGGCGAGATCCGCCGCGATGGTGGCCGCCGCGCGGGCGAGCAGCGCGGCGGCCGAGGCATCGAGCCCCACCGCCCGCCGCCAGTCGCCCCAATGACCGCGCGGACCGAGCGTGGTCTCGACCGTCCACCGTTTGCGCCCAAATCCGGGCGGCGGCGTCCAGGAGCGGGCATGGGCATGCAGCCGCGCGGTGATCGCGCCCAGCTCCGCGAACCAGCGCGTGAGATCGTCCCGCGGGTCCGGCGAGCGGCCCGGCACCCAGTCGAAGGCGACCACCATTCGCTCGCTCTCCCCGAGGCGCAGCGCGTGGAGCAGCCCCCCATCGAGGGCGCAAAGCGGGGCCGGCGTCTCGACCACGCGGGCCGCGCGGACGGCGCCGATCCAGGCGAGTTCGGAGGCGATTTCCGGCGGTGTATGGTAGCCCCAGCGATGGACGCGCAGGACCACGCGGCGGGCTTCCTCCTCGGCGAGATAGACCGTGTTCTCGGACAGGTTGAGCAGCGAGAGGCGCGCCGCCGTCGAGAAGCCCCAAAGGCCGAGGTGTTCGCGCAGCCCATGGTGGAGGCGCCGGTCCGCGTCGTCGTGATCCGTCATGCGCCGCATGATCCAGCGGCCGCTCGGCCCGCGTCAACGGGCGGCTCACCTCATGCGCGGACGGCCGTGACGCTCAGTCGCGCGCAGCCCAGAGCAGACCGCGGCGGAATATCTCGCGCATCTCCGGCACCTCGAACTCGCGCGCGACATGGCCGAGCGAGGAATAGAACACCCGCCCCTCGCCGTGCCGACGCTTCCAGACGACCGGCATCACGACGCCGTCGATCCAGGGCGCGTGCTCGCCCGAGAAGCGCGTGGTCGCCAGCACCTCGTTCGAGGGATCGACATGCATGTAATACTGCTCGGAGCGGTAGGGAAACGACTGCGCCAGCCCCGCGACGATCGGGTCGTCCGGCTTCGTGATCTCGACGGTGTAGTCGATGATATTGCCGGGATGCGCGACCCATTGGCCGCCCACCATGAACTGATATTCGACCGCCTCGCGGAAGGCGTCGCCCATGCCGCCGTGGTAGCCGGCGAGACCAACGCCGCCGCGCACGGCCCGCGCCAGATTGTCCAGCTCCTCCTTCTCGATCTTCGACATCGTGAAGATCGGCACGATCACGCTGAGCTCGGCGATGCCGGGATCGGCGAAGGCCTCGGTCGTGTTCTCGACATAGGTCTTGAAGCCCGCCTCCTCCAGCATGCCCGCGACGACCTGCGCGCCCTGCTCCGGCTCATGGCCGGCCCAGCCGCCCCATACGATCAATGCTTCACGCATCCCACTCTCCCCTATCTTGTTTGACGGCTCAAAGGCCGTGGATATCCAGCGGCGCAGGCCGCTCAGGCCGGCTCCCGATCGCGATGAAGGCGCCGCTCTCGGACGAGCGGTTGAAGGCTTCCATGACTTCCAGCACGTGAAAGGCGAGATCGCCGCTCGCGCGATGCGGGCGGTTCTCGCGGATCGCATGCGCCATGTCGGCGACGCCGAGGATGCGATAGTTGCCGTCGGCATAGGCGTGTTCGGTCGGCACCGGCTGCCAGTCCCCGCCGGGCTCGGCGCGCTCGATCTGCCCGCCGAAAAAATTGGGATCGGGCACGATCAGCGCGCCCTCGGTGCCGTAAAGCTCAAGCGGCAGGTGGCGGTGCTTCGGCACGTCGAAACTCATCGTGATCGAGACGACGGCGCCCGACACGAAGTGCAGCGTGCCCGAGACGTGGGTCGGGATCTCGACCGGGATCGAGGTGCCGGCCAAGGGCTGACTGGTGATGGTGCGTGTCGCGCGGGGCGTGCTCGCCATGCCGGCGACCTGCGCCACGGGTCCGAGCAGATTGACGAGATCGGTGATGTAGTACGGTCCCATGTCGAGCATCGGGCCGCCGCCTTCGAGGTAGTAGAAGGCAGGCGCCGGGTGCCATCGCTCGTGGCCGGGGCACATGAAGAACGCCGTGCCGCCGACCGGTTGGCCGATGGCGCCATCATCGACCAGCTTGCGGCACGTCTGGTGCGCGCCGCCGAGGAAGGTGTCAGGCGCGCAGCCGACGCGCAGAGCGCGCGCCGCCGCTGCTTCCAGCAGGGGCCGCGCCTCGGCGGTCGTGATGCCGAGCGGCTTTTCCGAATGCACGTGCTTGCCGGCCGTGACCGCGGCGAGCCCGACCTCCACATGCACTTTCGGGATCGTGAGGTTGACGACGATCTCGATCTCCGGGTCCGCCAGCAGTTCCTGGACAGTCACGGCGCGGAGACCGAACTCATCGGCTCGCCGCTGGGCGGTTTCGGGGTTGGCGTCAGCGAGGCCCCGGATGTCGAGAATGGGGAAGCTCTTCGACGCTTTGAGATAGGCCGGGCTGATCGTGCCGCAGCCGATGATGCCGATGCCGACAGGCTTTTTCATGATGCCGCCTCCTGATCGGGACCTCTGCCGCGCTCAGCGCGGGCGTGCGGGTCCTGTTGTGTTCCATGGCGCGCCGTAGAGATCGCGCAGGGTGAGCGCCGCCGCGCCCCGCGCCCAGGAATCCTCGCTCCAGCGATGCACGGCGAGATCGGGCATCGGGGAATGGCTCGGCGGCAAGGACGCGGTCACAGCCTCCCGCAGCGCATCCAGCAGCACCCCGCCCGTGCCGATCGCCTCGCCCGCCAGCACCACGAGGCGCGGCGCGAACAACGCCACGAGATTGGCAAGCGCCATGCCGAGCGCCTCCCCTGCCTCACGAAGGATGGCGATGATGCGCGGGTTGCCCGCCTGGGCCGCCGCCACCACGGCCGCCATGCCACGGCCCGCGCGGAAGGAGGCGCCATGGCCGCTGCCGTTGAGAACCGCCTGCGCCTGAGCCAGTATCGCCGCCTCCGAGGCGACCGCGCCGAGACGGATGGCGTGCGAGCCCAGCAGAAGCCCGCCCAGATCGGGGGCCAGCCCGTTGGCCCCGCGAAACAGCTCGCCGCGATACATGATGCCGAGGCCGAGCGCATGCTCCAGGCTGACGACAAGGAAATCCTCGATCCCCCGTGCCTCGCCGAACCAGCTTTCCGCCATGGTGACGAGGTTCACATCGCTTTCGATGACCGTCGGCACGCCCAGACGCTGCTGCACGGCGGCGGCGAAAGGCACGTTTGTCTCGCCGAAGATCGGGCTCGACTGGCAGAGCCCCGTCATGCGCTCGATCCGGCCGGGCAGCCCGACGCAGAGGCCGGCGACACGCTCCATGCCGATCCCCGCATCGGCGACGCAGCGCTGCACCCCGTCCTCGACCAGATCGGCGATCACCGACACCGGCTGGCGGCTGATCCGGATTGGCAGAGTGAGGCTCGCGCAGGTATTGGCGCAGAAGTCCGTGGTCGAGACTGTGATATGGTCGGGCGTAAGCTTCACGCCGACAACGAAGGCCGCCTGCGGATTGAGCTCCAGCAGCACGCGGGGCCGCCCGCGCGCGAGATCGGGCGCCGGATCGCGCAAGCCGCCGAGCGCGCGGGGCACGACCAGCCCATCCTCGAGCAGTGCGGCGGTGATGGCGGAGACGGTGGTCGCGCTGAGCTGAGTGAGATCGCAGATTTCAACGCGTGCGATGGGGCCGGCGCGACGGATGGCGTCCATCACGTGGAACCGGTTGATCGCGCGCATCAGTTCGGGATCGGCAGTTTTCATCGTGATCCGTATTAAGTCGCGCGTTTGTCGCGGCTGTCAACGGAAGCTCGATGATAAAGCCTTCGTGTTTGCCAACGATGCGCTTGACAGGCCGCGCGCCGCCAGCGCAGAATTTCTTCGCGTCACAAAAAAAGAGCGCGGCTTAGCCAGCCTGTTCGGGGGATCGTCATGTTCAAGACCATGATCGGGGCCGTGTCGATTGCGGCCATGATGGCAGCGGGCCCTGTGGCCGCCGAAGCCAACACCGTCATCAAGATCGTGCATGTCGAGACAAACCCGACCGAGATCGCGCTGTGGAACCGCATCGCCAGCGACTACGAGAAGCTGCATCCGGGCGTGACGGTCAAGTTCCAGTATCTGGAGAACGAGGCCTACAAAGCGAAGTTGCCGACCATGCTGCAAAGCCGCGACCGGCCCGCAATCATCTACAGCTGGGGCGGCGGCGTGATGCGCGCGCAGATCGCAGCCGGCTACATCCGCCCGCTCGGGCCCGAGGGCCAGGCGGTTATGGCCAAGATGATCCCAGCCGACGCGCATGCCTACGAGGTGAACGGCAAGGATTACGGCCTCCCCTTCCTGACGAGCGAAGTCGCGTTCTTCTACAACAAGAAGCTCTTCGCCAAGGCCGGCGTCGACGCCAGCCAGATCAAGACCTGGGACGACTTCCTCGCGGCGGTGAAGAAGATCAAGGCCGCAGGCATCATCCCAATCTCCGTCGGCGGCGGCGAGAAGTGGCCGATGCATTTCTACTGGGCCTATCTCGCGATGCGGGAGGGCGGCGCCAATGTCGTGCAGCAGGCCGAAACCGGCAAGGACGGGGGTTTCGACAGCAAACCCTTCATCGAGGCCGGCCAGCGGCTGCAGGAGCTATCCGCGCTGCATCCATTCCAGCCCGGCTATGTCGGCACCATGGCGCTGCAGGCGGCAGGCCAGTTCGGCGACGGCAAAAGCGCGATGCAACTCATGGGCAACTGGCTGTTGAGTACGCAGGCGACCAGCTCCACCAGCGGCAAGGGCCTGCCGGACTCCGATCTCGGCATCTTCGGTTTTCCGACCATCGCCGGCACGCCCGGCCGCGAGACCGATCAGCTCGGCGGCGTCAACGGCTGGCTGATCACCAAGGACGCACCGCCCCAGGCGGAGGACTTTCTCGCCTTCTTCTTCCAGCCGAAATACCAGGAACAAGCCGCCGCCGAGGGTGACTACATCCCCGCGCTGAAGGGCATGACAAGCTACATCAAGGACCCGATCGTGCGGCAGATCGCGGACTCCCTGGAAAACGCCACGGCTTTGCAGATCTTCTTCGACCAGGATCTCGGGCCGTCGGTCGGTCGCGTCGTCAACGATGTATCGGTCGCCGTCGCGGCCGACCAGATGACGCCCAAGGCCGCCGCCCGGCAGGTCGAGAGTGCGTGGAAGGATGCGCAGCAATGACGGGCGACGCCGCATGACGGGCCGGGCCGCTTGTCCGGCGTAGTTATCCGGCCGGGGCGGCGCGACGCGGGCGCGCTGGTGACGGCGCTCATCTTCGTGCCGCCCGCCGTGCTGCTGTTCACGATCTTCGTCATCCTGCCGCTGGGCGAGGCCGCGTGGTTCAGCCTGTTCAATTGGAACGGCCTCGGCTGGCCGCACATCTTCCTCGGCCTCGAGAACTACGCGCGGCTGTTCAACAACGACGACTTCCAGACCGCCTTCATCAACAACCTGCTGATCATCGTCTTCTCGATCGCGATCCAGCTTCCGCTCGGCCTCGGCATGGCGCTGCTGCTGGCGCGCCGGGCCTGGGGCGCCGTGGCCTTCCGCCTCATCTTCTTCCTGCCCTATGTGCTGGCGGATGTCGCGGCGGGGCTCATCTTCCGCTTCATCTTCGACGGCAATTACGGTCCTGTCTCGGCCGTGGTCCAAGCCTTCGGCGGCCAGCCGCTGTTCATGCTGGCGAGCCCCAGCCTCGCCTTCACAGCGCTCATCATCGTCGTCGTCTGGAAGTATTTCGGCTTCCACATGATGCTCTATATCGCGGGGCTGCAGGGCATCGACCGGCAGCTTTACGAGGCCGCCGAGATCGACGGCGCCACGGCCTTCCAGCGCTTCCGCTCGATCACGATTCCGCAGCTAGCGCCGATGATAAAGCTCTCGGTGTTCTTCTCGGTCATCGGCGCGCTGCAGCTTTTCGACATGGTGATCCCGCTGACCGGCGGCGGTCCCTTCGAGCAGACGAACACCATGGTCTCCTTCATGTACAACTTCGGCATCACCCGTATGCGCGTCGGTTACGGCTCGGCGGTCGGCGTGGTGCTGTTCATCGTCTGCGTGACCTTCGCCCTGTTCTATCAGCGCTTCCTGATGCGCGATGAGTGACCTACCCTTCACCGAGGAGGAGGCCGGCGTTCAGCGGCAGGTGACGCAAGGCGTTACGCGGCGGCCGGTCTCGCGGCGGCGGCAGGCGACCCTTTTCGGCGTCTGGCGTCTCGCCATTCTCATCGTCGTCGCCGGTATCGTGCTGCTGCCGCTGCTGGCGACCGTGCTCGGCGGCTTCAAGACCCTCGGCGAGTTGCAGACGAACCCTCTCGGTCTCCCGCATGTCTGGCGCTGGCGCAATTACTGGGAGATTCTGAGCAGCCTCCGCTACTGGCGGGTACTCGGCAATTCGCTGTTCATCGCGGGCTTCACGGTGGCGCTGACGGTGGCGCTGGCCTCGACCGCCGCCTTCGCCTTCGCCCATCTGCGCTTCTTCGGGCGGCGGTTCCTGTTCAACTACCTCGTGCTCGGCCTGATGTTTCCGGCCGCCGCCGCCATCCTGCCGCTGTTCATCCGGGTGCGCCAGCTGGGCCTCGTCGATACGCCATGGGGCGTCATCCTGCCGCAGGTGGCCTTCGGCCTCGCCATGGGCGTGCTGCTGATGCGCAACGCCTACCGCCAGCTGCCGAGCGAGCTGCTGGACGCGGCGCTTGTGGATGGCTGCGGCTACATGCGCTACTTCGTGCACATCACCCTGCCGCTGTCGCGGCCGATCCTGGCGACGGTCGGCATCATCGCCTTCGTCGGCAGCTGGAACAACTACCTCGTCCCGCTGATCATGCTCGACACCAACACGCTCTATCCCTGGCCCCTCGGCCTCATGGACTACGAGGGCCAGTATTCGACCTCCTGGCAGCTGGTGCTGGCCTTCATCACCCTGACCATCCTGCCCGCGATCATCATGTTCGTGATGGCGCAGAAATACATCGTCGAGGGGCTGACCGCCGGGGCGGTCAAGGGCTGATCCTCGCCCGGCGCGCGCAAAGTCGACCCTTGAGCCTCGGCCGCGCTTCACCATCTTCCCTGATTGCGGAAACAGGGAAACAGAGGCCCCATGGCCAAGATCGCACCTCGCCGGCGCAAGCCCACCAGCGGCCCACCCGCCGGCGCGGGGAGGCCCGTATGGTCGGGCTCGCTCCGCCTCGCCCTCGTCACCGTTTCCGTCCAGCTCTATTCGGCGATCCGGACCGGCGCGCGGCTGTCCTTCCACCAGATCGACGAGAAGACCGGCAAGCGCATCCGCTACGAGAAGGTGGCGCCCGGCTCGGGGGCGGTCGACACCGACCGCATCGTCAAGGGCTACGAGATCTCGAAGGGCAACTACGTCCTCCTGACCGACGAGGAACTCGATTCTGCCAAGGTCGAGGCGCGCCACACGATCGACCTCGTGCAGTTCGTCGACCACTGCGAGATCGACCCGATCTATTTCGAGAAGCCCTACTACGTCCTGCCGGATGGCGAATTGGCGACGGAAGGATATTGCATCCTGCGCGACGCCTTGCGGAAGACGGGCAAGATGGGCCTCGGCCAGTTCGTCATGCGCGGGCGCGAATATGTCGCGGCGCTGAAGCCCTGCGGCGACGGGCTGATGCTGGAGACGCTGCGCTTCTCGGACGAGGTGCGCGCCGCCGCGCCCCTCTTCGCGGATATCGGCGAGAGCGGCGCGGATGCCGAGCTGCTCGACCTCGCGCAGGAACTCATCGCGCGTAAGACCGCGAAATTCGACGCCACGGCCTTCCATGACCGCTACACGGAATCGCTGCGCGACCTGATCGAGAGCAAGGCCCGGACCGGCAAGCCGATATCGGTCGACGAATCCAAGGACGAGGAGCCCGGTGGCAAGGTCATCGACCTTGTGGCCGCGCTCAAGCGTAGCCTCGCCCAGAGAAGCGAGGCGGCGCCGGATAAGGCGGCGCCCGCCAACGACGCCGCGCCCGAGGCGAAGGCCGCATCCCCCGCGCGCAAGGCGCCGGCCGCAAAATCCGTTGCCAAGTCCACCCCACGCCGCAAGGCCGGATGATGGGTCGGGCTGCCGCGGGGGCCTCAGCGAAGGCCAAGGCGAAGCCGCAGGCGGAGAAGCGCACGCTCGAGACCTACAACGCGAAGCGCCGCTTCAACGAGACGCCGGAGCCCAAGGGCAAGGTCGGCAAAAAGCCGGCCCGGAAAGCCGCGGAACCCGGCATCGGCATGTTCGTGGTGCAAAAGCACGACGCGTCCCGGCTGCATTACGACTTCCGCCTGGAACTCGACGGCGTGCTGCTGAGCTGGGCAGTGACGCGCGGCCCCAGCCTCAACACCTCGGACAAACGGCTTGCCGTGCGGACGGAGGACCATCCGCTCGAATACGGCGGCTTCGAGGGCATCATCCCCAAGGGCAACTACGGCGCGGGCACCGTGATGGTCTGGGATACCGGCCGCTGGGAGCCGATCGGCGATCCGCACGAGGAACTCGCCAAGGGCAAGATCGCCTTCAACCTCTACGGGCAGAAGATGCGCGGCCGCTGGGCGCTCGTGCTCATGCGGAAGGCAAGCGAGAAGCGCGAGAACTGGCTGCTCATCAAGGAACGCGACGAGGAAGCCTCCGAGACGCGCGACCTCGTGGCCGAGGAGCCCGACAGTGTGTCGAGTGGCCGGGGCCTCGACGCGATCGCGGCCGAAGGCGGCATTTGGCGCAGCGGCGAGCATGGCGGCAAAGATCCCAAGGCCGCTCGCGCCAAGCGCGGCAAGCGGCCGAGCTTCATCGAGCCGCAACTCGCAACGCTCGTGGACGCGCCGCCCGAGGGTGACGGCTGGCTGTTCGAGGTCAAGTTCGACGGCTACCGCACCGAGATTGCCGCGAGCGGGGACGATGTGCGCGCCTATACCCGCTCGGGGCTGGACTGGACGGACCACTTCCCCAATGTCATCGCGGCGGCGAAGTCGCTCGACTTGGATGGTGTGTTGCTGGACGGCGAGATCGTGGCGCTCGACCCGGACGGGCGCAGCAATTTCGGCGCTCTGCAGAATGCGCTGCAATCGGGACGGCAGGACCTCGTCTATTACGTCTTCGACCTGCTGCGCGAGGGCAGGACCGACTGGCGCACGAAGCCCCTGCTCGACCGCAAGGCCCGGCTCGCGGAGATACTGGAGGCGGCGAAGAAGGACGGCGTGCTGGTCTATAGCGACCATATCGACGGCAACGGCGCGGCCATGCTGGAGATGGCGCGGGGCAAGGGGCTGGAAGGCATCATCGGCAAGCGCGCCGACCGCCCCTACCGCTCGGGACGCGGCGAGGCCTGGGTCAAGGTCAAGGTTGCCCACCGGCAGGAATTCATCGTCCTCGGTTACCGCCCGTCGGAGAAGGCGCGGCATTTCTCCTCGCTCATCCTCGGCGTGCGGGAGGATGGGAAGCTGCGCTATGCGGGCCGTGTCGGTTCCGGCTTCTCGCAAGCCACCCTCGCCGAGCTTGGCGGCATCTTCGACAAGACCGCCATTGGCAAGCCACCCGCGATCGACATCCCGCGCGAGATCATCCGCGAGGCGAAGTGGGTGAAGCCCGAGCTGGTGGTGGAGATCGCCTTCAACGGCTGGACGCGGGACAATCAGATCCGCCAGGGACATTTCATGGGTGTGAGATCCGATAAGCGAGCCCGCGAGGTCGTGCGGGAGGAGCCAGTGAAGCCGGAAACACCGCCCTCCAAGGATGAGTTTCACGGCGTGCGGCTGACGCACCCGGACAAGGTGCTGTTTCCGGATTCGGGCATCACCAAGCGCGATCTCGCGCATTACCTGGAGGTTGCCTCGGCGCGGATCATGCCCTATGCGGCCGGGCGGCTCATCAGCCTCGTCCGCTGTCCCGAGGGCATAGACCACGAGGCGTTCTTCCAGCGTCACCCCGGACGGGGCATGGACGAGGCCTGGAAGCATGAGGCCGTGAAGACGACCCACGGCTCGGAGGAGTATCTCTATTTCAACGACGCGCGCGCCGTTGTCGCCGCGGCACAGATGAGCGTGATCGAGTTCCATATCTGGGGCAGCCAGCTGAAGACCCTGGAAAAGCCGGACCGCATCGTCTTCGATCTCGACCCCGACGAGGGGCTGGGCTTCGCCAAGGTCCGCGATGCCGCCTTCGCCATGCGCGACGTGCTGGATGCGCTGGGCTTGCGCAGCCTCCCGCTGCTCAGCGGCGGCAAGGGCGTTCATGTCGTCGTGCCGATCCGCCCGCAGCAGGACTGGCCCATCGTCAAGAGCTTCGCCGCCGACCTCGTGGCGCGCATGGTGGAGGCGCAGCCCGACCTCTACGTCGGCACCATGAGCAAAGCCAAACGAAAGGGCCGCCTGTTCATCGACCATTTCCGAAATGAGCGGGGATCGACCGCGATCGCGCCCTTCTCGCCCCGCGCCCGGGCTGGTGCGCCGGTCGCCTGGCCGGTGCGGTGGGACGAGTTGCGCACCATCGAGGCCGCCAACATCATGACCTTGCCGAAAGCGATCGATCAGGTGGCGAAAGCGGATGCCTGGGACGGCGAGGATGCGGCGCCACAATCCCTGACCAAGGCAGTGATCGCCGCAGTGACCCGGTAGCGTTCCGAGGCGCGCGGGCCGAGCCCGAGACGCGGGGGAGCAAAGCCGCCAAGCCGGCGCGACAGGGTTCGGGCCTCACGTCGAGCGCGCGTCAGTTCAGGTAAAGTTCGCTCGAACCGGGCGCTCGGCTAATGTCGCTGCAAGATTCTGAGGAGAGCCTGCCGTGTTCCATACCAAACCCTCGCTCTGTCTGCTCGGCCTCTGGGTGCTCTGCATCGCCGGTCTTTTCGGGCTCGCCTCCTGCGCGGGGGCGGATGACAGTGGCGATCCCCAGTCCTTCAACGCCCACCTCAACGGCATCTATTCCTCCGCCGCAGTCGCCACCTCGGTGCATTGAAGAGCCGCCGGCCGGCGGTCCGGTCGCCCGGATTGAGACGCATGAGGTAGCGCGCAGCGACGCCGGCGGCGGCGAAGCTCGCGGCGGCGCCCGCCGCCAAGGCCCAACGTGGGCCAAACCGATCGGCGATCCAGCCGACGATGGGGGCGCCGACCGGCGTTCCGCCCAGCACGACCGCGAGGCGCAGCGCCATGACCCGGCCGCGCATGCCGGGTTCGGTCGAGAGCTGCATGAGGCTGTTCGTGGTATTGAGAAAAGTCAGCGCCGAGACGCCGATGACGATGAGCGCCGCGCCGAACAGCCAGAGATCGGGCGCGCAGGCGGCGAGCGCGAAGCCCGCGCCGAAGACGGCGGCGCTGGTGCCGAGCAACCCGATGTCGGGCTTCGCGCGCCGGGCGGCCAGTAGCGCGCCCGCGACCGTCCCCACCGCCAGCACCGAACTCAGGAAGCCGTATTCACCCGCGCCGCCGTGGAACACCTTGGTCGCCATGGTCGAGATGAAGATCGGAAAGTTGAGGCCGACGGTGCCGATGAGCGCCAGCATCGCCAGGATCGCGGTGAGGTCCTGCCGCTTGCGGACATAGTCGAAGCCCTGCGCAAAACTCCCCCGAGCGCGGGCCGTCCGGGCCTCCCTGTGCAACTCGTGTACCCGCAGACAGGAGAGCGAGGCGATCACGGCGGCGAAGGACGCGCCGTTGACGAGAAACGCCCAGCCGCAACCGAAACGGACGATCATCAGGCCCGCGATGGCGGGCCCGATCATCCGCGCCATGTTGAAGGAGGTGGAGTTGAGGGCGACCGCGTTCGGGAGGTCGGCCTCGACGACGAGTTCGGAGACGAAGGTCTGGCGCGCCGGCGCATCGAAGGCGCTGACGCAGCCCAGCAGAAAGGCGAAGACATCGACCTGCCACAGCCGCACGAGTCCGGTGACGGTGAGCAGGCCGAGGCCGAACGCGAGCGCGCCCATCCCGGCCTGCGTCGCGATGAGAAGCTTTCTTCGGTCGAAATGGTCGGCCGCGAAGCCGGTCCAGGGCAGCAGGAGCAGCTGCGGGCCGAACTGCAGCGCCATGACGATGCCCATCGCCGTCGCGTTCTTGTGCGTGAGCACGGCGAGCACGAGCCAGTCCTGGGACACGCGCTGCATCCAGGTGCCGACATTGGAGACGATGGCACCGCCCGCCCAGACCCGGTAGTTGAAGCCGCGCAGCGAGCGGAAGGTGCCCCCCGCTGAAACGGGCGCGGCCGGCCTAGGCACGCCGACGGTCGAGCAGCCCGATGATCTCCTGCGTCGTCCCGGTCTCACCGAGGCGCGGGAAGATGCGCGTGACGCTGTTCTCGTGCGCCTCGGCGCTCATGTCGGTCATGGCGTCGATCGCCAGCGTGACGTGGTAGCCGAGTTCGTGCGCGTGCCGGGCGGTCGATTCCACGCCGGCGGTGGTGGCCACGCCGCCGATGACGACCTGGGTGACACCCTGCCGCTGCAGATAGGCGTGCAGCTCCGTGGTGGTGAAGGCGCCCCAGCTGCGCTTCGTGACGCGGTGGTCCTCGGGCCGGACATCGAGTTCGGGCGCCAGCTCCGTCCAGTCGGGCGGCAGCCCGGCCACATTGAAGGAGCGTTCAGCGCGGCCGGGGGCGCCACCGTCGACATTGACGAAGACGATGGGCAGCGCGTGCCGGCGGAAGGCATCGACCAGGGCGCGGGCGTTCTGCATCACCCCCGCGATGGGGTGGACGACAGGCAGGCCGAGGATGCCCTTCTGCAGATCGACGAGGATGAGCGCGGTTTGAGTATCGAGTGTGGAGACGGTCATGGCGGGAGTCCTTGTTTCAGGAATCGACGATCCGCCGCAGCAGCACGAGGGCGCGGGCAAGCTCCTCCTGCTCCGGCAGCGAAAGCTCGGTTCGGATGACGCGCAGAAGCCAATCCTCCCGCGCGGCGCGGGTGGCATGGATCCAGGCACGGCAGGCATCGGTGAGTGAGAGGATGGTGCGCCGCCCGTCAGCGGGGTCGGGCCTTCCCTGGATGTGACCCGCCGCTTCCAGGACAGCGGTGATGGCCCCCATGGATTGCGGGCGCATGGCTTCTGCGCGGGCGAGTTCGGCGACGGTCGCCGGCCCGTCCCGCTCCAGCCGGCTCAGCACGGCGACCTGGGAGCCGGTGAGATCCCCGGCGCTACCCTGCTCCCGCAACCGACGCTTCAGCTTGCCGGCTAAAACGCGGAGGTCTGTCGCAAGCGCCGCTTCCTGTCCGGACGCGGGCGTATTCGCTGGCTCGCTCATAACGCGAAGCTAGCAGATAACAAGCCTAACTTGCAAGTTTACCTTTTCATCGGCGTCGGTGGGTCAGCTTTTCACCGCCTTCGGCGGGAGCACGACAGCGAGCGACAGCTCCTTGAGCCGGGCGGGCGTCACCTCGGCGGGCGCGCCCATCATCAGGTCCTCGCCACCCTGGCTGAGCGGAAACAGGATCACCTCGCGGATGTTCGGCTCGTCCGCGAGCAGCATCACCATGCGGTCGATGCCCGGGGCCGAACCGCCATGCGGCGGCGCGCCGTAGCGGAAGGCCTGCAGCATGCCGCCGAACCGCGCCTCGACCTCCTCGGCCGAATAGCCCGCGATCTCGAAGGCGCGGAGCATGATGTCCGGCCGGTGATTGCGGATGGCGCCCGAGGAAAGCTCGATCCCGTTGCAGACGATGTCGTACTGATAGGCGTTGATGGTCAGCGGGTCCTGGTCGTTCAGCGCCGCGAGCCCGCCCTGCGGCATCGAGAAGGGGTTGTGGCTGAAGTCGATCAGCCCCGTCTCCTCGTTCAACTCGTACATCGGGAAGTCGGTGATCCAGCAGAAGCGGAAGGCGTTCTGCTCGATCAGGCCGAGTTCCTGCCCGAGCTTCGTTCGCACGCTGCCCGCGAATTTCGGCGTCGTGTCGGGCATGCCGGCGGCGAAGAAGACGGCGTCGCCGGCGCGCAGGCCGCAGGCTGCGGCGATGGCGGCGGCGCGATCCGGCTCCAGGTTGCGGGCGATGGGACCCTTCGGCCCCTCGGCATCCCAGGTGATATAGCCGAGGCCGCCCGCGCCCTCGCCGCGCGCCCATTCGTTGAGCTTGTCAAAGAAGGAACGCGGACTGGCCCCCGCCCCTGGAGCCGGAATGGCGCGCACCATGCCGCCCGAGGCCGCTATGCGCGCAAACAGCCCGAAGCCTGAACCCGCGAAATGCTCGGTGACATCGGTGATGCGCAGCGGGTTGCGCAGGTCCGGCTTGTCGGAGCCGTATTCCAGCAAGGCCTGGGCATAGGGGATGCGGGGGAACGGCGCGGGCGTCACCGCGCGCCCCTGGCCGAACTCCTCGAACAGCCCGGCCATCACGGGTTCCAGTGTCTGGAACACGTCTTCCTGTGTGACAAAACTCATCTCGAAGTCGAGCTGGTAGAACTCGCCAGGCGAGCGGTCGGCGCGCGCCGCCTCATCGCGGAAGCAGGGTGCGATCTGGAAATAGCGGTCGAAGCCCGCGACCATGCAGAGCTGCTTGAACTGCTGCGGCGCCTGAGGCAGCGCGTAGAACTTGCCCGGATGGTTGCGCGCCGGCACCAGGAAGTCCCGCGCCCCTTCCGGCGAGGAGGCGGTGAGGATCGGGGTCTGGAACTCGACGAACCCCTGCTCGACCATCCGCCGCCGGATGGAGGCAATCACCCCGGCGCGCAGCAGCATGTTGCGGTGAACGCGGTCGCGCCTGAGGTCGAGGAAGCGGTATTTCAGCCGCAGTTCGTCCGGGTAGTTGTGCTCGCCGGCAACCTGGATCGGCAGCACGTCGGCCGTCGACTGCACGTCGAGCGCACGGACCCGCAGTTCGATCCCGCCCGTCGGCAGGCGCGGGTTCACCGTGGACGGCTCGCGCGGCACGACTTCGCCCGTGACAGTGATGACGCTTTCGACACGCAGCGCGTCGGCGGCGGCAAAGGCCTCCGAGCCCGCAGGAAAGACGCATTGCGTGATGCCGAAATGGTCGCGAAGGTCGATGAAGAGCAGGCCGCCATGGTCTCGCTTGCTGTGAACCCAGCCGGAGAGCCGCGCGGTGGAACCGGCATCGGCCGGGCGAAGGGCGCCGCAGTTATGGGTGCGGTAGGTGTGCATAAGGACTGGTCCTGGTCATCATCGTGTAAGCGGTCGGGAGGGCCGGCACACAAGGCCGCACCCCCGCCGCTGTCAAGCGTCCCCCAAGGTTTCTCTGGCCGGCCTAGCCCCGCCGGGCCTAGTCTCACGCCTCGGTGAACTCATGGAACACGGATGGACAATGACTCCGGCTGGGCCGCCACGACCATCAGCCTCACGGCCCGTGGACAGGACGACCACCAGCACCACCTGACGCTGCCCTGCCGCTGGGTCGAGCTGGTCCAGGCGTGGGACGGCGAGAGCGAAGCCTATTTCCTCGTGTCGGGGGTCGATCCCGATGCGCTCACCGCCGATCAGATCCGGGATGGAAGCTGGGAGTTCCTCGCCTTCAAGGACGCTTCCGGCAAGGCCCACCGCCACCGGATCGGGACCGTCACACTTGGCTCCTCCGGATCGATCCGGCTGATGCGGGCGCACTGATAGGCAGCGCGCTCGGTTGCATGATGCCGTCCGCGGCCTATTTCTGATCACGAACCGTCGATTGGAGAACCGCCATGGCATTATTTGGCGGCAGCGTCCGCGAGGGCCTGCCCTACCCCCTTGGCGCGACCTGGACAGGCCTCGGCGTCAACTTCGCTTTATTCTCCGCCAACGCGACCAAGGTCGAACTCTGCCTGTTCGACGACACGGGCGAGCAGGAGGTCGAGCGCATTCCGCTGCCGGAATACACCAATGAGGTGTTCCACGGCTTCATTCCGGATCTGAGACCCGGCACCTTCTACGCCTATCGCGTTCACGGCCCCTACGAACCCGAGGCTGGCCATCGCTTCAACCCGCACAAGCTGGTGCTGGACCCCTACGCGAAGGCAGTGGTCGGCGAACTCACCTGGGACCCCGCGCTATTCGGCTATACCATCGGCCATCCCGATGCCGACCTCTCCTACGACACCCGGGACAGCGCCCCCTTCATGCCGCGCTGCCGCGTCATCGACCCGGCCTTCACCTGGGGCCAGGACCGCCCGCCCGCGATCCCCTGGGAGCGCACCATGCTGTACGAGGCGCATGTCCGCGGCCTGACCAAACTGCACCCCGAGGTGGCACCCGAATCGCGCGGCACCTTCCGCGGCCTCGCCTCCCCGCCCATGATCCGGCACTTCAAGCGGCTTGGCGTCACCACCATCGAAATCCTGCCGATCCATCGTTTCGTGGACGATTCATATCTGGTCGATCAGGGGCTCACCAACTATTGGGGCTACAACACGCTGTGCTTCTTCGCGCCTGCGAGGCGCTATGCCGAGCGGCCCGAAACCGCCTATTCCGAGTTCAAGGAAATGGTGGCGCGCCTGCATAATTCCGGCCTCGAGATCATCCTCGACGTGGTCTACAACCACACGGCCGAGGGCAACGAACTCGGGCCGACGCTATCCTTCAAGGGTATCGACAACGCCAGCTACTATCGCCTGCTGCCCGGCCAGCCGCGGTACTACATCAACGACACCGGCACCGGAAACACCGTAAATCTCAGCCACGCCCGCGTCATCCGCCTGGTCAATGACAGCCTGCGCTACTGGGTGACCGAGATGCATGTCGACGGATTCCGATTCGATCTCGGAACTATTCTCGCGCGTGAACCGCATGGCTTCGATGAGCAGTCGGGCTTCCTCAAGGCGGTCGAGCAGGACCCCGTGCTCGACGCCGTCAAGCTGATCGCGGAGCCCTGGGATTGCGGACCGGGCGGCTATCAGGTGGGCGGCTTCCCGCCCGGCTGGGCCGAGTGGAACGACAAGTTCCGCGATACGGTGCGCGCGTATTGGAAAGGCGACGACGGGCAGATGGCGTCCCTCGCCTCGCGCCTCACGGGGTCCGCCGATGTCTTCGGCCGGCGCGGGCGCAAGCCCTGGGCCTCGGTCAACTTCATCACCGCGCATGACGGTTTCACGCTCAACGATCTCGTCAGCTACAACGACAAGCACAACGAGGCGAATGGCGAAGGCAACCGTGACGGCCATGACCACAATCTGAGCTGGAACTGCGGCGCCGAGGGGCCGACCGACGATCCCGAGATCAACGCGCTGCGGGACCGCCAGATCCGCAACATGATCGCGACGCTGCTGCTCGCCAAGGGCACGCCGATGATCCTGGCCGGGGACGAACTCGGCCATACGCAGCAGGGCAACAACAACGCCTATTGCCAGGACAACGAAATCAGCTGGATCGACTGGAACACGGGCGCGCGCGGCGAGGCGCTGACGCGCTTCACCGCCCGGGTCTCCGCGCTGCGGCGGCGGTTTCCGCTCCTCACCCGTGGTCGTTTCCTCAACGGCGAGTGGGACGAGACGCTCGGCCTCAAGGACGTGACGTGGATCGCGCCGGACGCCACAGAGATGGCGGACGAACAGTGGAGCGAGGCGCACGCCCGCTGCATGGGCGTTCTGCTCGACGGACGCGCGCAGGCGACGGGCATCGTGCAGCGTGGCAACGACGCGACGCTTCTCATGGTCGTCAACGCCCATCATGATGTGGTCGAATTCTCCCTGCCCGAGGTCGTGGGCGGCCGCGAATGGCGGCTGCTGATCGACACGAATCTGGCCGACGACGACACCGCGGCGGAGCCCACCTTCGGCTTCGAACATCTCTATGAGGTCACCGGGCGCTCTCTGCTCCTGTTCGAACTCGTGCTCGATCCGAGTTACGGCATCGCGCGGACGAAACGCCGGGCAGTTCGGCCGCCCACGCGCCCGGCCGTGGCGGAACAGCCCTATCCCGCCACGCTCGCGCTCGTCGAGGCGGAGATGGCGGCCGAGGAGGCCTGAGCCCATGGATGGATGGCTTCGCGACGCACTCGCCTATGTTCCGCGATGGCTCGACTATCAGATGCGCAGGACGGAACAGGTCGGCTGCTTGCTGGCGGTCGCCCATCGGGGCGAGACCGTGCTGGAGGAAGCCTTCGGTCTCGCCGACCTCGCAACCGGCGAGCCGCTGACGCCGCGCCATCGCTTCCGCGTCGCCTCGCATTCCAAGACCTTCACCGCCGCCGGCATCATGCGGCTGCGGGAGCAGGAGAGGCTTCGGCTCGACGATCCGATCGGGCGCTTCGTGACCGGTCTGCATCCCGAGGTTGCCGAGACGACGATCGCGCAGTTGCTTTCGCATAGCGCCGGCCTCACCCGGGATGGCGATGCGGGCGGGCAGTTTGCCGACCGCATCCCTTTCGCCTCGACTGCGGAGGTGCTGGAGGATATCGCCGGGCCGCCGCTGATCGACCCGAACACCCGGTTCAAATACTCCAACCACGGCTATGCGCTGCTCGGCATGGCGATCTCGGCCGTGACCGGCGAGCCCTATCGCCGTTGGATACGCCGCGAGGTGGTCGAGGCCTTCGGCCTCCGGGAGACCGAGCCCGACATGCCGCTGCCGCCCGGCACCCCCTTCGCCCGCGGCCATACGATGCTCCGCCCGCTTGAGCGGCGGCTCACGATCCCGGGTGACTACGAGACCAATGCGGTCGGTTCGGCCGCCGGCTTCGTCAGCACCGCCGCCGACCTGACCAGGTTCTTCGGCCAGCTGTCACCGAAAGCCGAGGCCAGCCCTCTGTCGGTCTCGAGCCGCCGGGAGATGACGCGCGGCCAGTGGACCAACCCGCATGCGAGCGTCGAGCTGCGCTACGGCCTTGGCACCATGAGCGGGCGACTGGGCGGATGGTCGTGGTTCGGCCATTCGGGTGGGCTGCTCGGCTATATCTCCCGCACCTGCGTCGTGCCGGAGCAGAACCTCGCGGCGTCGTTGCTCGTCAACGGCGCGGACGCCCTGACCTGGCCATGGGTCGACGGCATCCTGCAGATCCTCCGCGCCTGGGAGACGCGCGGCGCGGCAGCCGACGATCTGGCGAACTGGACGGGCCGCTGGTGGAACCCCTGGGGCTGCGTCGATCTCGTGCCGCAGGGCAACAGGGTGATCGTGGCGATGCCCGGCCTGCTCAATCCTCTCGCCGATGCGCAGGAGATCGAAGTCACGGGCCCCGATCGAGGGGTCATCGTCGCGGCGGATGGCTTCGGCAACTACCGTGAGCCGGTGAGGCTGGTGCGGAACGAGGCGGGAGAGGTCGCGGAATTCTGGATCGGCGGCACGAGAATGACGCCGGAAGGGGTCTTCAAGGCTGAACTGGCGGCGCGTTACAATCCTGCGCCACCGTCACGTCAGGCGGAGTCCGGTCAGGAATCCTGACCGAACCACGCCTGGATGCCGCGTTAGCTCGCCTGATGGAACCCAGCGCTGTCGGCTTCCATCTTGCAGGCGTAGAAGCCGTGTTTCGCCTTGCCCGACGAACCCGGGGCGACGACGTGATAGGTCATTTTCACGCCGTTCGACCAGACAATCGTATCGCCCGGGCAATGCTGCTGCGCCGCCGCCACCGTGGAAAAGCGATGATGCGTGCCGAGGCCGGTGGTAGCGCCGTTGTCCTCGCTTGCGGTCGAGGGTGTCGTTGACTGCGCCATCGCGACCGATGCGGTGCCGAGCCCTCCGATAAGGGTCAAAGCGGGCAGAACCCCCAGAACCCGTGTATAGAGCGTCATCCCCATGTCTCCTGTTGTCGTCCGTTACGGCATTGCCCGGCTGGCCGCACCTTCCGCGTCCTCGTCCGAACCCGCTGCCTGTCGGCCAGGGACGTGGCGAGATTGCGGCTCTCTGCAAGGCCTCCGCCGGAAACCGCGCGTCACACGGAGCCAGAATAAAGGGTGCAGCGAGCCGCTCAGCGCGGCCTCTCGAGCAGCCATGTCAGATGCGACCGCACCGCCGGCCATTCGGGCGCAATGACGCTATAGACGCAGGTATCGCGCAGCGTTCCGTCCTTGGCCCGCTGATGGCAGCGCAGGATGCCGTCCAGCTTAGCGCCGAGGCGCTCGATCGCGCGACGGCTCTGGTGATTGAGGAAATGCGTCCGGAATTCGACCGCCACGCAATCGAGCGTCTCGAAGGCATGGCCGAGCAGCAGCCGCTTCGCCTCGGTGTTCAACCCCGACCGCTGCACCCGGCGCGCATACCAGGTGGAGCCGATCTCCACGCGGCGGTTCGACGCGTCGATGTTCATGTAGGTGGTCATGCCGGCGATCCGGCCGTCGGGCTCCGAAAACACGGTGAAGGGGGCCATGGCCCCCGCCGCCTGCAGACCAAGCCGGCGCGTGATCTCCGCGGCCATACCCTCGGGATCGGGCACGGACGTATACCATAGACGCCAGAGCGCCCCGTCTTGGGCAGCCGCGACAAGGCCGTCATGATGGGCGGGCGATAGCGGCTCCAGCCGCACATGCCGTCCGGCAAGCGTGACGGGCTGGATGGGGCGGTCGGTCGGTTCGGCCATGCGGAACGCTTTCGGTATCGGGGAGTGGCTTGCGCCGGAGCGTCATCGTCAGTCAGGCAAGCCATACTGACAAGCCGTGCTCGCGAGCAGTGCTGGCGAGCAGTGTTGGCAAGCCGTGCCGAAGCGGGCGCGCCGGAAGCCCTCGCCCTGCAAGCTGGCCTCGGCTAATCAGGGCCATGCGCACTTTTTCCATGTTCCAGGTCGATGCTTTCGCCGAACGACTGTTTCTCGGCAATCCCGCCGCCGTTCTGATCCTCGACGACTGGTTGGACGACAGCCTGATGCAGGCGATCGCAGCCGAGAACAACCTGCCCGAGACCGCCTTCGCCCGCCCGGCCGACAGCGGCTATCAGCTCCGCTGGTTCACGCCGCTGCAAGAGGTGGACTTCTGCGGCCATGCTACGCTGGCCACCGCGCATGTCCTCGCGACGGCCTACGGCGTCACCGGCGGGATTTCCTTCTCGACGAAGTCGGTCGGCATTCTCCGCGTCCATTCCGGCGAACCCGGTTTCTACACGCTCGATTTTCCGAGCCTGCCGCCTGCACCAGTAGCGGCTCCGCCGCACAATCTCATCACACTGTTCCCCGATGGTTGGGATGATGTGCTCAGCCGTTCGGAGAATCTCTACGTAGTTGTACGCAGTGCGGCGGCGGTGCGTGACTACACACCCGATTTCGCCGGCATCCTGGCGCTGACTGGACTTTCTCTTTGCATCACGGCGGCGGATGATGCGGGCGGCGTCGCGGATTTTGTTTCGCGCTATTTCGCGCCCGGCGCGGGGATTCCGGAAGATCCCGTGACGGGCTCGATCCATGCGAGCCTCACGCCCTACTGGGCGGGACGTCTCGGCCGCCGCTCGCTCCGCGCGGTCCAGGCGTCCCGGCGCGGCGGACGGCTCGACTGCACGCTCGCGGGAGATCGCGTCCTCATCACGGGCCAGGCGATCACCTATATGGAAGCGCGCATCACGATCCCGGCCGCCCCCTGATCCGGCTTTCGCCCATCGGCATCGCCCTATAGAAGACAAGGATGCCACGCCAGTCCCGGGCCGAGTTCCCGCCCCCCGCCTTCATCACGGATAGCTCGTCCCTCGCCGCACTTTGCGCGCGGCTGGCGGCTGAACCCTTCATTACTATCGACACGGAGTTCATCCGCGAGCGGACCTATTGGCCCGAGCTCTGCATCGTGCAGCTTGGCGGCCGTGATGAGATCGCCGTTATCGACGCGCAGGCGGAAGGCATCGACTTGGCCCCCCTCGGGGCGCTCCTGGCCAATGCGGATGTCGTCAAGGTGTTCCATGCGGCGCGGCAGGATGTGGAGATCTTCCTGCTGATGTTCGGCGCCACGCCGACGCCGATCTTCGACACTCAGATCGCGGCGATGGTGGCGGGTTTCGGCGATCAGGTCGGATATGACGCGCTCGTCTCCGCGCTCACCGGCGCGCAGATCGACAAATCCCACCGCTTCAGCGATTGGTCCGCGCGCCCCTTGTCGGCATCGCAGCTCTCCTATGCCGCGGCCGACGTGACGCATCTGCGGATCGTCTACGAGAAGCTTCTGGAGCGGCTATCGCGCGACAACCGGGCCGACTGGGTGCAGGAGGAGATGGCGGCGCTGACCGACCCGGGCCTCTATCGCGCGGACCCGGAGGCGATGTGGCTGAGGCTGAAGCTGCGCCCCAACAGCCGCCGGCAGGCGGGCCTGCTTCGCGCCATCGCCGCGTGGCGGGAACGAGAGGCGCAGCGCCTCAATATCCCGCGCGGCCGCCTTCTGAAGGACGAGGCGATCCCGGAAATCGCGGCGCTCGCCCCGGAAAATGCAGAGACCTTGGCCCGCGCGCGCGGCGTGACCCGTGGGTTTGCTGAGGGCAAAAGCGGCGCGTCCCTCCTCACCGCCATCGGCGAGGCCAAGGTGCTCCCGGAAGCGGATCTGCCAGAGACCCTGATGCGTGCGGATCGGGATGGCCCGAAGCCGTCGCCCGCACTCGTGGCTCTGTTGCGCGTACTTCTTGCCGCGAAGAGCGAGGAGCATGGCGTCGCTCCCCGCATGCTTGCCTCGTCCGACGATCTCGACCGGCTGGCGACTGAGGACGCGCCAGCCGTCCCCGCGACGAAAGGCTGGCGCTGGCGAATGTTTGGCGAGGATGCGATGGCGCTTCGCGAAGGGCGCATAGCCCTCGCCGCCAAGGGAAAGCGCGTGCGCCTCGTGCCGCTCCCGGAAGTGGATGCGGCGGTTGGCCGGGACCCGGCAACGCCTGAGGAACCTGCCCAGCCCCTCGGCTAAACTCCGCCGCGTCGCTCAGGCCGTCGGCGGGGGCAGGCGGGTGTCGGACCGGCCGCCGGGCCTAAGCCTCGGCGTGCCCGGCCGTTTCCCAGGCCTTGCGGCTGTCCCCAGGCTCGTCCGCATCAGACGACACTTCGTCCTCAGCTTCGGATTCGGCTTCCGTCGCGCGCACTTTCCGCCGCCCACGGGCCGGCCGCGTGATCTCGCGAGTCGCCACGGTTTCCGCCGGAGCCTCGTGCCGCGCCTGCCGGCTTGCCCGGCGCTCGCTGGTGGCGAGCTGTACCGTCAGCGTATCCACCTGCTCGGCGGATTCGACAGCCGCGAGACGAAGCTCCTTGTTCTTTGCGCGCAATGTCGCATTGGCCCGCTCCAGCTTCTCTACCCGGGCCCGAAGCTCTTCCTTGCTTGATCCGGCGCTCGGGGAGGAGGCCTTCACGGCACCGCGTGTGCCATTCGTTCGGGTCTTCGCGGGAGCAGCCGCTCGTCCGTTCGTGGGACGGGCCGCGGCCGTACGTCCCTGCGACTTGGTTCGATCACTCGTTGCACGAGCCATATCTTTTCCTTTTCACTAGACCGACTGGTCCGAAGATCGCCAGTTTGACTTTGATATGTGTACTCAACCCCCAAGGGTCGAGGGTGTCGAGCGGAAAATACCGCTCTCGCCCCAATTTCTACCCTTGCTTATCCTGCGCCACTACACCGACGCGTTCCACTTGAATATGCGGCAGAAACATCGCGAGCAGGCCGATGACCGGCAGCACCGAGCACAGCTCGTACGTCACCGTGATGCCGTAGTGATCAGCAACGACGCCAATCGCCGCCGCCCCGAGACCGCCCATGCCGAAGGCGAGGCCGAAGAATAATCCTGAAATCAGGCCGACTCGGCCGGGCACCAGTTCCTGTGCGTAGACGATCATCGCCGGCATCGCGGACGAGAGGACGAAGCCGATGATGAACGACAGCACGATTGTCCAGCCCAGATCGACGTAAGGCAGAACAAGCGTGAACGGCAGAACGCCCAGGATCGAAACCCAGATCACGACTTTGCGACCGATCCTGTCGCCGATTGGGCCGCCGATGACAGTACCCAAGGCAGCCGCCCCCAAAAACACGAACAGCAACAGCTGCGCATTCTGGATGGAGAGACCGAACCGGTGGATCAGATAGAAAGTATAATAACTTGAGATGCTCGCGAGATAGAAGAACTTCGAGAAGACCAAGGCTATGAGAATCGTCATCGTCATGATCACCTTCATGCGCGGCAACGTCTCGTGCGGATGCAGGCCAGCGCGCGGACGACGTGCGTTCATCGCCATACGGTTCTGATACCAGCGCCCGACGAGGCCGAGCACGACCATGCCGAGGAGGGCAATGGCCGAGAACCAGATGATGCTGCCCTGCCCATGTGGCACAACTATGAACGCGGCAAGCAGCGGACCGATGGCTGTCCCGAAATTTCCGCCTACTTGAAACACAGACTGCGCGAGGCCGTGGCGGCCGCCCGATGAGAGACGTGCGACGCGTGACGACTCCGGGTGGAAGATCGACGAGCCGATGCCGATCATGCCAGCCGCCAACAGCAGCATGGGAAAGCTGCCCGCGCGCGACAGCATGACGAGCCCGAGCATCGTGAAGCCCATGCCAACGGAAAGCGAGAACGGTTGCGGGCGCTTGTCCGTGATCATTCCGACGACCGGCTGCAGCAGCGAGGCCGTCACTTGGAAGACGAAGGTGAGCAGGCCGATCTGGCCGAAGCTCAGGGTGAATTTCGATTTCAATGTTGGATAGATCGCCGGAAGAAGCGACTGCATCGTATCGTTGAGAAAATGGGAGAAGCTGATCGCGAGGAGAACGGCGAGGACGACGCCCTCCGGCCCCATGGCCGGTCGTGTTTCGACCCTGGCGCTGCTGCTCATCGCGTCTATCCTTGCCTGTCCGACGATTCGGTGCCGCCGCCGCGTGCTCTCGCTTCGCGCTGGCCACACATTCCGCAATTCCCTTACCTGCATGTCTTGTTTAGCGGTATTGCGGGCGCTGCATGGAAACCCCGCTTGTCGTGATCGCTGGCCGGCCGAACGTCGGCAAGAGCAGCCTCTTCAACCGTCTTGTCGGACGCAGGCAGGCGCTGGTCGCAGATCAGCCCGGCCTTACGCGTGACCGCCAGGATGCGGTCTGCACGCTCGGCGGCCGCCTCGTTCGCATCGCCGACACCGCCGGACTGGAGGAAGCGCCACCGGAGAGCCTCTCCGGCCGCATGCGCGCAGGGGCGGCGTCGATCCTGGAGCAGGCCGACCTCATCGTATTCGTGGTCGATGCGCGCGCCGGAATCCTGCCGCCGGACGCCCATTTCGGCACATGGCTGCGCCGTCTCGGCCGGCCCGTGCTCCTCGTCGCCAACAAGACCGAAGGTCGCGCCGGCTACAACAACGCGCTCGACGCCTACACTTTGGGCCTCGGCGAGCCGCTTTCGGTCTCGGCCGAGCACGGCGAAGGCATCAGCCATCTCATGAGCACGATCGCGGAGATGCTGCCGGCGCCTGCCGCGCCCGAGGAGGGTTCCGAACACGCAGACGTGACCGACGGCCTGAAGCCGCTGCGCCTCGTGATCCTCGGGCGGCCGAACGCCGGCAAGTCGACGCTCGTCAACCGGCTGCTCGGCGAGGACCGTATGCTGACCGGACCCGAGCCCGGCATCACACGCGACGCGATCACCTTGCCGCTGCACGACGCGGACGGGCGGAGCTATCAGCTGGTCGACACCGCCGGTCTGCGGCGACGCGCGCGCGTCCAGGACGATGTCGAGAAGCTGTCGACGGGCGCCTCGATCAACGCGATGCGATTCGCGGAGGTCGTGGTGCTGGTGGTCGATGCCGCCGACGGGCTGCACGATCAGGATCTCCAGATTGCCCGGCTGGTGGAGCGCGAGGGCCGCGCGATGGTCGTCGCCCTGAACAAGTGGGACGCGGTCGAGGATCGGGACGCGACCCGCAAAGCGGTCGCCGACCGGCTGGAGCGCAGTCTCGCGCAACTCAAGGGCATCCCGGTCGTGACCTTGAGCGCCGTAACCGGCGCCAACGTGGCGAAGCTTCTGCCCGCGGTCCGCGCCGTGCACGACACCTGGAACAAGCGGATCGCGACATCCGCGCTCAATCGCTGGTTCGAGGATGCCATCAGCCAGCATCCGCCACCTGCGGTGCAGGGCCGCCGGCTGAAGCTCCGCTACATCACCCAGGCGAATGCGCGACCGCCGACCTTCGTGGTTTTCGGCACCCGTGCCGAGGCAACGCCGGAGGACTACCGGCGCTACCTCGTGAACGCCTTGAGGGAGGTTTTCGTTCTCCCCGGCACACCGATCCGGCTCGATTTCCGCGGCACGGTCAATCCGTTCAGCGACAAGGGCTGAGGCGCCGCCGCGTTCATCGGCAACGCGTTCATCGGCAACACGTTCATCGGCAACACGTGGGCCGCTTTTGGTTTCCTTTGCTTGACGCGGCTCGTAACAAGCACTTAGAAGGTGCTGAGTTGCTAGTTTGTTCGCGTTAATCGCGAAATCGTTACGAGTATCTTTTCGTTCATGGCCGCGTTTCGTTCAGGATCGCGCATTGGGGCTGCCCCGGATCAGTGACGCCGCGTCCTGCTTGCGGCGCCGCAGCGTCTTTGCCCGGGGTCTGTGCCCGCACAGGGGTTGCTCATGTTGACGCGTAAGCAGCACGAGTTGCTGATCTTCATCGACCGTCATCTCAAGACCTCGGGCTATTCGCCGAGCTTCGACGAGATGAAGGAGGCGCTCAACCTCCGATCCAAATCCGGCATTCACCGCCTCATCTCGGCGCTCGAGGAACGTGGCTTCCTCAGCCGCCGGCACCATCAGGCCCGCGCCCTCGAAGTGCTGCGGCTGCCGGGCGAGGCTGGCCCTACGGTCGCACTGGTGGGTGCGCAGGCCGCCGCCGGCCGCGTGGCCGCGGGCGCGGTGTCGCGCGATCTGCCGAAGCGGCCCGAGGGCGCGCCGGGATTTGCGCCCACCGTCATCCAGGGCGACTTCTCCTCCCGCCTCACCGGGGTCCGTGCGGCGCCAGAGGTCGCCTCGGTGCAGTTGCCGCTTTACGGGCGGATCGCCGCCGGCCTCCCCATCGAGGCACTACGCGACACGACGAGCCATTTCGAAGTCCCGGCCGCCCTGCTGGGGCCAGGGGAGCATTATGCCTTGGAAGTCGCGGGCGATTCGATGATCGACGCCGGCATCCAGGACGGCGACACGGTCATCATCCGCCGCGCCGACGTGGCCGAAAACGGGCAGATCGTTGTCGCGCTGGTCGATGAGGAGGAGGTGACGCTGAAGCGCCTTCGCCGTCGCGGCAACTCCGTCGCGCTCGAACCCGCCAATCCGCGCCATGAAAGCCGCATATTCCCCGCCGAGCGGGTGCGGGTGCAGGGGCGCCTCGTCGCCCTCATGCGGCGATACTAGGGCGCCGGGCCGAGAGCGGTCGGATAGGCCGGTCGCATAGCGCCGTCGGCGAGCGTGCTTGGGTCGATCGGGCGTCACGCTTGCGCTGAGCTTGACGGGGCGGCCCGCCTTGGCGGAGAGACCGTCGTTCCGATCCCACCATGCCTTTCGGAGCCTCGATCATGGCCGGCCATAGCCAGTTCAAGAACATCATGCACCGCAAGGGCGCGCAGGATGCCCGTCGCGCCCGGCAGTTCGCTAAGCTGATCCGCGAGATCACCGTCTCCGCCCGACAGGGGCTGCCGGACCCGGCAGCGAACCCCCGCCTGCGCGCGGCGGTCCTCGCCGCCCGCAAGGAGAACATGCCGAAGGATACGGTCGATCGGGCCATCAAGAAGGCATCCGGCTCCGGTCCCGGCGAGGATTATGTCGAGGTCCGCTACGAGGGCTACGGCCCCGCGGGCGTCGCCGTCATCGTCGAGGCGCTGACCGACAACCGCAACCGCACCGCCTCCGACATCCGCTCGGCCTTCAACAAGCATGGCGGCGCGCTCGGCGAGACCAACGCCGTAAGCTTCATGTTCGAGCGCCTCGCCGTCATCCGCTATTCCGTGGCGGTCGCGAGCGCCGACGACATGCTGGAAGCCGCCATCGAGGCGGGCGCGGACAATGTTGAGACGTCGGACGAGTGGCACGAAATCACGGGGGCACCGGAGAGCTTCTTCGCCATGCAGGACACGCTGGAGGGGCGGTTTGGACCCTCAGAAAGCGCCAAGCTCGACTGGCGGCCGCGGACGACCGTGCCGGTCGACGAGGACGCCGCCGCCTCGGTCCTGAAACTGCTCGACGTGCTGGACGAATCGGACGATGTGCAAAACGTCTATGCCAACTTCGACCTGCCCGAGTCGCTGCTGCAGAAGCTCTCAGCCTGACCATGCGCCGCGGTCCTGAGGCCAACGGATGACCCGCACCCCTTGATCCGCATCATAGGAATCGACCCCGGGCTCCGCATCACCGGCTGGGGCGTGGTGGAGGCCGAGGGCAACCGGCTGCGCCATGTGGCCGACGGCATCGTCATGACCGATAGCGAGTCGGATGTGCCCAGCCGGCTGCGCGTGTTGCACGAGGCTCTGACGGCGCTCATCGCGGCCTATGACCCGCAGGAGGCGGCGGTCGAGGAAACCTATGTGAACGCCAACGCGACGGCGACGCTCAAGCTCGGCTATGCGCGCGGCATCGCGCTGCTCGCGCCCGCGCTGGCAGGGCTCACGGTCGCGGAATACGGCGCCAAGACGGTGAAGCTCTCGGTCGTCGGCACCGGTGGCGCCGACAAGGTGCAGGTCGGGCTGATGGTCCGCCGCCTGCTGCCGGGCGCCATCCTGAAGCGCGCCGACGCCGCCGACGCGCTGGCCGTTGCCATCTGCCACGCCCATCACCGCAACACGCGCGCCGCGTGGAGCCGCGCCAGCCTCACGGCCGCCGCGCGATGATCGGCAGCCTGCGCGGTCTGGTCGAGGGACAGGAGGATGGCCGCTGCGTCATCGAGACGGGTGGCGTCGGCTACGTCGTCCATGCCTCGTCGCGGACGCTCGGCACGCTGCCCGCGCCACCCGCCGAGGCCCGGTTGCTCATCGAAACCTTCGTGCGGGAGGATGCGATCACCCTCTATGGCTTTACGACCGCCGCCGAACGCGCGTGGTTCCGGCTGCTGACGACGGTGCAGGGGGTGGGTCCGCGTGTGGCGCTCGCGATCCTCTCCGCGCTCTCGGCGGATGAACTCTCCTTCGCCATCGCCTCCGGCGACCGCGCCTCGCTGGGCCGCGCCTCGGGCGTCGGGCCGAAGCTCGCGGCGCGGCTCGCCCTGGAACTGAAGGAAAAAGCCGGAAGCCTCGCGATCCCGATCGTCCTCGCCGAAGGCATCGCCGCCCCCGCCCTGCCCGCGGGCGCCATGGGCGACGCCCTCTCTGCGCTGATGAATCTCGGCTATCGCCGCCCGGAAGCGCAGGCGGCGCTCAACCGGGCAGAAGCGAAGCTTGGCGAGCAGGCCGATGTCGCCGCACTGATTCCGGCCGCGCTGCGTGAGCTTGCGCGATGACCGCCCGTCCCACCCGCCGCCAGGCCGCGCCTGCTGCCGAACCTGAGGTGGAACGCGAGATCTCCGCCGCGCGCGGGGCGGAAGACAGTCCTGAGGCGAGCCTCCGCCCGCAGGTCCTCGCCGAGTTCATCGGCCAGGAGAGCAGCCGCCGGAACCTCGCCATCTTCGTCGAGGCGGCGCGCGGCCGTGGCGAAGCGCTGGACCATGTGCTGCTGCACGGTCCCCCGGGTCTCGGCAAGACGACGCTCGCGCAGATCGTGGCGCGGGAACTCGGCGTCGGCTTCCGCGCGACCTCGGGCCCGGTCATCCAGAAGGCGGGCGACCTCGCCGCCATCCTCACCAACCTGCAGCCGCGCGACGTCCTGTTCATCGACGAGATCCATCGCCTGCAGCCGGCGATCGAGGAGGTGCTCTATCCCGCGATGGAGGACTTCCAGCTCGACCTTGTCATCGGCGAGGGCCCCGCCGCCCGGTCGCTGCGGATCGACCTGCCGCCCTTCACCCTGGTTGGCGCCACGACCCGGGCCGGGCTGCTGGCGACGCCTTTGCGGGACCGTTTCGGTATTCCGCTCCGGCTCGTCCTCTACACGCCCGAGGAACTGCGCGTCATCGTGGCGCGCGGTGCCCGGCTGCTTGGCTTCGACCTCTCCGACGAAGGCGCGGTCGAGATCGCCCGCCGGTCGCGCGGAACGCCGCGCATCGCCGGCCGCCTGCTGAGGCGGGTGCGGGATTTCGCCGCCGTCGAAGGTCAGGCCCGCGTGGATCGCGCCATCGCAGATGCGGCGCTGACGCGGCTCGAGGTCGATGCGCGCGGCCTCGACGCGATGGATCGCCGCTACCTGCGCCGGATCGCGGAGCATCATGCCGGTGGTCCGGTTGGGGTCGAGACGCTGGCCGCCGCCCTCGCCGAAGCCCGCGACACGCTGGAAGACGTGATCGAGCCTTATCTCATTCAAGAGGGTTTCATCCTGCGCACCAGCCGCGGCCGGATGCTGGGCGCGCCCGGCTGGCGTCACCTCGATCTGGCCCCGCCCCCGCTTTCCCCCGAGCAGCGCGATCTGCTCGCGCCCGATCTGTTCTCGCCTAAAGACAGGGATGCCGCCCCATGAGCAACGCGGCGCACGCCTTACCGGCGGACGGCATCCATCGCTACAATCTGCGCATCTATTTCGAGGACACGGACGCCGGCGGGATCGTCTATCACGCCAACTACCTGCGCTTCGCGGAACGCGCGCGGACGGAAGCCCTGCGTGCGATGGGGCTGCCCCATGCCGATATGATGTCGCGACATGGCATGATCTTCGTGGTGCGGCGCGTCGAGTTGGACTATCAGCGCCCTGCCCGGCTGGACGAATCGCTAACAGTCGAAACCACGGCGATCTCCGTGGGCGGTGCGTCGGTGAAGCTGCAGCAGCGGGTGGTTCGCAACGGGGAGACGCTCGTCATCGTGCATCTGACGCTCGTGAGTATCCGGCTGCAGACCGGGCGAGCCGAGCGCGTGCCCGCAGCCTGGCGCCAAGCCTTGACCGCCATGGCCGGGGCTGCCGGGGCGACCTAGAAGCGGCATTTGGAGCCGTGGCCGGCCCGGCCGCGAGGGCCATGGCCGCTCGTTCCGAAAAGCGCCCTGGAATCAATAGATTTGCTGGTGTGGCTAATGAATCGGAAATTCGCTAAGGGGTCCCGGCCACGGGGCAGAGCGTGCGAATCGCTTCATCGGCCGGGGTAACGAGAGGGGTTTCGAGATTTGGATCAGGCGGTCAATGCCACGCAAATGGCGGCCCCCGGGAGCAGCCTGTCGCTCTGGGGTCTGTTCCTGCAATCGGATATCGTCGTCAAGCTGGTCATTCTCTGCCTGCTGCTGGCGAGCATCTGGGTCTGGGCGATCATCTTCGAGAAGATCACGAGCCTGCGGCGCGCCAACCGGGACGCCAATGCTTTCGAGGATCGCTTCTGGTCGGGCGGCAGCCTGGACGAGCTTTACGACCACGACGGCCAGAAGCCCGACAACCCGATGGCGGCGGTATTCGGCGCGGCCATGGGCGAATGGCGCCGCACGGCGCGCATCGCGGGCGCCGACATCAGCCAGACCGCGGTGCGCGAGCGCGTCGATCGCGCCATGAACGTGACCATCCAGCGTGAGATGGACCGTATGGAGCGCTGGATGATCTTCCTCGCCTCGATCGGCGCGACCGCGCCCTTCATCGGCCTCTTCGGCACGGTCTGGGGCATCATGCACAGCTTCTCGGCGATCGCCGCCATGCACAACACCAACCTCGCCGTCGTCGCGCCAGGCATCGCCGAGGCGCTGTTCGCGACCGCGATCGGCCTGGTCGCCGCCATCCCCGCAGTGCTCGCCTACAACGCGATCGGCACCGACCTCGCTCGCTTCGCCTCGCGGCTGGAGGGTTTCGCCACCGAATTCAGCGCCATCCTGTCCCGTCAGACTGAAGAGAGGGCCTGAGCCATGGCGATCGGCGGAATGAGCGGCAAGCGGAGTGGCGGCGGGCGCGGCCGCTACCGGCCTTTAGCCGAAATTAACGTGACGCCGCTGGTCGACGTCATGCTCGTGCTGCTCATCATCTTCATGGTCACCGCGCCCCTCATGACCTCGGGCGTCACCGTCGATCTGCCCAAAACGAGCGCCAGTCCCGTCAATGCGGACAGCCAGCCGATCACGATCTCCGTCAACGCCGAGGGCAAGGTCTTCGTGCAGAACGACGCGGTGCAGATCGGCGACCTCGTCGCGCGCCTGCAATCCGTCACCAATGGCCAGACCGACCGCCGCATCTTCGTCCGTGGCGACCAGAGCATTTCCTACGGCCAGATCATGCAGGTCATGGGCACGATCGTGTCCGGCGGCTTCAGCAAGGTGGCGCTCCTGGCGCAGCAGCCCAACGGCGTCGCACCGGGCACAGCGGCGGCCCCTGCTGGCACGGCCCCTGCTGGCACGGCGCCCGCGACGAGCGGGCAATAGGCGCCGCGCGCGCGGGAACCTCCGGCATATCATGAATAAAGCCGTGTCTTCGCTCAGCCTTCCCCACGTCGCCCGGGTCCGCGCATGAACCCGCCGATGCGCCGTGCGGCCACGGTATCGGTCGGGCTGCACGTCCTTCTGCTGGCCGTGCTCATCATTTCGCTGCCCTCTCGGAAGCCGCCTGAACTGCCGGATCTGGCGGCGGTTTCGGTCGACTTCGTGGGTCCCGTCGCGCCCGCGCAGCAGGCCGACCAGCCCGACAAGTCCCCCGCGCCGGCCAATACGCCGACCGTCGTGCAGGCGCCCAAGGCGACCGAGACACCGCAGCCGACGCCGCTGGTCGACGCGCCGCCCCCGCCGCCCCCGCCCCCACCGCCGCCCTCCGAGACCCCAGCGGCCCAGCCTCCGGTGCCGACGCCGCCGCCCCCGGCACCCGCCGCGGCCCAGCCGGTGACGCCGCCGACACCCCCGCAGCCACAGGCGCCGCCGCTGCCGACGCCGCCCGCGCCTGCGCCTCCGGTGCCGCAGCCGCCGACGACGCCTGTGCCGACAGCGGAACCTCTGCCGCCGCCGCCTCCTCCGGCGCCGCCGCAACCCCAGCAGACGCCGGCTCCGCCCAAGCCCGTACAGAAGCCGACGCCGCCCAAGCCTGCGCCTGCGAAGCCTGTCGAGGCCAAGGCGCCCCCCGCGCCCCCGGCACCGCCCGCGCCGCCGACCCCGCCTTCGCCGCAGCAGACCGCTGAGGCCAAGCCGGCGCTCCCGATGCCACCGCCGCCGGCGCCGCCCGCGCCACCCGCGCCGGTCAGCCCGACGACCCAGCCGCATCCGACGGCGAACCCGACGGCGATGAGCCAGACGGTGCTCAACACGCTCGAGAAGCTGCGCGCGATGAACCTCAACCAGAAGACGCCGAACGCACGCTACAACCCGGCCGAGGGCGGCGCGCCGCATGGCGGCGGCAATCCCAACAACACCGACGCGACCGCGTTGCTGAGCGCCGCCCAGCGCGGCGCCATCGGCGACAAGGTCCGACAGTGCTGGACGATCGACAGCGGCGCCCAGGGCGTCCAGAACATGCAGGTGTTGCTGCAGGTGACCACGGATGCCACGGGCACGGTGCGCGCGGCCCGTGTCGCCCCCGCGGATAGCGGCCGCGTCAACGCCGACCCTGTCCTGCGGGCCTTCGCGGAACGCGCCGTGCGCGCCGTCCTCGACTACCGCTGCGCGACCCTTCCTTTGCCGAGATCGCTTGAAGGCAAGCCGGAGACCTTCACCTTCCGGTTCAGCCCGTGACACGAAAGCAGGAACGACCCATGACCGACACACCTCGCTTTTCCCGCCGCCCATCCGGCGAAACCGATGACGCGACCGCGCCGACCATCCCCGGAATGGTCCGCGCCATCACCCGGCGCGGCATGATCGGCACCACGGTCGCGACGGCGCTCGCCGCCCCGGCCTGGGCGCAGAGCGCCCCCGCCGCCGCGCCGGCCGCGGCGGGCAACGGCGCCACCAGCGCCGTCATCGATGTGAATCGCGCCCGCACAGCGCCGATCCCCATCGCGATTCCGCCCTTCGCGGGCGGTACCAGCGCCGGAGATCTGGTCGGCGTCATCTCCCATGATCTCAGCAACTGCGGATTGTTCCGGATCGTCGATGCATCGGGCATCGCGCAGACGGCGCCGGGCGGCGCGCCCGACTTCGGCGCCTGGAGGGGGACCGGCGCGCAGGCGCTCGTCACCGGCAGTGTCACCCAGAACGGCGATCAGCTAAGGGTGGAGTTCCGGCTTTGGGACATCCTGCCGGGCACCCAGTTGCAGGGCACCGCCTACACGACCTCGACGGCGAACTGGCGGCGCATCGCCCATATCATCGCCGATGTCGTCTACCAGCGGCTGCTCGGCGAGAAGGGCTACTTCGACACCCGCATCGCCTATATCTCGACGACCGGAGCGGCGCGGAACCCGACGAAGCGCCTTGCGATCATGGACCAGGACGGCGCCAACAACCGTTTCCTGACAGACGGCACCTGGACCGCGCTCGGCCCGCGGTTCAGCCCCACCCGTGATCAGATCGCCTTCATCAGCTACGTCAACAAGGCGGTGCGGGTGTATCTGTTCGACCTCGGCACGGGCACGCGCTCGCTCGTCGGCAACTTCCGGACGATGACCTTCGCTCCCCGCTTCACCCCCGACGGCAACGGCATCGTCATGTCGCTCTACGAGAACGGCGGGTCGAACATCATCACCTGCTCGCTCAACGGCACCAACGTGCGGACCCTGACCAACTCCGGGGCCATCGACAGTTCGCCCTGCTTCAGCCCGGACGGCAGCCAGATCGTCTTCGAGTCGGATCGCGGCGGCGACCAGCAGCTCTATGTCATGGGCGCGGACGGGTCCGGCGTGCGACGCATCAGCTTCGGTGCCGGCCGCTACGGCGACCCTGTCTGGTCGCCGCGCGGGGACCTGATCGCCTTCACCCGCCTCGGCTCCAGCTTCGCGATCGGGGTCATGGCGCCCGACGGCTCAGGTGAACGGATTCTTTCTGAAAGTTATGATGTGGAGGCGCCGACCTTCTGTCCGAACGGTCGTGTCATCATGTTCCAGCGGGGGGACGGGCAGACATCGAGGCTCGTGACCATCGACATCACAGGCTTCAACGAGCAGGTGGTTGAGACCTCTACCAGCGCGTCCGACCCCGCATGGTCGCCACTTCTTTCATAAATTAGCCTTTTTTTCACGGCGTAAGGCTGCAATTCGTTAAATGGACCACACGTTGCTTGACCGGTAATGGTAGCACGCGGTAATCGGCGGCGAGCCTCAGGACTACCGGGCTGGCCAAGTTGAGTATGTCGTCTACCTCTTTAGTTGTTGCAGCGCCTTCGTGAACACGAACTCCCATAGGGACAGAATTCCAATGAACATCAAGTTGCTCGGCGCCTTCGCCGCCGTTGCTTTGCTGGCGGCCTGCGCCAAGCCTGCCGCGACAGGGATGTCGACCGGTGCGGGCGCGACCGCCATGACCTCCGGGCCGGCAGCCGGCAGCGAAGAGGACCTAGTCGCCAATGTCGGCGACCGCGTCTTCTATGCGTTCAACTCGTCCTCCCTCAGCACCGACGCCACGGCGACCCTGTCGCACCAGGCCGCCTGGCTGCAGAAGTATCCGCAGATCGCGGTGCTTATTGCCGGCAACTGCGACCCCCGCGGCACCGAGGAATACAACCTCGCCCTCGGCCAGCGCCGTGCGGACGCCGCGCGTGACTATGTCGTCGCGCAGGGCGTGACCGGCGCGCGCATCCAGACGATCAGCTACGGCAAGGATCGTCCGGTGGCCCAGGGCAACGACGAGCAGGCCTATTCACAGGACCGCAACGCCATCACCTCCGTGCAGGGCCACAACCCGCAGGAAGGCACGGGCGCTTCGTCCTAACCTCCCGGGAATCTCCGGATTTCCAAGTCGGATCATGGCGGGCGACATCGGTCGCCCGCCTTTTTCTTGGGCATGACGCGCGCGAAGTCGGGTGCTAGAAGCGCCCGTCGCGCCCGAGGAGACGAATAACCCGATGAGACAGACCTTGCTGGCCGGACTGTGCGCCGGTGCCCTTTGTTTCGCCCTCCTCCCCGGCCACGCCAGGGCGCAGAGCGACACGATGACGAGCCGCGAGGGCATCGCGCTTCAAAACCAGCTTCTGTCGGTTCAGAACCAGGTTCAGCAACTCCAGGCCGAGGTTCAGCAGGTCCAGGCGAGCGGAAGCAGCGGCGGCAATGCCGTGCCGGCTCCGAGCAATGGGGGGAGCAGCGACCTCGTGACCCAGCTTCTGCAGCGGGTCTCCACGCTCGAGCAGCAGGTGCGGACGCTGACGGGCAACCTCCAGCAGCTGCAGAATCAGGTGGATACGCAGAACGCCCAGCTGAGCAAACAGGTCGGCGACCTAACCTTCCAGATGCAGAACGGCGGGGCGGCTCCCACCGCCGGGTCGCCGGCGACGGCGACGACCGCCGCGCATGGCGCGCCCGCCGC
>JABBOH010000002.1:53324-93735 GCA_019351895.1 Pseudomonadota bacterium
GGGTGCTGCGGCGACGCCTGAGGCGCTGATGCAGCGCGGCATCCTCGCGCTCCACCAGGGGCACTATCAGGAGTCGGAGGGGATCGCCCGCGAGATTCTCGCGAAGCACCGAAGCTCGCCGCGGGCCTACGACGCGCAATTCCTGCTCGCCCAGTCCTTGCAGGGGGAGCAGCGCTATCAGGAGGCGGCCCTGGCCTTCGACGATGCCTACAACATGAACCACAAGGGATCGCGGGCTCCGAACGCGCTGCTCGGTCTTTCGATGACGCTCTCGGCCATCCACCAGAAGTCGGCCGCTTGCGATACGCTGAGGACGCTGCACGCGCAGTTCCCGAAGCCGCCGCCCTACCTTGTGGCGCCGATCAAGGCGCAGCACCAAAGGTTGGGCTGCTGACGCACGCGCCGCCCGACCGGCACCCCTATGCGCCGGTCGGCGCGGATGAATTCGCGGCCATGCTTGAGCCGCTCGGGCCCTTCGGCACGCCGCCTTCTCTCGCAGTCGCCGTCTCCGGCGGCGCCGACAGCCTCGCCCTGGCGACCCTCGCCGGCGCATGGGCGCGAAAGCGCGGCGGCACAATCCAGGCCTTCATCGTCGACCATCGACTGAGGTTGGAATCAGGTCGCGAGGCGGAATTGGCCGCGGCAACCCTCCGTCGCCTCGCAATCCCGGCCCGGATCCTGGCGGTCGATGGGATCGCGCCGGGTCCCGGCCTACCCGCCCGCGCCAGAGCCGCGCGCTTCGCCGCTCTCGAGGGGGCGTGCCGCGAGGCCGGCATCCTCGACCTCATGCTTGGCCACCATGCCGCCGATCAGGCTGAGACCGTGATCATGCGGAACTTACGGAGCAGCGGTGTGGCAGGGCTCGCCGGTATGGCGGCCATCAACGAGAGCGCCTTCGTCCGTCTTCTGCGTCCGCTGCTCGGCGTGCCGCCGGGACGGCTGCGCGCGACCTTGTGCGCCCAAAGTCTCGATTGGGCCGAGGATCCGACCAACGTCGATGGCAAGTTTACCCGCGCCCGGCTGCGGACCGCGCGCGGCGATAGCGCGGGCACAGGGCCGGCGACGAAGGCGCTGGTGGAGGCCAGCGCGGCTGATGCCCTCGCGCGACGCGCCGGGGAACTCGCGACAGCCACCTGGCTCGTCCGCGCCGCCACGATCCGTCCCGAAGGGTTCGCGCTTCTGCCCAAGGGCCCATGGCCCTCCGCCGCGCTCGCAGTGCTCTTGCGGATGGTGACGGGCAGCCACCATATGCCGCCTGCGGAGGCAGTCGCGGCTATCGCGGCGGCGCCCGCCGCATCGATCGGCAACGGCGTGTGCCTTGCGGGCGCACGGCTTCGCCCGGCGGGCCGGCTCGGCGAGGCTGCTGGCGCCGACTTCCTCATCTGCCGGGAGGCTGCGGCCATGGGCGCGCCCGTGCCTGCCGATCCGGGCGCGCGGTGGGACGGCCGGTTCCGGCGTCCGTCCCATCTGCCTGCCATTCCGCACGAACGGATCGGCCCGTTGGGCGCCGCGGCGCGCCGCTTCCGCGGCATATCTGACCTACCGGCCTTGGTATTGGAGACCCTTCCAGCTTATCTTTCGTCCACGGGCGATGTGGTGGCGGTCCCGGCACTGGACTGGCCTGACTTTCCATACCAAATCGAGCGGTCGGTGGTCTTCGGGCCCCCCTGGCCCGCTGCGGGCGCAGGCTTCGGGGCGGGCTTCGGGTCAGGCTGACCGATCTTTCATGAGCTAAACGTCAGTCCGACATGACCATGGTGATGCGTTGCCAGCAAAGACTTCCTATCTTTAAGGTGACAATGCGGAATATCATGCGCTCTGTTCTTGCCTTCGGGGCGGTGTGTGCGCGTGCCTCTTGGTGTTTTCGTGACGCGGGTCGAGGAAGGCGGATGCGGGTGCTGGTAGCCTGGACGCCGGTTAGGAACTGGATGACGTGATGAGCAATTTCGGTCGCAACCTCGCCCTGTGGGTGATCATAGCACTCCTGCTGGTTGTGCTATTCAGCCTGTTTCAACCTGGCGGCATCCGCGGCAACAGCGGCACCGCGAACGTGACGCAACTGGCCTACTCCGAGTTCCTGAACGATGTGAAACAGGGGCAGGTGAAGGATGTTGTCATCCAGGACCGCAACATCAGCGGCGACCTCAAGGATGGCCGGAACTTCCAGACCTATGCGCCGAACGACCCGTCGCTCGTGCAGACCCTGACGGCCAAGAACGTCGAGATCGTGGCCAAGCCGCCCGATGCCGACAGCAATCCGTTGCTGCACTACCTGCTCTCCTGGTTCCCGATGCTGCTGTTCGTCGGCGTGTGGATTTTCTTCCTGCGCCAGATGCAGTCCGGCGGCGGCCGTGCCATGGGCTTCGGGAAGTCGCGTGCTCGGTTGCTCACTGAGAAGCAGGGCCGCGTGACGTTCGAGGACGTGGCCGGCATCGAGGAAGCCAAGACGGAGCTTGGCGAGGTCGTCGAGTTCCTGAAGGACCCGCAAAAGTTCCAGCGGCTTGGCGGCAAGATCCCCAAGGGCGTGCTGCTCGTGGGCCCGCCGGGCACTGGCAAGACCCTGCTGGCACGCGCCATCGCGGGCGAAGCGAACGTGCCCTTCTTCACCATCTCAGGCTCCGACTTCGTCGAGATGTTCGTGGGCGTTGGCGCCAGCCGCGTCCGTGACATGTTCGAGCAGGGTAAGAAGAACGCGCCCTGCATCATCTTCATCGACGAAATCGACGCTGTCGGGCGGCATCGCGGCGCGGGCCTCGGCGGCGGCAACGACGAGCGCGAGCAGACCCTCAACCAGCTGCTGGTGGAGATGGACGGCTTCGAGAGCAACGAGGGCGTGATCCTCATCGCCGCCACGAACCGGCCGGATGTGCTCGATACCGCGCTGCTGCGGCCGGGCCGCTTCGACCGTCAGGTCGTTGTGCCGAACCCGGACGTGAACGGGCGTGAGCGCATCCTGCGGGTGCATATGCGCAAGGTGCCGCTGGCGGCCGATGTCGATCCCAAGACCATCGCTCGCGGAACCCCGGGCTTCTCGGGCGCCGACCTCGCCAATCTCGTGAACGAGGGCGCGCTCCTCGCCGCGCGGCGCGGCAAGCGCGTGGTCGCCATGGGCGAGTTCGAGGACGCGAAGGACAAGGTCATGATGGGTGCGGAGCGCCGCAGCCTCGTGATGAGCGACGACGAAAAGAAGATGACCGCCTATCACGAGGCCGGCCACGCGCTTTGCGCCATGCTGGAGCCGGAATGCGACCCGGTCCACAAGGCGACGATCATCCCGCGCGGCCGGGCTCTGGGTCTGGTGATGAGCCTGCCCGAAGGCGACCGCTACTCCAAGAGCAAGTCCAAGCTGCTCGGCGAGCTGACGATGGCCATGGGCGGTCGTGCCGCCGAGGAGATCATCTTCGGCGCCGACAAGGTCTCGAATGGGGCTGCCGGTGACATCAAGATGGCGACCGACCAGTCCCGCCGGATGATCACGGAATGGGGCATGAGCGACAAGCTCGGCATGATCGCCTACGGTGACAACGGGCAGGAGTTGTTCCTGGGTCACTCGGTCACGCAGCACAAGAACGTGTCTGAGGTGACGGCGCGCGAGATCGACAGCGAGATCAAGTCGATCATCGACGCCGCCTACTCCAAGGCGAAGGCTATCCTCTCCGAGCACATCTCGGCACTCCATGCGATCGCTCGCGCATTGCTGGAGTTCGAGACGCTGTCCGGCGATGAGATCCGCGGCGTGCTGCGGGGCGAGCCGGTCGTTCGCAAGGCGGTCGACGATCTGCCGCCGCCGGAAAATCGCCGCGCCTCTGTGCCGACGGCCGGCCGGCCGGTGCCCCCCATCCCGGGCGGCATGGGACCGTCGCCGCATCCCGTCTGAGCCGCCCGTCTTTGGCTGTTACGAAAAACCCCCGGTCCAAAGCCGGGGGTTTTTTGTTATGCCGCCTTCATGGATGAAGCTCCTTCCGCTCCCGCATCGCCGCCGACGCACTGGGCCGGATTTCGCCTCGACCGGCCGTTGATCATGGGCATCCTCAACCTGACGCCGGACAGCTTCAGCGACGGCGGGCAGTGGTCCAGCCTCGGCACGGTCGTCGAGGCGGCTCGGGCGATGCTGGAGGCAGGCGCCGACATCCTCGATATCGGCGGCGAAAGCACCCGGCCCGGAGCGGCGCGGGTGTCGCCTGAGGTGGAGCAGACGCGCATCCTCCCCGCCATCCGCGCCCTGGCGGAAATGGGCGCGGTCGTTTCGGTCGACACGCGGAACGCCGCGACGATGGCCCAGGCCCTCGACGCAGGCGCGCGCATCGTCAACGACGTGACGGCGCTGACGCATGATCCGGGCTCCGCGCCCTTTCTCGCGGCACGAGGGACGCCCGTGGTGCTGATGCACATGCGCGGCACGCCGGGGACCATGAACAGCCTCAACCGCTATGCCGGCATCGGGCCAGAGGTCGCGGCGGAGCTATCGGCTCAGGTCACGGCAGCGATGGCGGCGGGCATCGCCGGCCCAGCGATTGCGGTCGACCCGGGCATCGGTTTCGCCAAGGTAGGGCCGCAGAATGTCGCCTTGCTGCGCGATCTGGGGCCGCTCCGGGCGCTCGGCTTCCCGATGCTGGTCGGCCTTTCGCGAAAGGGCTTCATCGGCGCGCTCTCGGGCGAGCCGGTGCCGGCCAGGCGTGTCGGCGGCTCCATTGCCGGCGCGCTGTTCGCGCTGACGCAGGGGGCACAGATTCTGCGCGTGCACGATGTGGCGGAGACGGTGCAGGCGATGCGGGTGTGGCAGGCGCTCGCCCGCTGAAACTGCGCCGCGCGCCGCGCCCGGTCGGCTGCCGCAATCGCCGGTCTTGTCTCCCGATACCGAGTGATACCGACGCTGAATTGCCTGCCCGGACCGCCGCCGCTACACCAGCCGGATCTTGGACCGTTTTGGCGAGGCGCAGCACATCCCATGAGCACCGGCACCCCAAGCCCTGCCCCGCACACCCGCGCCCTCTTCGGCACAGACGGCATCCGGGGCCGCGCCAATATCCACCCCATGACCGCCGAGACGGCCCTCTGCCTTGGCCAGGCCGCCGGGCTCATGTTCACCCGCGGCAGCCATCGCCATCAGGTGCTCATCGGCAAGGATACGCGCCTCTCCGGCTACATGATCGAGCAGGCTCTCACCGCCGGATTCCTCGGTGCCGGCATGGACGTGGTCCTCGCCGGACCGTTGCCGACCCCCGCCATCGCCATGCTCACCCGTAGCCTGCGCGCCGATCTCGGGGTGATGATCTCGGCCTCGCACAACCCATACGAGGATAACGGCATCAAGCTCTTCGGGCCGGATGGCGTGAAGCTCTCAGACGCCCATGAGGCGGCGATCGAGGCGCAGATGGCGACCGATCTGCGCTCCCAGCTGGCCGCCCCGGATTCGCTCGGCCGCGCCCGGCGCCTGAACGACGCGGCAGGGAGATACATCGAGGGCGTGAAAGGCACCTTCCCCAAAGGCCTGCGGCTCGACGGCCTCAAGATCGTGGTCGACTGCGCCAATGGCGCCGCCTACCGGGTGGCGCCGACCGCCCTTTGGGAACTTGGCGCCCATGTCATTCCGATGGGCGTCTCCCCGGACGGCTTCAACATCAACCGGGGGTGCGGCTCGACCGTGCCGGATCAGCTTTGCGCCGCCGTCGTCGAACACAGCGCCCATCTCGGCATCGCGCTCGACGGCGACGCCGACCGGCTCATCTTGGCGGACGAGCACGGCGAGATCATCGACGGCGACCAGATCCTCGCCCTCATCGCGCAGTCCTGGGCGAAGACGGATCGCCTGACCGGCAGCGGCATCGTCGCGACCGTCATGTCCAACCTCGGGCTGCAGAGCTTCCTGCGCGGCCTCGGCCTCGACCTCCATCGCACCCAGGTCGGCGACCGCTACGTGGGCGAACGCATGCGCGCCCTCGGCATCAACCTCGGCGGCGAGCAGTCCGGCCACGTCATCCTCTCCGATTTCTCGACCACGGGGGACGGTCTGGTAGCCGCGCTGCAGGTGCTGGCGGTGCTGGTGCGCCAGGGCGCGCCCGCCTCAGAAGTCTGCCGCGTCTTCAAGCCCTCGCCGCAGCTGCTGCGCAACGTGCGCTTCACCGGGCCCTCGCCGCTCGGCGACGCCCGCGTCAAGGCCGCGATCGCGGAGGCGCAGGCGGCGCTGGAACCGGAAGGCCGGCTCCTGATCCGCCCGAGCGGTACCGAGCCGCTTATCCGGGTGATGGCCGAGGCCGAGGATGACGCGCTGATCGCGCGGATCGTGGGCGAGCTTTGCGAAGTCATCGCGGCTGTCGCCCGCACGCCGGAGACCGCCGCTTGAGCCCGATGACCGTCGGGCGGGTCCTCGTCATCGCGGGCTCGGACAGTGGCGGCGGCGCGGGCATCCAGGCCGACATCAAGGCGATCATGGCCCTGGGCGGATATGCCACGACGGCGCTGACGGCGCTGACGGCGCAGAACACGCGCGGCGTCTCGGCCGTGCTGCTGGTTCCACAGCAGTTCCTGCTGGCGCAGATCGACGCCGTCATGGCGGACATCGGCGCCGACGCCATCAAAACCGGCATGCTGCCCGACACCGACAGCATCGCGTCCGTCGCCGGTTTCATCGCCAGCCTCACGCCCGCGCTGCCCTTCGTCATGGACCCGGTGATGGTCGCGACCAGCGGCGACCGGCTGCAGAGCGAGGAGGCACTCCACGCACTCAAGACGCGCCTCATCCCGCTCGCGACGGTCATCACGCCCAACATCCCGGAGGCGGAACTGCTGCTCGGGACCGCCATCCCGGACGAGGCGGCGCAACGCGAGGCCGCGGTGCGGCTTCTGGCACTCGGTGCTGAGGCCGTGCTCGTGAAGGGCGGCCACCTGCCGGGCGAGACGATCACGGACATCCTCGCGACCCGCTACGGGGTGGATGTCATGAGCGGGGCGCGAATCGCATCCACCAGCACCCACGGCACCGGCTGCACGCTTGCCAGCGCCATCGCGGCCGGGCTTGCCCAGGGGATGACGCTTTCGGATGCCGTGCATCGCGCCCGCGCCTATGTGACCGCGGCGATCCAGGCGGCGCCCGGCCTCGGCGGCGGCCATGGTCCGCTCGGTCATGGCGTGACGGTCGATGCCGCCCGAATCGAGGCGCTCGGCCCTGGGGCGCTGGCCAGCGGGACGCTCGCCCGCTCTTGAGTGGGCCCGCCGCCGCGCCGCTGCGGCACCACAACCTGCCGTTGACATCGATCCGCGGTTTCGCCGCGCTCTGGGTCGTGGGCAATCATCTGCAGTTCGAGCTGGCCTACAGCGGCTACCATTTCGCCGGCTGGCTGTTCCGCCCGGGCTATGTCGCGGTCGATATCTTCTTCGTGCTGAGCGGCTTCGTGATCGCCGCCGTCCATCGGGACCTGACGCGGGCAGGTCTTGCCGACTTCTTCCTGCGCCGCGTGTTCCGGCTCTATCCGCTGCACCTGTTCGTGCTGGCGGTGATCCTGGCGCTATGGCTCTGGAGCGAGGCGCGATACGGCGCGCACGACCCGACCGAGCGGCTGCGCGACCTGCCGATTGTCGTCCTGCTGCTGCAGCCTTACCTGATCCACGGCCTGACCTGGAACACGGTCAGCTGGTCGATCGGGGTCGAGATCCTTTGCTACGCCCTGTTCCCCCTCGCCATCATCGGCGTACGGCGGCTGGAGCCGGTCGGCTGCGCCCTCATCCTGCTCATGATCGCGGCGGTCGAGCGGCATGTGCATTCGGAACTTGTCTGGGGCTGGCCGGCCATCGCGCGCGGCCTCGCCGGGTTCGGATTGGGGATGGTGGTGCAGCAGATGACCGTGCTGTCGCCGGTCCCGCGCCGCTCGACCGCCACTCTGCTCGAGATCGGCGCGCTCGCCGGCATGCTTTTGGCCGTGGCTACCGATGACCTGCGCGTCATCCCGCTCGGTGCGGCGGTGCTGATCTGGGGCCTGTCGACGGAACGGGGAATTGTCGCGCGGGCGCTCTCGGCCGGATGGTGCGTCTGGCTCGGGCGCGTCTCCTTCTCCGTCTATCTCATCCATCCGACGCTCATCGACCTGGCCTTCGTCTTGCTGCCGCCGGCGCGCCTCGGTCTCGGACACGCGGCGGACGGGATGGTCTGGGCGGCGCTCATGGTGCTGCTGCTGCTGGCGCTTGCCACAATCACCTGGGCCACCGTCGAGGAACCTGCGCGACGCCTGGGCGTTCGGCTCGCCGAACGCCCAGGCGAGGTAACCACGGGCCCAGCGGGCGCGAACTCTCGGCAAAGGGAGCGGGGTTTGCCATGAGATGGGTCGCGACATTGCTGCTTGGGGCGCTGGCCGTTGCGGTCGTCTCCGTGCCTTTCGCCATGGCCGCCTCGGCGGCTGTCGGCAATCCGCTGGTGCTGGAACTGTTCACCTCGCAGGGCTGCTCCTCCTGCCCGCCGGCGGACGCCTATCTCGGCAAGCTCAAGCGGGAGCACCCCGATTTCCTCGTGCTCGACAATCACGTCGATTACTGGAACGGGCTCGGCTGGCGCGACCCCTTCTCCCTGCCCGAGGCGACCGCCCGTCAGCAGGCGTATGACCGCCTGCTCGGCAGCGAGGTCTACACGCCGCAACTCGTTGTTGGAGGGACACGTCAGGCCATCGGGTCCGACCCCGACGGCGTCGCCGCCGCCATTGCAGGCGCGTATCGGGACCGGGCCGCATCCTCACCCGTGGCCCTCACGCTTTCCCCTCAGGGCCCCGATCTGGCGATCGACGTGGCGCCGGGAGCGGGACACGCGCAGCTATGGCTGGTGGGTTACGACGACCGTCACACCACCAGCATCGGCCGTGGGGAGAATACCGGCCTCACCGAGACCGAGGTCGATATCGTCCGCTCGATCCGCCCGGTCGCGGACTGGGACGGGAGCGCCGTGCACCTGCGCGTGGCGCGGCCTATCGGGCAACGGGTCGCGGTGCTGCTGCAGCAGGCGGATGGACGCATCCTGAGCGGGGCGACGCTATCCGCCGCCGGCACGTGAGAAGATCGAAATCACCACAAGGTTTTTGCGCGGGCCGGTGATCCGCCAGCCAAGGCTCCACCGGTTGGGACCGAGGATGCGGTAGCGTCCGCGATAGGTGTCGGGCGCGCAGTCATGCGCGGTCCAGGCCGTGCGGGAGGCGAACACGGCCTGATGGAACGGCCGCCCATCGGCGAACAGCACATCGAAGGCGGCCGGGCCGCCGATGACGAAGCGATAGCTCTGCCGCGCCTCCATCTCCGACTGCGCCAGGGCAAGCCGCCCATGCTCCGTGAAAAGCAAAGCCTCGCCCAAGGGCGAGAAATTCGCCGCGCCGCGCAGGCGGCCGGTTTGGCACGAGGTCAGGTCCCGGATGCGGCGGCGGAGAACCCAGTCGCCGCGAAGATAGATGCCGATCGGGGCCGGAAGCCGCGGTCTCTCGTCATCCGGCCGAAGCGTCCCGGGCCCTGGTGTCGCGTTCATGCTCGGCGACCGGAGCTACCGGAACAGCCGGCTGCCGAACAGGCGGTTGAACCCGACCACGAGCCCCACCGCCAATGCGTGAAAGACAAGATCGGTGACCGATGCGTCGTAGGGGTGGAAGAAGTTGAGCAGGGTCGCCGCCGCCCCCGCCGCCGCCAAGCCGCCCAGCGCCAAGGTCAGATTGGGCCGCAGCGGAAACGTCCAGCGCAGCAGCACCATCAGCAGCAGCGACAACGGCAGGGACACGCCGAGAATGAAGATCAGGCAATGGTCGCCTTGGGCAAAGGTCGCGTCGTGCACCATGGGCAACGCCCAGCCGCGGGCGCAGCCCATGCCGCTCTCCCAGATCCACAGGGCGAGGGCCGGCAGCGGCAGCAGCGCCCAGCGCGGGCTGCGTCCCGGCACGCTCGTCATGAAGGCCGCCACCACGGCCAGGATGCCGGTCACCCCGGAGGCCAGGGCCGCCAGCCACATGTCCGGCGCCGCCATGAGCCGCCGCATCATGGCATGGAGATCGGACATAGAGGCGAGGTAGCCGCCGAAGGCGATGACGACCACGAGCCAGCCCGCGGCCAGCCCCACCGGCGAGATCCGCCGCACCGGCGCGAGTTCGCGCGCCAGCGTCTCGATCAGCCGCTCATGCGGGTTCTGCCCCGGCCCGATGGCGTCGGACGGCGTGGCTCTAGACATCGTCCACCCCCCCGTCCGTTGCCACCCCAAGCTTGACGCGCAGCGTCTTGATCGCGCGGTGCAGATTGACCTTGAGAGCCACTTTGGAGCGGCCGGTCGCGGCAGAAGCTTCGTCGAGGGATTGACCACGCAGGGCGAGCCGGTCCACCGCTTGGCGCTGCCCCGGCGGCAGGGTTTCGAGCGAGGCCCTCAGATCGCGCGAGCGGGTCTGCGCATCCAGAACACCGTCGGCATCCGCAGCCTCCTCGGCATGGGCCTCGTAGGCCATCGGGTCATGCACCTCGTGCACCGCGTGGCGGCCGTGATGGCGCAGGCTGTCGATCGCACGGCGCTGCGCGATGGCGCGCAGCCAGGGCAGAAACGGTCGAGCGGGATCGTAGGTGGCGCGGGCCCGATGGATCGTGATCAAAACCTCCTGCACCACGTCATCCACGCGATCCGGTGCCACGCCCTGGCGGCGGGCCGCCTGCGCGATGACCGGTATGCAGTCCCGCAGCAATGCCTGATACGCGGACGCGTCGCCTAATTGCGCGGCTGCCATCAGCCGGGCAAGACGCGTCTCCCGCTCGTCCATCACTGCAGGGTCCGGGTCGGCCATACCATGAAGGCAGCGTAATCCTTCGGTGCCGCCGGCGGTAGCCATCCCTTCGCTTCTCCATTCGCCGGAAACCGAACGGCGGTTACGCACGCCGCCGGATTGCGAAGGCTCGCGCGATCGATTACATGCGGCGGCGGGTCACGCCCCCCCACCGGGGCGCTTCTCTTCTGAAAGGGAGAGCCATTAGATGGCACGCCTCACGAAGCCGGACATCCGTCCGCAGAACCCCAATTTCTCATCCGGCCCCTGCGCCAAGCGCCCCGGCTTCACGCTGGAGGCGCTATCCGGCGCCATGCTGGGCCGCAGCCATCGCGCGGAGGAGCCGAAGGCCCGCCTCGCGGAGGTGATCGAGCGCTCCCGCGCCATTCTCGGCATGCCGGCGGACTGGAAACTCGGCATCGTCCCCGCGTCGGACACCGGCGCGGTCGAGATGGCGATGTGGTCCCTGCTGGGCGAGCGGCCCGTGGATGTCCTCGCGCATGAGAGCTTCTCGGAAGGCTGGGCGACCGACATCGTCAAGCAGCTGAAGCTCGACGGCGCGCGGGTGCTCGGCGCCGAGTACGGCGCGCTCCCCGATGCCGCCGCGGTCGACCCGGCGCATGACGTGGTGCTCGCCTGGAACGGCACGACCTCCGGCGTGCGCTTCGCCGACGGCGATTTCATCGCGGACAACCGCGCGGGCCTCGTGATCTGCGACGCGACCTCGGCGGCCTTCGCCATGGACCTGCCGTGGGCCAAGCTCGATGTCGTCACATGGTCCTGGCAGAAGGTGCTGGGCGGCGAAGCGGCGCACGGCATGCTCGCCCTTTCGCCCCGCGCCGTCGCGCGGCTGCTGAGCTACAAGCCGCCCCGGCCCCTGCCGAAGATCTTCCGGCTGACCAGCGGCGGCAAGCTGATCGACGGAATTTTTGTGGGCGAAACGATCAACACGCCCTCCATGCTCTGCGTCGAGGATGCGCTCGACGGGCTGCGCTGGGCCGAGGGCATCGGCGGCCTACAAGCTCTGATCGCCCGCAGCGAGGCGAACCTCGCCTGCATCGCGGAGTGGGTGGCTGCCAGCGGCTGGGCGTGCTTCCTGGCGCAGGACCCCGCTACGCGATCCTCGACCTCGATCTGCCTCACCGTCACCGCGCCGTGGTTCGCGGCCCTCGACAGCGCGACGAAGGCGAAGGCCGCGAAGCGTCTCGCGGCGCTCCTCGAAGCCGAGGGCGTCGCCTACGACATCGCTTCCTATCGCGACGCGCCGCCGGGTCTGCGCATCTGGGGCGGCGCCACTGTCGAGACGGCGGACATCGCCGCGCTGCTCCCCTGGCTCGACTGGGCCGAGGCCGAGGTCGCCGGCGAATTCGCCACCAAGCAGGCTGCGGAGTAACGCGCATGGCCCCCAAGGTTCTCATCGCCGACAAGCTTTCCCCCGCAGCCATCGAGATCTTTCGTGCGCGTGGCATCGAAACCGATGTGCGCACCGGGCTGGCGCCCGCCGACCTCCGCGCCATCATCGCGGGCTATGACGGCCTCGCCATCCGCTCGGCCACCAAAGTCACGAAGGAGCTGCTGGAGGCGGCAACCAGCCTCAAGGTCGTGGGCCGCGCCGGCATCGGCGTCGACAACGTGGATATCAAGGCTGCGACCGCGCATGGCGTCGTCGTCATGAACACGCCCTTCGGCAACGCGATCACGACCGCCGAGCATGCGATCGCGATGATGTTCGCCCTCGCCCGCCAGTTGCCGGAGGCATCCGCCTCCACCCGGGCCGGCAAGTGGGAGAAGAACCGCTTCATGGGCGTCGAACTCACCGCCAAGACGCTCGGCATCATCGGCTGCGGCAATATCGGCTCGATCGTGGCCGACCGCGCGGTCGGGCTCAAGATGAAGGTGCTCGCCTACGATCCGTTCCTGTCGGACAAACGCGCCGTCGAACTTGGCGTCGAGAAGGCCGACCTCGCCGAGCTTTTCGCGCGCGCCGATTTCATCACGCTGCACACGCCTTTGGTCGAGGGCACGCGCAACATCATCAACCGGGACTCGATCGCGTCGATGAAGCCTGGCGTGCGTATCGTCAACTGCGCGCGCGGCGGTCTCGTGGATGAGGCCGCACTGCTCGAAGGTCTTCAGTCCGGGAAAGTCGCGGGTGCTGCGCTGGATGTTTTCGAAGTCGAGCCTGCCACCGACAACCCGCTGTTCGCGCTCGACAACGTCGTTTGCACGCCTCATCTGGGTGCCGCGACCGCCGAGGCGCAGGAGAATGTCGCACTGCAGGTGGCCGAGCAGATGAGCGACTACCTGCTGACGGGCGCCGTGGCCAATGCCATCAACGTGCCCGCGATCTCGGCCGAGGATGCGCCGCGCGTGCGGCCCTACATGGAACTTGCGCGCCGCCTCGGCGAATTCGCGGGTCAGCTGACGCAGGCGAAAGATGGCGTCGTCACTCAGGTGACGGTGGAATACGAAGGTGTGGTCAGCCAACTCAACCACAAGCCGCTGACCGCCGCGGCCTTGGCCGGATTGATGGCGCCCATGATCACGGGCGCCAATATGGTCAACGCCCCAGTGCTCGCGCGCGAGCGCGGGATCGAGGTCACCGAGACGGTGCACGACCGGGCGAGCGAGTATCAGACGCTCATCCGGATCACGGTCGTGACGAACGGCACCACGCGTGCCGTCGCCGGCACGCTATTCGCCGGTTCGAAGCCACGCTTGGTCGAGATCAAGGGCATTCCGGTGGAGGCCGATTTCAGCCGCCACATGCTGTATGTCACCAACCAGGACAAGCCGGGCTTCATCGGGCGTTTCGGCGCGACGCTCGCGGGTGCCGGCATCAACATCGCGACCTTCCATCTTGGACGCGCGAGTGCGGGGGGCGATGCGATCTGCCTCGTCTCGGTCGACGAGCCGGTGCCCGAGGATGTCCTGGCGATGGTGCGGACGCTGCCTCTTGTCATGCAGGCGACGTCGCTGTCCTTCTAAGGCACGTTCCGGCGGAGTGTTGGCATGGGCGACAACGGCAACGTCTTCGCGGTGATCGTTCTGGTGGTGGTCGTGGTCATCATCGTCGGGGGCTGGCTCGCCTTCCCGGCGATCACCCATTTCATGCAGGGTCAGGATTGCATCGCCACAGGCCACACCAACTGCTGAATGGCGCGTGGGCGGCGCGCGTGATCGTCTCCTTCCCGAAAGCGTGTAGCAGCCCTGGCTTCCCAACCGGGCCTATTTGGTGTTTGATCGCGCCCGCGTGAGGCGCTGGCCTGCTGATGGCGTCTCACCTCGCGCATTCGCGCGCGCTCACATGTCACCTCTCGATCAAATCCAAGGACATCCCATGCTGGAATGTGTCGGCTATGGCGCGACGGCGGCTTCAACGCCGGTCGCGCCCTTTTCCTTCAACCGCCGCGATCCCGGCCCCGACGATGTCGTGATCAAGATCGCCTATTGCGGCGTCTGCCACTCCGACCTTCATCAGGTCCGAAACGAATGGCGCAACACGGTTTACCCCTGCGTTCCTGGCCATGAGATCGTCGGCCACATCGTGGCCGTCGGCAAGAACGTCACGAAGTTCCATGAAGGCGAGGCCGCGGGCGTCGGTTGCATGGTCGGCTCCTGCCGCACCTGCGCCGCCTGTAAGGAAGGCCTCGAGAACTATTGCGAAGTCGGCTTCAACGCGACCTATAACGGTGTCGATCCGATCATCGGCGGTCCGACCTTCGGCGGCTACTCCGACAGCATCGTCGTCGATCAGCATTTCGTGCTGAAAATCCCCGAGGGGATGGACCTGGCGGCGACCGCCCCGCTGCTCTGCGCCGGGATCACCACCTACTCGCCGCTGAAGCATTGGGGCGCCGGACCGGGCAAGAAGGTCGGCATCGTCGGTCTCGGCGGGCTCGGCCATATGGGCCTCAAGATCGCCCACGCCATGGGCGCCCACACGGTGCTGTTCACGACCTCGGCCGGCAAGACCGAGGACGCGAAAAAGCTCGGCGCCGACGAGGTCGTGATCTCGAAGGACCCCGCCGCGATGGCAGCGCAGGGCGAGACCTTCGACTTCATCCTCGACACGGTCGCGGCCGACCACCCGATCGACGCCTATCTCGGGCTGCTGAAGCGTGACGGCACGCTCTGTCAGGTGGGTGCGCCCGAGAACCCGCTGTCGATCGCGGTCTTCAGCGTGATCTGGCGTCGGCGGAGCTTCGCGGGCTCCCTCATCGGCGGCATCCCCGAGACGCAGGAGATGCTGGACTTCTGCGCCAAGCACGGCCTGGTCGCTGATATCGAGATGATCGCGATGGACAAGATCGAGGATGCCTACGCGCGCATGCTCAAGAGCGACGTGAAGTATCGCTTCGTGATCGACATGGCGACGCTGCCGAAGGCCGCGTAACCTCCACGCCGACAGTCCGGGCCGGGCGCGCACGCGCCCAGCCCGGGGCCTTTTCTGCTCCCGCCCCGCATCCGCACCCGATCCGGGCCGTCTTCGGCCCGATTCTTGGGGGACTGCCGCAGCGGTCGAGCCTTGACCCACGGCGTAGGAAGGCTCCGCTTTGCGGCGGCCTCCGGCGCCCCGAAAAATCCGTCCCCTTCATCTGGTACCGAGAAGCCCGTCGCTCGCCCGGGATGAAGCGCCGAGGCTCCTGCTCCTTTTAGGGCGGGCCGCGCCAGCGCGCGGGCACAGCAACCACCGTTTGGATCAGGTTTTACGGCAGTGCAGCATGATCCAAGAGATTATCGTTTGCCTCGACCTTAAGGAACGTTCATACTTTTGAGGTATCTTCGCAAAGAAGTGACTTAAAAATGAGACTGTTATCGCCCGGCGCTCAACGCTTTGCTGATCACGGCCTGTCGCGGGCGGGGTGCCCCGCGGGGTTTCCGGCGCCGGTCCGCGCCGCGCCCGTGGCAATCTGAGCAAGCCGGACCCCATGTTTCCTTCGCGGCGGCAGTTTGTCACCGGCGGCACGGCAGCGGCCTTGATGGCCGCCCTGCCGTGGACAGGTGCGCGGGCTGCAGCCTTCGCGCCCGACGATGCGGACTGGCGCTCGTTCAAAAGCCGCTTCGTCCTGGCCGATGGCCGCGTGGTCGATACCGGCAACAACGGCATTTCGCATTCGGAGGGTCAGAGCTACGGCATGCTGTTCGCCGTGGCCTTCAACGACCAGCCGACCTTCGACCTCATCAGCGGCTGGACTGTCGCCAACCTCGCGCGGCGCGGCGACGCGCTGCATGTGTGGCGCTACCTGCCGGATCAGAGCGATCACACGCCCGACCAGAACAACGCGACGGATGGCGACCTGCTGATCGCGATGGCGCTCAACCGCGCCGCGATCCTCTGGGGCCGCCCGGATCATGCCAAGGCGGCGCGGGCAATCGCCCACGATATCCGCGAACTGCTCATCGCGAATGCCGGAAGCCGGCTGGTGCTGCTCCCCGGCCTCACCGGCTTCGCGCGCAAGACCGCCACCGTCGTCAACCTGTCCTATTACAACTTCGTGGCGCTGCGCGAACTCGCAGCACTCGATCCGTCGCCACTGTGGCAGCTTCTCATGCTCGACGGTCTGGCACTGATGCAGGCGGCCCGGTTCGGGCAATGGCAGCTGCCGCCCGACTGGCTCGCGGTACCGCTGAACAGCGGGCAGGTCCGCATCGCCTCCGGTTGGCCGCCGCTCTGCTCCTACGACGCCATCCGCGTGCCGCTCAATCTCGCCTGGGCGCGGACGCTTCCCCCGGATATCGGGCAATCCTTCACGACCTTCTGGACCACGTCCGCCGCTTACCAACCGGCCTGGGCGAACCTGATGACGAATGCCGTCTCATCCTACGCGGCCACGGGCGGCCTCGTCGCGGTGAAGGCAGTGACCATGGCGGCTGCCGGGCAGAGCTATGCGCCGACGTTTCCGTCCGTCCAGGCGAGCGCCGATTACTATTCCGCCGCCCTGACGTTGCTGTCGCGTCTGGCATGGATGGAAGGCCATGGCGAGGGGTGAGATGAAGGCAGCGAAGCCATGAAAGGCTCTCAATCCGACGTCGATCGGGTGATGGCGGCGTTCGGCGCCGCGCCCATCCGCTACCGCCCTGACCAGGAGGTGGCGGCGCCGGCCGGCGCGCCGACCTCCACGCCCGGCGTGTTCCGCCCAAGCATCGAGCGTGAAGCGGTCGCCGCGCCGGCGGCGCGCGCTGCTGACCGGATCCTCCCCGGCTCCGGGGGCCGGCTGCGGGAGGTCTTTCCCCTGCTGGCACGCGCCATCCCCGGCGTCGCCGATCTCAAGATCGTCGCGGTCAAACGGGCGGGGGACGAGATGCCCGCGGCGGCCGAGCGGCCCGAGGCGGAGGTCGCCCCAGCCAGACTGCCAGCGTCTCCGCCGCCCGCCGCCGCGCCAGCGCCCGAACCGGTGCGCGAACCGGTGCACGAACCGGCGACCGTGGTCGTGCCCGCTGCCGCACAGGCGGTCGTGGCGCCAGCCCAGGCGGCCCCTGCGCCGCTTCGGTCCCATGCCGACCTGATAAGGGCTCGGGCGCCGCGCCGTGCCGAGCCCGAAGCCCCGCCTGGGTCCCCCTTGCAGATGCCGAGCGGCACGCCGCAGCCCGCAGCCGCGATCCGTCCGGCGACGCTGTGGCCGCCCGCAGCCCCACCGGCCCTGGCCGCCACTCCGACACCGGCTCCGGCTCCAATAACGCAGCCGGGGCCGGTCGCGGCGCCTCCGATCCCGCCCCAGCAGGCCTACCCGCCCTTTTTCTCACCCCAAGGGATGCCGCCGCAAGCAATGCCGCCGCCGGGCATGCCGCCCTATCCGATGCACCCGGCGTCGCTCGCCTGGGCGCAGCAGGGTTATCCGCCGCCCTATCCGATGCCGCCACCGGGCTACCCCCCCGGCTACGCGCCGGCCCACTCCTTGAGCTACCCGCCCGGTTACGCGCCCGGCTACCCGCCGGGTTACTCGCCGGGCTATCCGGCGCCTTATCCATACGGCTTCTCGCAGCAGCCGCTGCCCGACATGGGCGAGGACGCCCTTAGCGCATCGGTGCCAGAGCCGGCCGCGACGCCCCAGCCGCCGCCCCCACCGCAGGCAGAGTCCGCGGCGCATCCCCCGGCGCAACCGGCACCTGCGGGCCAGCCGAGCCTATCGGCCATCTTCGCCGCCCTTCATCGTGCGCCCCGTCCAAGCGGTGAGGAGACATCGTGATGACACCCGGCCATCTCGCGCCGCGACCCCCCCGGTGGCTCCCGTGCCGCTGATCGCCTTCGCCTCGCCCAAGGGCGGCGTGGGCAAGACCACGCTCGCCGCGAACACGGCGTACGAGTTCGCGCGGCTCGGCCATCGCGTGGTCGCGCTCGATCTCGACGCGCAGAACGCGCTCGGCATGCATTTCGGCGCGGACCCCTATGAGCGGGCAGGCCTGATCACGTCCCTCAAGGACGCGGCCAGTCCCCGCCACGCCTGGCAGACGCAACTGCAGGAGACGCCGTCCGGCATCGCGCTCCTGCCGCATGGCCACGCGACCTTCGCCCAGACCTTCGCCATCAACACCGACCTCATCGCGACCCCCGAACTCCTGATCGCGCCGCTCAAGGACATCCTGTCCGACCCGGAGGTCGTCATCATCGCCGATACCCCGCCCGGACCCGGCGCTGCGGCCTCGGTGATTTCCGCCATCGTCGACTACATGGTCGTCGTCCTGCTGTCGGACGCCGCATCCGTCGTTCAGCTGCCGAAGATCGACGGCCGCGGCATGTATCGCGGCGCCTCGGGCGCGCCATTCCCCGTCGAACATCTGGGTTTCGTCGTCAACCAGATCGAGATGCGCAGCCGTCTCTCGCGCGGCGCGGCCGATGCCGCCGAGCGGCATCTCGGCAGCCGCCTCATCGGTCGCGTCTATCGCGACGAGCATGTGCCGGAAGCCCTGGCGCGGCAATCATCGGTGGCCGACTACGCGCCCGCGAGCAAGGCCGCCCAGGACATCTCGGCTATGGCGCTCAAAGTGGTCGAGGCCGTCGCGCCCCCGGCCAGAACCAACGGCGGCGACCTCCACGGCGCGGGCGCCTCCAAAGAAACGGCGACGACGTGAATAATCTGATGGAGCGGGCGTGAGCGTGATGAGGGAGGTGATCACCGGCAGGATTGGCGGCATCCTGTGCCTGGGGCTGGGCGCGTGCATACTCGCGGCCATCGCGTCCGTGCCGCTCTCCGCCGGACAGCAGACCATCGTCGGGCTGTCGACCGCCGCGATCTTCTTCGTCGCGAACCGCTTCAGCGACCGGCGCGTCACGCTGTTCCTGTCGATCCTGTCCCTCGCGATGTCCGCACGCTACATCTACTGGCGGGCGACGGAGACGCTGACGTTCCAGACGACGCCGCAACTCGTGCTCGGCTCGCTGCTGGTGATGGCGGAGTTGTACGCGGTCGTCGTGCTCGTGCTCGGCTACATCCAGACCGCCTGGCCGCTCGAGCGCAAACCCGTGCCGCTGCCGCCGGACCCGAAGGACTGGCCGACGGTCGATGTCTATATCCCGACCTACAACGAATCACTGTCGATCGTCCGGGCGACCGCGCTCGCCTGCCGCGCGCTCGACTACCCGGCCGACAAGTTCCGGGTCTACATCCTGGACGACGGCAAGCGGGAGGAATTCCGCCGCTTCGCCGCGGAAGCCGGCATCGGCTACATCACACGCACAGACAACAAGCATGCCAAGGCGGGCAACCTCAACCACGCGATGACCGTCACGCGCGGAGAGTTCGTCACCATCTTCGACTGCGACCACATCCCGACCCGCGCCTTCCTGCAGCTGACGGTCGGCTGGCTGGTGCAGGAGAAGAACATGGCGATGGTGCAGACGCCGCACCATTTCTACTCGCCAGATCCCTTCCAGCGGAATCTTGCCGCCGGCAGCCGCGTGCCGCCCGAAGGCAACATGTTCTACGGCCTGTTGCAGGACGGCAACGACTACTGGGACGCGACCTTCTTCTGCGGCTCCTGCGCCGTCATCCGCCGCGCCGCGCTGGACACGATCGGCGGCGTCGCCACCGAAACGGTCACCGAGGACGCCCATACGATGCTGAAGCTGCATCGGCGCGGCTGGACCTCGGGCTACCTGAAACTGCCGCTTGCGGCGGGGCTTGCGACCGAGCGCCTCATCCTGCATATCGGCCAGCGCATCCGCTGGGCGCGCGGCATGATGCAGATCTTCCGCCTCGACAATCCGTTCCTCGGACCCGGCCTCAGCCTCGGCCAGCGGTTTTGCTACGCCAACGCCATGGTCCACTTCTTCTTCGGCATTCCGCGCGTCATCTTCCTCGCCTCCCCGCTCGCCTATCTGCTGCTGTTCCAGAACATGATCGCGGCCTCGCCCTTCGCGATCGCGGCCTATGCGCTGCCGCATATCTTCCACTCGGTCGCGACCGCGTCCCGCATCCAGGGCAGCTGGCGGCACTCCTTCTGGAGCGAGATCTACGAGACGGTGCTGGCCCTGTTCCTCGTCCGCGTCACCATCGTCACGATGATCAATCCCCGCGCGGGCAAGTTCAACGTGACCGAGAAGGGCGGCACGCTCGCGCGCGGCTTCTTTGATCTGCGCGCCGTCTACCCGAACCTGCTGCTGAGCTTCTTCATCCTCCTCGGCATCCTGCGCGGCATCTTCAGCATGATCTTCCAGCACACGACGACGCTGGAGTTTCAGGCGCTCCTGCTCAACACGATCTGGGCGACGATCAGCCTGCTCATCCTGCTCGCGGCGCTCGCGGTCGGGCGTGAGCGCCAGCAGCTCCGGGCGCGGGCGCGGGTGCGGGTCGATCTGCCCGCCATCATCCACCTCTATGACGGCCGCGTGCTCACCGGCCAGGTGCAGAACCTCTCGCAGAGCGGCGCGCGCACCCTCGTCGATCGTCCGGAGGAACTGCCCGAGGACAGCGAGATCGTCCTTGAGGTCCCTTTGCCCAGCGGCTCGGCGCTGATCCCGTCGCGCTATCTGCGCTGGAGCGAGAAAGATATGCTGCTGAACTTCGAACCGAAGACGCTTGCCGATGAAGCGGCCATCGTGCAGTGCATTTTCGGCCGCGCCGATGCTTGGGTCGACTGGGCGGACTTCCCCAAGGACCGGCCGCTCGTCAGCCTCTGGCACGTGCTGCAGTCCATCGGCGGATTGTTCCGGCCGCCGGAAGGCGCGCCCGCGAGCGCGGCCGACAAGGCCGCCATCGAGGAGACCATCCGCGCCTCTCTCGCCCGCAAGAATGTTGGCCTATCGCAAGGCGAACCGCCCGCCGAGCCCGTGGCGGCCACATCGGTCGCGGCTATCGTGGCACTCCTGCTCCTGATGCTGCCTGTCCTCATGCTGCCTGGAACGGCGATCGCGCAGACGACCATCGTGCGCCCTCTGCCGCAGACGCAGGGCGCTGACGGCGCGCCGCCGGTGCCGCTGCCGAATATCGAGGTGCCCAATCCGCAGACGCCTGCCGGGGCAGCGCCGCAGCAACCGACACTGCAGCAGCCGACACTGCAGACGGGCGCGCAGCCCGCATCCGCGGCCGGGGCGACGATGGCCGCGGCCGCCGGCGACGCGACGCAGACGGATACGCTGACGCTGAAGACGCTCGGCGCCTCGGGCCAGATCGCGCTCCGCGGCACGAGCCCGCTCCAGGGCGTGCAGTTCGGCGTCCGCACCGACGAGGTGGTGACCAACGCGACCCTCAGCCTCTCGGGCGCGGTCTCCCCCTCGCTGATCCCCGACCTCAGCAATATCACGGTGACGCTGAACGATCAGTACATCGGCACCATTCCTGTCTCGCCGAGCCACCCGAACTTCAACCTCTCGCTGCCGATCAACCCAGTCTTCTTCCAGGCCGACAACGCGTTGAACTTCCGGCTCACCGGCGCCTATACGCGGCGCTGCAACGATTTGCTGAGCGGCCTCATCTGGGGCACGGTCTACAACAGCTCGACCCTGACGATGACGGTGCAACGCCTGCCGCCGCAGCTCGACCTGAGCCAGCTGCCGCTGCCCTTCTTCGACCGGCACGACAATCGCGGGCTGCTGCTGCCCTTCGTGCTGCCCGCGCAGCCCGACGACGATACGCTACGCGCCGCCGGTATCGTCGCCTCCTGGTTCGGACAGCTCGCCGACTTCCGTGGCGCGAGCTTTCCGGTCTCCACCACGCCGCCCTCGGGCGACGCCGTCGTGATCGCGATCGGCAACAATGCCAACCTGCCCGGCCTCGCGCCCGTCACCGGCCCCGGCATCGCGCTGATCCCGAACCCCGCCGATCCCATGGGCACGCTGCTCGTCATCTCGGGACGCGACGGCAACGAGGCAGCGCAGGCGGCGGCCTCCCTCGCGCTCGGCTACCGCACCATGGGCGGCACGAGCGTGCAGGTGACGCCGCCCGACGTGCCCGTGCGACAGCCCTATGACGCGCCGGCCTGGATCCCCACGGACCGCCCTGTCCGGCTCGGTTCCATCAGCGACGCACGCAGCCTGAACGGCGTCGGCTACGACAATCTGGTGCAGGTCGCCTTCCGCACCGCGCCCGACCTTTACACGTGGCGCGAACGCGGCTTCCCGCTGCGCGTGGCTTTCCGGGCGCCGCCCGCGCCCATCGAGAACCTCGCCGTCTCGCGTCTCGATGTCGGCATCAACGGCCTATACCTGCAATCCATTCCGCTCGCCGACCGGAGCGCCAATGCGTGGTGGCGGAGCTGGATCCCGGTCTTCGGCGCGACCGGGCCGTTCCACACGGTCTACGTGCCGCCCTATGACGTGTTCGGCAACAACGCGCTGCAGTTCTTCTTCGACACGCGGCCGCTGAACCGTGGCGGTTGCGGCGCAATACCGTCGGCCCCGACGATGTCGATCGATCCCAATACGACGATCAGCCTGGGGCGCGCCTACCACTTTGCGCAGATGCCCAACCTTGCCTTCTTCGTCAGCGCCGGCTTCCCCTTCACACGCATGGCCGATCTCTCCAACACCACGGTCGTGGTGCCCGACAACCCGGATAGCGGCGAACTCAGCGCCTACCTCCGCCTCATGGGCCGGTTCGGCTTCCTCACCGGCTACCCGGCGCTTCGCGTGGGCGTCGCGCGGCCCGAGGAGGAGGCGAGCCTGCAGAAGGGCGACATCATCGTCCTCGGCACCTTCGCGCACCTGGGAAGCCTGACCGACATCCTAAAAAACGTGCCGATCTCCATCGGCGACGGGCAGATCTCGATGAAGCTCGGTGATCAGACGCTCGCCGGCGTCTTCCAGATCTTCGGCAGCCATCACGCGGAAGAGCGGCGGCGCGCGGCGGCGGCACTCTCGACCACCGTCAATCAGGACACGGCGATCATCGCCAGCGGCCAGTCTCCCTGGGTGAGCAATGCTTCGGTCGTGGCCCTGCTGGCCGGCACGCCGCAGGGGCTGGACAGCATCATGTCCGCCTTCCGCGACCCTGTCCTCAACCCGCTGATCCAAGGCGATTTCAGCATCGTATCGGGCACCCAGGTCTCGTCCTTCCGGATCGGCTCCACCTACACCGTAGGCTCGATCCCCTTCTGGATCTGGCCGAGCTACGCGCTGCACGACCAGCCCTTCGCCATCATTCTGGCGATGGTCGTCGCCTGCATCATCCTGACGCTCGCGCTCCACGTCATTCTGCGCAGACGTGCGGTCGCGAGGCTCCATGCTCGCGGAGAGAAAAAATGACGGGACGCATGGCCCGGAACACGGTCTCGCTCATCGCGCTCGCCGCGCTGCTGCCTGCCAATGCCCTGGCCCAACAGGCCGCACCTGCCGCCGCCGCGCCTTCGAGCGCCGGCCCTGCCGCCGCCGGACCGTCGAGCGACGCGCAACCGGCCGCCAACGACGCGGTTGCCGCCCAGATCGTGGCCGCGCGGAAGGCCGCTGCCGCCCGGACGGCACCGACGCCCCAGCCGCCCGCCGATGCGGCGCCTTCGGCGCCCGTCGACGCCGCGCTGCAGGTCCTCCTGCGGCAGGCGAGCTATTGGCGCGACCAAAACAACGCCGCCCGCGCGATCGAGGCAGCCCAGCGGGCGCTGCGGCTGTCGCCGGACAATGCGGCAGCCCTTGCCATCATCGCCGAGGTGCAGGCCAGCAGCGGCAAGGTCAGCGAAGCGCAGCAGACGCTGGATCTGCTGCAGCGAACTCACCCGGACGCCCCTGAACTCCATCAGGCGCAACAGGCGGTCAGGGTCGGCGCCATCAGCCCAGACGCGCTCAGCAACGCGCGGCAGCTCGCGCAGCAGGGCAACGATGCGCAGGCCGTCGACGCCTACCGTCAACTCTTCGGCGGCGCGGCGAGCCCCCCGGACTCGCTGGCGGTCGAGTATTACCAAACCCTCGGCGGCACCCAGGGCGGCTACCAGCGCTCGGTCGCGGGGCTCGCCTCCGTGGTTCGCAGCAATCCGAACGACATGCGGGCGCAACTCGCTTACGCCCAGGCGCTGACCTACCGGCAGGATACGCGGCAGGAGGGGATCGAGCGCCTCTCGGCCCTCGCGCGCCAGCCCGGCATCGGCGCGCAGGCGCGGGAAAGCTGGCGGCAGGCGCTCGGCTGGCTGCCCCAGGCCCCGCAGTCCGTGCCGGCGATCAAGGCCTACCAGGCCCGCTACCCCGACGATCCGACGGCGGCGACGCTGCTCGCCAAGGCGCTCAACCCGCCTAATCAGGCGCCGGGCGTGCAGGCCGGCGGCGAGGCCTACGACGCCTTCCATCGCGGCGACCTTGCCCAGGCACAGAAGCTGTTCCAGCAGGCGCTGGCCGCCAACCCGAAGGACGCCAGCGCCACCGGCGGGCTCGGCCTCGTACTGCTGCGCGAGGGCCGCACGGCCGAAGCGACGACGCTGCTGAACCGTGCGATCGCCCTCGACCCGGCCCAGGCGGCAGGCTGGCGGCAGGCCCTCGCGGGCGCCCAGACCGGCAATCAGTTCGCCGCCGCCCAGGCCGCCAGCAATCGCGGCGATCTCCCCGCCGCCGAGCGCGACTACCGCGCCTTGCTTGCCCGCCAGCCGGGCAATGCCGGGATCAAGATGGCGCTCGCGGGCGTACTCGCCCGCGAAGGCAACCAGACGGAGGCGAATGCCCTGCTCGCTCAGGTCGAGGCAAGCGGCGGCCGTATCTCGGATCAGGCGCGCGCGCAGTTGCTCGCGCAGCAGGCTCAGGCCATGCCGGACGCCGCCGGCCAGATCGCCCTCTATCGTTCGGCCGTCGATGCCGACCCGTCGAGCCCTTGGCTGCGGCTCGACCTCGCCCGCGCGCTCGTGAAAAGCGGCCAGCGCGCCGAGGCTCAGACCGTCATGTCCGCGGTCACGGATGTGTCGCGCCCGTCCGCCGCCGCGCTCCAGGCAGGCGTCATCTTCGCGACCGAGACCGGCAATAGCGCCGAGGCGATCAGCCTCATCCAAAAGGTGCCCGTGCGGCAACGGACGGCGCAAATGCGGGCCGCGCTCGATCAGGCGCGGGTGCAGAGCCAGATCGACGCCGCGGTCGCCGATGCGGGGTCGGACCCGGCCACCACCCGCCAACAGCTGATGGCGATCGCGGCGCAGCGCGACCCGAGCGGCGGGCGCGGCCTCGCGGTCGCCAAAGCCTTCACAGCTCTCTCCGACCCGACCGACGCCGCAGCCGCGATCGCAACCGCGGCCGCCGCCAACCCGAACGCCGGCAGCGGCGCGCGGCTGCTGTGGGCGCAAGGGCTGCTGACAGCCGGCAACCCCGGCGGCGCGCGCGCGATGCTGGCCTCCGTCTCCGCGGCCGATCTCACCCCCGACCAGCAGACCAGCCTGAACGACCTTCGCGACGGCATCGCCATCCGCACGTCCGACGCGCTCAACACCGCCGGGCGCACCGCAGACGCCTATGACCAGCTGGCCCCGGCGCTGATGCGCAGCCCTAACAACCCATCGCTGAACAGCGCTCTCGCCCGGCTTTATCAGACGGCGAAGGATCCGAAGAAGGCACTCGCCATCAACGAGCGCATCCTGCAGAACGACCCGAACAACCCGAGCGCGCGGCAAGGCGCGGTCGCCGCCGCGATCCAGATGGGCGATTACGCCCTCGCCTCACGCTTCGTGAACGACAACCTCATCCAGAACCCCAACGATCCGCAGAACTGGATACTCGCCGCCGACATCGCCCAGGCGCGCGGCCTCAATGACGATGCGCTGCACGACCTCCGCCAGGCGCGCGCGCTGCGCCAGCAGCAGCTGGGCTACGCCTCTGCCGGCGCTACTCCCGGGGTCATGCTCGCCGCCAACGGCCCGGCCTCGACGCCGCTCGGCGGCGTGTCGAACAACCCGTTCCGCAACGCGCCGAGCGACAGTGACGGCGCGAGCATGACGGCGGACGCCGCCCAGGCCGGCCCCCTCGCTGGAACAGGGCTCGTGGGCGGCGGCACGCTGGCCGGCAGCGGGCTCGGCGGCGGCCTCGACCCGGCCCCGGCGACGGCCGCGCCCGACCCGATGATCGCGGACCTCGACACGCGCATTCAGGCCATCAAGATGCAGGTGGCGCCCTTCGCCTCCGCCAGCACGACGCTGCAGCTGCGTTCGGGTGCGGCCGGCACCAGCCAGCTCGCGACCTTCGGCGTGCCACTCGAAGCGAGCTTCTCCCCCGCGGGCGTCGGACGGCTGACGATGACCGCGACGCCCACCTATCTGAACGCGGGCAATGTCGGCTCGTCGATCTACGATCAGCAGAACTACGGCTCCGCGGTGCTCGGCGGTCCCGCGCCGGGGAACCAGACCGCGACCGGCGTCGGCCTCGACCTCAGCTTTGCCGACAAATGGCTGAACGTGGACGCGGGCTCGAGCCCCCTCGGCTTCACGGTCTCCAACTTCGTCGGCGGCGTCGAGATCGCGCCGACAATCGCGCCCGACCTCGTGCTGCGGATGACCGGCGAGCGTCGGGCCGTGACGGACAGCCTGCTCGCCTATGCGGGCACGAACGACCCGCGAACCGGCCTCACCTATGGTGGCGTTACCCGCACGCGCGTGCACGGGCAGCTGGAATTTTCGCCCGGACAGGCCAACTTCTACGCCGGCGGCGGGTATGACTGGCTGCAGGGCCAGAACGTGATCAGCAACACCGAGCTCGAGCTTGGCGCGGGCGGCAGCTATCCCGTGTACAAAACTCCGGCGGATGAGGTTCGCGTCGGGCTCAATCTAGTCTATTTCGGGTACGGCACGAACGAGGATCACTTCACCGATGGCTATGGCGGCTATTTCAGCCCGCAGGACTACGTGGCGGCGGTGGTTCCGGTGACCTGGACCGCCACGCGCGGTACGCTCACCTACACCCTGGGCGGCTCGGTAGGCCTGCAGAGCTTCACGGCCAACGCGGGCCAGGTGTTTCCCACCGATCAGGGGATGCAACGGCAGCTGCAGGCGCTGGCGAGCGGCAACACGACAATTCAGACGAGCTATCCGAGCCAGAGCGTCACCGGCATCGTGGGCGGTCTCAACGGAAGTTTCGAGTATCATCTGACACCGACGCTGCAGGTGGGCGGCTCGGCGGCTTACCAGAAGTCGGCGGACTGGAACGAGGCCGATGTCATGGCGTTCGCGAAATACACCTTCGCGGGGCCCGAGTGAGGGCGCCCGACGAGGCCGCCCAGGCGGACGTGGCACCCGCTGCCGCAGCCCCGGCCGTCACGAGGCCCGAGGAGCCGTCCGACCGGCGGATGCGTCCGGCGCAGGACTGGCGGCCCTTCCTGCGCGCCTTGGCCCAGGAGATCGACGCGGTCGCGGGTGCTGCCGGGCGGGACGCGCTTTTGCGTGGCGTCGGCCTGCAGCTCGCACGGATGTACCCCCTGCCGGCGCGCGAATCCCCCGATGCGCTGGCGATGGAGATGACGGAGACGCTGGAGGGTTTCGGCTGGGGCCGCGTGCGGATTTCGTATTCCGAGCGCGACCGCTGTTTGTTGCTGACGCACGAGGGATTGCCGCGCGTGGGTGGCGGGGGCGATCCGCCGGGCACTTGGCTCGCGGCGGTGCTCGAGGGTTTGTACGACGGCTGGATGGCGCAGCAGGCGGGGACCGACGCGACGCTCGTCACGCGGCGTGTTGCGTCGGCAAAGCCCGATGAGATCGTCATCCGCTACGGGCAGGAGTAGCGGTTCACTCATATTCCACGACAGGATGCACGAAGCCGGGATCTTCGAGCTCAGACAGGCGTGCTTCCACGAACCTGGCGGCCCAGTCATAGGATGATGTGGAGCCGAAGTCGCTCAGGGGCGATAGTTTAAGCCCAGCCATCGCCAGCTCCGACGGCACGGCGGCCTCACTGAAAGGCATCACAGCAATCTCCGCGGACACGAACTTCTGCGCCAAGACAAGTCGCCTCTGGAACAGAATCTGCACCGCCCGATTGGAGAATATGGAAACATAAAGGTAGTGCGGCTTGATCTGGCCGATCTCGTAGAGATCGTTGCAGGAGTAGCGCCAATACCACTCCGTGAGCGCGACCGGCAGAGGCTCACCCACGAAGTCGGAGTGGCTCATAGCCACCCTGCGAACCAGTTCATCTATGTCCATCATGATGGCCGCTTCGGCATCCATCATCACATAATATGCAAAGGCTGGGAAAGCCTTGAAGAACATGTGCAGCGGATAGTCCTTGTTATACCAAAACGTCGGGTGATGTCCGGAATGGGCGAAGCCCGCCTCGGACGCCGCTACGTCGGTGATCCTGATCACCCGTTCATCCGCCAAGTCCTCCAACCCCTCGACCCGGCCTGAGCTTTCGTCGACAACGATGAAGACTTGGCCAAGCCTTACTTTGCTCCTGATCCTTTCAAGTTGGCGCGCCAGATAGGCGTTCCATGACCGCACCTTGAAAAGCACCGCGTAAGCGGGGACTTTGTCCAACGTCTCCGCATGAATCTCGCGATCACAGAGAGGGCGCAACTGGCCTTCGTATGTCTCGAGCACTTCCGGATGATGCTCCCGAAGATAATCTCGCGCCTTCAGTTCGGATTCTTCGTAGATGCTTCGGCTAAAGACGGCGGAGTGACCGTTCGTGTCGCGACTGAACCAGGCATGGCTCATGCCGTGATACCAGTTCAGGAAACGATGCCCCCGCAAGACCAGACCACGGAACCATTCGGTGCCGATATCGGTTACGAACTCTGCAAACGGCGCGACCTCGCCGATCGGCAGGACAAGGCCCCTGGTCTTTTTCAGGCTGATGAGACAGCCGAATTCGTTCAACCGACACTCGGGAAGCGGCATCGGCGCGTTGGGGTCGATGTTCGCGGCGGTGGTCCGCGGCGCGGGGAACTCCGCGACGAGCCTGAGGGCATCCTCCCAGGACGGCCGGTAGTGCTCATAGTGATCGCCACTGCAGAGCCGCGCGTAGCTTGCCGGGCAGTTCCAGCACTGCCCGATCCACCCGACGCCGCTGTATACGCCATCTGAAAGCCGGTCGAGCATCCCGCCGATGATGTCGGAGGTAAAAAGGCAGTCGTTGTGCATGATGAAAAGGAAGTCCTTGTCGGAGTCCTCCCACGCATGCTGATACCGCATCGACCTCCTGTAGTTTGCATCTCCGAGACGGGCACGATCCGTGGCGCTCCATCCCAGATGCAGCGCCGGCTTGTAATGAATTAAGTTTCTGCCGGGAAAGCATCCTGCCACCAGCGCCACCCCATCGCCGTGCGGCTGCTGCAGCTCTTCCTGGAAGTAGATCCTGTCGATGTGCTGACCGCTATGCTCAAGAAGAGACGCGAGTGCGACAGCCGTCTGATATGGCTTGCCGTAACAGCAGACGGCCACGTCCACTTTCGGCGAGGGCCGGTCTTCCGTTTCAGGCATCATCCCGATGTCACAATCGACCGTTCATCCATGCAGGCGAAAGGCATCATCCGGCGAACGCGGACGATCCACCCAGCATGGGCTGGCCAACCTAAACATATTGACTGCGGAACAGAAGTTTTTTGGTTCTTCTTCTTAAAAAAGAACGCCGCTTTGTTTGTATTACAGAAGCAAAAAATGTCCTGCTAGCTGAGTCCCTCGCGCCCCATGGCGAGGAACTTCTCTCGCCGGCGCGCCTTCAATGCCTCCGGCGCCTGCCCCAGAAGCGGCGCCAGAGCCGTCTCCAGCGCGTCGCCCACGGATGCGATCATAACGTCCGGCGCGCGGTGGGCGCCCCCCAGCGGCTCCGGGATCACCGCGTCGACTAGGTCGAAGCGCCGCAGGTCATCCGCTGTCAGCCGCAGAGCTTCCGCTGCCACGGACGCCGAAGCCGCATCCCGCCACAAAATCGAGGCGCAGCCCTCAGGCGAGATGACCGAGTAGATGGAGTGCTCCAGCATCAGCACCCGGTCGGCGGCACCGAGCGCGATCGCACCGCCCGAGCCGCCCTCTCCGATCACCGTCGCCACGAAGGGCACAGGCGCGGCGAGCCCGGCTTCGATCGAGCGCGCGATTGCCTCGGCCTGCCCGCGCGCCTCGGCGTCGATCCCAGGATAGGCGCCCGAGGTGTCGATGAAGCTCAGGATCGGCAGGTGGTAGCGGCCCGCGAGTTCCATGAGGCGGCGCACCTTGCGGTAGCCCTCGGGACGCGCGCTGCCGAAATTGTGCTTGATGCGGCTTTCCGTGTCGGTGCCCTTCTCGGTCCCCAGCACCATGACGGGCCGCTCGCGAAACCGGCCCAGGCCGCCCACGATCGCCGCGTCCTCGGCGAAGGCGCGGTCACCGCCGAGCGGCATGAAGTCGGTGATCAGCCCCGCGATGTAGGCGAGCGCACGCGGCCGGTCCGGGTGCCGCGCCACCTGCGTCTTCTGCCAGGGCGTCAGCTTGGCATAGAGCGTGCGAAGCTGCCGGTCGGCCTTCTCCGACAGGCGGCTGACCTCGTCGGCGATGCTGAGCCCCTCGGGCCCAGGCATCCGCCGCAACTCGTCGATCTTGCTCTCGAGTTCGGCGAGCGGCTTCTCGAAATCCAAGAAATTGCGCATGGGGCTGTGCTTAGCTGAAAATGGCTGAGGAGCAAGGGCCGGTGAGCGATGGCGGGGGCAGCTGATCGAACCGACCGGATGTACCGGACGAAGCCGCCCACCGGCTCAGCCGAGCGCCGCCTCCGGGAAAAGGGCGGGCGCGGCATCGACGCCGGCGAAAGCTTCCATCACCGACTCGACGGGACCATCCGCCCGGATTCGGCCCTCCTCCAGCCAGATCACGCGGGTGCACCAGGACCGGACGATGTCGTTGAGATGCGTGGACAGCACGAGGATATCCGCCCCGCGCACCATGCTTTCCAGCCGGTCGCGCGCCTTGTTGCGGAAGGAGGCGTCGCCCGCCAGGAACCACTCGTCCATGAGCAGCACCTGCGGACGGATCGCCGTCGCCATGGCGAAGGCCAGGCGGACGACCATGCCTGAGCTATAGATGCGGACGGGGAGATCGAAAAAATCGCCCAGTTCGGCGAAATTCTGCACATCCTGCTGCAGCGCCTGCACGCCCTCTCGCTCCATGCGGTGGTAGCGCCCGCGTAGCGAGACGTTCTCGCGGCCTGTCAGCTCCGGGTTCATGCCTTGGCCGGGGTCGAGCAGCGCGTTCAGCGTGCCCTGGATGCGCACGCGGCCGCCGACAGGCTCGTAAACCCCGGCGAGCGCCCGCAGCAGCGTGGTTTTTCCGGCGCCATTGTGCCCGACGACGCCGAGGCGTTCGCCCGGCCCGAGCGAAAAGCTGATCTCGCGCAGAGCCTGGACCACCATTCGGTGCTTGTCGTTCTCATGCAAACGGCGGCGGCCCTTCGCCCGCGCGAGCAGGCTCTTCTTCAAGCTGCGCGACTGGCCGTGATAAAGCGGAAAATCGATCCGCAGGTCTTCGACTTCGATCCGGGCTGACATGGTGGCGCTCATACCCAGAAGGCGACGCGGTGGCGGACGCGGAGGAAAACCAGCCAGGCGATCCCGCAGAGAATGGCTGAGAAGCCCAGCGCGCTGACATAGATAGCGGTGCTCGGGATGGTGCCGAGCAGCGGCGCGCGCAGCACCTCCAGGATCGTGAAGAAGGGATCGTAGAGCAGGAAGAAGCCGCGATGGCCGAGCATGCCGGGCTTGTACATCACGCCGCTGACGTAGAAGGCGATCTGCACGACGCTCGCGACGATGGGCGGGATGTCGCGGAAGCGGGCGCAGAGGGCGCCGAGCACCAGGGAAATCGCGGCGCCGTCGATCAGCCACAGGAGGAAGGCGGGGATCGCGGCGAGGTCATTGACGTTGACCTCGGTCTGAAAGACCAGGAACACCACGACAATAACGATGATGTTGTGGCCGAGGATCAACACGTTGCGGGCCAGCAGCTGATAGATATAGAGCGAGAAGGGAATCCGCATGGAGCGGATCATGCCCTCGGCCGCGGTGAAGGCCGTCGACCCGTCCGATATGATGGTCGAGAGGAACGCCCAGAGCGTCAGCGATAGCGCCAAAAACGGCAGATAGTCCCGGATCGGGGTGTGGAACAGATAGGCGTAAAGGAAGCCGAGCGAGGCCACCATCACCGCCGTCGACAGCGTCAGCCAGAGTGGCCCGAGGACCGAACCACGATAGCGAAGCCGGATGTCGAGCCAGCTGAGCGTCAGCGCCAGCCGCCAGAGAGAGATGCCGCGCAGGATATCCTGCACGGCCATCGCATTGCGGGCCCCGAAGCCGAGACCATGGCGAAGATCGATCGCGAAGCCCTTTTCGGCTTCGGACAAGACCAAAGTCTGGGGATCGGAGATGACGTTCATATGGCGCCGCCGATAGCCGATCCGCCTCGCCACTGCAACTGCATCGTCATGGCAGCTGCCGCTCCGGCCGCGCCGGACGACAGCCAGCCCCCAGAAAAGCCTAGGGAAATCCGTGTCCGATGCCCATGAGGCGGCCTAGCTTCGGGGGCTCGCAGGCGACGACGGCAGCGGCAGCAGGCGGGATGTGCCGCCGCGCAGGATCATGACACGCTCCCCCGGCACAAGGCCGGAGCGGTCGCCTACGACAACCGAGCGCATCTCCCCGTCGTCGGTATGAACAATGACCTCGACCGCGCCGCCCGTGCCGGCGTCAGGCATAGCGGCCGAGGCGCCCATCGCCGCGAGGATCGCGCCGCGCGGGTCCTGCGCCGCGAAGCTTTCGGGAGGAATTGGACGGATCAGGGCGATCACCCCCTCGTCCGGCCCACCGGGAAGCGCCGCGGCAGGCGGCGCTTGCGCGACATGGGGCGCGGTGGCGCAACCGGTCAGGCTGCTCGGCACCATCAGAGCAAGCCAAAGCATTCCGCAGCGGCCGCTCGGGAACGTGATCGCCATACCCCGGCGCACGCCAACGCGATCTTCATGCACTCCGTGCAATCTTTCCGACATTCAAGTCCCCGTTCGCACCGGTTCATATTGCACCAAACTGTGCTTTCGACTAAGGCGTTAGCAAGCGTTGCTGACCATAAAGGTGAAGCAACGTCATGAAGCGACGGTTCCGGCCGTCGTGACTCAACGGCCTTCGGGCCGCGCCACGACGGAGGCTGCCATGACCGCGCCCGAAACTCCCCGCGATGTGACCCGCATAGCCCTTGAAGGGTCGCGGTCAGCCGCCTCGGGGCAGCCGCGGGCCGACCGGTCTGATCCGAGCGGGACGACGACCGGCGCCAATCGGGCGAGCGTTGGGTTTCGCCGGCTGCGTCTCGCTGCCGGGGTCGCCATGCTGGCGCTGCTCGCGGCCTGCGCCTCCCACGGCGCGCACCTTTCCGCGACGCAGCAGGCCGCAGAGTATAAGGACAATGCGAGCCACGACTACAGGCCGCCAGGACCGGCCAGTGACCCCTGGGGTCCTTATATCGCGCAGGCGTCGCGCCGGTTCGACGTGCCGGAAAGCTGGATTCGCCACGTCATGCATACCGAGTCGGGTGGCCAGCTTTACGTCAACGGCCAGCTCGTCACCTCCCCGGTGGGCGCGATGGGGCTGATGCAGGTGATGCCGGAGACCTATCAGGAGCTTCAGGCCCAGTACGGCCTCGGCGACGACCCTTATAACCCGCACGACAACATCATGGCCGGAACCGCCTATCTGCGGGAGATGTACGACCTGTTCGGCTCGCCGGGCTTTCTGGCCGCCTATAACGCCGGGCCGCAGCGCCTCAACGAATACCTGACGGATGGCCGGCCTCTGCCGCAGGAGACCACGCATTACGTCGCGATGATCGAGCCTTACATCCAGGGCGACATGCCGACGGGCCGCTCGCCCGCGGACCAGTTCGCCATGAACAGCATGAATGCGCCGAGCGGCCAGCCTTATAACGGCGGTGTCACGAGCAGCGGCCCCAGCCTTGCCGAAACCGGCGGCGGGCTCGTGGCCGGCAGCGGAACGCATGGCGGCGGTTCCGCGGCCCTCATGGCGATGAACGAGCCGGCCGCGACCAACCCTGTCGACGCCAGCACCGAGGCGCTCAACGCGCAGCAGATGGAGCTTCACAGCGCCCAACTCGTGGCGAGCGGCGGAGGCGCGGTTCCCGCCGACCTGATGGTCGCGACCCATGAGCCCCGTCCGGGCAGCCCGCGGCCGGTCCAGATGGCGGCCTACCAGCCCGCGGTTCAGGCGTATCGGCCGGCGGTGGTCGAGCAGGCGCCGGTATCGGCACCCGCCACGGCACAGACTTTACCCGCAGCCCGGCCGGTCTTCCAGGTGGCGCCGTCTTACCAGCCGAGCTACGCGCACGCCGCCGCCGTCCCAGCCGGTACGCACCTTGCGCAGAATACACTTCCGGCCCCGCCGCCGCCTCAGCCGGTGGTCGTCGCCTCCTATACGCCAGCACCGGCGCGGCGCGGCTACACCCCGGCGGTGATCGGCCCGGGCGGCATGCAGAACCTCGCCATGGAAGCGGACCAGCCGCCCGCCAGCTACCGCCCGCCCACGCGGCGCGGCCTTCACCTCATCAGCCCGGCCGAGGCCGATACGATGCCGCTCTACTCCAACGCCCATACCGGGGGTTGGGGGATTCAGGTTGGCGCCTATAGCAGCCCGGGCGACGCCAGGGCCGCAGTGGAGACCGCGCGGCGCCATGAACGCGTGGAGCTTGCCTCGGCGCGCAGCATCGTGATGCCCGTGCATGTGTCGCAGCGGCTGCTCTATCGCGCCCGGCTGAGCGGCCTGTCGGAAAATACGGCTGTCAGCGCTTGCCAGGACATCCGCGGCCGCACCCCCTGCATGGTGTTGTCGCCCGACGCCCTGAGCGACTGAACGGCTGCCGAACGGTGAGCTGATCCGCAGGTCGAGACAGCGGATCAACTCGCTCGGCAGAAACGCAGCGCTTGGAAGTCAGTCCTTGAAGAAGGCCAGAAGGTCCTCGTTGATGACGTCCGCATGCGTCGTCAGCATGCCGTGCGGGTAGCCGCCATAGACCTTCAGCTCGCCCTTCTTCAGCAGCTTGACCGAGAGTAGCGCCGCATCCGCGATCGGCACGATCTGGTCGTCGTCGCCGTGCATGACCAGCACCGGCACGTCGATCGCCTTCAGATCCTCGGTGAAGTCGGTCTCCGAGAAAGCCTTGATGCAGTCGTAATGGGCCTTGGCCGCGCCCATCATGCCCTGGCGCCACCAGTTGCGGATCACGCCCTGATGGACCGCCGCACCCGGCCGGTTGAAGCCATAGAACGGCCCGCTCGGGACATCGAGGAAGAACTGGGCACGATTGGCCGCAAGCGCCGAGCGGAACCCATCGAACACCTCCAGCGGCAGACCGCCCGGGTTGGCATCCGACTTGACCATGATCGGCGGCACGGCGCTGACCAGAACGGCCTTCGCCACGCGGCCCTGTCCCCCGTACTGGGCGACATAGCGCGCAACCTCGCCCCCGCCGGTAGAGTGGCCGACATGGATCGCGTCGCGGAGGCCCAGGTGCTCCACGAGGGCCGCGACATCGACCGCGTAGGTGTCCATGTCGTTCCCGGCGGCCGTCTGGCTGGACCGGCCGTGGCCGCGCCGGTCGTGCGCGATCACCCGGTAGCCGTGGCTCTCGAAGAACAGCATCTGGGCGTCCCAGTCGTCGCTGCTCAAAGGCCATCCGTGATGGAAGACGATCGGCTGCCCCGTCCCCCAATCCTTGTAGAAGATCTCGGTGCCGTCCTTGGTCGTGATGAAACCACTACTCATCGGGATTGCGTCTCCTAAGGTTGAGGCGTCGCAGCTGTCGGTCGCATCGGCCTCGGCCGCCGCGATGGCGTAAAGCCCGTGTTACATGGCGAGACAACCGGGGTGTTGCTGATCGTATCGCGGTCTTTATGATCGCGCCATCGGTCTCCCGGCCATCGACCGGGCGCGACGAGGTGGAGGGTCGCCTGCCCTCGGGACTTGGCCCTGGAAACCGGCGCGAAAGCATGGTCATCATGACGGCCGCAGACGTTGAGGCAATCCAATGACATTCGCCTGTACCATCCCCGCCGTGCCCACGGTGCAGCGCGACGACGAGGATGTGCGGATCACGCGCTGGGATTTCCCGCCGGGCGCGGCCACCGGCTGGCACCTCCATGCCTCACCCTACTTCGTCATCATGCTGATCGGCGGCATCCTGCGGGTCCATAACGGCGAGACCGTCTCGGAGACCGAGCTTGCACAGGGCCAGGCCTACAACCGCCCCTCGGGCATCGAGCATGACGTCATGAACGGCTCCCCTCACCCGATCGCCTTCGTGGAAATCGAGATCAAGCGGCCGCAGGCAATCCCGTTCTGAAGCGGGACCGCCCCCGCCCGTCAGCTTTCGAGGAACTGGTTCCAGCGCCGGACGAGATAATTGTGCTCCCGCATCGTGGTGTTCCAGAGCGCGATGCGCGAGATGCGGTCGAGTACCGAGCCGCCGCTACGGCTCGTGCCCTCCGCGACGACGAGCGAGCCGTCCGGTCCCGGCAAGTCCATGCTCGCGGGCTTGCCCTCGTACCAGAAGCTCCATTCGGGCTCGGAGAGGTGCCCCCGCACATTGTCCGAAGCCGAGACATAGAGGCCGTAGCGGGTCATCTGCGCGCCGACCCACCCCGCAAGCCACCAGTTGAGATAGGCGTAGGCGGCATCGAGCGCGCGTCCCTCGGTTCGGCCCGATAACGCCATGCAGCCGTGCCAGCCGCGATAGCCCTCCACCGGCACGGCGTTGCGCACGTCGACGCCGCGTGACCAGAGATCGGACAGCGCCGAGGCCCAGAGGCTGCCGATGACGACTGTGCCCGCCTCCATCAGCGGCACGATATCGGAGACCGACTGCCAGAGCGTGTGGAAATGCCCCGCCTTCTTCCGCTGGATCAGAATGCGCACCATCGTGTCGATCTCGGCGATCGAGAGGTCGGCGGGGTCGGCGAACTCCGCGAGGCCCTGTGCGGTGAGCGCCAGGGCAGCTTCGGCGGCGCCAATCGTCGGGTCCGCGACCAGCGCGACCTTCCCGGCGAGGCGGGGATCGAGCAGCCAGCCCCAACTTTCCGCGTCGCCATTCATCGCGGCTTCCACGGCGCCCGGCAGATAGCCGAAGGCATCGACGTTGTAGACGCCCGGCACCGCCGTCACCGCCTCGGTGCGGTGGATGCCGAGCCGCCGGTCGGGCGAGACGTAGAGCCCCGAGAGCGGCATGGTTTCCGAGCGGTCGACGCGGCCCGTCATGCGCAGCGCCTGATCGCGATGGATGATCTGGTCCCAGGCCTGGATGCGCCGCGTGTCCACGGGCTGCAGCACGCCCGCCCACCACACCACGTCCAGGCTATGGAACCACTGGTCGTAGATGTCGAAACCGCCTGGGCTGCGCACCGCCATCTGTTGCGCCGCCACGCCGTCGAGCGTGATGAACTCGATGTCGAAGCCGAGATCCGCGACGGCCCGCGCCCGGATCGTCTCGTTCTGCGTGACCGCCGTGCCCAGCACCCGCAGCGCCGGGCGCGGCGGAAGGATGGCGGGCGCCGCGAGCGGAGCGCCTCCGGGCGGCATCCCCCTCAGGCGTCCAGTATCGCGAAGGCCCGCACCGGCGAGCCCGAACCCCCGGCGATCTTGAGCGGCACGCCGAAGAACTGGAACTCGCCGCAGCCCACGAGCTGTTCGAGGTTGATGAGCCACTCCCAGTGGCTGATGCCAAGCTCTCGGCACAGGCGATGTTGCGCGAACACGTTGTCGCTGGGCCGATCCGTCGACGGCCCCTCGACGCCATGCATACGCGAGCCGCGCGCATGCAGCCAGCGCGTCGCCTCGACCGTGAGTTGCGGATTCTTCCAGACGCTGTCGAGCCCCGGATAGGTGCGGGCGTGAAAGCCCGTGCAGAGCAGCACGATATGGCCATCGACCGCGACGCCGGCCGCACTCTCGGCGGCGGCCATGTCGGCCTCGGTGATGTCGCCGAGATCGGGGATGTGGCGAAGATCGAAGCAGACGGCGGGCCCCATGAAAAGCTCGAGCGGCATCGCGTCGATGCTCGCGCCGTTGGGGCCGACGTGGCGGAAGGCGTCGACATGCGTGCCGACATGGTCGAGCGTCGCGATGAAATTCGTCTGGAAGGTCATGGCGTCGCCCGGCACGCCGAGCCCGAGTTCCAGCGAGCGTTCATGCGTCAGGTGCTGCGTGATCACCGGCCGTTGGAACAGCTTGTGCGTCGGCATGTTGTCTTCGATCAGCAGGCTGAGATCGACGATGCGGCTCATCAGTCGAGTTCCACCGCGGGTGCGTCGGCGTCCAGCCCCTCCTGGTCGTTCGCGACGTGAACGGCCGAGACGGTGCCGGCAATGGGGGCCGTATGCGGCACCTCCATCTTCATCACCTCCATGATGAACAGCACGTCGCCCTCCGCGACCGCGTCGCCAGGCTTGACCAGCACCTTCCAGACGTTGCCAGCGGTCTGCGTGCGAATTTCGGTGGCCATGCGATCAATCTCCCAACATCAGCTTTGGATCGACGCCTCGGAACACAGCGCGCTGAGGCTGCGCGCCAGCCCTTGCGCCTCGGCCACGGAGACGGCGCGGAAACGATACACCTCTCCCGGTTTCGATTGCGCGAGCTTCCAGAATGCCGCCTGCGGAACCGTGTAGGGGTTGATGAACCCACCCATTGAGGGACCGTCATTCACCAGGATGATCGGCGTCTGCCCGGCGAGGTTGATCGCCCCCAACGGATAGCCCTGGTCGATGATGTTGGACGGCAGCGAGCCATGCTCGGGCGCCTTGTTCATCGCCTTCTCGGTGAAGGTCCAATCTGGACCGTCGAGCCGAAAGCCGGTTCGGTCCGATTTGCCGGAGAGCTTCCAGTCGGTCGAGAGAAAACGCTCATGCCCTTCCGCGTCAATCCAGTCGTCATTCGGGCCGGCGACGACCTCGATCTCCCAGCGGCGATCCGTCGAGATCACAGGCCGCGCCTCGGCTTTCACGCGCCGACCTGCGCGCGCTTCGGTCGCGGGCGCACCTGTCGGCACGGTTTGGCCGGGCTTGACGGCATACCCTCCCATGCCGCCGATTCCCGCCTTGTGGAAGGTCGCGCGCGACCCGAGCCAGGGCTCCACCTCGATGCCGCCGGCAACCGCGATATAGGCGCGGGTGCCGAGCTTCGCGAAGGCCATCGCCAGAACCTGCCCGGGCTGGGCCGCCACGCTTTCCCATAGCGGGACCGGCACGCCATCGAGCGTCGGCTGCATGTCCGCGCCGGTCACCGCGAAGATTGCGGCATCATCGAAGCGGAGCGTCGGCCCCATATACTGGCATTCGAGCCCCGCCGCGCCAGGCGCATTGCCGACCAGCAGGTTAGCCAGTCGGAACGACCAGCTATCCATCGGACCCGACGGCGGGAAGCCCTGGTTCCAGTAGCCGTAGCGGCCGGGCCAGTCCTGCACGGAGGTTTCCAGGCCCGGCTTGACGACCGTGAAGCTCATGACCGCCTCCCTTCGCCAAGCGATGCCGTCCAGCTCTTGTAGAGGGCCACGGAGAATTTCCCGTAGCCGACCATGTTGTATTGATAGGTTCCGTCCGCGACCTCGCGCTCGATCGCTTCGAACTCCGCGACGGAACAGGGCACGAAGCGCACCCGGTCGCCGGGGCGGAACAGGCAGATCGACCCCTCGAAGGCCGCGAAGCGTTGCGCCCGATCCCAGATCGGCACTGGCGTGCGGGCGAAGATCTGATAGCCCCCGGGGAGCGCCTCGGGGTAGATCGCCGTCGATGCGCCGCCCAACCCAATGGCGCCGCCCGGCGTCCAGGTGCGCGGCGGGTTGTATTTCGGCGCGGTCATCTTGGCGCGCGGGTCAAGCGCCATCATGAACGGCAGCCCCGGCCAGAAGCCCAAGGAGGCCACCCAGTATTCGGTGCCCGAATGGACCCGCACGAAATCATCCGTGTCGCGCAGCCCGTTCAGCTCGACCATCAACTCCGGGTCGGGGGTCTTCGGGGCGATCTTCGCGATGTAGTCGTCGACGCAGGCGCGCGTCCAGGGATCGAGATAGACCGCCGGAAAATACCAGAGCCGGCTCTCCAGCTCCAAGGCGTCGGACGGCCCTAGCCCGGCCACGAGCTTGGCGAGTTCGGCCGACAGATCATCGAAGCCGATAAGCTCCGGCTCATAATGCACGAGCATGGAGGCGAAGCAGGGCGCGGTCTCGATGACGCCCTTGATGCGCGCCTCGGCGATAGCGGCGGCCAGCCCCTGCGCCATGAAGTTGAGTTCCAGGTTCATCTCGTT
>JABBOH010000002.1:93745-95167 GCA_019351895.1 Pseudomonadota bacterium
CATCTCGTTGCCGAATTCGACAAGGATGTAGCGGTCGCCGCCCGGCAGGTAGCGCGGCTCGGGATAGATCATGCGGCTGTCTCTCCGGTTCTGGGCGGGAGCAGCGTCGCCCGATGCGTGTCGATGAAGCCTGTCAACGTGTGGCCTGCGACGAAGGCAGGATGGGCGAGAAGGTTGCGCAGAAAAGCGAGATTCGTGACGATACCGTCTATCGACACCCCCTCCAGGGCGGTTCGCATAGCGGCTATCGCGGCGGCACGATCCGTCCCATGCACGATTATCTTGGCGAGCAACGAGTCGTAGAACGGCGTCACCGTATCGCCCTCCCGCACGCCGCTGTCGATGCGCAGGTCCGGCGCCTCTGGCCAGACGAGGCGAGTGATCTTGCCCGGCGACGGCAGGAACATCCGCTCCGGGTTCTCAGCGCAAAGCCGGCATTCGATGGCGTGGCCCCGCGCCGTCAGCGCCTCGAAGTTCGATGTGCAGTCCTCGCCCTGCGCCAGCCGAAGCTGAAGCTGCACGAGGTCGATGCCGGTCAGCATCTCGGTGACCGGGTGCTCCACCTGGATCCGCGTGTTCATCTCGAGGAAGAAGAACTCCTTGGTCGTGTCGTCCACCACGAACTCGATGGTGCCGGCCGACCGATACGAAACGGCGGAGGCCAGAGTGACGGCGGCCGCGCACATCGCGGCACGGGTCTCGGCCGGAATGCCGGGAGACGGGCTCTCCTCGACGATCTTCTGGAAGCGCCGCTGCACCGAGCACTCGCGCTCGAACAGATGCACGGCTTGACCATCACCGAAGCCGAAGACCTGCACCTCCACATGCCGCGCGGCAGCGACGTAGCGCTCGAGATAGGCGGTGCCGTCGCCAAAGGCGCGCGCGGCCATGGATTGCAGCGCCTCAACCGCCGCCCGCAGATCCGATGGCGCATCAACTCGTTTCATGCCGATGCCGCCACCGCCCGCAACGGCCTTGACCAGCAACGGAAAGCCGACGCGGACGCCCGCCTCCTCCACTCCGTCCAGCGCGCCCGCTTGAATGCGGGCACTTGCGGGAAGCACGGGCACCCCGGCGGCCTCGGCGGCCTCGCGGGCGCGGGCCTTGTCGCCCATCATATCGATTTGCGCCGAAGTGGGTCCGACAAAGGTCAGCCCCGCCGCCTCCACCCCCGCCGCGAACACAGCATTTTCAGCGAGGAACCCATAGCCCGGATGCACGGCATCCGCGCCGGTTCGCGCGGCGGCCCCCAGGATCGCCTCGATCCGCAGATAGCTTTGCGCCGGACGAGACGGACCGATGGCGACCGCCTCATTGGCCATCGCGACATGCAGCGCCGTCGCGTCCGCCTCCGAATGAACGGCGACGGTCGCGATGCCGAGCGCGCGCGCGGCACGGATGATACGGACGGCGATCTCGCCC